>JACRTY010000001.1 GCA_014305025.1 Candidatus Nyctobacter psychrophilus | reverse complement strand
CGACCGCGCCTGCCGCAGACCGGCGGGGCGCGCAGCCCGGCGCCACGCTCGCGAGCGCCGGCCGGCCCGGTGCCGCGCCCACGACCCAGCGTGCAGCCGGAACCGGAAGCGGTCCGCCCGGCGCGCGAATTGCTTGAGGTCATTCTGGAGAAGCTGGGCGTGGGCGGAGCGCGGGTGCGGTACTACGCGCGCAGCGAAGGCGAATACCTCGAAGTGGACGGTCCCGATCTGGCCAACCTCATCGGGCGCCACGGACATACGCTCGAAGCGCTCAACTTGATCTTCAACAACATGATCAACGCCGGGGTCAAAAAGGACCGGCACTACTTCACGATCGATGCGGAAGGCTATCGCGCGCGGCGCGCGGACATGCTCAAGGGTCTGGCCCTGCAGACGCTCGAGCGCGCGATTCGCGAAAAGCGGCCGATTCCGCTCGAGCCCATGTTGCCCTCCGAGCGTAAAGTCATCCACTTGGCCCTCGCCGACAACCCCTACGTGAAGACCGAGTCCAGCGGCGTCGAGCCGGAACGCCACTTGGTCGTTATCCCGCGCTAAGCACACGTCGATGGGTGGCGGCACGATCGCGGCCATCGCCACGCCGCCGGGGCGCGGTGCGATTGCGATCGTGCGCGTCAGCGGACCGCTGGTCCGCGACATCGCCCGTGCCTTGTGCCCCGGCGCGCCGCTACGGCCGCGCCGGGCGGAGACCCGCCCGGTCGTCGACGGCGACGGCCTCACGATCGACCGCGGGTTAGCCCTCTTCTTTCCCGCGCCGCACAGTTATACGGGTGAGGACGTACTCGAACTCCACGTTCACGGCTCGACTGCGGTGGCCCGCGACACCATGCTTGCCGCCCTGGCGCTGGGCGCTCGGGCGGCCGAAGCGGGCGAGTTCACGCGACGCGCCTACGAGGCGGGGAAACTGGACTTGTGTGCGGCGGAGGCCGTTGCCGAACTGATCGCCGCCGAACATCGGGGCGCCGCCCGAGCGGCCTCGGCGCGGATGGCTGGCGGCCTGGCGAGCGAGGTTGAGCGCCTGCGCGCCGAACTAGCCACGATACTCGCGGAACTGACGGCGACACTGGACTTTCCTGACGAGGTGGCGGCGCCCGATGCGAGCGACGTTCGCGTGCGCGTGGAAGCCGTCGATGGCGCTCTCGAGGAGCTGGCGCGGACGTGGGAACGGGGCCAGGTGATGCGCGAAGGGGCCGCGGTTGCGATCGTGGGGCCGCCCAACGCCGGGAAGTCGTCGGTGTTCAACGGCCTGCTCGGCAGCGAGCGGGCGCTCGTTTCGGAGCTTGCCGGCACGACGCGCGATACGCTCGAAGAGAGCGTAGCGCTGGGCGACGGTGGCGTGGCGCGCCTGATCGATACCGCCGGCATGCGGCACAGTGCCGATGCGCTCGAGGCCGCCGGCGTGGCCCGCAGCGAAGGCGCGCTCGCGGCGGCCAGCCTGGTCCTCGTCGTGGTCGACGCGTCGCGACCGCTCGATCCTGCTGCAAGCGACGTTCTGCGCCGAACGCGCGCATGCGAACGCCTCGTCTACTTCAACAAGGCCGATGTCGGGCGGGTCGGCTACGATCAGCGTGAGCCTGCCGAAGGGGCTGCGCTGCTCGGCTGCGCGCACGCACGCGCGTCGCTGGAAGCGGTCCGCGCGGCTTTGTGCCGACGGCTCGGCGACGGCCCGGTCGATGTGGCTCGGCCCCATCTCGGTACGGCACGGCAAGCGGATGCCGTTCTCGAAGCCCGCCGCTCGCTCGCCGCCGTCCGCGAGACGCTCGACGCGCATGCGCCGCTCGATTTGGTCGCCTCCGACCTGGCCGCGGCCCATGCGTCTCTCGGCGCGCTGAGCGGACGCGACGCGGGCGAGGCCGTGCTCGACGCCGTCTTCGCCCGCTTCTGCGTCGGCAAGTAATCGCGCACGTCCCTCGCCCCGCGCCGGGTTCGGGGTGGGAGTCGGGGCAGGCCCGACAAACTCCCGGAAATCGTGAGCAAGGCGCAGGTGGACGACGCGGCGGTCATCGTGGTCGGCGGCGGCCATGCCGGACTGGAGGCGGCGCATGCCGCTGCCGCGATGGGCGTCCCGACCGTGCTGATCAGCGGCGATCCCGAGCGCATCTGCACCTTAGCGTGTAATCCGTCGATCGGCGGCAGCGCGAAGGGACAACTCGTGCGCGAGATCGATGCGCTCGGCGGCGCGATGGGCCGCTTGATCGACGCCTGTTCCTTGCACGTACGCTTCCTCAACGAAACGAAGGGCCCGGCCGTCCGGGCGCTGCGCGCACAGGCCGACAAACCCGGCTACGTGCGCGCGGCGACCTCTCTATTACATTCATTACGGCACTTAACTATTGTGGGAGCGCTGGTCGACGACATCCTCATCGAAAACGGTGCGGTGCGTGGAGTCATAACGGCCGACGGCCGCACGTTTCGCGCGCGTCGCGTCGTGCTGGCCACCGGCACGTTCCTCGGCGGCAAGATCTTTCGGGGCGAGCACAGCGAAGCCGCCGGCCGTCTGGGGGAGCCCCCCGCACTGGCCTTGGCGAAGACGCTGCGGCGCATCGGTTTCCCGACGGCGCGCTTGAAGACCGGTACGCCACCGCGCGTTGACTCGCACAGTGTCGACTATGACTGCATGCGGGTGCAGCCCCCGAGCGATGTCCCGCTGATGTTTTCGTACGCGAGCGAACCGCGCTTTGCCGGGCCGCAACTGCCGTGTTACGTCGTGTCGACGAACGCGGCCACGCACGCGCTGGTGCGCGACAACCTGCACCGCTCGCCGCTCTACGGACTGGACTTGATTCGCGGCATTGGGCCGCGCTACTGTCCTTCCATAGAAGATAAAGTCATTAAGTTTTCGCATAACCCAACGCACCTCGTCTTCGTCGAACCGGAAAGTTGGACGAACGACTCGCTGTACGTGGGCGGTTTTTCGACGTCGTTGCCCGCGGACGTCCAACTCGCGATGCTCCGCACTCTGCCCGGCTTCGCCGCGGCGACGATGCTGCGGGCGGGCTACGCGGTCGAGTACGATTACGTTCCCCCGACGCAGTTGCGGGCGTCGCTCGAGACGTACCGCGTAAACGGGCTGTTTCACTGTGGCCAGCTGAACGGCACCTCGGGATACGAAGAAGCCGCCGCTCAAGGGCTGATCGCCGGCATCAACGCGGCGCGCAGCGCACGCGGCGAAGAGCCGCTCAGTCTAACCCGCTCCCAGGCCTATATCGGCGTGCTGATCGACGACCTCATCACCCGCGGCGTCGACGAACCGTACCGCATGCTCAGCTCGCGCGCGGAACACCGGATCCTCCTGCGGCACGACAACGCCGACCTGCGCCTGTCGCCGCTGGGCCACGCGGTGGGATTGCTCTCGGGCCCGGCGTTCGACGCCTTCCGTGAGCGCCGCGCGAGGTTGGAACGGGCTCTTGAAGCGGCGGAAAAGACCCGGCTTGGCGGCCCCCTACCCCGCGGCGCAATGACGGTCGCTGAGGTGTTGCGGCGCCCTGAGTCTGAGGCGGCCGACGTCGCGGCGACGCTTGCCGTCGATGCGGCGACCCTCGAACGGGCGGCGATCGAGATAAAGCTGGCGGGATACGTCCGGCGACAAGAACGGGCCGTTGCGCGGGCATTGCGTGCCGAGGGAACTGCGGTGCCCGGCGATTATCCCTTCGAGCAGGTAACGGCGCTCTCGCGTGAAGCCTGCGAGAAGTTCATGCGCTTCCGTCCGCGCTCCCTGGGCGCTGCCAGCCGCATCGCCGGCGTCGCGGCCGCCGACGTCGCCATCCTCGAACTGGCTTTGCGACGGCGGAGCGTGTCGTCGCACCGCGATACCCCACTCCGGCCGGAGGCTGGCGAACTGGTCCTCGCCGAGCGGGGTCTGCCGGGGTGACCGGTGCCCCCCGGCGGTGGGAAGATGTCGATGGCGCGACGCGACGCCGGCTCGACCACTACGCTGCCCTGTTACTTACGCGCAATGCCGCTTTCAATCTGACCGCTGCTCGCTCGCCGGCGGCGGTCGAGGAACACGTGCGCGACTCGCTGACGCTTCTACCGTATGTACGTGACCCGTTGATCGACGTCGGCAGCGGCGGGGGGTTCCCCGCCATCCCGCTCGCCATTGCGACGGGTTACGCCGTTACCGCGGTCGAGGCGGTCGCGAAAAAGGTACGCTTTTTGCGGGCCACTGCTGCCGAGCTAGGGCTGAACCTCAGCGTCGTCGCCGGGCGGGCGGAAGAAGCGGCGCGCCGGCCTGATTTGCGCGCGCGCTTCGGCTCCGTCACGGCGCGCGGGGTCGGGGGCTTTGCGACGGTCCTCGAGTTGACCGTCCCGTTCCTGGCCATCGATGGCCTGGCCGTGCTGCAACGTGGTCGCCTAGCGGACGCCGAACGCACCGCGGGCGCCGATGCGGCGCTGATGCTGGGCGCCGCGCTTGTCGGCGAATACCGCGCTATCCCCGAGTCGGACCAGCGCCGGATCGTTCTCGTGCGCAAAGTCTCCCCGACGGCGCCGCGCTTTCCGCGCCGTTCCGGCGTTCCGGCCAAACGGCCGCTCGGGGGCGCGCGCCATGGCTGAGACGGCGGTGCAGGCCGTCGATCGCGCGCTGCTGGCCGTCTTGCCGCCCGACGCGCTGTTTGCCGTCGGTGGACGCGTCCGGGACGAGCAGCGCACCGCCTTCGATGGCATCGAGCGGGTCGCTAAGGACCTCGACTATGTGGTGCTGGGCGTACGGCTCGACGAGTTGGTCGCGCGATTGAGCCGCGCCGGGCCCACCAGCGTCGTCGGAGCGTCCTTCGCGGTCGTCAAGGTGGCGCTGGGCGATGTCGTGGCGGACGTGGCTGTCCCGCGACGGGAGCGCTCAACCGGGGCAGGCCACCGTGATTTCGTCGTCGAGGCGGGACCCGAGGTGTCGCTCGAAGACGATCTGGGGCGGCGCGACTTCCGCATGAACATGCTGGCGCGAGCCATTCGTTCGGGCGAATTGATCGATCCGTACGGTGGCGTGGCCGACATCCGGGCGAGCCGCATCGACATCATGAGCGAGGCCGCGTTCGCGGAGGACCCGCTGCGCATGTTGCGCGCCGCGCAGTTTTCAGCGCGCTTTCGCTTTCAACTCACCGAACGCAGCTTCGCGGCCATGCAAGCAGCCGCGCCGCTGGTCGGGACGGTGTCGGCCGAGCGTTGCCGCGACGAACTCATAAAGCTGTTGGCCGCCGAGACGCCGTCCTCGGGCTTCGAGCTCCTGCGCCACAGCGGCGTGCTGGCCCACATCTTACCGGAATTACTGGAGGGCGTCGACGTCGCGCAAAACGAGTACCATGCGTACGATGTCTACCAACATGGTCTGGCCACGCTCGACGCTACACCGGTGGGCGACCTCGAGCTGCGGTTAGCCGGACTCCTGCACGATGTTGGGAAGCCGCGGGTCAAAGACGGTCCGCACTTTTACGGCCACGAGTACGTCGGCGAAGAAATGGCGACCGCGGCACTCCAGCGCTTGCGGTTTGCGAATGGTCAGACGGAAACCGTCGCACGCCTCGTGCGAAATCACATGTATGCCGCCGGCCCCGAACTGAGCGACGCGGCCGTGCGAAAGTTCATCCGTCGGGTCGGTCCCGAAAACCTGAACAGGCAATTCAGTCTGCGCCACGCGGACATCAGGGGCAGCGGCTTACCCAAACGCTCCGACGAGAACGGGCGCTTCGAAGCGCGCGTGCGCGCGCTGATGGCGTCCGCTCCGCCGCTCTCCGTGCGGCACTTGGCGATCAGCGGCGAGGACGTGATCGGGCTCGCCGTGCGCGCCGGCGCGTTGCCAGCTGGGTCTCGCGGGGGCCCCATCGTCGGCCACATCCTCTCCGCGCTGTTGGAGAGGGTCATGGTAGAGCCCGAGCTGAACCAGCCCGCCACGCTGCTGTCTCTCGCCGAGTCACTGCTCCGTCCGCCGGTTCCACGAGGAACTAATACAGTGAAACAGGGAATGTCGGCCGAGTGACCGTCCGCGACTTCGACTTCGGTCTGTTGCTGGGGCTTTTGATCGCGCAGGGTCACTTCGGCGGCGACCGTAAACAGGCGCAGATCACGCTGAAGATGCATGTCCGGCATCTGCCGCTGCTCGAATGGGCCTTCGAGCGTTTGCCGGGAGCGCGCTTATACGGTCCGTACGAATACGGTCCGCGCCGCTTTTACCAGCTGATGGTGCGGGGCGACGCGCTACGCAATCGTCTCGTCCCCCTGCTGGACACCGCTCCATGGCCGGCCATCGACCCGCATTCGTATGCCCGCTATGAAGCGATGAAAGAGCGCTACGGCCTCTGGAGCGGCGCGGAGGAGCCCTCCGTCGCGCGCGCAACGGCGAACGCCGCGCGAACGCCGCCGCCGGAATGACGGCCGCAGCGGCGTGCCGCACGATCGCGATCGTCAATCAGAAGGGCGGCGTCGGCAAGAGCACGACGGCCGTGAACCTGGGCGCCTCCCTCGCAATGCTGGGCCGCCGGGTCCTCTTGGTTGACATCGACCCGCAGGGCAATACGACGAGCGGGCTTGGGATCGACAAGCGCACGATCGAGCGCGACGTTTATGCGCTGTTGCTCGAGGACGCCGCGCTCGATGAGGTCGTGCTCGGAACGGCGCTCCCGCAGCTCGCCGTCGTCCCGGCAACGGTCGGCCTGGCCGGCGCGGAGATCGAGTTGGTGTCGGCCTTGGCGCGCGAGACACGCCTCAAACGGACGCTCACGACGGCACGCGGCTCGTACGACTATATTCTGATCGATTGCCCGCCGTCGCTCGGCCTCTTGACGCTCAACGCGCTGACGGCCGCCGACGAAGTCCTGATCCCGGTGCAAGCGGAGTACTATGCGCTCGAGGGCCTCTCGCAATTGACCAACGTCGTTGCGCGGGTCCGGGAAGCGCTCAATCCGGCATTACGCATTGCGGGTGTTCTGGTCACGATGTTCGACGGGCGCACGCGCTTGGCCGTGGAAGTCCTCGACGAAGTGACGGCACATTTTCCGAGCCAGGTGTTTCGGACGCAGATACCACGCAACATCCGCCTCTCGGAGGCGCCGTCATACGGGAAACCGGTGGCCCTGTTCGACGTCAAAAGCCGGGGAGCGCAAGCTTACCTCGCCCTGGCGCGGGAACTGGCCGGCCCGTGAGCGGTCCCAAACGCGGGCTCGGCCGCGGGCTCGATACCTTGCTCGGGCAGGCGACCCCTCCGCGGCCGGGGCTGCGCGACATCAGCGTCGCTACCATTCGCCCGAACCCGCAACAGCCGCGCAGAAACTTCGATCCGGCGGCGCTGGCCGAACTCCAAACGTCGATCCGCGAACTGGGCGTCCTCGTGCCGATCATCGTCCGTCCCCTCTCGGACCGTTCGGGCGACGGTGAATTCGAATTGATTGCGGGTGAGCGGCGGTGGCGCGCCGCGGCCGCGGCCGGGCTCGGGACCATTCCGGCGATCGTGCGCGAGGCCGATGACCAGGCCAGCCTCGAAGTGGCCATCGTCGAGAACCTCCAGCGCCAGAACCTCGACCCGCTTGAAGAGGCCATGGGCTTCCAGCACCTCATCGACGAGTACCGCTTCACGCAGGAGCGCGTCGCTGAGCGAATCGGCAAGGGCCGTCCCACCATTGCCAATGCGTTGCGGCTGCTCGGCCTGTCCGACTCCCTCAAGGCGAAGCTGCGCGCCGGGGTCCTGTCCGTGGGCCACGCCCGCGCGCTGCTCGGTATCGAGGAAGGCGAGCGGCAACGCGTGGCGGAGCGCATCGAGCGCGACGGCCTGACGGTGCGCGATGTCGAGCGTCTGGCTCAGCGCCGCAAACCGCGCGTGCCCGAACACGTGCGCAGCAAGTCCCCCGACGTGGAGGCCGTCGAAAGCCGCCTTCGGTTCGCCTTGGGGGCTCCGGTCGCCGTCGTTCCGGGCGGGCGCGGTGGGCGGCTCGAAATTCGCTACGTTGACTCGGCCGACTTGACGCGCATCATCGACGCGATCGTCGACGGACGACCGTGAAGCCAGGACCTGCGATCCTGGCGGGGGTCGCGCTCGCCTGTTGCCTCGGCGGCAGCGGTGCCGCGAGCAAAGCCGCGCTCAAACCGGTGGAGCGGTCGCTCGTGGACCGCTATGTCGCTGCCATCGAAGCTCATCGGTATACGGTCGCGTTTCGACTCCTGGAGGCGCCGGAGCAGCGTTATTTTGGGTCGGTCGCCAACTTCGCGTCCGTGTTCAGCGCCGACCGGCTCGACGTCGCGCGCTTTCGCATCATCGGCAGCACCCGCCGCCCCCCGCTCGGGACGCTCGTTTTCGTCCGCGAACGCGTCGCGTTTTTCGACCACGCTCAGCAAGCACGGGTCAAGGCCGACATGACGGTTCCGTACGGCGTGACCGCGGCGTTACGGATCAAAGACCCATATCACCCCTGGCGGGCCGTCGTGCCCGGTACCATGTGGGGTGAGTCCGCCGGCGTACGGATCATTGTGCGTAAACTGTCGTTTTTTACCGGCCGGCTCGAGGCGATCCTCACCTTTCTGAATACGGGTCCGCGGCCGATCACGGTGCTGCCGTACGGGCGCAGCGTCCTCAGAGACGAAGCCGGAAAGGCCTACACGCCGCTGGCAACGCGCTTCCCGAGCCTCACCGACCCGACGCTCTACACGGGATTACGGCTCCCACCGGAAGCGCAGTACACGGGTCTGATGACGTTCGTTACGCCCCGGCGATTCGCCGCCACGTCGCTCGCCTTCAGCTTCGGCCCGGTCCTGGCCGATGGCAGCGGCGAACCGTTCGAGATCGCGTTGCCGCACTACGTCGTACCGCGCTCGCACGTCGTGGTCTCGCCATCGTCCCGCTGCCGCAGCAAAGCACCGACCCGGTGCGTGCACGCCGCGTAGGAGATCGGTGGCGGAAGCAACCCTGCACGGCATCTACGGCATCATCGACGCGGACGCCGTTTCCGAACCGCTACCTTTCGCGGGCGCCCTGATGCGGGGTGGGATTCGCGTTCTGCAGTACCGCGCCAAGGCCGGCGTCGACGCGGCGGTCCTCGAAGCGCTGTGCCGTTGCGCCCACGCCGGCGGCGCACGCTTGATCGTCAACGATGATTTTCAAGCCGCCCTACAGGCGGATGGCTGGCATGCCGGTCAAGAAGACCTTGCTGAACATGACGTCGTCCGGTTGCGCCGGGTGCTCGGGGAGCGACTATTAGGAATCTCCTGCGGGACGGCCGCCGAGGCGCGCGACGCCGAAGCCGCCGGCGCCGATTATGTCGGCGTGGGGCCCTTTGCGGCGACCGCGTCGAAGGCCGATGCGGGCCGGCCGCTCGGTTCCGCCGGACTACGTACCGTCGTCGCGGCGACATCGTTACCCGTCGTCGCCGTGGGCGGCATCGGTCCAGCCAACGTCGCCGCCGTAGCCGCTAGCGGCGCCGCGATGGCCGCCGTCATTTCGGCATTGGCCACGGCGGCCGACCCGGCGTCTGCCGCGCGCGACCTCGTGCGGCGCTGGGCCGCCGCGATGTCGTGACCGTTGTCTGCTCGGTCGGCAGCACCGACCCGTGGAACGCGGCCGGCTTGGGGCTCGAGGTGCAGGCGCTCGCCGAACTCGGGACCGCAAACGTCTGGGTCGTCGCCGGCGTCACGGCGCAGGACCAGAACGGCGTGCACGCCGCGGGCGCCGTCGCGCCCGCGCTGATCGCCGCCCAATTCGACGCCTTGCACGAAGCGGACATTGCGGCGTTTCGGGTGGGCGTTTTGCTCGATGCGGCGACGGTCGACGTCGTGGCCGCGCGCCTCGCTTCGGCGACCGTGCCGGTCGTGTACGACCCGGTCATCGGACCCAGTGCCGGCGGCCGGTTCATCGATGAAGCGACGCTGCAGGCCATCCGGACGACGCTGCTGCCTGTGGTGGACGTCGTGACCCCGAACATGAGCGAGGCGGCGGCACTGTGCGAACAGCCGGTCGAGTCGCTCGCCGACATGGAAGGCGCGGCGCGCCGCTTGCGGGCGCTCGGGTGCGGAGCGGCCCTGGTCAAGGGTGGGCATCGCGCCGGCGCGCCGGTCGACGTTCTGGCCGACGGCGGAGGAACGCTCCGCTTCGAAGAGGGCAGCCGCATCGAAGCGACGTTGCGCGGTACCGGCTGTTTGCTCGCTGCAGCGTTGGCCGCGGCGCTCGGGCGCGGTGCGCCGCTTCACGAAGCCGTGCGTGCGGCGCGCGCCTTCGTGCGCGAAAAGATCGGGCATTCGCAAGAACGCGGCGGCATGCGCGTCGCTTATTGACTCCGCGGAAAGAATGAGGCGGGTACGCGACTAAACGCGCGTCGTGCTTCCCGAACAGAGCGCTTCGCCGCGCGGTAGGCGTATCGTATCGGGCATGCGGCCGACGGGTCGGTTGCATCTGGGGCATCTGGTCGGTGCGCTCTCACAGTGGATCGCCTTTGCGCGCGACAACGAAACGTTCTACGAAGTCGCGGATCTCCACGCGCTCACGACGTCGTACGAACGAACGACCGACCTCGCCGCCAACGTTCGCGAAGTCGTCCTGGGCTGGCTCGCAACGGGCGTCGATCCCACGCGGTCGACGCTGTACGTTCAATCGCACGTGCCCCAGATTTCCGAGTTGCACCTGTTGCTGTCGATGCTCGTACCCGTTGCCTGGCTGCAGCGCGTCCCGACGTTTAAGGACCAAATCAATGCACTCGGTCCCGAGATTGCGACCTACGGTTTCCTCGGTTATCCGCTCTTGCAGTTGGTCGACGTCGCGGTGATGCGCGGCGATACGGTACCCGTGGGCAAAGATCAACTCTCGCACTTGGAACTCGGACGCGAAGTCGTGCGGCGCTTCAACAATACCTATGGGCGCGTGCTGATCGAACCCCAGGCTACCCTATCGCAGTTCCCCGACGTGCCTGGCCTTGACGGCCGCAAGATGTCGAAGTCGTACGGCAACACGATCGATCTCGCCGATGACGCAGCCACGACGACGAAAAAGGTGCGCACGATGGTCACCGATCCGCTCAAGATTCGGCGCCACGACCCCGGCCGTCCCGAAGTCTGTCCCGTCTACGCGCTGCACCACATCGCCGACCCGGCGCTCGTTCCCATGGTCGCCGAGGGCTGCCGTAGCGGTGCGCTGGGATGCGTGGATTGCAAGGGCCAGCTCGCCGAGCGCCTCAACGCCTATTTGCAGCCGGTGCGGGAACGGCGTACTGAGCTTGAGGCGATCGACGTCGACGGCATCCTCGCCGACGGCGCGCAGCGCGCCCGGGAAGTAGCGAGCGCAACGCTCGCGGACGTAAAGCGGGCGATGCGTGTGTAACGTCAACTCATCGACGTGCGGCTGCGGCATGCGCAGACTTTGCCCGGGGCTGAAATACCGGCACTGCAGCACCACGTTGCGATAGTGCTTGAAGTGTCGACCTTATGATTTCCCGGAGGACTTTCACCCCTCGGGAGTCCGTTTACGTCAGGTCGCGGTTGTAGACGAGAAATATCGCGTCACGCTGCCAACCGGCGGCCTCATAGAGGCTCTGCGCCGACGCGTTATCGTGCGCGGTCTCCAGTCGTAAGCGCACGGCGCCCGTTTCGCGCCCATGCTGCTCGGCACGCGAAAGCAATGCTGCACCGATCCCGTGCCGACGTCGTTCAGGGACGACGAAGAGGTCTTCGAGGATCCATAAACGCTTTTGCTCCAGCGATGCGAACGTCGGATACAGTTGCGCGAACCCGAGGTCCTGTTCGCCCTCATGAGCGAGGAAGATGACGGACTCGTCGCGCGTCAGCCGTGCGGCGAGGAACTCGGTCGCCGGCGCTTCATCGGCCGCAACCGCATAGAAGCGTAGGTATGCGAGAAACAGGGGTACGATGCGCGCTACGTCCGCAGCGCACGCGCGCTCGACGACGCAGCGCGTCTACGCGTCCTCTTCGCCGCGGCGTCGCTGGGCGTGCCCGGCTCGCGGCGCAAGCGTCGGGTCGAAGCGTAGACAGCGGATGAACTCTTCCACGTGCGGCACGATTCCCAGAAGACCGCACGCTGCGACGACGGCAACGCTGTGCAGCGGACGGGGATCGTGTTTGAACCGCAGACCGCGGCGCGGCGTGTCGGGAGAGAACCCGAGGAGCGCAGCGGCTTCGCGCGGATACATGAACGCGAGAAACGCCGCGGTGACGAACGGCAGCACTTCCATGAAGCTGTGCGTGTGTTGTTCGTATTGTCCGATCTTGCGCCGGGACTTCGCGTAGGCGACGTCCCACACGACCGTGGCTTGGTGCGCGACGGCCGCGGCTGCGACGACGGCGATCAAGGTGGCGTTGGTCTCGAAAACGAGCGGTCCCAGCGCCGCGACGCCGCCTTCGGTCGCCATCAGGAGGTGCGTCATCGATTCGTGCGCGCCGGCGGTACGCTCGATGTTCGCACGCCGGTGCCAGTACCAATCGAGTAGTCCGGAGCCGGTCCACCACGGCAGTACCACATTACGCACGAAAGCGCGCGTGATCGCGTCGGAGTCGCCCCCGTGACCGCCGCGTTTATCTTGATCGCTCATCCGGCGCGCTCGAAACGCGGCAGTGCGTCGCGCAGGCGCTCGACCGCAAGCGCGATGGCATCGAGCGAGTTCACATATGAGAAGCGCATGTACCCCCGGCCGGCGTAGAGATTGCGGCTGTAGATTTCATCGGAAACGACGGTGACGTCGTGGCGGGTGGCCAAATCCGCGATCGTTTCGAGATCGCCGCGCGTCAAAACGCCGCCGGTCGGATTATGCGGTGAGTTGAGGATCAGGAGTTTCGTGCGGCCGCTCATCGTGGCAGCCAGCCGATCGAGATCGAGCCGAAAATCCGCCGCTTCAACGAGGGGAATCGGCGTAACCTCCGCTTGTAGATAGCGCGAACAGGAATCGTACGCCGGATACGCGGGATCGGCAAAGATCACGCCGTCCCCGGGATCGATCAGCGCGCACAACACGTTCCAAATCAACGGCTTGAGCCCGGACTGACGACCACGTTCTCGCGCGCGAACGGCGCCATGCCGCGAAAGCGCGGCGCATAGTCGGCGATCGCGTCGCGTAAATCGGGGATGCCGGCCGACGGCGCGTAGCATCTCGAATGCGCCCTCCCCCGACAAGCGCTGCGCCGCCGCCGAGGGCCGAATGTCGTGCGCGATCATGCTACTGCGTTCGGCGCCGAGCGTCGCCTTTGCTGCCACAGGCTACGCCGCGAGGAAAGCCGACGGCCGCCCTATTGCGGCAGCTTCACGTGAAAATATCCCGCGATGATCGCGCGCGCGACCGGAGCGGCGGTGTTGGCGCCGTAGCCGCCGGAGCGTTCCATGAAGACCGCCATCGCGAGTTTGGGGTGCTGCGCGGGCGCGTAAGCCACGAACCAGGTCGTATTGGGACCGTTGCCGCCGTCGGTTTCGGCGGTGCCGGTCTTGCCGCCGTAGGGCACGCCCGGAACGTCCTCGCCGTAGGCCGTGCCCCACGGCTGGGTGACCTGACTCATCCCGGCGCGCACTTCACGCAAGGCTTCGGGGCTGACGGGCACATGACGTATGACTTCGTGCTCGAAGCGTTTGACGATGCGGCCGTCGGGACTGCGGATCTCCGCGACGAAGTGCGGCCGATAGAGCGTTCCGCCGTTGACGACGGTAGCCGTGACGTCGGCCATCTGCAGCGGCGTCGCCTGCATCGCGCCCTGCCCGATCCCGAGTTGGCACACGTCGCTTGGCTCCAGGGGCAGACCGTAGACTTTCATCGACCAGGCGTTGGTTGGCCAGTTGCCCGGATATTCGCCGGGGATGTCGACGCCGAGCTCCTTCCCGAGACCGTACTGCCGGGCCCAGTAGCGCAAGCGCGCGTGACCCAGCCGGTATCCAAGCTGATAGAAATAGCCGTCCGACGACGCGGCCAGCGCGTGGATGAAGTCCGTCGTGCCGATTCCGCCCGCGGCGATGTCGACGAAGGTGACGCCGTGGCAGTTCCAGGCTCCCGAATCATACAGGACTTGATCTTTACCGATCACGCGCGACGTGATGGCGCCACTACCGGTGACCATCTTGAAGGTCGACCCGGTCGGCGTCGCCGCCGCGATCGCGCGATCGTACATGGGGTGCAGCGGGTCGTTCAGGTAGCGGGCGTAGGTCGATTCCTTGATGCCGTTCGTGAAGTCGTTGGGGTCGATGTTCGGATACGACGCCATCGCCAGGATGCCGCCGTCGCGTGGATCCAGAACGACGACCGCGCCGCCGAGCCGGCGGCCGCGCAGTTTGCCGGTCGCAAGGAGTTGATCGCGCAGCGCCGTTTCGGCGAGTTCTTGTACGCGCCAATCGACCGACAGTATTAAGCTGTCGCCCGGGACCGGGGCAACGGGACCCAGGCGTCGGACGAGTTGGCCTTGCGCGTTGACCTCGATCTGCTCGCCGCCGGGCGTCCCGCGCAAGTACGCGTCGTAACGCTGTTCGAGGCCGTCTTTGCCGACGACGTCGTTCTGCGAGTACCCCTTGCTGCGCAGCGCCGCGTATTCGTCTTCGGTAATCGCGCCGACGTAGCCCAAAAAGTGCGAGCCGAGCTTGTGATACGGATAGTCGCGGACCGGCTGCGCTTCGAGATCGAGGCCCGACAGTTCATCTTGCGCTTCGGCCAGACGCGCCATTTGCGTGGTCGTCAAATCGTGCGCCAGGACGATCGGGCCGTACGGTTCGTAGGTCGCGACCTCGTCAAAACTCTTGTAGTTGATGCCGCGGTGGTGCAATAGGCGCTGCCACAGCACGCTCGCCGGGATGCCCAGAACGCGCGCCAACTCGTCCATCGTGCCGTCGGGGTCGCGCACGTCCGAGGGAATCATCGCGCACACGAATGAGGGGCGGCTGCGCACGAGGACGACGCCGTGCCGGTCGAAGATGCGGCCGCGCGGCGCGGCGACGGGGATGCGCCGAATCTGATTGGCCCGAGCCGCCGCCGCAAACCGCGCGCCTTCGAGGATCTGGACTTGGGTGAGGCGAGCGACGAGCGCCGCAAGCGCCAGGCTCACGGCGATCGCGAAGGCGACGATCTTGGGCATGCCGAGGCCAAGCGGCCGCGGCGCTTCAGCGGCGGTTCGCACGGGTTACGAGCTGGGGGCGCAGCCAGAGCAGGAGAAGGGCGACCGCGGCGTCGAGCAGCGCCTGCCAGGCGAGGGCCACAACGTGGTCGACCGGGAGCGTCAGCGGTCGGCCTTCGCCTTGAAGAATCACGGTGAACAGGGCAAAGCGGACGATCGTCAGGACGGCGGCGCCCGGTACGAGGATCAGCTTCGTATCGGACAGCCACGTGCCCGCGAGTCGCCCGGCCAGCGCTCCCGCGACGCCGGTCGCGAAGGTCCACGCCACCCCGGTCGTGCCGGCTAGGGCGTCTTCGCAGGCCCCGGCCAGCAGACCGAAAGCAAGTCCGCGCACGCTGCCGGTCCGCACGCCAAACCAGGCGACCACCAGAAGGACGAACGACACCGTGCCGCCGCGCACGGCGAGGAACGGCGCCAGCGCCGTCTGCAAAGCCAGGGCGAGGGCGAGCGCCCCGGCGACCACCCACCCGCTCGGCGGCTCGATGACGTAGGCCGGAGCCGCGGTTTCCGTCGGCTTGTTCGCGAGCCAAAAGGCGCGCGTGCGCGCGACGTCCTGCGGTGAGCGGCGGGTCACGGTGCGAGCACCACGACCCGCGTCAGGCGTCCGAAGTCGACGGCGGGTTCCAGAATGGCCGTCTGGTACAGCGCCCCCGCCGGATGTTCGATGCGAACGATGCGTCCGACCGGACGCCCGGCGTGAAACGAGCGCCCCTTTCCGGTCACGACGGCATCACCGATGCGCAGCTTGGCGTCCTGTGAGACGTACTGCAGCGCGATGCGCGAGTTCGTCCCGGTGGCGATGCCCCACCAGCGCCCACGCTGCACCACGGCCGGCACTTTGCTGGCGCCATCGGTCAACAGGAGAACCGAACTTTCCAAGGGCTCCACGCTGACGACACGCCCGACGACCCCATCCTCGTCGATCACGCCGTCATCGAGTTTCACGCCCTCGCTCGACCCGCGGTCGAGGACGATCGTACGCGACACGGCTTCGGGGTCGTAGCCGATGACCTCGGCCACGATGCCGCCCGGTTCATTGGCGGCCGCCTGGGCGATCGCTTGAACGGCAGGCGCTGCGGCCACCGCTTCACGCAGCCGAGCGTTCTCGCTTTGCAACTGCCGGTTCTGCGCCCGCAGCGAACGATTTTGCGCGGCGAGCTGCGGCGCGGCCGCGACGGCGTCGGCGGCATGACGAATCCCGCCGACAACGGCTGCTGCGGCCGTTTGCACTCCAACGGCCAGCGACGAAACGGTGACCGCCAGGGGACTCGGTTTACCGGCCTTGAGGGCGTCGAGCTGAACGAAAGCGACGGCCGCAGCGACGATGACGGCACCGATTACGGCGAATAGCTTTCTCTCATCCCGATACGTAAAGATTGGTACCACCTCGTGAACCGGTCAGCGTGGGGCCGCAGCTGTTCGTGCAGGGTCGGCGACCCCAAGATTTCGCCGGCCCCCCGCGCAACGCAGGTGAGCGGATCCGGCGCGACGGTTGCCGGGACGTTGGCCCGCGCGCTGAGGGCGCTTCCCAGTCCGGGGACCAGCGCCCCTCCTCCGGTCAGCGTGATGCCGCTCTCCAGCAGATCGGCGGCTACCTCAGGTTCGACGGACTCCATGACGGCCGTGGCTGCTCGCATGATACGCGCCAGTCCATCCTGCATCGCTTCGCCGACCAAACTTTCGGCCACTTCCCGCCGGCGCGGCGCCCGGTCGCGCAGGTCGTTCCCGTCGACGAGCACCGTGCCGCGGCCCGGACTCCGTCCGGCGTAGCCGAGTTCGCACTTTAGGCGTTCGGCCGTCGGCAGCCCGATGGCGAAGCATTCGCGGCGCAGACGGTGCACGATCGCCTGGTCGAACTGGTCGCCGCCGATGGGAACCGAGGCCAGCGCAATGACCCCAGCCGTGCCGAGTATCGCGATCTCCGTCGTCCCCCCACCGATGTTGACGACCATCTGCGCGCAGCGGCTGGTCACGTCGAGCCCCGCCCCAACGGCAGCCGCGACCGCCTGCGGCACGTAGGTCGTATACCGTGCTCCCGCCGCCCGCACCGCCTGCTCGACGGCCTTGCACTCGATGTCCGTCGCGCAACCGGGGATTGCGGCAACGAGCCGCGGAGCCAGGCGGGGGCGCGAGGAGAGGGTGCGGTCGACCAGGCGGGCGACCAGCGTTTGGGCCGCTCGAAAATCGGAGATCGTACCGCGGCGCAGCGGGTGAACGACGCGGACGGAAGGCGGCGTGCGACCTTCCATCTCTCTGGCGGCGTGCCCGATGGCGATGATCTCGCCGCTGCGGGTGTCGTAGGCGACGACGGACGGCTCGCTGACGAGAACGCCTGCACCGCGCTCGTAGACGACCGTATTGGCCGTGCCCAGATCGAGCCCGATATCGGGGCTGATCGTCGCGCGCAACCCGGCAACGAGCGACGTCATGCGAGGACGGCAGCCCGCTGCAGCGGCAGCCGCAAGCCAAGTTCGGGCAGCCGCCGAATGAAGTCGCCCAGGGGAAAGCCCATGACCGTATAAAAATCGCCGTCGATCCGCTCGACCAGCGCCGCACCACGGCCTTGAACGCCGTATGCGCCGGCTTTGTCGAACGGTTCGCCGCTCGCGACGTACGCTTCGATGGTCGCGTCGTCGAAACGCGCGAAGCGGACGCGCGTGCTGGCGTTGCCGTCGAGCCTCCCTTCCGGCGCGCGCAGCGCATAGGCCGTGTGTACGATGTGCTCCCGGCCGGCGAGCGAACGCAACATCGCTCGGGCGGCCTGCGCGTCGGCCGGTTTTCCCAGGATCGCGCCGTCCCGGTCGACGACCGTATCGGCCGCCACGACGGTGGCCTCCGGGTCGCCTGCGGAAACGGCGTTCGCTTTGGCGGCCGCATGGAACGCCGCCAACGGCAAGGCCGTCAGGCCGGCCCGCTCGCCTTCGACGACGCCGCTCGGCACGACGGCAACGTCCAGCCCAAGCGCCTCCAGCAGCGCGAGGCGCCGGGGCGACGCACTGGCCAAGACGACCGAGTCGAGTTCACGCATGCGGATTTGGTTTGATTTAGTATACGGAAGGTGGCCGCGCCTTGTATAGCACTGGATTCCGTTAACCTGAATCCCGTGCTAAAAAACCGGTTTCCGGTTTATTGATAGACGCGGCCCGCGGCTTGTACGTAGCCGGCGGCGTGGTACCCGCGCGGGTCGCGATGGGTGTAATGGATCAGGCCGCCGCGCGGATCGTAAATGTACTCACCGCGCACGGTCGCCGCTTCGCCGGGTGCGAGGGGAATCGGGCCCGTCAGGTCGACGTTGTCTTCGACGCGGACGGTCAACCCGTGCCCATCCGCACCCGAGAGGTGCAGTAGAAATCCTTCGTGCGCGCCGCTGCGGCCCAAGCGTGTCCCGAGGATGCGACTGACGCTGCCGCTCGCCGTCACTTCGATTCGCGAGTGCTGCGCGCGCCACGCATCATAGACCGCGCCGTTGCCGGCATCAGCGCTTCCGCCCGAGCAGCCCGCGGCGATGCTCGCGCAGCCCAGCAGCAAGAAGGCGGCAAACCCCGTGGAGCTACGCCGGACCCTGCGCGATTCGGTCACCGCATTATCACTGCTGGACACCGGGGAACATGGGTTGGCCGCGGTACAGGCCGCAATCCCGAAGATAACGATGGACCGCCTCAGGTACCAGGTACCGAATGCTGCCGCCGCGAGCTAGTTCCGACCGCACCATGCTGGCCGAGCCGCTCAGTGCCGGAAGATCGAGCAGCCTGAACTTCGCGCGTTGTTGGTTCCCGAGCGAGGCGATGAACGCCGCCGGGCGTTCGGGCGCACCTGCCGCCCGGGGTGCAACTGCGAACGCATCGACGCCGGCCACGACCGCGTCGAAGCGGTGCCATGGCGCGTCGACGAGCGAATCGCCGCCGACGATGAAGGTGAAGCGGTCGTTCGCGTACGCCTGGCGCAGGCGCGGCAAGAGGTCGGCGGTGTAGCCCGTCGCTTCCGGCGCGAGATCGGCCTCGTCGAGCGCGAAATGCACGTTGGAGGCAATGGCCAGGCGAATCATTGCGACCCGCTGGTCGACGGCGGCGACGGGCGGATTGCGGTAGTGGGCGCCGCGCGTCGGCAGAAAGACGACGCGGTCCAGTTCCAGCGCGACGCGGGCTGCTTCGGCGACGAACAGATGCGCATTGTGAATGGGGTCGAACGTGCCGCCGAAGAGCCCGAGGTTCACGGCCGGGCGTGGACTGCGGCGGCGTGGAGGTGGTGCATTGCGCTGCCGGATCCGACCCGGAATCCAATGAAGAAAGCGACCGCGACGATGAGCGCGAGCGCGATGCCCAAGCCGAGATAGAACTTGCCGGTCGCGTTCACGAATAATCGAATTCGTAACCGGCGATGCGAACGGTATCGCCGTCGCGTGCCCCCAACTCTCGCAGTTTCGCGTCAACGCCCATCTTAGCGAGGATCGCCTCGAAGCGGCCGAGTCCTTCGTCGCTGTCGAAGTCGGTCATCGCCGCCAAGCGCTCGACCCGCTCGCCGGCGACCACATAGGCACCGTCCGCAGCCCGCTCGATCGTAAACGCCTGGGCCGCCTGCAAGCGGAAGCGCGGCGCGTCGGGTTCTCGCCGCTCGAGCCGGGGAGCAGCGTCGATGGCCCGATAGGCGGCGTACAGCAACTCGCGGACGCCCTCGCCGGTCGCCGCCGAGATGCCGCGCAGCTCCGGAATGCGCCCGCGCAACTCGTCGAAGCGCTCGCGCGCTTCGGGCAGATCGAGTTTCGAGAGGACCGGCAGCACGGGTCGCTCGAGCAAGGCGGGGTTCCACGCGCGCAGCTCCGCTTCGATCGTGGCTTTGTCGTCCAGAATGGCGGCCGCCGGACGCGCCCCGTCCATGAGGTGCAGCAAGACCCGCGTGCGCTCGACGTGCCGTAGAAAGCGATCCCCGAGGCCGGCGCCCGCGTGGGCTCCTTCGATCAACCCCGGCACGTCGACCAGGACGAACGATTCTTCGGGCGCCAGGCGAACGACGCCGAGCTGTGGTTCGAGCGTCGTGAACGGATAGTCGGCTATCTTGGGGCGGGCGGCCGAGGCGACGGACAGTAACGTCGACTTGCCGGCATTGGGCAAGCCGACGATGCCGCAGTCGGCCAGCAGTTTGAGTTCGAGCCGCACGGTCGCCGCTTCGGGGGGCTCACCACGTTCGGCAAAGCGTGGTGCTTGCCGCGAGGCGGTCGCGAAGTGCTGATTGCCCAGGCCCCCGCGGCCGCCTTTGGCGACCCGGATGCGCTCGCCCGGCAGCGATAAATCGGCAAGCAGTCGTTCGCCGGAATCCTCCACCCGATAGGCCAGTGTGCCGACGGGGACGGCAACGACGAGGTCGGCGGCGCTGCGGCCCGATTTGTTCGAGGTCGACCCCGGCTTGCCGCCTTCGGCAGCGAACGTTTTCTTGAAACGAAAGTCGATCAGCGTCGCGAGTTCCGCCGTTGCTTCCAGGAAGACGTCGCCGCCCCGGCCGCCGTCACCCCCGGCGGGGCCGCCCTTGGGCACGTACTTTTCCCGCCGCCAGGCGACCACCCCGTCGCCGCCTCGACCGCCCGTGACCGCGATCGTCGCCTCGTCGATGAATTGCAAACGCGTGCGTTACGCTGCCGAAGAACAAAAAAGAGCCCGCAGGCTCTTTCGCTGTTCGAGTTCCGAACGGCTCCGAATCTACGAGGCCGCGGCCAGCACGTTGACGTGCTTGCGGTTGCGGCGTTCCGAGAATGCGACCGTGCCGGGAACCAGCGCGAAGAGCGTGTTGTCCTTGCCCATGCCGACGCCTACGCCGGGATAGAACTTGGTGCCGCGCTGGCGCACGATGATGTTGCCCGCCAAGACCGACTCGCCGCCAAACCGTTTGACGCCCAAGCGTTGTGCGTTCGAATCGCGCCCGTTGCGCGTTGAACCGGCGCCTTTTTTGGATGCGAATAATTGCAGGTCGAACGTGAACATGGCCGGCGTAGTATACCAGTCCGTCGGGCGCCGTGCAAACGCCGGGCGATCTATCGCTGGCGGCTCGCGGCCTGGTCGAGATCGCCGAGCAGCGCCCTCAGGCTCTCGCGCGTCCGTTGCCAGAGCGACGTCATGCCGGCATCGGCGGCTGCCGAGCCGGCGCTGCGCGCGAGCTCGAGCGCATCGCGCAGCAGTTCACGCACGGTTGTCAACTGATCGTCATCGTTCACCTGCGCGACCTTCGGCGGGCTCGACGCGACGACCACCTTGGCTCCTCCCGTCCTTGCCTGCGGAGGGGTCCGGCCGGTAGCGACCGGGAGGCATTTCGCCCGGCGCGTCATAGGAAAGAGAGGCTCTGCAACGCGGCCGGTCGGGCCGTTTTTTCTCGTCTGAAAGCGATGACCATTCGAACATGACAAGGGACCGGCGCCGCGTCGTCATCACCGGAATGGGCGCCGTCACGCCGCTGGGTAATACGCGCGACGCGTTCTGGCGCGCCCTGCTCGCGGGCCAAAGCGGAGTCGCAAAAGTAACGGCCTTCGATGCGGCCGCAGCGGGCCTGCGGGCGCAGATTGCCGCCGAAGTCAAGGATTTCGATGCCGATGCGTTGATCGGGCGCCGCGACGCGCGTCGCATGGATCGTTACGCGCAGTTCGCGTTCGTTGCGGCGCGCGAAGCGATCGAAGACGCGAAATTTCCCGACGACAAAGAGCTGCGCGAACAAACCGGCGTGGTCGTCGCCAGCGGCATCGGCGGCATCATCACGATCCAAGACAACGTGACCAAGGCGCGGGCGACCGGGACGGCCGGCCGCATCACGCCGTTCTTCATCCCGATGCTGATGAGCAACGCGGCGCCAGCGCAGATTTCGATGTGTTACGGGTTTCGGGGACCGACGTACGCCGTCTCCAGCGCGTGTGCAAGTTCGAACGACGCCTTCGCCGTCTCCTACGATTTGATCGTGGAAGGCAAGGCACGCGCCATGATCACCGGCGGCGCGGAAGCGACCATCACCGACGTGGCGATGGGCGGTTTCGATTCGATGAAAGCGCTGTCGACGCGCAACGACGAGCCCACCAAAGCCAGCCGGCCCTTCGACAAAGAACGCGACGGTTTCGTGCTGGCCGAAGGCAGCGCGATCTTCGTGCTCGAGGAACTCGAACTGGCCACAGCGCGTGGGGCGCGCATCTACGCGGAGTTGCTGGGTTACGGACAGTCCGCCGACGCCTACGATCTCGTCGCCGTCGACCCCGCAGGCAGCGGCGTGGAACTGGCGCTGCGCCGCGCCTTCGAACGCTCGGGCGTCGCCCCGGCGTCGGTCGATTACGTCAACGCGCACGCGACCTCGACCCCGATCGGCGATCCGGCCGAATCGCAGGCGCTGGGCCGGATGCTCGGCGTCGACGGTCACGCCTTCGCGGTCAGTTCGACCAAGAGCATGCACGGCCACGCCTTGGGCGCCGCGGGCGCGCTGGAAGGCGTGGCCACGGTGCTGACGATCAAAAACGGGATCATTCCCCCGACGATCAACTACGAATATCCCGATCCCGAGTGCACGCTGGACTACGTGCCAAACATCGCGCGCCGGGCCGAAGTCAACGTGGCCCTGTCCAGTTCGTTCGGATTCGGCGGCCACAACAGCGTCGCGGTGTTCGGGAAATATAAGAACTGAAGCATCCGGCGACGTTCCGTGGCGGGTGAGGCCCGCCGAAAGAAACTGCGCGCGTTGTTACGACGTGCGCGCGTGGCGGCCACCCTCAGCGAACTGTCGGCCTTCGAAGCGGCGTTCGTGCACGAAAGCGCCGCGCGGGAGGGCCTGGCTGCGGGCTCCAACGAGCGGCTGGAATTTCGCGGCGACGCAGCGCTCGGCTTCGTGGTCGCGCGCTACCTCTATGAGCGGTATCCCGAAGCCGCCGCGGGCGAACTTGCGCTGCGCAAAGCGGCCTTGGTTTCCGACGCGGCGCTGGCGACCAGCGCGCAGCGGTTGGGTTTCGCCGATCTCATGCTGCTCGGCGCGGGCCTGGCAAAACTGCCGCCGGTGCGCCGCCGTTCGGCGTTGGCCGACGCGTTCGAGGCATTCATCGCCGCGCTGGAGTCGCTCGCGGGCGTCGAAGCGGCCGCGCGGTTCGTGCTGACCCAGCACGTTCCCCACATGGACCGGCCCGGGACGGTGCTCGATGATCCGAAGACCACCTTGCAAGAATGGACGCAGAAGC
This sequence comes from Candidatus Nyctobacter psychrophilus, assembly GCA_014305025.1. Taxonomy (GTDB): domain Bacteria; phylum Vulcanimicrobiota; class Vulcanimicrobiia; order Vulcanimicrobiales; family Vulcanimicrobiaceae; genus Nyctobacter; species Nyctobacter psychrophilus. The sequence continues at coordinate 92,307 of JACRTY010000001.1, read as the reverse complement.
GCTTCGCCGTGCTGCCGCGCTACGTCGACCGCTACGAAGGCCCCGCGCACGAGCGCACATTTTTCGCCGAGGTGACCGTGGACGATGACATTTCGGCGTGCGGCAGCGGCCCTTCGAAGAAGGCCGCCGAGCGCGCCGCCGCTACGGCGGCCCTCGAGGGCTTGAAGCAGCGCTATGGCGAGCTGCCGCCCCGCACCTTGTCGCAGCCGCTGCCGGCCGCGCAGTCCTTGCGCCGCGCCACGTCGAAAGGGAGACGCCCGTGAGACTCTCGTCGCTGCGGCTGTTCGGCTTCAAGACCTTCGCGGAACAAACGTCCCTCGACTTCCAACCGGGGATAACGGCGCTCGTCGGTCCCAACGGCTCGGGCAAGTCGAATTTGGTCGACGCGATCCGTTGGGTGCTCGGCGAACAGAGCGCCAAATCGCTGCGTTCGACCAAGACCGAAGACGTGATCTTCGCGGGCAACGAACGGCGTAAACCTCTGGGCATGACCGAAGTCGCGTTGACCTTTTCCAACGACGACGGGGCGCTGGGCATCGACGCAAATGAAGTGCAGATCACGCGACGTGCCTATCGCGCCGGCGAGAGCGAATTTTTCATCAACCGCCAAAGCGTTCGCTTGCGCGACGTCATCGAGCTGCTGATGGGAACAGGACTTGGACCGGGCTCGTATGCGATCGTCTCGCAAGGTCAGATCGATGCCATCCTCGCGGCCAAACCGACCGAACGCCGTAGTTTGTTCGAAGAGACTGCCGGCATCAATAAGTTTTTGGCGCGCAAGACCGAGTCGTTGCGCCGCCTCGAGCAAACCGAAGCCAACGGCATACGGGTCAACGATCTGCTCGCCGAGATCGGCGCGCGCATTCCCGAACTCGAAACGCAGGCGCGCCGCGCGCGGCGCTACCGCAAGATCTCGGCGCGCGCCCGCGACCTTGAGATCCTGTCGTACTTGCGCGCGAGCGCATCGCGCCGCGCCGAACGCGAAACTCTGCAGGCGCAACTCGAAGCACTCGAAGTAACGCGTGCCGCAGCCGCGGCGCAAGCGGCGGCTGCCGAAGCCGGCCTTGCTGCGGTGCGCAGCGAACTCTATGCGCGCGAGCGCGCGCTCGAAATGCTGCGCCGCGACGCGACGCAGGCGCAAACGGCGCTTGCGCACGGCGAGTCCGAGTGGGCTGGGATGGATGCGCGGCGGGATGCGCTCGAACGGCAGTCGTCCCAGTTCGTAGGCGACCGTGCCGAGGCGCAGCGCGAGCGCGCCGACCTCGATGCTTCGCTCGAAATTCTGGATGCGCAGTTGGGACCCGGCGTGCTCGAACTCGAACGTGCTCGTGAACGCGAACGGCAAGCCCAAGAGGCGCTCACCCAGGCGCGCACAGCGCTCGACGTGACGTTCGCAGCGTTGCGCGACGTGGAAGCAGCCGCCGCGGCGCAGGCGGCGACGGCTGCGGAACGGGGCGCGCGAATCGATGCGATTCACGCCGAATACGAGCGGCTCGAGCGTGAGATCGAGAGCCTGCGACGTGAAGCGGAAGGCTGCAGCGAATCCGTCGCCGAGCGTACGCGCGAATTGGCCGCAGCGGCCGCACAGCTCGCCACGCTCGAGCAACGCGCTGCGCGAACGCGGGCCGCAGCCGCAACCTCGGACGAAGGCGTGGCGGCGTGTGCCGACATGCTGGCAACGGCGCAAAGCGTGTATCGCGCGGCCACGAGCGAACTCGCGAGCGCCGAGGCGCGCCTGCATACGATCGAGGAACTCGAAGCGAACCTCGAGGGACACGTACCCGGTACGCGCGCGGTGCTCGAAGCCGCCGCTCGCGGGGAATTCGGGGGACTGATCGGCGTCGTCTCCAACCTCGTGCGGGTCGATGAAGCGTACGCGCGCGCGCTCGATATCGCTTTCGGCGCGGCGCTTTCCAATATCGTCACCGAAACTGCCGAAGATGCGGAACGGGCAATCGCCTTTTTGCGCACGCGCGAAGCCGGCCGCGCGACGTTTCTGCCGCTCGACACGCTGGGTTCGCGCACCGGTCGCGATCCCGCGCAGGCGCCGCGGGCGCCCGGCGTCATCGGCTATGCTCACGCGCTGGTCGAGCCGGCCGAAGCGCGTTACGCGGGCATCGTCGCGTTTTTGATCGGCCGCATCCTGGTCGTCGAATCGCTCGAGGTCGGCGTGGAACTCGTGCGCGGGCAAGGCTTCCGCGATGCGATCGTCACCCTCGACGGCGACGAGATACGGGGCGGCGGTGCGATGACGGGCGGTCGCTACAAGCGCGAACGCTCGATCCTCTCGCGCCGCGCTCAAGCCCGCACCCTGTCCCACGCACTGCCGCGTTTGCGCTCCGATTTCGAAACGGCGCAGATGGCCGTGGCGCAGGCGAGCGAGCAAAGTGCGCGGGCGACGGCCGCGCGTGACGACGCGCACCGTATCGATGCCGAAGTCGCCGTTGCGCTGCGCGACCAACAAGCGCGGGTCGAGACCTTGAGCGCGGACCGCACGCGCTTCCAGCGTGAAGCGGCGGTGTTGCTCGAACGGGCCACCGAGCGCGAGACGGCGGCCGCTGCGGCCCGCGAACAGTTGGCGGTGCTCGAACGTCCGCCCGAGCAACTGCAGGAAACGGTCGACGCGCGCGAACGTTTGGAAGCGCAACTGGAAAGCGCGCGCGAGACGATCGCGCAGGCACAGGCGCGCGAACGGGCCGTCGGCGCCGAGATCGCAAGCGCGCGCGAACGCGTCGCCGCCCTGCGCGCGCAGATCGACGGCGCGCGGACGCGGCGCGAACTGCTCGATGCCAGTGAAACGCGCGCCGCCGAGGCGCGCGCGGCCGTAGCGGCGGAGTTGGTATCGCTGCGCGAGGGCCTGGCAGCCGCAGCGGGCGCGCTCGACGGCGCGCGAGCCCGGATGAGTGAAGCTGACGTCCTCGTCATGGAAGCTGCGCAGCAGCGGGAAGCGTTACAGGCCCGCAGTCTCGAGCTGGAATCGAGCGTGCATCTCGCACAAACCGGCGAACGCGATGCTGCGGCAGCGGGCGAAAACAGCCGCCTCCGCTTGGCCGAGATCGATGCCGAACTCGGAATGCTCGCCGCCGGCTTCGCGCAAAATCCGGCGACGGCGAACGAGTGCAGCGACGTTTCGGAACGCTACGCGCACGAAGCGGGCGACGTTACGAGCGAGTTGGCGCGCCTGCGCGAAGAACTGACGCGGCTGCAAAACGTCAATCTCAATGCCGACGCGGACATCGCCGAACTGGCCGAACGCGAGCGTTTCTTGCGCGCCCAACTCGACGACCTGGCGCGCGCGCGCGAAACCCTACTCGCCTCGATCGGCGAGATCGAAGCGTCGTCGCAAGTGGCATTCAACGAAACCTTCGCCGCCGTCAAGGACGCGTTCGAACGCGTCTACGAGCGGCTCTTTTCCGGCGGCCGCGCCAAGATGTGGCAGACCGATCCCGAGCATCTCTCCGAGACCGGCATCGAAATCAGCGTGCAGCCGCCGGGAAAGAAGATGATGCCGCTGGCGGCACTCTCGGGCGGCGAGCGGGCCATGGCGGCGTCGGCGCTGATCTTCGCGCTCATCGCGGTCAAGCCGTCGCCGTTTTATCTGCTCGATGAGGTCGACGCCGCGCTGGATGAAGCGAACATCGAACGCTTCTCGCAGTTGGTGCGAGAACTAGGCTCCGCTGCGCAGCTGCTGCTCGTGACGCACAATAAGAAAACGATGGAACTGGCGGAGCGCATGGTCGGTGTAACGATGACCGAACCCGGCGTCTCAAAGGTCATCGGCACGGACCTCATCCCCGCCGCGCCCGAAGCCGAGCGTTTCCTCGAACCCGCGCTTGTCGGCTGAGCCGGCGGAGGCGCCGGCGCCGCTGGCCCTTTTTTCGTTGCACGACCGCACGGGCAGCGCCGAGCTGGCTGGCGCGCTGGTCGCGCGCGGCATTGAGATCATCGCGACGTCGGGCACGCGGCGGCACTTGCTCGACCACGGCATCCCTGCGCGCGACGTCGGCGACCTCACCGGGTTTCCGTCGCTTTTCGGGGGGCGCGTGAAGACGTTGCATCCGCGCATCTTCGGCGCGATTCTGGCCGACCGCGACGACCCCGCGCATGCTGCCGAGGCGCTGGCCAACGGCGTCCCGACGATCGGCATCGTGGCGGTCAACCTCTATCCGTTCGAGGCAACCGTCGCGCGTCCGGGCGCGCTGCTCCAAGAGGCGGTCGAACAGATCGACATCGGAGGGGTGGCGCTGATCCGCGCTGCCGCCAAAAACTTCGCGCACGTCGTCGTGCTCGTCGATCCCGAACAATATCCGCTGTTGCGTGCGGAGGGAGGTCCCGATCTGAGCACGCGGAGGCGCTTGGCGACGCGCGCCTTCGAACGCACCGCCGAATACGATTCATCGATCGCCCGCTACCTCGAGGCCGGGCTGCTCGCGCGCGAACTTCCGGGCTCGCTGGCGCTAACGATTCCACTTGCCACCCCCCTGCGTTACGGTGAAAATCCGCAGTCGCGCGCCGCGTTCTATCTGGCGCGCACCGAGACGCTGCCCGAGCAACTCGGCGGCAAGGCGCTGTCGTACAACAATCTGCTCGATCTCGACGCGACGCTGCGCTTGCTCGTGCGCGAAGTTCCGGTGACGCTGGGTCTCGATGAGCGCGAGCAGAACGCGCCGCACGACGCCGGCGTACGCGCCGTGGTCGTGAAGCACACCGTCCCGTGCGGCGTCGCCGAACGTCCGGCGGCGCAGGCTGCGGTCTCTGCCGCGCTCGAAACCGACCGGGTCTCGGCGTTCGGCGGCATCGTTGCGCTCGATGGTCGCGTCGATGATGCGACGGCCCAAGCGCTGGCGCCGTTTTTCCTCGAAATCGTCGCAGCGCCCGCGTTCGACGACGACGCCCTCGCTCGGCTGCGTCGTAAGAAGAATCTGCGAATCATGCGTTACGATCGGCGGCTGCCGGCGCGCCTGGCTGCCGAACTTCGGGTACGCAGCGCGCTCGGCGGCGTCTTGGCCGAAGACGACGATCCCCATGCCGAACCCGAGCGCTGGCGGATCGTTTCGCAGCGCGCCCCCGCTGCCGGCGAGCGCAACGATCTGCGCTTGGCATGGGACATCGTCCGGCACGTCAAGTCCAACGGTGTGGTGCTCGTGCGCGACGGCATCACGCGCGGCATCTGCGCGGGTCAAACCAACCGCGTCAGTGCGGTTCGCATTGCGGGCGAGCGAGCCGGTGAATTGGCCCGCGGCGCCGCCTGTGCGAGCGACGGCTTCTTTCCCTTCGCCGACGGGTTGGAAGCCGCCGTCGAGGCCGGCTGCAGCGCCATCATCGCGCCCGAAGGCTCGATCCGCGACGCCGAAGTAATCGCTGCCGCCGACCGCCTGGGCATCGCCCTCGTGTTCTCGACGCACCGGTACTTTTTGCACTAAAATTGATCGGGCGGCTCGCAAAGAGCCGCCCTTTTAGGTCCGCCGCCGCGCAGTAGTAATGGTGCCGGACGGCCGGAATCGCTCGCCACGTTTCAGCCGGCGAACCACGTTTGGTTGGTTTACGGCGTCTCGACCGTGATGGCGCCACCGCGAAATCTCGTCACCGTGGGAACCGAAGCTGCGCTTGCTAGCGGACGCCCCAGTACGCGGCTTCACGCTGTTCGACGACGCGCGTGGACGTGAGTTCGCTTTCGACCGCGGCGATCGTCGGCATCGTACCAAGGTGCAGATGGAAGCGATGCCATGCGGTCAGCACTTTCGCGACGTAGCGTGGCGTTTCGCCGTTGTGCGGGATTCCGTTGGCGGCGCGCACGGCGTACGGGCCCGCATTATAGCCCGCGATCGCGCGCGTCATCGCGTGGCGCGAGGACCGAAAGAAGGCGAGGAGCCGGTGGAGATACGTCGCGACGCCGCGCAGGTTGCTGCGCGGTGTCCAGGGGTCGACGCCCAGGCCGCGGGCCGTCTCGGGTTTGAGTTGGCCGAGGCCTTCGGCGCCGTGGATTGAGATCGCGCGCGCGTGCCAGCCTGATTCGACGGTGACGATCGCCATGACGAGCGCCGGGTCAACGTGCACCCGCGCCGCCGACGCGAGCAGAGCCGCGGCATACGCGTGGCTCTGTCCCTGTTGCAGGTGCGGGTTGATCGCGCGCATCGCTTGCGCGTACGCTGCCGTGCGACCCGGAGCGAGGGCGACGGCGCGAGCGGGCACGGGGACGGCAACAACGGCACTAGCGGCACAAACGACGAGCGGAAGCGTCGCTCGAAAAAGTCGCGCGGCAGACGGCATGGCGCGCGACCTTCGGAGCTATGCCGCCGTGCCCTGCCTCTGCTCCGCGCTCAGGCAAACTCATGTCGAACGGCGAAGTGGGCCGCATGCCGCGCTATCTGCACACATCGATCTTCGTCAACGACATGGCTTCGTCCATCGATTTTTACACGCGAAAACTGGGCCTAAGATTGCTGGACGGTCCGATTCACTATCCCGGCAACGCCGACATGGCGTTTGTCGGCAAGGACTGGGACGCGTACGTCGAGCTCGTTTACGATCTCGAAGAACACCCACCGTATGAGCTCGGCAACCGCTACGAGCACCTTGCGTTCGAAGTTGACGGCGACGTTGCCACGGTCGTCGACGGTCTGGAGGCGCAGGGAGTCAAGGTCCTGAAGCGACCGAAGAAGTCGCCGGGCGGTTCGCGGACGATCGCGTTCGTCGCGGATCCCAACGGCATCCCAGTTGAGCTTCTCGAAGCGCGCAGCACGAACGCCGCCGGTTCAATCACGTAAGGCGACCCGTTCCATCAGCGGTAAACGAATGGGTCGGCGGGCGGCGCGACGGCTTTCCACTGGCCCAGGCGCAATGCTAACCCGCGCGCGGACGACGCGAGCACGCCGCTCGCCGCGACCCACGTGCCGTCAATGAGCGGCAAACGCGACGTCAGGCGAATCACGATGGGCGCGGCGTCGGCGCGGCAACACGTGATCTCGTAGCGTTCGAGCATGCTTGCGCCGCCGTTGCCGCGTTGGACCGTTCCGACGAACGACAAGCGCTCGCCGGGATAGGCATCAACCAATTGCGTTGCGCTCACCCGTTCACGGGGCACCGGCGAACCGGCGGCAAGCGCCCCAAGCATGATGACCGGGACCAATGCGCCGGACGGCCATGGTCGCGAGCCGTCGCCCGAGGCCGGCACCGTGCGCCTTCGCGTCGAAAGCAACGCGCGGCAGGCGCTCGCGAGCGCGAGTAACGCCCCGAGCACAATGAGCGGCAGTAGCCGCGGATTGACAAAGCCGGCGGCCCCGCGTTGCGCAAGCAGTGCGAGTGCGGCGGCCAATCCAAACCGGGCCGCGACCGCCGCTGCGCACACCGCGTCGGACCGTCGTGCGCAGCGCCGCATCGCTCCGGGGATTTGGACCAGTCCTCCCGTCAGCAAGAGGCCTGCCGCGGCCGCCGACACGTGCGGAGCGAGGGCGGCGGCGATGGCCACGGCGGCCGTGGCGCACGGCGCAATCGTGCCCAGGGCCATCCCGAGAGCGAAAGCGATAAGTGGCCCGAGCGGTTCCCGTGTCAGGTGCGGCGCAATCGGCAGCAGCGCGCTCACGCCTGCTGTTGCGGCGGCGGCGCAAGGCGCGAGAACGAGCAATGCGTCGAGAGCGTCCGGCGGCGCGCCGGGGGTTGGACCGACGTCGTGACGGGGTGGAGTGAAGCGCATCACGGCAAGCCCGGCGCCAAAGCGCGCCAGTGCGACGGGCGGCCCGAACGCGATCCAGCAAAGAGCCGTCGCGGCGAGCGAAAGCGCGCCCGGAACACGGCCGGCACAACCGCATCCCGCCAGCTGAGCGCCGAAATGCCAGCGCCGCGGTACGAGCTCGGCGGCCAGCCCGAAGGGTGCCGCTTCGAACAGGCTCCCTGCTGCCGCGGCAAGCGCTGCGTGCAGGATGTCGGGGCCCAGGGCAGCGCATCCGAGGGCAAGTGCGAGCGCCGGGAGGACGCGACGCGACCGCCGTGTCCGAGGCATCGAGAACGCTCGCGCGCGAAGTAAGGAAGCCATGCAAAAAATCGCCGCCCCGCGTGGAACGGCAGACATCTATCCCCCCGAAAGCGAGCGATGGCAAGCGCTGGAGGTATGCGTTCGCGCGATCGCGCGACGTTACGGCTATGGCGAGATTCGCACGCCGACGTTCGAGGCGACCGAACTCTTCGTGCGCGGCGTCGGTGAGACGACCGACATCGTCTCCAAAGAAATGTACGACTTCGTCGACAAAGGCGGCCGCAATCTGACCTTGCGTCCCGAGTGGACGGCGCCGGTCGTACGCGCGCTGCTCGAGCACAACCTGCTGGCCGCCGGCCCTCAGCGGCTGTACTACGTCGGGTCGATCTATCGCTACGAGCGTCCGCAAGCCGGACGCTATCGGCAGTCGCATCAGTTCGGCGTGGAGTGCTTTGGCTTCGCGGGTCCTGAAGCGGACGCCGAAGTGATTGCGCTGGCCAACGACGTCATGCGCGAGAACGGCGTTCCCGTGAAGCTGGCGCTCAACTCGATCGGTGACGAGCTGTGCCGTCCGCGCTATCGGCGCGTGCTGTACGAGTACTTTGCGCCGCACCGCGACTTTCTGTCCGCAGTGTCGCGCGAGCGCCTCGAACGGAATCCGCTGCGCATCCTCGATAGTAAAGAACCCCAGGACCGCGCCCTCATTGACGCTGCGCCCACGATGCTTGAGGTGTTGTGCGAGCCGTGCGCGGCGCACTTCGCCGCGGTTCGCGGGCTCTTGGAAGGCAGCGGAATCGAATTCGTCGTCGATCCCGGCGTCGTGCGCGGCTTGGATTATTACACGCGTACGGTATTCGAGTTCGTCTCGGCTGAACTCGGCGCACAAGCGACGGTGTGCGGGGGCGGCCGGTACGACGGGCTGGTCGGCTCACTCGGGGGTCCGCCGACGCCGGGCATCGGCTTTGCGCTCGGCCTCGAACGGTTTCTGATGCTGCTGGCGAAGCGGGGCGATGACCAAAGCGACGTGCCGGTGGGAATCGCCGTCATTGCGCTCGGCGAGGAAGCGCGGTGGCGGACGGTACCGCTGATCGCGACCTTGCGGCGCAAAAGCGGCGCGACGCCGATCCTGGCCGATTACGGTGAAGCCAAGATAGCGGTGCACTTTCGGCGCGCCGAGCGCGCCAACGCGCGTGCGGCCGTGATCGTCGGCGACGATGAACTTGCGCGCGGCGAAGTGGTGGTGCGCGATCTCGCAGCGCGGGCACAGTGGACGCTGCCGCAAGATCCCAGCGCCGACGTTACCGCGCAAGCCGTTCTCGCCTGGTATGCCGCTCTTCCCAGCGCTCCGCCGGCGGCCGCATGAACGACGAGCGGGAGGCCCTCGCTGCGATGCTGTCGATTCTGCGCGACAACGACCTCGATGGGCTGACCGTCCGGCACGGTGAGGCGACCTACGAATTGCTGGCCCGTCCGGAGCCGGGCGCGTCCGTCGCACCGCCCACGGCCGCGGCCGTTGCACCGGCCGGCGTCGCGGCGGTCGGTTCCGGCGCGCCTCTCGGGAGCGTAGCAGCGACTTCGGCCGTCGATTACAAACGCGTTACGGCGCCGATCATCGGCGTGTTCTATCGCGCGCCGTCGCCCGGTGTCGAACCGTTCGTCGAAGTCGGCGGCCGCGTCGAAGTCGGCCAACCGCTGTGCATCCTGGAAGCAATGAAATTGATGAACGAGATCACCAGCGACTACGCCGGCGTCGTGCGCCGCATCTTACCGGAAAACGGAGCGCTCGTGTCGCTCGGTGAGGAGATGTTTTGGATCGAACCGTAGTGACGCCCGTGGCGCGCGGTTTTCGCGAGCTGCTTGCCGACCGGCGCGGCCTGCTCGACGCCGACCGCTACGAAACCGTCGTCGAACGCATCGCCGAAACGTTGACGCAAGCGTTCCGGACGGGGCACAAGGTGCTATGGTGCGGCAACGGCGGGAGCGCCGCCGATGCGCAGCACCTGGCGGCCGAATTCTCCGGGCGGTTCTTGCGCGAGCGGCGCGCGCTTTCATCGGAAGCCCTTTCCGTCAACAGTTCGGCGGTCACCGCGATCGCCAACGACTACGGGTTCGACCGGGTCTTCGCCCGTCAAGTCGAAGCGTTCGCGCTGCCCGGCGACGTCGTCGTCGGCATTTCGACCAGCGGCAGTTCGCGCAACATCGTATTGGCGCTCGAAGCAGCCCGTCGCTGCGGCGCGAGCACCGTCGCGTTCTCCGGCAACGGCGGCGGTGAGATCGCGGCGCTGGCCGACATTGCGCTGGTGGGCCCCGACGGTTACTCTGCACTCGTTCAGGAAGTGCACATCACGCTCGGCCACATCGTCTGCGACCTCGTCGAACAGAGCCTCTTCCCGGACGCGCATTGAGCGAGACGGCCCGCGGGAAGCCCGCCGCGTTTCTCGATCGCGACGGAACGTTGATGGAAGATTCCGGATTCGTGGGGGATCCGCGTCGCGTCCGCGTGCTGGACGGCGTTGCGCCGGCGCTGATCGCGCTCGCCGACGCCGGCTTTGCGCGCATCGTCGTCACCAATCAGTCCGGCGTGGCGCGCGGTTTCTTCGGTGAGCCCGACGTCGTCATCGTCAATCATGCCCTCAAGGACGAGTTGGCGGTCCGTGGCGCGGCGGTTGACGCGTTCTACTACTGCACGCATCTTCAAGGGTGCGAATGCCGCAAACCGTTGCCGGGATTAGTTTTACGCGCCGTCGCCGAGCATGCGCTCGACCTGCGCCGCAGCGTGATGTTCGGCGATCGCGGCGGCGACATCGCGCTCGCGCACAACCTCGGCATCCCCGGCATTCTCGTCAACGAGTTGCCCGGCTACGACGGGCCGCCTCCCTTGCACCGTGCGCGCAGCTTGCGCGAAGGCGTTGCGTTCTTTTTGGAGTCGGTGCATGCGTGACGCGCTCGCGCTGGGCGGTGCGCGTGAACTGTTCGCGCGCATGCGCGGCAAGCGCGTGCTCGTGGTGGGCGACGTCATGCTCGACGAGTGGGTGTGGGGCGCGGTGTCACGCATCTCGCCCGAAGCACCGGTTCCCGTCGTTGCGGTGCACGATCATTCGTTCACGCTCGGCGGGGCGGGCAACGTTGCCAGCAACTTATGCGCGATCGGTGTGCAGGTGTCGTTCGCGGGTGCCGTCGGCAACGATGCCGAGGGCCGTCGTGTGCTCGGGCTCTTCGATGCCCAAGGGGTCGAGTGCAGCGCCGTGATCGCGCTGGACGATCGCCCGACGACACGCAAGACCCGGATCGTCGCGCACAATCAGCAAGTCGTGCGCGCGGACTGGGAATCGACCAAGCCCCTCGCCCCCAGCGACCGAGCGCGGATGTGTGCGCTCGTCGCGAGGCTTGCCGGCGACGCCGATGCCGTGATCTTGTCCGACTATGCGAAGGGGCTCTTTTCGCGCGATCTGGTCGAAGCCGCCGGCAGTGCCGTCGTCGTGACCGCCGACCCCAAACCCAAGAACATCGAGCTTTTCGCCGGGGTGACGTGCGTTGCGCCCAACGCCGTCGAGACGGCGGAGGCCACCGGCATCGCCGTCGACGATGACGCGAGTCTCGACCGCGCCGGTGACGCGCTGCTCAAGAGTCTGCACTGCCGCTACGTCGTCGTGACGCGCGGCGAACGCGGCATGGCGTTCTTCGGCGCAGCCGGCGAGCGGCTACACATTCCTTCGGTCGCACGCACGGTGTTCGACGTGAGCGGTGCAGGCGATACGGTGATCGCGGTGCTGACGGCCGCGCTGGCCGCCGGTGCCGATGCCGCGCTCGCCGTCCAACTGGCGAATTTCGCAGCCGGCGCCGTCGTCGAAAAACTCGGCACGGCGACCGCCTCGCCGCAAGAGATTCTCGATCTGGTTGCGCCCGATGCCTGAGGCGCAATCCTACGCGGCGCCGGTTCTCGACGTCGAGGATGCCGTCCGCTGGCGCGACGATCTGCGCGCCCATGGCATGCGGGTCGTGTTCACCAACGGCGTCTTCGATCTCGTCCATGCCGGCCACGTCGCCTATTTGGCCTGGGCCCGCACGCAGGGCGATGCTTTGCTGCTTGGACTCAACAGCGATTCATCCGTGCGCGAACTCAAAGGCTCCGAGCGGCCGCTCGTGCCGTTCGAGGATCGGGCCGCTGTCGTCGCTGGCCTGCGCAGCGTCGATGCCGTCGTCGGTTTTGCCGAACGGACGCCCGAGGTGCTGCTCGACCGCATTGCCCCCGACGTCCACGTGAAGAGCGCCCAATATCGAGTCGAAGATCTGCCCGAGCGCATCGTCGTATTGCAACACGGGGGCATCATCACGCTTGCGCCACACCGATCCGGGAAAAGCACGACCGACCTCATCGCCGAAATCCGCCGTCGCTACGGTCCCTAAGCATTGCGCGTTGCCATTTCTAGTAATGGGCCCGGGGAGTTCTCCGGCTGGGTTCGGCCGCTCGTCACGGCGCTTCTGCGCCTCGCGCCGCAGACCGACGTGAGCCTGTTCTTCGTGCCTGACGACTATGCGACCGGACGCGAAGCCGACGTCGCCGCTCGGCTCTTCCCCGGCGTGCGCGTTATCCCGCCGCGAGCCTACGTCGCTTTTGCGCTTGGCCGGCGTACGCCCGGCGTGCCCGAAACGGTCGACGTCGTCCAGTATCTCGGGGGCGATCTCTTGCATGCGGCACGTTTGCGCAAGCGTTTGCGCGCGCGCTTACGAACCTACAAGTTCGCGCCGCGGCGCTATGCGCGCAGACTCGAATGCGCGTACGCGCTCGATGCCGGCAATGCGCGACAATTGATGGCCGCCGGCGTTCCTACCGGGCACGTGAACGTCGTGGGCAACCTCGCCATCGACGGCGCACTCGCCGAGGCTGCCGGCACGTTCCCGTCGAGCGACGGGCGTGACGATCTCGTGCCGGGCGGCATCCTCATGTTACCGGGCTCGCGCAAGAATGAAGTCGCGAACATGGTACCGTTCTTTTTGCAGACGGCGGTTTACATGCGCAAACAGCGACCCGATATACCAATTGCTTTCGCAATCTCACCGTTTACGACGCATGCCGAACTCGCTCGCGCCTTGAATGCCGGCGGACATCGCAATGCCTGGGGTGCGCGCGGCAGACTGATTACGCTGCCGGGTGGCCTCGCTATCCGAGCCGATGATGACGGCGAACCATTTGCGGTCGTGCGCGACGCGATGCGGCATGCACGGCACGCCCGGTTGGCGCTCACCTTGCCGGGCACGAAATGCATCGAACTTGCGGCCCTGGGCGTACCGGCCGTGGTATGCGTGCCGCTCAATGCGCCGGAAGTGGCGGTCGTCAACGGCCCGCTGCAATATCTCGACCGGCTGCCCGTGGTTGGACTTCCGCTCAAGCGCGCGGTCGTCGTTGGCGTCGATAAGCGCTTCGCGCTGACGGCTCAGCCGAACATCGACGCCGGCTGCATGCTGATGCCGGAGTTGCGCGGCACCTTGATGCCGGGCGAAGTCGCGCGCCGGATGCTCGCGTATGCCGACGATGCACCCGCGCGCGCCGAGGCATCGCCGACACTACGAGCGTTGTACGCTGCGCATGCGGGAGCGGCCGAACGCATGGCCCGCTCGTTGCTCGAGGGACAGGCGTGCGGCTAAGCGTCATCATCGCGACGAAAGATCGCGCCCCATTTCTGGCTCACGCGCTCGCGTCGCTCGAAGCGCAGCGCGAAGCGCCGGATTTCGAAGTGGTCGTGGTCGACAACGGGTCGAGCGATGCAACGCCGGCGCTGCTCGACGAGCGGAAGGCGGCGGAACGGTACCCCTTGCGGGTCGTGCGCGTGGTGCAACCCAATCGTGCCGCGGCCCGCAACGCGGGCATCGCGGCCTCGAGCGGCGTGGTGACAGTCTTCGTCGACGACGACGTGTGGCTGCCTGGGGGATTTCTCGCGGCTCACCATGCGGCGCACCGCGAGCCGTTCCTGGCGGCGGTGTCGGGCCCGATCGTCAACGTGCCGAGTTACGACGCGCGGCCGACGCCCAGGTACGCCAACTATTCGCGCGCATTTTTCTGCACGTGCAACGTATCGGTGCCGCGGTCCGCGCTCGTCGCGGTCGGCGCGTTCGATGAAACCTTCAACCTCTACGGTTGGGAAGACACCGAACTCGGCCTGCGGCTGCGGCGCCATGACGTGCGCCGCGCCTTTGCCTGGGACGCCTACCTGTGGCACGTCAAACCACCGCACAGTGAGACGCTCGACGTCGTCCACGCGAAAGCCGTCGAACGCGCGCGCATGGCGGCTCGCCTGCTGCGCAAGGATCGCAGCCTGCGCACAAGACTGGCCACTGGGGCATACGGGCCGAATCTGCTGCGCTCCAGCGTCCTCGCGCCGACGTGGTCGCTGCGTGCCTATCGTGCGGTTGCGATGAACGAACGGGTGCCCAACGCCTTGCGCGCGCTGGCGCGCGCGCAGTTTCTCGACGGGGCCTACACGAGCACCTTGCGCCGCGCCTTGCGAACGACGGCATGAAGATTCTGCTGGTGCGCAATGACGGCATCGGCGATGCGCTGGCGTGCGCGCCGCTCGTGGCGGCGCTCCACGCCGCGGGACACACGCTGGGCGCGGTGTTGGGCCCGGGCAACGCGCAAATCTTCGCTCGCGACGCCTTTGCGCACGTCCACGTGCTCGAACGCATTCCCTGGCCGGACCACGGCTCGACGCCGACGACCCGCCGAACCGCACTCGCGGAGGCGCGCGCAATCGGCTACGACGTCGCGCTCATCGCGTCCGAAGAGATCGACGCTTATACGTTCGCGCGCGACGCCGGAATTAAGAAGCGCGTCGGCTTTATCAACGGCTGGGAGAAACCGCTCAAGAGCATGCGCGTGCGCACGTTACTGACGCGCGCGCTAGTCCGCGAAGCATCGGCCTGGCGGGCTCGCGACCACGAAGCCGCGATTCTCTTTGCGCTCGGTGAGGGCTTGCACGTGGAGCCGCGGCCGACGCGTGATGTCATGCGGTTGCGCCGGGTGATCCTCGACGGACCGGTAGAATGCAATGGCTGCGTCGTGCTGCAAGTGTCGCGTAAACACGCGCACTTCGGCTTGAGTGAGGCCGCGTATGCAGCGCTTGCGCGCGAACTCATGCGCAGCGGACACTCGGTGTTATTCCTCGGTGACGAGCCGGCGCTCACTCAGTCCGTCGCGCACGCCGCAGGAATGGTTGCGGCGTCGAATCTTGACACCGCAACCTGGAAGGCGCGCATCGCAGGAGCCCGCGCCGTCGTCACGCCCGATAGCGGGGCGGCCCACGTCGCCGGTTTCACCGGCGTGCCATGCGTCGATTGCTTTGTCCCGCATTCCGCGACTGTACGCGATATCGCCCGCTGGCGGCCCTGGACCTCGCCCGCTCGCGCCCACGTGCTCGATCCAACGCGCGACGCCGATGCGCTCGCGCAACGGTTGGCTGCCGACGTGCGCGCCGTGCTGCCGCCGCGGTGCATGGCCGTCGCGTGAGCGCACTTGTCATGTGCACCGGCGGGGGGATCGGCGACGTGCTGCTGGCCACGCCGGTGATGCGGGCGCTACGCGCGCGCTACGGCGAAGTTGTCGCGCTGACGACGCCGGCGCACCGCGAGGTGCTCGCGCACGATCCCGACCTCGCCGATGTATGGACGACATCCGCATCGTTCGCGGACGACATAGCCCGGACTGCGGCGCGCCGCTTCGAGGCCGCCGTCGTGACGTGGGCTTCTCTGCGAAGTGCCGCGCTGCCGTTCATGGCGCGCATTCCGGCGCGCGTCGGTCAAGCGCGCCGCCTGTACTCGCACTTCTTCACGCGGCGAGTGGTCGTGCGCAGTGAAATCGGCGACCGCACGACGCATTGGACGCAAATTTTGCTCGACTTCGCGCGTGCGCTCGAGTGCGACGTGAGCGATGCGAGGCCGGTCTTTTGCGTCGACGATGAGGCCCGTGCCTCGCTGAGCCGCACCCTTGAAACGATGGGCGTCGCCCCCCCGTACGTCGTCCTGCACCCGACCCGCGGTATTTCCGCAGTGCGCGAGCGCTGGCCCATAAACACGCTTGGAGCGCTAGCGCGCGAACTCGGCCGGGCCGCCGGTACGACGGTTGTCGTGAGCGGAAGCGCCGGCGACCGCGTCATCGGTGAGCGCGTCGCGGCGCTCGGCGGCGCCGTGTCGCTGGCGGGACGCACGTCGCTGCGCGAGTTCGCCGCATTGGCCGCGGGCGCGCGAGCGGTCGTCGCGATGGACTCGGGACCGATGCACGTTGCCGCCGCCGTCGGGGCGCCGACCCTCGGACTGTTCGCGCTGCGCTCGGACGAGCCGTCGCGCTGGGCACCGCTGGGTCCCCGTACGGCGGTGCTGCGCGGGACGTATGACTGCCCGCCTTCGCACCGCAAGGAGACATGTCCGAACTTTGCGTGCGTCGAGGCGCTCGACCCCTTGCGCGTCGTGACGGCGCTCGAGGCGCTGCTCGCGCGAGAGCCGGAACGCGTCAGCGGTTCATCGACAATCCCGGCGGCGCGCAGCGTGCCGCCGCCTGCCTGATGCAGCCGTTGCGCGCGACGATACAGCTCTGTACCTATAATCGCGCGCATTTGCTCGGCCGGGTGCTCGACGCGTGCTTCGAACAGACGTTTCCGAGCGATGCGTACGAGGTCGTTCTGGTCGATGACGGTTCAGTGGACGACACGCCGCGCGTGATCGAGGCGGCGCGAAAGCGGGCGACGTGCACGTTTACGGTCGTCACGCAATCCAACGCGGGGCTTGCGCGAGCACGCAACACCGGCATCGCGCGCGCGCGCGGCGAGCGAATCATCTTCATTGACGACGATGTGTTGCCGATTCCGGCGTTCGTCGCAGCGCATCTGACGTCGCACCGGCGCGCGCCGGACGCCATCGTGCGCGGCGCGGTAATCAATACGCAAAGCTTCGAGCGCTTGCCGGCGCCGACGTGGACGATAGCGAACTATTCGGGCAATTTCTTCTGGACGTCGAACGTGTCGCTACCGCTTGAGACTCTGCGACGCGTCGGAAACTTCAGCGAGGCGTTCCACGAATATGGGTGGGAAGATATTGAACTGGGGCTGCGGCTGCGCGCCGCTGGGGTGCGCGCGGTGTTCGACCGGTACGCCGTCGCCTTTCATTATAAACCCCGAGCACGAAGCGGCGACATTGCCGGCATGCTGCGCCGCGCGCGCGCGCAGGCGCGAACTGCGGTGCAGCTGCGCCGCATGCACCCGACCTGGCGCGTCCGTTTAGCCACCGGCGAAGACCCGCTTCAGTTCGCGTTCCACCGTGTGCTTCGCGGGCTCGGTACGATGCACCGTTTGGAACAGCGCATCGGCACGGCCGAGCCCGAGCGGGTCCTCGACGGCCGGCAACTGCGTGCCGCGCGAGCGCTCGAACGCGAGACGTACTTCGAAGAACTTGCGCAGGCGCGAACTCGGTGAACATCCTACTGACGCGGCTCGATCGCGTCGGCGATCTCGTGCTGTCCACGCCCGCGATCGCGTCGGTTCGGCGTTCGTGGCCGAACGCGCACGTTACCATCGTGTGCAGCCGCTACAACGCCGTCGTCGTGGAGCGCAACCCCGACTTGGATGCCGTCATCGCGACTGATGAGATTCCCGCCACGATGGGGCGCCGTTTTCGCGGGCGTTGTGACGTTGCGATTGCCCTTGCGCCGCGCACGGCCGACTTCCGGCTGGTCGGTGCGAGCCGAGCGCCGGTGCGAGTCGGCTACACGTACGTGCGCCGCCGGCTGGCGCGGCTAAGCGCGCGTTTGTATCTGTCGCGGCTCGGCATCTCGGAGGCCGATCCCGACTTATCGGAGCGCGACCCGTCTCGCCCCGTGCGGCATGAAGTCGACCAAGTGTTGGATCTCGTGCGCTTGGCCGGCGGAACGAAGACGGCGCATGACCTCCTCCTGCCGATCGACGACGAGGATCGTGCCGCCGTCGCCGCAGTGCCGGCAGGCGGCATCACCGTGCACTTGGCCAAGCGTTGGTTTTGTCAGGGGAGCACGTTCGCGAGCGTGCGGCTACTCGTGGCGGAGTTGCGCCGCTTCGGTTGTCCGATCGTGGTGACGTACGGCGATGACGCCCGCGCCGCGGCGTTGGAACTCCGCGAAACCGGTGTTGTCGATGCGCTGGCCGGGGAACTCGCGTTTGCTCGCTGGGCTGCGGTTTTTGAAAAGAGCCGGCTCGTGCTGACGGTGGACACCGGGGCAACGCACGTTGCAAGCGCCGTTCGCAGGCCGACGGTGGTTCTGTTCGAACACCGCTACTTTCACCTCAGCTCGCAAGAGTGGTCGCCGTATCGCGTGCCCTCGGTGTGCCTGCGCAAACCGGCGAGCGATGCCGCGGCCGGCCTGGCCGCGTCGCGGGCGGCGATCGTCGCCGCGGTCGGTGAACTCCTGAACGAATCCGCCACATCCGACCGTAAACGCTAGAGGCTTACCGTTGAGCGACCCCGAGCTGACCGTCGTCATCCCGACGTACAACCGCCTCGAAACGTTGCGCGAGGTGATACCTTCGCTGCTGCGTCAAGATGTGAGCGCGCAGCGGTACGACATCGTCGTGGCCGATTCCAATTCGAATGACGGAACGGCCGACTACCTGGCCACCGTGGCTCGCACGGACGTGCGCGTGCGCCATCTGCCCGGCGCGTACGCGGGCCGGGCGGCGGCGCGCAACGCCGGAATCGCGGCCGCGCGCGGTGACCTCGTGCTCTTCACCGACGCCGACATCATCGCTGCGCCGGACCTCCTGCGGCACCATCTGGCACGTCACCGCGCAGACGGCGACCTCGCCGTCGTCGGCATGGAGCTGCAAGTCGGGTCGTTTGCAGAGTACGAGCGCTTGCGCGATCACCCGGCGCAGCGCCGTCCGCTGCATCCGCCGTCGCGCAAGCGGCTGTCGTGGTTGTACTTCCTCACCGGCAACGCGTCGGTGCGTAAGCGCGATCTCGAGCGCGTCGGATGCTTCGATGAATCGTTCACCGGTTACGGACACGAAGACCTCGAACTCGGGTACCGCCTGGCGCACGCCGGCGTGACGCTTTTCTACCAACCGCGTGCGGTCAACTATCACTGGCACCCCGTTCCCTACGACGAACAGAAGTCGAAGATGACCTTGGCCGGCCGCTCGACCGTCCGCTTTTATCGCAAACATCCGCATTTCACCGTGCGGGCGCGCCTGGGCATGACGCCGCTGTCGCTCAGCCTGCACGCCGTGCTGCGCCGCACTCCGGCTCTGGTCAACCGGCTTGAACGGGCGGCAGCGGCTAAGCGCGGCCTAGCGCGCGAGCTGGTGTTGCAGTACCATTACTTGAACGGCGTCACCGCCGCACTGGCACGCGAACGTGGCTGAGGTCCTTCGCGTATCGTGCGGCGGGCTGAGCCCCCAGGAGGTCGGCGCCCGGATCGAGTTGCGCGGTTGGGTGCACCGCCGGCGCGATCACGGCGGTCTCGTATTCATCGACGTGCGCGACCGGGACGGCATCACGCAGAGCGTGTTCGATCCTGCGGTGGCCTCCGCGTTCGACGTGGCGCAATCCCTGCGCAACGAAGACGTCATCGCGGTGACGGGAACCGTTCGCATCCGGCCGCCGGGGACGGAGAATCCGAAATTGGCGACCGGCGACGTCGAACTCGCGGCCGACGACGTCTCCGTATTGGCGCGCTCGGAAACGCCGCCGTTTCCGGTCAACGTGGATGCCGACGTCGACGAGTCGTTGCGGTTGAAATACCGCTACCTCGACCTGCGCCGGCCACGCTTGCAGCGCAATTTAACGATTCGCCACAAACTGGTCAAGGCGATGCGCGACTTTTTCGACGAACGTGATTTTCTCGAAGTCGAGACGCCTGCTTTGATCAAGTCGACGCCCGAAGGCGCGCGCGAGTATCTGGTGCCGAGCCGGCTGTACCCCGGCGACTTTTACGCGCTGCCGCAGTCGCCGCAGATGCTCAAACAGCTCCTGATGATCGGCGGCATCGGCCGTTACATGCAGATCGCGCGGTGTTTTCGCGACGAAGACTCGCGCGCCGACCGTCAGCCGGAGTTCACACAGCTCGACGTCGAGCTGTCGTTCGTCACCGAAGACGACGTTATGGCGTTGATGGAAGACTGCATCGCGTACGTCTGGCGACGGGCGCTCGGCATTGAGCCGGCACGTCCCTTACCGCGACTGACCCACGCCCAGGCCTTGCGCGACTACGGCAGTGATAAGCCGGATCTGCGCTTCGGGCTGCCGCTGGTCGATGTCGCCGGCACCTTTGCGCAAACGCCGATTGCCTTTTTGGCCGAACACGCGCGCGCTCCGCACAGCCGCATCGTCGCCGTGCGGTATCCCGGTGGTGCGGCGTTGTCTCGCCGCGACTTCGACGGGCTCACCGAGGCCGCCAAGGGTTTCGGCGCTGGGGGCTTGGTCTGGGTGTCGTTTTCGGGCGACGGCTGGAAGTCGTCCATTGCGCGCCTGCTCGACGATGCGACCGTCCATGCCGTCCGCGAACTTGCCGAAGCCCAAGACGGCGACGCCTTGCTGCTCGTTGCAGGGCCGCGGGCGGCGGCGAGCGACATCGCGGGCCGCTTGCGCTTGCACGTCGGCGAGCGCCTGGGATTGCGTGACCCCGCGGCCTTCGCATTTTGCTGGGTCGTCGGCTTTCCGCTGTTCGAGCACGATCCCGATTCGGGCGCGATCGTCTTCACGCATCATCCGTTTACCGCCCCCGCGCCGGGACAGGAAGGGTTGATCGATACCGATCCGCTGTCCGTGCGTGCGCAACACTACGACCTCGTGCTCAACGGTGTCGAACTCGGCAGCGGCTCGATCCGTATCCACGACGTCGCCTTGCAGCGAAAGGTCTTTGAGATTCTCGGCCATACCCGGGCGGAGATCGAAACGCGCTTTGGATTTTTCATGGAAGCGTTGCGTTTCGGCGCACCGCCGCACGGCGGCATGGCCTGGGGCATCGACCGGCTGGCCATGCTCGCGTGCGGCGAGACCTCGATCCGCGACGTCATCGCCTTTCCGAAGACGCAAGCGTTTCGCGACTTGATGATGGATGCGCCGTCCGCGGTACCCGATGCGCTGCTCGGTGAATTGGGATTGCGCCGTGCGTCTCGGGGCTGACTGCCCAACGAACGCAACGACGTAACCCCGAAACAAGAGCGCTTCCGGACGGTAATGCGGACGGCGCTGCGCGCCACCGACTTCGCCAATTTTACGACGCACGGACCCGCGCGCTCGGCGACCACGGCTTTATTGCTCTATGACGATAAAAATCTGTATGTCGGATTCATCTGCGACCAGCGTGGCGAACCACTCACGGCGACGCAAACGGTCAATGACGTCGGCTATGGTCTCGATGACGAAGTGACCGTCGCCATCGACACGAGCGGTAACGGCTCACGGACCTACACGTTCACGTCGACGCCGCTCGGCGTCCGGTACGAATCGTCGTCGGAGTCATCGCGCTACCAGCCGCCGTGGAGCACCGTTGCGGCGACAGTCTCGACGACGCGAAGCTTTCATCGCGGTTATAGCGTAACCGCCGAGTACGGCGGCACGCTGGAGCATGCGTTTGCAGGAGTGAGCGCCTCGCAGTGGCTGCGTCGCTTGGCAGTGACGCGCGTCCTCGGCAACGACAGTGAGCTAGCGCTGAGTTTACGCGAGATCAGCGGTACCGGCGGTTTCGCGCCGGCGGGCGAAGACTTGGCGGTCTCGTACCATCGGCGTTTTCGCAACCAAAGCCAACTCTACGTCGAGTACGGCAGCCCGGCGTCGTACACGACCGTCCAGCGCTTCATCATCAAGTACGTGTACCATCTCGGGGCCGGGGGAGCGGGCACGTAGCGGCAGCAGCATGGCAGAAAGAAAGCGACCCGCGTGAAGCGGGTCGCCCGGTTCGTCCATTCTTATAACGCCGTGTTGTTACTTGGCCTTGACGCCGACCGCCGGTTTGCTGCCGTCGATCTCACCTTGCGAGACGCGGCTTGTTTGACGTAACGCTTCATCGATCCGCTGCTGGATCATCGAACTGGCGACCGACGGCTTGGGATCGGGGAGGTCGGGTTCGTTGCCGCCGGCCTTGGCTTCGGACTTTTGAAACTCCCAAAGGCCCTGGGCGCTGACCATGTCGTAGCCTTTGTCGGACGCTTGTCCGTCGGTCGACTCATTGAAGTAGGCGTGCGTGAAGCGTTCGTCGGGCGGATAGTTGCTCGAGGGGAAGTTGTTCGGAATGGCGGCGAGGGCCGACTCGAACATCTTTTGGTGCGCGACTTCGCGCGTCATCAAGAACGTCAGCGCATCTTTGGCGCCGGCATCGGGACAGAGTTTGAGGAGACGGTCGTACAGCGCTTTAGCTCGTGCCTCTGCGGCGATGTCCGAACGCAGGTCGGCGAGCGGGTGGCCGATCGTGTCGATGTAAGCCGCCGTCCAGGGCGCTCCCATCGAGTCCGTCAATCGTGCACCGCCGCCGCCTGCGAGTAGAACCGTGCCCGAATCCCACGCCGCCTTCTCGTAGTCGCCGCCCTTGCCCTCGAGAAAATCACCGAGGTAACCTCCCTCGAGTTCGTCGATCATCGCGGTCTTGGTACCTTTGAGCAGGCCGCCGATGATCTGCGATATCATTTCGAGATGCGAGAGTTCTTCGGTGGCAATGTCGAGCAGCATGTCGCGCCGCGGCAGATCGCTCTCCGCCCAAGCTTGCGTGAAATAGCGCATGGCAGCGGCGAGTTCACCGTTCGGGCCACCGAACTGCTCAAGGCACATTTTCGCGAAGGCGGGATTGGGTGCGTCGACGTGCACGGTATATTGTAACTTCTTGTTATGGAAAAACATCTGGACTGGTAGCCCCTTCTAGCGCCTCGTGGCGGCGTCCGATATCGATTACGTTGGTGAGTGGTTATCGTGCCAATGCCGTCGTCGAAACCCAGCTTGACCGTCGCTCAGGCAGGCGTGACGAGTTCGGAAGCGCGCGCGAAGACCGCATCGAGCATCACTTCACTCAACACGCCGGTGTTCGTGTTTTGCCGGCTGGGATGGTACGAAGCTAAGAGGGTCACGCTCGGACGGGAGCCTCCACGGGCAAGCGCTTCCGCGCCATGCGCGAAAAGAGGACGGCCTTCGAAAGCGTATCCGGCGGCCCGCAACGCCGAAGCGCCGGCGCGCCAGCCGATCGCTCCCAGCCCAATGACGACGCGCAGACTTTCAAGCGCCGACAGCTCGTCGAGGAGGTACGGAAAACAGCGCAGCAGTTGCGTCGGCGTCGGCTTGTTCTTGGGCGGCGCGCAGCGTAGCGCGGCCGTGACTAACGCGTCACGAAGTTCCAGGCCGTCGCCGCGGTCACGCGCGGTCGGCTGGTTCGCGAAACCGGCCCGGTAGAGCGCGCGGTAGAGCCATTCGCCCGACGCGTCGCCCGTGAACGGCCGGCCGGTGCGGTTGGAGCCGTGTGCGCCCGGCGCGAGCCCCACCAGCAGTACGCGAGCGCGCGGATCGCCGAAGGCCGGCACCGGACGACCCCAATAGTCGGCGTCGCGATGTTCGCGCTTTTTCTCCATCGCGATGCGCGCGCAGTAGGCGCGCAATTCGGGACAGCGTTCGCAGGCGATGACCCTCGCGGCGCGCGCCGCGAAGGCCGCTTCAAGCGAGGCCGGGGAAGCCGAGCTTTGCGAGCGCGGCATACGTTGCGATTCCGACGCAGGTCGACAAGTTGAGGCTGCGCACGGCGCCCACGCGCAGCGGAATGCGCAGCCCTCGATCCGGCATCGCCTCGAGCAGAGTCTGCGGCAGGCCGGCGGTTTCTTTACCGAAGACGAGTCCGTCGCCGTGCGCGTAGGGGGCCTCGAGATACGAAGGTTCCGCTCGTGTCGAAAACAGCCAGAGCGGTGCCTCCCACGCCGTCGCAAACGCGTCGAGCGAGCGGTGCAGCACGACCTCGAGCGCGCCCCAGTAGTCGAGCCCCGCACGTTTGAGTTCGCGATCGTCGATGGAGAACCCGAGCGGTTCGACCAGGTGCAAGCGGCAACCGGTCGCGGCGCACAAGCGCGCGACGTTGCCCGTGTTGGGGGGGATCTGCGGTTCGACCAGCACGATGTGCAGCGGCGGATGAAGCGATGGCCCCGTGTCCGCGGCATCGCTGCTCAGTCCCGAGCGGGGTTCGCCGGCGTTCGTGATCCGCTGCGCCGGTTGAACGGAGCGCGCGCTCACCCGTTGGCCAGGCGCAGCAACGTGCTCTCGAGCGGCGCCGGCACGACGGCAAGCGCGATGCCGCCGTGCGCGAGCCACGCGTCCTGGAAGGCGCGACGCGGGTAGGTCATCATCACCGACGGCGCGGCCGGATCGTTGACGAGCGCATCGCCTTGTGCGTCGATGCCGCGCAGCACGACGAGGTGTCCCTGGCTATGCGCTAGCGGTGCGCCCGGCAGGCCGTCGCGCCACGCAATCGACAGCGCGAGCGGAATGTCGTCCGCCAGAAAAGCGTGCGCGTGCCCAAGGTCGCGCAGGTGCACGACCGCTGCCCGAAAACCGAGCGTGCCGGCGAAGGCGACGTTGAAGGCCCAGTTCCCGGTTCCGCCATAGCGTGCGTCGAAGACCTCGCGCGCCACGACGGGCACGTCCAGGGGATAATCGCGGTACGCCAGCAGCATCGCGAGCGCCGTCGGCGCGCACCAGCCCCGCTCGTCGGGATGCTTCGAATCGTATTGCGCATAGGGTGGCACGTCGAGTGCGACCGCCGGCAGCGCGACGATCGGCGACGGCGCGCCATAATCGGGCGTGCTGACGAAGAGCGCGTCGAGCGAACCTGTTGACCGCACGCCGATCGTCACCAGGTCGACGTCGGCCCGCACGATGTCGGTGTCGATGCGAACGAAGCTGTCGCGGGCACTGCCTGATTGTCGCGCGTCGGCCTCGAACCGTACATAGGGCAGCCACGCCGACGTGCGCCCATCGCCGGCATTCACCCGCAGTTCGATCGCGCCCTCGAGTTCGCGCGTATTCCATGAGACGACGGCCTCACGAGTCGGCCCCACGCGAACCAGTAGCTCCTCTCCCACCTGCGGTCGCGCCAGACTTAGCATGCAGAACATCCAGGCCGGCACGGTTTGCCCCGGTGCAGCGCGGGCTTCAAATGCTCCATTCCCACGAGTTCCAGTTATTGGTGATGTATTCGGCCGGGCGATACCCGCGTAAATCGTCGTTGTAGGCGGCGACGCCGGTTTCCCAATAGACGAACACGGCGGGAACAAGCTGGTGAATGCGCGTTTCCTCGATTTGGTACAGCACCTTACGTTGCGAACGGTCGAACGTGCGAACCGCCTGGGCCGACGCACGGGTGATGATCGGATCGCGCAGGAAGCTGGTGTTCGCCCCGTGCGGCGGAATGAAGTCGCCACTCCAGAGAGCCTCGTTATCGGGATCTGGACCCGCCGTATCGATCGACCACTCGATATCGTAGCGGCCCGTATACAACGGACCATCCTGGGCGAACAGCAGACTTGCCGGATAATTTTTCACCGTAAGCTTGATGCCGACGGCACGCAGGTCTTGCTGCATCTGCACCTCGGCGTCGGCATTGCCCGGTTTGTTCGTAGCTTCGACGGTAAGCTCGAGCGGAGTGCCGCGCTTGCGACGGATCTCGGCACCAGCCGTGTTCCAGCCGGCTGCATCGAGCAGGGCGCGCGCTGCGGCGGGATCGTGCGGGTACAACGGCACGATGGGAGCGGCCCAGGAGTCGGGCGGGATGTCGGTGTGCGCTCGCAGGTTGAGGCCGTGATATACGGTGCGATTGATGCGGTCCCAATCCACGGCTTCGGCAACGGCACGGCGCACGCGCACGTCGTCGAGCGGCGGCTTCCCGCAGTTGATGCCCAGATGGCGCCAATTCGCGAGCAAAGACTTGACGACGCGCACCCCTGGAGTGCCCTCCAGCTGCGCCACGACTTCCTCCGGTACGCCGTCGATCAAGTCGATCTCGTGCGTGCGCAGCTCGGTGATCAGCGTGTCGGGATTGGGGACGATGTCGTACTCCAATCCGCGCAGCTTCGGCGGCCCGCGCCAATAGAACGGATTCGGCGCGAAGACCAGGGACGCGCCATGATTCCACGTGGCGAGCAGCCAGGGACCGCTCGAAACCGGGTGCGCGTTGAAGGCGGCATGGTTGAGGTCCGGCAACTTGCCGAGCAGATGTTCGGGCAGCGGCGGATACGCGCTTCCGCCGCCGCCGCCGAAGCTGCCCATAACGTCGGCGTTGGGCCGCGCGAGATGCACGATCGCGACATCGTCGCGGGGCACGTCGATCGCGGTGATGTCGTCCCAACCGAACGTGCTTTTCGTGTTGTTGCGCTTATTCATTACGGCCCGCCAGGTGAAGCGAAGATCGCGCGCCGTCAGCGCAACGCCGTCGGACCAGCGCACGCCGTGCCGGAAATGCAGCACGATCGTTTTGGAGTCGCGCGATATGCCGCCGTTCGCGTACGTCGGCACTTCGGTCGCCAGTTCCGGGACGAGGTTGCCCTTGGGATCGTAGCGGAAGAGCGGGGCAAAGATGAACGCGTCCACGTCGTCCGTCGCGGCCGTGTGCGCGAACATCGGGTTGAGGTTGTCGGGCTCATCGGGACTGCCCATGCGTACGTGACCGGGCACCGTCCACGGGTGACGGCCGCCCGAACCGGCGCTGCCGCCGCCGACGCGCGCGCAACCGGCGCACACGATCAGCGCGGCAGCAAACGCGGCCAGCCGGCGCACGCGCTGCGCCGGGTTCATCGCAGCGGCACACCCTTGTGGGCGAGCGCCGGCACAATGGCCTCGTAGAACGCATCTGCGCCGTAGCGCACGACGTCGTCGCAGGGCAAGCCCGTTTGCTTGCGGGCCTCATCGATCGCCCGGCGAGCCTGCGCATCGTCGAGCCCATGCGTGTTGAGCGCGATCCCGCAGACCTTGGCCGGCTTGACTGTCTCGCAGAGTCGCTCGTAGAGGATCACCAATTGAGCGAGCGGCAGCACCGGCGTCCCGAAGTCCTCGATGTGCTCCCGCGTCACGAGATGGACGAGGATCAGGGCATCGGGCGCGCACCCGTACAACAGCGCGAGGGTGACCGGTGCGAAGGCGGCATGATTGATGCCGCCCTGACCTTCGACGAACAGGATCTCCGCATCGGGCGCGCTTTCGAGCACGAGTTGCTCGACGGCACCGCTGGCAAAGTCGGCGATGACCCGGTCTATGGCGATGCCGCGGCCGGCGATCATGATCCCCGTCTGCCCGGTTGCGACGAATTCGGCGCGACGCCCGCGCGCGCGGGCGGCCGCCGTCAACTCCAGTGCTGCGGTCATCTTGCCGACCGCGCAATCGCTGCCGACGAAGAGCGCCACGTGCGCGGCAACGTCGTTTGCTTTACTGGTGAATAAACGCGGCGGGGGCGGAACGCGGACGTCCCAAATGGATCCGCCCCCGCGCCGCGCGGCCGCGGCGAACTCGGCGTCCTCGCCCAGAACCTCGTGCAGCCCGCTGACGACTTCCAGGTTCGCGTCGAGCGCCTGCAGGATCGCGGCGCGCCACGCGGGCGGCAGGGCACCGCCGGCCGGCGCGACCCCGATCAAGAGCGCCGTCGGCTGGTAACGCAGCGCCTGGTCGAGGTCGCGGACGATCGGTGCGTCGCTGCGCAAGTACGGCACGGCGTCGCACACCCGCTCGCCGGCACGCGACGGGTCGATGACCGCGACCGTTCGATCGCGCGCATAGGCAATGACGCCGTGGGCCGTCTTCGCGCTGCGCGACGCGAACAGGCCGGGGGCCAAGATGGCGTATCGGCGCAGCGCGGGCGCGCGAGCCGCAACCGCTGCCGTCACGCCGCCGCGCTGGTGCGCTCGACGACCCCGAGTCCCGGGCCGCCGGGGAGCACGAGTTTGCCATGCTCGTACGCGACGCCCGCAAATGGGTCGTCCGCGGTAAGGAACGGTCCGTCGAGGTCGGCCCAGTCGACCAGCGGTGAAAGGTGCGCGGCGGCGGTCGTCAGGATCGCGCTCTCGACCATGCAGCCGAGCATGATGCGCAGCCCGAGCGCGCGAGCCGTGTGGATCATCGCCAGCGCGGCGCGGATGCCGCCGCACTTCACGAGTTTGACGTTGACGCCGTCGACGCACCCCGCCAGCGCCAGTAGGTCCCTTGCGTCGCGTGAATCTTCATCGGTGACCAACGGCACGCGCGAACGTTCGCGGATCCAGCGTAGTCGTTCCGGTGTGCCTGCCGGGATCGGCTGCTCGCAGAACTCGACGTCCGCCTTTGCCAACTGCGCGAGTTTGGCGACCGTTTCTTCGGGCGTCCAGCCTTCATTCGCGTCGACCCGCAAGGTCCCGGTGTAGCGCGCCCGGATCGCTGCGAGCACTTCAATATCATCGCGGAACCCCAACTTCACTTTGATGACCGGATGCTCGCGGATTTCGTCGAGCTTCGCGAGCATGACGTCGGGCGTGTCGATGCCGATCGTAAATGAAGTCGTCGGCGTTCGCGACGGGTCGAGGCCGAACAACCGCCACAGGGGCCGTTCGAGGTCTTTGCCGATCAGGTCGTGGAGCGCGATGTCGAGCAGGCAGCGTGGTCCCGGCGGCAGATCCGCCAACATGGCTTCGAGCGCGTACGGATCGTCGCCGCGCACGGGGTGCGTCTCAAAGTAGTTACGGATGCTCTCGACGCTTTCGGCGTAGCGCGACGACGGCGCACATTCCCCCAAACCTTCGGCGCCGTTCCAATGCAACCGGCCGACGAGCGAGCGCGCCGTCGTCTCGGAGCCCCGCGAGATCGCGAACGGGTGGACCAGCGGAAGCGCAAGTTCAGAGAGCGCCAACTGCACGCGGCCACGTTTCGCGAAGAGCGAACGCTTCCCCGCGAGGAAGCCGAACTCCGCGCTTGCAACGGCGCTGCATGGCGACCTCGGCGCGCACGGCTCTCGTCTGGTTTCGGCGCGATCTCCGGCTGAACGACCATGTCGCGCTCGGGCGTGCGGCGCGCACGAGCGACCGCATCGTCTGCGCGTTCGTGCTGGACCCAGCGCTGTTGCGCGGCTGCAAACGTCAGCGACGCGATCGTCGCGTTCTTCTTCGAGGCGCTGGCCGAATTGCGGGCGGCCCTGCGCGCGAGGGGCAGCGATCTGGCGCTGCTCGAAGGCGATGCTGCCCAGCAACTCTTGAGCCTGGCCGAACGCGTTGACGCCGGCGTCCTGTACTACAACGTCGACTACGAACCGGCGGCGGTGGAGCGCGACCGGCGCGTCGCTGCGGCGGCACGTGCCGTCGGGATGAGCGCCCAGACGTGCACGGATCATGTCTACTACGGTGAGGACGAGGTGCTCAAGGCGGATGGGACTCCGTATACCGTCTTTACGCCGTACATGCGGCGTTGGCTCGAGCGTCGCGCAAACGATCCGCGGCCTCCGATCGAATCGTCCGCCGCGGCGCAGCACAAGTTTGCGGCACGCGAGGCGATCGGCGAAACGCGCGAGGTTCCCGCGCCGGCGGCTTACGGCCGGTTGCGACCGCCCAACCTCCCGCGTGCCGGCGAGAAGCAAGCGCGCGATGTCCTCGATACATTTCTGCGTGAACGCATCGCCGACTATGCCAAAATGCGCGACTTTCCGGCGGCGGCCGGTACGTCGCACCTCTCGCCGCACCTTCGCGCGGGTACGATCGGCATTCGGACCTGCATCGCGCGCGCGGAGGAGATGCAGCGTGGGCAAGCCGCCGGGCGCAGCGGCAGCGAGACGTGGGTCGGCGAACTCATTTGGCGCGATTTCTACCAGCAGATTCTCGCGCATTTTCCCCGCGTCGCGCGCGAGCCGTTCGACCAGCGCGCGCAGCGGATCGCCTACCGCGATTCGAAGCACGATTGGGAAGCGTGGGCACGGGGGCTGACCGGCTATCCGATCGTCGACGCCGCCATGCGGCAGATCAACACCTACGGCTGGATGCACAACCGCTTGCGCATGATCGTTGCGTCCTTCCTTGCTACTTCGAGCAACATCTCGTCGACGGCGACAAGGCGGCCAACAACGGCGGCTGGCAATGGTCGGCGTCGACCGGGACCGATGCGGCGCCGTACTTCCGCATCTTCAATCCGGTGTTGCAAAGTAAAAAATTCGATCCGAGCGGCGCCTTCATTCGCAGCATGGTGCCCGAGCTTGCGGATCTCGAAGGGGACGCGCTGCACGCGCCGTGGACGCTCGCGCCGCTCGCCGCGCAAGCCCGCGGGTTTCGCTTAGGGCGGGACTATCCCGAACCGGTCGTCGAGCACGGCGAAGCGCGCCGCCGGGCACTAGCGGCGTACACGAGCGTGTTCGACGCGCGTGTCAAGTCTTGACCGGGGTGGGATAATACGACGCAGACGGTGACTGCGCTCGTGCGCGTACTTGCTTAGGTGTAGGACCAACGTAGATACCAAGGGAGCATCAGCTCCGGATACGACGGTTGTGAGGAGGCGCTGCCCGACTCCCCGGCGCCCGGGCCGCACCCACCTGTCGTTGGCAGGTCTCTACCCGGGCATGCAGACGGCAGTGCGGTCACCGTCGCCGTAGCCGAGCGCGCCGGCGCCGACCCCGTGCCACGCCTTTATCGAATCGCTCGACGGGATACCGGGCCAACCTCGCCGTGAAGACCGACTCGCTGTTGAGGCCACCGTTTACTTCAGCTCCGCTTTTCTTTGCCGCGCCGCCTGGGCCCATCGGGGGCGCCCAAATTTTCCTTAATTCGAGGGCGGCGAGAGCGCTTTAGCCCGGAGGGCGGCGAAACGGGTGAGAGCGTGATGGTAGGCAGCGTGGTCGGAAGGTGTGACGTCGTAGTCAAAGACGATGAAGCCGCGAAAGCGTGCCAGAGACGAAATTAAGCTCGGCGCCTCGTCGTCGGCGACGGTAGCGAAGTTGTCGATATCGGCGATGGCATGGGTGGCGATAACGCTTTTTGAGAGTAGTGCGGCGTCGTCTTCGCTTGTGTTCGAGATGGCGAAACGCATCCATGAACTGTCAACGTCCTTGGCAAGACGCTTGCAATCCGCGGTGCTCTCGCAGAGCGTTCCGGAAAACGCGCGCAGCGCCAGCGTCACATTGAACCGCTTGGCGTGGGCGGCAGCCGATTTCACGTCGGCTGCAAAGCGCCCCCAAGCTGTCGCTTCGCCACTGCGTCCGGGCGCGCGGATCACGAGTAGCGGCGCCCCAAGCGTTACGGCGACCGAAAGGAGCCGTTCGGTAGCGGGCGCGTCGCCAGCTTCGAGCGCGGCAACGGTCAATCCGAGATCGGCCGCGCTCTTTTTCAATTGCGCCAAATAGTCGGCATCATCGCGCGGAAAGTCGCGCGTATCGAAGACGACGCCGTCGACTTCCAGTTCGTTGGCGCACAGGTCCAGCCACTCGAGTTGCGTCAACGTTCCTTCAGCAAAAGCACGCGCAAAAGTCGCGCTTGAACAGGCGATCTTCATGAAGCAGGACGTTCGCGGGGAACCCGCCTGCTCATGGCGTCACCGCAGCCGCGTACCGGAACCGGCGCCCGTAGCGCAGAACCCGGCGGTCCATGCAGACCCTCGAACTGAGCCTGCTCGCCGAGCGCGACCCGGCTATTTACGCTGCCATCGCGAACGAGGAGCGCCGCCAGCGCGACAACCTGGAACTTATTGCCAGCGAAAACTACGCCAGCCGCGCCGTCCGCGAAGCGGCGGGTTCGGTGCTGACCAACAAATATGCCGAAGGCTATCCGGGAAAACGGTATTACGGCGGCTGCGAATACGTCGATGTCGCCGAACAGCTCGCCATCGACCGGGCCAAAGCGATCTTCGGCGCCGAGCATGCCAACGTCCAAGCGCACGCGGGCGCGCAAGCGAACATGGCCGTGTTCATGGCGGTGCTGCAGCCCGGCGACACGGTGCTTGGGATGTCGCTGGCACACGGCGGCCATCTGACGCACGGAACCAAGGTCAGCTTCAGCGGAAAACTGTATCACGCCGTCGCCTACGGCGTGCGCAAAGATACCGAACTGATCGATTTCGCTGAAGTCCGCCGGCTCGCGCTCGAGCATCGGCCGAAGCTGATTATTGCCGGCGCCAGCGCCTATCCGCGCACGATGGAATACGCCCCCTTCAGCGAGATCGCCAACGAAGTCGGCGCCCTCTTCTTGGTCGACATGGCGCACATCGCCGGGCTGGTCGCGACCGGGCTGCATCCTTCGCCGGTCCCGTACGCCGAGTTCGTCACGACGACGACCCACAAGACGTTGCGCGGCCCGCGCGGCGGCTTGATCTTGACCAGGGCCGCTCATGCGCAAGCGATCGATAAGACGATCTTCCCCGGCATTCAAGGCGGTCCGATGATGCATACGATTGCCGCCAAGGCCGTGGCCTTCGGCGAGGCGCAGCTGCCCGACTTCGTCACCTATCAGCAGCGCGTCATCGACAACGCCCGCGCGATGGGTGAGGAGTTGCAGCGCGCCGGCACGCGTTTGGTCGCGGGCGGCACCGACACGCACCTGCTACTCGTGGACCTCGGTCCCAAAAATGTGACGGGAAAAGCGGTCGAGGCCTACCTCGACGAGATCAAGATTACCGTCAACAAAAATGCGATTCCATTCGATCCGCAAAAGCCGGCAGTCGCCAGCGGCATCCGCATCGGAACGCCGGCAATCACGACGCGCGGCATGGGCATCGCCGAGGCGCGCGAAATCGGCGCGATCATCGGGGAAGCGCTGGACGACGTGGCAACGCGCGAAAAAATGCCGCGTCTGCTGGCGCGCGTCGGCGAACTGACCTCAAGTTTCGAGGTCCCGTAGATTGCCGACGCCGGGCCAAGCTCGAGGCGACGAACTTCGACCGATCGTAACGCCGGCCGCGATCCCCGAGGGCGCCGACTATACCGGACAAAGCTTCGTCTCGATCGGCGGCGAGGACCGCTTCGAGCACCGCGAAAGCCGTGAGGCCGCCGAAGTGCTGGTCGAACACCTTTTCTCGCCGATTCCGGTGCCGGTGAAGGGCATCGCCTATGCGATTCATTACCGGCTGGCCGAAGGGCGCGCGGGCGGCGACCTCGTCGACGTGTACGGCTTCGATAATGCGTCGGTCGCCTTTACCGTCGCCGACATCTCGGGCAAGGGAACGCGCGCGGCGGTTCAAGCCGCGATGGTCAAGTATGGATTGCGCGCGTACGCCTCGGAGGGGTTCAATCCGGAAAAAGTTTTACGTTCGCTCGATCGGCTCTACCTCGAAAACACCGCTTTTGAACTGACCGAATCGTTTGCCACGGTGTTCTTCGGCCATCTCGATGCCGAGCGTTCGATGATGACGTATGCGTCCGCCGGGCACGAGGGCGTCGTGCTGGTCCCTCCCGGCGGCGAGCCCGTCGTGCTCGACGTTACGGCGCCGGCGGTGGGCGTTTTCGAAGATCAGCAGCATCTCTTCAAGCAGCGAAGTGTGGCGATCGGGCCCGGCACGCTGCTGGTTGCCGTGACCGACGGCATTACGGAATCGCGCCGTGGCCGGCGCGAATTTTTCGGCATGGAGCGTATGCTCGACGTGGTGCGCGAACAACGCGACGCGCAGGTCGACGTGCTGGCGCGCACGCTAGCCGATCGGGCGCTGACCTTTTCCGACCGGCCGGCGCACGACGACATCGCGATCCTCGCGGTGCGGATTGCGGCGGATGCTAGCGACGACGCGCCAGCGTCAACCAATCTTCGAGACAATCCTTGAGGATGGTCGCGCTCATCGCGACCTCACGACTCGACGCCGAGCGGTCGGCGTAGAGGGCTGCCAAGGCACGATGAAACGCCGCGTGCGCCTGGAGCGTCTGCTCGTACAGCGGCAGTCCGCGGAACGCGGGGTGAAGTCCCAGGCGCAACCACATGTCGATCTCGCAAGCTCGTTCCGATACGTGCGCCGGCGGCGTCCTGCCGTCGGCCGCGGTCAATGCGCGTACCGTCGCCCGCCAGACCTGGTGAATCCGCAGGGCATGCACCGCTTGATGCTCGAGTATTTCGAGCTTCTCGCAATCGCTCGTTTGAACGTCGACGTTCATTCCGAAGACTTCACGCCCGAACGCGCATCGGCGCCGTCATGGGGCGGTATGCGGCGGTGGGGGGCGCAATGCCTCCGGCGGCCAAGCCGGAATGCGGCTGGCGCGGCGTCGAATAGCCTTCGCCAAGTGAGCGTGCCGATCGAAGCAAGCGGGGTGGAGCGGCGAGCGGCGCGCCCCGGCTGGGATGAGTATTTCATGGAGGTCGCGCGGACGGTTGCCACGCGCGCGACCTGTCCGCGGGCAAGCGTCGGCGCGGTGCTGGTTCGCGAACATCGCATTCTGACCACCGGCTACAACGGTGCCCCGCGCCATGTCGCGCACTGCACCGAGATCGGATGCCGGCTCGTCGGCGATCACTGCGTGCGCTCCACCCATGCCGAAGCCAATGCCGTGGTGCAGGCAGCGCTGCACGGCGTGCAACTGGAGGGTGCGACGGCCTACTGCACGCATCAGCCATGCGTGCATTGCGCGAAACTGCTGATCAGCGCGGGCATCGCGCGCATCGTCTACAGGGCGCCGTATCCCGACCCGTTCGCTCAAGAATTGCTTGCCGAAGCGGGCGTTGCGCTCGTCCCGTTTGCGACCCTCGAGCACTCCCGCAGCGGAGTGCGCGCGTGAGTTTACCGGCGCTCTACGCCTTAGCCACCGTGACGGCGTTCGTCACGGCCTTCTTCGCGACGCCGCAGATTCGGAAGCTCGCGCTCAAAGTCGGCGTGCTCGACGCGATCGGCGAGCGACGCATGCACGCCGAACCCAAGCCGCGCATCGGCGGCATTGCGGTCTACCTGGGCCTGGCTGCGGCGCTCTTCGTCACGATCGGTTTCGCGCTGCACACGTCGCTCTTCCACAGCGCGAACGATACGCAAGATTTCTTCGGCCTGCTCTTCGGCGGCACGCTGATCATGCTCGTCGGCGTGTGGGACGACATCATGGGGATGCGGCCGCGCAACAAATTCGTCGCGCAGATCGTGGTCGCCATCATCTCGATGATCTACGGTTTCCACATCGGGGACATCCGGGTGCCGGGCGGTGAGAACTACTTGTACCTGCCGCCGTGGATCGACTATCCGCTGACGCTGGTCTGGTATCTGGGCATGATGAACGCGATCAATTTTCTCGACGGCCTCGACGGCCTGCTGTCGGGTGTGGCCGCGATCTCGGGCGTCTTCTTGTTCGCGATCGCTTCGATGCACGGACACGTCGGCGCGGCGCTCGTGCTCTGTGCGCTCGTCGGCGGCGCGCTCGGGTTTCTGCCGTACAACTTCAACCCCGCCAAGATTTTTCTGGGCGACACGGGTTCGCTCTTCATCGGCTACGTGTTCGCGACCGTCTCGCTGTTGATTACAGCGAAGGTCGCCGTGACCGTCAGCCTCCTCGTGCCGCTGGTCGCGCTCGCGCTGCCGCTGGCGGACACGGCGGCCGCGATCGTGCGCCGCATGCGCGCGGGGCGCGCCGTCACCGAAGCCGACCGCGGCCATTTTCATCACCTGCTGGTCTTCCACTTCGGCTTGGGCGTCAAGCAGGCGGTGCTGCTGATCTACGGCGTCTCGTTTCTGCTCGGCATGGCGGCGTATCTGCTGTCCGGGGGCGCCGGCCACCCGCGCATCGCCGGCCTCGTTTAACCGACGGTGTCCGCGCCGTTGCGGGTCATGGCCGTCTTCGGCACACGCCCCGATACGATCAAAATGGCGCCCGTCGTCGCGGCGCTGCGGGCCGCGGGCCCCGCCATCGCACCGCTCGTCTGCGTGAGCGCGCAGCATCGCGAGATGCTCGACGACTTCCTGGCGCTCTTCGGGATCGTCCCCGATTACGACCTCGACGTCATGCGCCACGATCAGACGGTCACCGAGATCACGACGCGCGTACTGCAGGGCATGGATGGTGTGCTGGCGCGCGCGCGTCCCGACGTCGTGCTCGTGCACGGTGACACGTCGACGAGCACGGCGGCCGCACTCGCCGCGTACTACGCGAAGACTCCCGTCGGGCACGTCGAGGCCGGGCTGCGCACGTCAACGATCTGGGAACCGTTTCCCGAAGAGATGAACCGGCGGCTCACCGGCCGCCTGGCGTCCTTCCATTTCGCGCCGACACCTCGCGCGCGACGCAACCTGGAAGCCGAAAACGTCGCTCCGGCGGACATCTTCGTCACCGGCAACACCGTGATCGACGCGTTTCTCTCCGTCGCCGCAGCGCCGCCCGCCGTTGACGTCCCCGCGTGGCGCGGCCTGACGCCTGACCGGCCATGGATTTTCGTAACGGCACACCGCCGCGAGAACCACGACCGTATGCCGGAAATCTGCCGGGCACTCGCCCGCATCGCGGCCTTTCCGCAGCAGCCACAAGTCTTGTGGCCCCTGCACCCCAGCCCCCGCGTCGCCCCGGTCGCCCATGCGCTGCTCGACGGCGTCCCGGGCGTGGCCCTCGTCGATCCGCTGCCCTACGACCTCACCGTCCAGAGCATCAAGCGTAGTACGCTCGTGTTGACCGACAGCGGCGGCCTACAAGAGGAAGCCCCGTGCCTCGGCAAGCCCGTGCTGGTGATGCGCGACGAAACGGAACGTCCCGAGGGCATCGAAGCCGGAACGCTGGAACTCGTCGGCCCTCACGGCGACGCCATCGTGGCCGCGACCGCACGACTGCTGTCCGATGAAATCGCCTACGCACGCATGTCGCACGCCAATAACCCCTACGGCGACGGCCGCGCCGCCGGGCGCATCGTTGCGTGGCTGCTCGCGCGACTGGGCGACGCACCGTATCCGGCCGAATTCGCCGTTACGCAAGCGTAACGCGCAGTCACGGCCGGGTCCGGCCGCCGCTCACGGCCGCTCATCCCACGGCCCGGCGGCGAAGCGGAGGGGTCGCAATTACGGCAGGCCGTGGCGCCAAAAGGGAACGCAATCGGGCATCCCAAACCGGAAAGCGCCGTGTCAGAGGCCGATTTGCGCGCATATTACGATCGCAAGCGTCCGCTGGGCGCCTGGTCCGTCGGCATTGGCCTGGCGATCGGGCTCGGCATCGCGGCGGTCTCGCCGCTGGCAGGGCTGGCCTTCTTCGCCGGAACGGTGTGCGGCGTCGGAAATGCGTTGTTGGCCATGCGCGGCAACGAGCGACTGCTCGATCATCGCAGCGCGGCGGCGTTCGTCTTTAGCAGTATGCTGCGCATTGCCGTGTTCGGTATAGTACCGGTGGTCTTTGCGGTGCATGGATCGGTCTGGTCCATGCCGGCCTACTTTGCCGGGTTCTTCACGCCGCTCGGGCTTTACGCCGTGTTCGTACGGCGCGCCGCTGGGATGCAATAATGCAGGAGATCGGGTCTCACGCGACTTGGACGCTGCCGCTCGTCGGGGCCGTCCACAGCGATACGATCGTAACGACGTGGGTGGCCATGCTCATCTGCCTCGCGTTGTTCGCGTGGGTCGGGAGCAGCTACCGCAGTCCGCGCGTCAGCAAACGGCAGACGGTTTTTGAAGGCATCGTCTCCTTCGTCTCCGATCTGGTGCACAACGCGCTGGGACCGTCGGGCGAAGCGTACGTTCCGTTTTTCCTCGCCGTCTTCGTCTTCGTCTTCTTACTCAACCAGTTCGACATCTTGCCGCTGCGCGCCATCGGCTCGCCGTTCGGCGGTTCGCCGACGGCCGATCTCAACACGGTTGTTCCGCTCACGCTGGCCGTCTACGTGCTGATCTTTGGCTCGGTCATCGCGCGGCGGCGCGTGGGGCATTACGCAAAACACTTCCTGCAGCCGTTTCCCGTGTTGCTTCCGCTCAACGTTCTGGACGAGGTCAGCCGCGTATTGACCTTAGCCGCGCGCTTGTTCTTCAACATTTTCGTCGGCGAGATTCTGTTCTTCATCGCGTCCTCCATCATTCTGGGACGCATCATGATCGGCGCCTTCAATCTGTCGCTCGCAGCGGTGATCCTCCCCTTTTTCATCCAGTTCTTCAACTTCTTCGTCGGAGCGGTGCAGGCGTTCGTCTTCACGCTCCTCGGCATCATCTATCTCTCGCTCGCCTTGGGCGAAGAGCATTAAAAAGGAGACCTCTTGACTTCCGAAAGCCTGGTCATCGCCGCTGCGCTCATCGCGTTCGGCCTCATCATCCTCGGCGTCGCCTTCGGTTCGGGCATCGGTGACGGTTTGGTCGCATCGAAGGCGGTCGAAGCGATTGCGCGCCAGCCCGAGGCGCGCGCAAACATCTTCACGTTCTTGTTCTTGGGCATCGGCCTGGTGGAAGCGTTTCCAATCATCGG
The DNA here is from genome assembly GCA_014305025.1 of Candidatus Nyctobacter psychrophilus. Taxonomy (GTDB): domain Bacteria; phylum Vulcanimicrobiota; class Vulcanimicrobiia; order Vulcanimicrobiales; family Vulcanimicrobiaceae; genus Nyctobacter; species Nyctobacter psychrophilus. The sequence continues at coordinate 54,034 of JACRTY010000001.1, read as the reverse complement.
AATCGGGCTGGCCTTCTATATGATCTATGCGCTCGTTGGGTTGCCCGGGCTGATCGCGCATATCGGCGGCCACTAACCCCGCATGTTCTTCAAGCTCGACGGCACGGTCGTCATCCAGCTCATCAACTTCGTGATCTTCTTCGCGTTGCTCAACGTCGTCTTTCTGCGCCCGGTCGGCGCGGCGATCAAACGACGGCGCGATTACATCAACGGGGTGCAGAACGACTACGAGCGCTATGCCAAGGAGGCGAGCACGTTGCGAGCGGATGCGAGCGCGAGGCGGGCGGCGACCCGCCGGGCTGCCGAGGAAACGGTGATCCAGGCGCGGAGCGCTGCCGAACGGGAGGCCGAACAGATTGCCGCACGCGAAGCAGCGCGCGCCCAAGCAATCGTCGACGACGCGCAGCGCATCGTCGTGGGCGAAGTGACGGCCGCCAGGAGCCGCGAGAACGAACTTTCACAGAAGCTTGCGACGACGCTGCTCACCCGCGCGCTCGGTAGTCCCGAGTGAACCAGGCCTTTTACGTCTCGCTAGCCGAGTGGAGTCAGGTCGCCGCCTCGGTCCTCTTCATTGCCATCCTCGTGTTTATCTGGATGCGCTTCATCAGCCCCGGCATCGCACGGTCGCAGGAACGCAAGAACGCCGAACTTGCCGACGCCGAGCGGCGACGTGATGCCGCCAAAGCCGACATCGAAAAAGCGCGCAGCGAGAGCAGTGCAACGCAGGACGAGATCCGCGCGATCACCGCGCGAGCGGAATCGGACGCACGCCACCTGCACGATCGGATGCTGGCAGCCGCCGCGGCCGAAGGGCGGCGTCTGATAAGCAACGCGGAAAGCGAACTCGAGCGGGGCCGCTACGCGGCGCGGGAACGTCTGCGCGAAGAGTTGGTCGCGAAAGCCCTGGACATTGCGCGGGGAGCCGCCACGTATATCAATGAAGGCACGAATCGGCGCTTGGTCGAGGAGGCCGTGGATGCCGTCGATCGGCAGCGGACGGTCTGATGCACAATGAAGCCGTCGCGCGACGGTACGCGACCGCCGTCTTCAACCTCGCGGAGGCGGCCGGCGCGGTTGCGCAGGTCGGTGCTGACCTGCGGGGGAGCGCCGCGGCGATCGACGGCAACGACGACGTGCGGCGCTTCTTCCTCTCACCGGTCTTCGAGCGTAAGCGAAAGGAAGCGCTCATGCTCGAGGCGTTCGGCTCACGCCTTCATGAGATCGCGCTGCACACGCTGCTGTTGCTCGTGCGCAAGCGCCGCGAGGCGCTCTTGCAACCGATCGCTTCCGAATTCGATAAACTTGCGCTGGCCGCATCGGGCCGGGAGGCGCTCGAAATCGTGAGCGCCCGTGCGCTCGATGCGCGTGACCGCGACGCGATCGTCGAGCGTTTCGCGCGGACGTACGGCAAGCGTTTTGCGGTGACGACCCGCATCGACCCGAGCTTGCTCGGTGGCGTGCGGGTCACGCTCGGTGACCGCCGCATCGACGGTTCGCTCGCGGGGCGCCTCGACGACCTCGCCCGAGAACTCATTTCGCATCACCATCAGCCAGTCTAGGACACGACGACATGATCAACGCCGACGAAATCGCTGGAATTCTGCAAGGGCAGATCGCCAACTTTAGAGCTCAGGTTCACGAGGATCAGGTCGGGACCGTCATCGAGGTGGGCTCGAGCATTGCCCGGGTGTACGGTCTCGAGGCCGTGCAGCAGTCCGAGCTGGTCGAGTTTCCCAACGGCCTGCAAGGCATCGCCCTCAACCTCGAAGCGGATAACGTCGGCGTCATCATCTTGGGGCCCGACACCGAAATCAAGGAGGGCATGCCGGTTCGCCGCACGGGCCGCATCGCGTCGGTTCCGGTCGGCGAATCCTTGCTCGGACGCGTCGTCGATCCGCTCGGCAACGCGGTCGATGGTAAGGGCGCGATCGAGGCGCGCCGCTACCGCACGATCGAGAACATTGCGCCGTCGGTCGTCGAACGCCAACCCGTCAAACAACCGCTGCAAACCGGCATCCGGGCGATCGACGCGCTCATTCCCATCGGCAAAGGCCAACGCGAGCTGATCATCGGTGATCGCCAAGTCGGCAAAACGGCGATAGCGATCGATACGATCATCAATCAGAAGGGTCGGAGCGTCTACTGCATTTACGTCGCGATCGGCCAGAAGGACTCGACCGTCAAAGCGATCGCGGCGCGCTTGGAATCCGAAGGCGCGATGGAGTACACGACCATCGTCACCACGTCGCCCGCCGATTCGCCCGCCCTCAAGTACATCGCGCCCTACGCCGGCTGCGCGATGGCCGAAGACTTGATGTATCAGAACAAAGACGTGCTCATCATCTACGATGACCTCACCAAGCACGCCATCGCCTACCGCGAGGTGTCGCTGCTCTTGCGCCGGCCGCCGGGGCGCGAGGCCTATCCGGGCGACATCTTCTTTCTGCACTCGCGCCTATTGGAGCGCGCCGCCAAACTGTCCGATGAAAAAGGCGGCGGCTCCATTACGGCACTGCCGGTCATCGAAACGCAGGCCGGCGACGTTTCGGCGTACATTCCGACCAATCTGATCTCGATCACCGACGGCCAGATCTACCTGACGACAGGGCTGTTCTTCCAAGGCGTTCGGCCCGCCGTCGACGTCGGCATTTCGGTCTCGCGCGTCGGTTCGTCGGCGCAGACCAAAGCGATGAAGTCGGTCGCCGGGCAATTGAAACTCGACCTGGCGCAGTACCGCGAACTCGCGGCCTTCGCGAAACTTTCGAGCGACCTCGACAAGAACACGCAAGCGACGTTGACGCGCGGCGAGAAGATCACCGAGATTCTCAAACAGCCGCAGTATCAGCCGATGGCGATGGAGGACCAGGTCGTGCTGATCTACGCCGCGACCAAGGGCTACCTCACGCACATCGAAACGATCCGGCTGCAAGAGTGGTCGCGCAGCTTCATCGACTGGCTGCACGACAAACACGGTGATATTCCGCAAGCGATTGCCGATACCAACGCGCTGTCCGACGACACCGCGAAGGCGCTTGGTTCGGCGATCGAAGAGTTCAACAAGACCTTCTGATGATGACGATGTTCGCTCGTGCCTAGCGTTCGCGATCTCCGCGACCGCATCAAGTCGCTCAAGAACACGCAGCAGATTACCAAGGCGATGAAGCAGGTGGCGGCGGCGAAGATTCGCCGCGCGGAGCTGGTGCAGCGTCAGGCGCGCCCGTATGCCGACGCGCTTGGGGAGATGCTGCAGGATCTGATGGCGGCCGTCGGCTCCATCGATCATCCGTTCATGCGTCCGGGCAGAGAAGGGGCGCCGCTCGGCATCATTCTGATGACGGCGGACAAAGGACTCGCCGGCGCGTTCAATTCCAACGTCGTTCGCGCCGGCGAGACGTTCGTGCGCGAGCGCGGCAGTGAGGTCGTCTACTACCCGGTCGGCAACAAAGCGCGCAATGCCGCCAAGCGCACACGCTTCGAAACGCTCGAAGCGTGGTCGCTGTCGGCGCACGCAAAACTCGATACTGCCCGCGGCGTCGCGGCCCGGGTCACCGACGATTTCACGGCCGGAAAAATCTCGCAGATCGTGCTCGTTGCGCCGAAGTTCGTGTCGATGATGACGCAACGCCCCGAGACGCGCGTGCTGGTGCCAATCGAAGGCGCCAAACGCGACGAGCGCACGGGGCCGCGCGCGGCGGTCGAATTCGCACCGTCGCCCGAAGCCGTGCTCACGCGGCTACTGCCGAAATATCTCGAGTTCACTCTCTACTCGGCGATGCTCGAGACCGACGCGGCGTTTTTCGCCGCGCAGCTCGTCGCCATGACCAACGCAACCGACAACGCCGGCAAGCTCCTCGACGACCTCACGCTGGCCATGAATAAGGCGCGCCAGGCCGCCATCACGAAAGAGATGCTCGAGATCGTGGGCGGCGCCGAAGCCCAAGCCGGTTAAGGGCTCTAGTTTGCCGCAGGGCGTCGTCGCTACGCGGCTCATGGCCCCCCCGAGGCCACTTCGCCGCTAGGCTCCTCGCCCTGCGGCAAACTAGAGCCCTTAACCAGAACACCACGAAGGGTAACCAGCGAAGGATAATGAGCGATGACAACCACCGTTAGTGCTTCCTCCCCTGCATCGGCGGCGACCGTAACCACCGCCGCCGGTACCATCGTGCAAGTGCTCGGCAACGTGGTCGACGTCGAGTTCACGGCCGATACCTTGCCGTCGATCAACACGGCCTTGACCGTCGAGGTCGGTTCGGCCGGATCGTCGCCGTCGAGCAATGGCGCGCCGAGCCGAACGGAAGCGGGCGGCGTGGAATTGGGCGGGACGGCCATGCAGGCGCATCGGCTCGTGCTCGAAGTGCAGGACGAACTGGGCAACAACCAGGTGCGTTGCCTGGCGATGGGTTCCACCGACGGGCTCGTGCGCGGACAACGCGTCGTCAACACGAATGCACCGATTACGGTTCCGGTCGGCGAAGCGACGCTGGGGCGCATCTTCAACGTGCTCGGCCAAGCGATCGACTCCGATGCGCCGGTCGATGCAGCCGCCATGTGGCCGATCCACCGCGATGCGCCGAACTTCGCGGCGCAAGATCCGACGCCGAAGATCTTCGAGACCGGCATCAAGGTCATCGATTTGATGGCGCCCTACACGCGGGGCGGCAAGGTCGGCCTCTTCGGCGGCGCGGGCGTCGGCAAGACGGTGCTCATTCAGGAATTGATCCGCAACATCGCGCAGGTGCACAAGGGCTTCTCCGTGTTCACCGGCGTCGGCGAGCGCACGCGCGAAGGCAACGATCTGTGGCTCGAGATGAAAGAGTCGGGCGTGCTCGCGCAGACGGCACTCGTCTTCGGGCAGATGGATGAGTCGCCGGGCGTGCGCTTCCGGGTCGCACAGACCGGCGTCACGATGGCCGAGTATTTCCGCGACGAAAAGGGCGCCGACGTGCTGCTCTTCATCGACAACATCTTCCGCTTCATGCAGGCCGGCTCCGAAGTGTCGGCGCTGATGGGTCGCATGCCCTCGGCGGTCGGTTATCAGCCGACGTTGTTCACCGAGATGGGCGCCCTCGAAGAACGCATCACGTCGACGCACAAGGGTTCGATCACGTCGGTGCAAGCGGTCTACGTTCCGGCCGACGACTACACCGATCCGGCCGTCGCCACCACGTTCGGCCACCTCGACGCGACCACGGCGCTGTCGCGTCCCATTTCGGAGCTCGGCATCTACCCCGCCGTCGACCCGCTCGCGTCATCGTCGCGCATCCTCGATCCGCAGATCATCGGCGACGATCATTACCGCGTCGCGCGCGGCGTGCAAGAAACGCTGCAGCGCTACCGCGACTTGCAGGACATCATCGCAATTTTGGGCGTCGAAGAACTCTCCGAAGACGACAAGATCGCCGTCGGCCGCGCGCGCCGCATGCAGCGCCTCTTCTCGCAGCCGTTCTTCGTCGCCGAACAGTTCACGGGCCGCCCGGGCAAGTACGTTAAGCTCGAGGACACGATCGCGGCGTTCAAGGAAGTGCTCGACGGCGAGCTCGACGATCTCCCCGAACAGGCTTTCTACATGGCCGGCGGCATAGACGAAGTCAAAGCGAATGCTGAAAAGCTGAGCGCAACGGCCTAATGGCCGGGAAGACGGTTCCGTTTCGGCTGATCACCCCGATCGCAGTTGCGTTCGAGGGTGAAGCGGAACTCGTTATTGCGGTCGGGACGGAAGGCGAAGAGGGCATCTTGGCGTCGCACGCTCCGTTCCTGACGGCGCTGCGGCCGGGCATCTTGCGGGCCAACGTCGGCGGCGACGGAGGTGCGACGAAGCGACTGGAATTCGCGACGAGCGAAGGTTTCTTGCAGGCACTTCCCGATCGCGTGACCGTCCTCGTGGACGCCGCAATGCAGCGCGATCAAATCGATACCGCTGCCGCGCGCACCGACCTCGAAGCAGCTAGCGAACGCCAGAAACAGTTGTCCCCGCAAACGGCCGAGTATGCCCGGGAACAATCGACGATCGACTTCGCGCAAGCGCGCCTCCAACTGGTGGGGTAGGACTTGCCGTTGCGCTCGGAGTATGTTCGGAGTATAGTGGGAGCATGTCAGCGCCTTCACGCTCGCGACTCCAGATCGAGCTGTCACCGCAGCATCAGCGCTTTCTGCATGCTTTAGGTGAGCGGATGGGAACCGGAGGAGACGCTGAAACGACGCGCCGCGTCCTCGATATCGTTGAGAATCTTTCCGACCGAATCCGGGATGGTCACAAGCTGGCCGTAGTGCCGCCCGGAGACGAGCATCCCGACGCCGTTCCTGAGTTAACTCGTGCCCTGAGGCCGGAAATGAATTACTTGTTTCTGGTTCGTCGTCCGCACCCATGGCGGCGGCAGTTGTCGTTTAAAGGGCGCCGATTAACCGTAGGGCAGTTCCTTGGCCGAATGCGCACGGAGAGGTGGAGCCCCCAAAAGGCAGCGGCCGAATTCGAACTTCCGGTCGAAGCGGCATTTGAAGCGATTTCGTACGGTGAACGGTTCAGGACGCTCATAGCGGCAGAGGACGCCGAAGATGCACGTGCCGCTAAGGGCCTGATGCATGCGGCTGCTGCTCGATGAATGCATCGGCGACCGTTCGGTTAAGGATGCTCTGATCGCGGCGGGCCATGATGTGGTGCGCTCAGTCGACGAGCTGGGCGGCGGAGTTGCAGACTCCGCCGTCTTCGCGTTTGCCTGCGAGCATCGACGGGCCATCGTTACCTACAACAACGTCGACTTCAAGTTCCTCGGCGAAGAGCATGCTGAGCATCCCGGCATGCTGCTCATTTATCAAGACAATAAGCCTACCGACATGAAGGCATCGGACATCGTCCGGGCGTTGTCAAATGTCGACGCGACCTATAAGGACGGAACCGCCGGCGAAATGATAGTCCTTAACGGCTATCGCTGGTGAGTCTCCGGCTCGATCGCTCAACGCGCCTGTAGTCATAGGCACGCTCACCGTCTCTTCGCCGACCAGACCATGCGACAGGGATTGGGGCAGGCGCGGCGGATGCTGAGCCATGATCTTCCGCGCTGCGTATAGCGAGAAGTTCGTCGGCCGTCGGGAAGAGTTGGCGTTTCTGCTCGACGAGTTGGCCGCGGCGCGCGCGGGACGGTTGCGCTTCGTCACCGTTGAAGGCGAGGCCGGAATCGGCAAGTCGCGGCTGATCGCCGAATTGCAGTCGCGCGCGCGCGGCGACGTGACCACGGCCATCGGCGCGTGCGAGGAGCGGGTGGACTTTCCGTACCTTCCGTTCGGAGCGCTGCTCCGCGCGTTCGACCGTCGGCTGCGCGCATCGGCGCGCTGGTCGGACGGCGAGCGCGCCGGCGAAGCCAAGTATGCGTTCTTCGAAAGCATCGCGGCGACGCTGGGACGGGAATCGACGCGCCGGCCGCTCTTGTGCATCATCGAGGACCTGCAATGGGCCGACGCGGGCACGATTGAGTTGACTTCGCACCTCGTGCGGCACCTCCACGCGGCGCCGATTCTCTTCGTCATGACGTTCCGCTCAGGGGAACCGTCGACCGATGCGCGTTTGGCCGGGCTGCGCAGCGTTGCGTCGCGTGCCCGCGCGTCGACAGTCGCCCTGCGGGGACTGGCACGTAATGAGATGCGGCAACTGCTGCAGCAGATGTTGGCTGCCCGCGACGCGTTTGCGCCGCACGAGACGTTGGCGCAGATCGAAGAGTATGCCGAGGGCAACCCGCTCTTCGCCGAGGAGCTGCTCGGCGCAGCGCTCGACGGCGGCGGGCTGCACGTCAGCAGCGACGTGCCGGTTTCCGTCCAGGCAATTCTCGCCGAGCGGTTGTCGTCGATTGACGCCGACGACCGCGAACTCCTCATTCGCGCCGCCAATCTCGGCCGGACGTTTTCGCTCGCCTTGCTCGCGACCGTCGTCGAACGTTCCCTCGCCGAGGTCACTGCGGCGACGCAGCGTGCCGTGCGCGCCGGGTTGCTGGTCCTCGTTGAAGCCACGCCCGAAGCATACGGCTTTCGTCACGCGCTGATCCGTCACGCGCTGGCCGAGCGGCTGGTCTTCGCGCTCGCTGCGCCGCTGCACGTGCGCATCGCGACGGCGCTCGAAGCATCGCCCGAGGGTGCCGCGTCGCCGGCCGAGCTGGCCTACCATTGGGCGGCGGCACGCGTCGCCGACCGCGCGCGCGTCCACTATGAGCGCGCGGCGCAAGCCGCGGCGGAGGTCCACGCGTTTCGCGACGCCATCCGGTTTTACGGCGAAGCATTGCACTGGCAATATCCGCCCGGCGCCGAACGCGCGCGACTCTATGAAGGCCTGGGACGCCTTTTGTACATCGAGGGCTGCGGCGATGCGGCGCGGACGCGCTTCACGCAATGCCGCGACGAGCACGCGGCCCTCGGCGACGGGCTCGCGGCGGCGCGCGCGTCATTGCTGTTGGCCGATCAGTGCTGGGTCGACGCGGATACGGCGCGGAGCTTACAGGTCGCACGCGAAGCGGCCCAGGCCTTCGAGCGCCACGGTGACAGATGCGGTTTGGGGGAAGCGTTGCTCGCGCAGGCGCGCTTCGCGATCACGCTCGGCGATGCGCGCGGCGCGACCGCGGACTTGCGGCGAGCGGGCCGTTTGCAGCGAACCTTTTCTGCTGCTGCGCGGGCAGACTATCATGAGGTTCGCGGCGACATCAATGCCGCATGGGGAGAAGCAGCGGAGGCGCTCGATGACTGCGCTCGCGCGACGACCTTAGCCGGTCAGCTAGGCGACGCGGAACTGATCGCGCAAACCGAAAACAATCACGCCCTCGTCGCCTACGATCTCGGCGAACTGGGCCTAGCGATCCGCCATCACGAGCGCGCGCTGCATGAAGCTCAGCGAACCGCGATGGCCTGGCGCGTCGCGTATTGCAGTCTGAACTTCGCCCGCACGCTGATGCTGGGCGGCGACTTGCAGGCGGCGCGTGGACAGGTCCGAACGGCGCTCGAAACCGGCGTCGACACCGCCACCTTCAAAACCAAAGCAGCCAGCGTCGGGATACCGCTCGCGCTGCTGCTCAACGACAAGCCGATGTTGGAAGCGTGCGCCGACGAGCGTGCGCTGGAAGCCGCCTGGCGCTCGGGCGAGTTGCAGCGCATCGCGGCGGTCAGCGCGGCCTTCGCCGAACTGCGGTTCGTGCAAGGCGCTCGCGACGAAGCGTGCTCGCTGTTGGAACACGCGTTACGCGGCGTCACGCGGCTGCACCGCGGCTGCAGCCTGCTCGTCACCGTCGCGCGATACGGCTCGGGCGAGCATATCGCCCTCGCGCAGACGCTGCTGGCCGTTTCGTCGGGCCGGCCGCGGGTGCGCCGTGGTCACACGCTGCTGCTCGCGGCGGCGGCCGGCCGTGAACGCCTGCCGAGCGAGCATAAACGGCTGGGGGCGCTGGCGGCGCGTCAGTACGGTTTGCTCGGCTGGACGTTGTATCAGACGTACGCCCTCGAGCTTGCCGGCCACGCGGGGGAGGCGGCAACGCTGCGCGTCGGCATGGGCAGTCCTGTGGACCTTCGCGCTGCGGGCGGTTGGGCCACCGAGAGAGCGCCGTCCCCCGCCCGGATCATTTCCGAACGTCAGCATCAGATCGCCGAACTCATCGCGCTCGGCGCCACCAATCGCGAGATCGCGCTGCGCCTGCATATCAGCGAAAATACGGTCGAGCACCACGTCTCCAACATCTTTTCGCGGCTGGGTCTGCGGTCGCGCGCGCAGCTCAGCGCCTACATCGTGGGCGCCAGAGAAACCGCCGGCGACGCGGCGACGGAGCTCGGCGTCTGATCGTCCTAGAGGCAGCGAGATGGCGACGGCTGGGGCGGCATGGCGGAATCCCGGGATAGTCGCAACAGACCGATACGCTTAAGATGATCCAAGGAGGCCGGCATGCTGCGTGCGGTTGTTTTCATCGTTCTTTTCGCGTTCGGTGGTGTCTTCATCGCCTTCCATGTGGCGTCTGCCGGAACGACGGGGTCGCTAGGAGGGCGGATTCTTGAGACCAAGACCCGTGCGCCTGTTGTAGGCGCCGTGGTGAGCGTAACGAGTCCTTCACAGACCGCGAACACGACCACTGATTCGAGCGGGCACTTCACGTTTATTTCGTTGGCACCTGATACGTATCAACTCGGTGTGACGAAGCAGGGCTTCGAGCAATTGCAGGTCCCCGGCATCACGATTCAGGCCGACCAGCAGCGCTCGCTGGACTTCTCGCTGGACCGGTCATTGCGGCAGATCGCGCGCGTTGCCGCGCGCTCTGCGCTCGACGTCGTGCGCCCGGGTACGACGACCGATGTTTATTCCGTTAACAGTGCCGTAACCAGCGCCGCTGCTCCGATCGGCGGCGGCGGTTCGCTCAACAACGCGTATTCTGCAATAGCGGCCGTGCCGGGTGCGTTCGTTCCGCCGGGACAGATGGGCGTCAATCAGTCCGTGTACATCCGCGGCGGCTATTACGATCAAATCGGCTACGAGTACGACGGCGTGCCCGTAAACCGTTCATTCGATAACTATCCCGGTCACTCGGCGGCAACGTTGGGTCAACAAGAACTGCAGATCTACACCGGTGGCGGCGGCGCGGGTGCGAGCGCGTCGGGACTCGCGGGCTTTATTAATCAGGTCGTCAAGAGCGGCTCATCGCCCGGCTTCGCCGACTTCTCGGCCCGTCTGGGGAGCCCGACGTTCTACCACGATTTCTCGGCAGAGGCAGGCGGTGCGACGACCAATCGCCGCTTCACCTATTATGTCGGCGCGAGCAGCTACAACCAGCAGTTCCGCTACCTCGACAACTTCAACGGCGCCGGACAGATCGCCAATTTCCCCAACCCGGTCGGGCCGTCGAACCATACGACCAATCTCGACTTCTATCCGGCGGTCTATCCGACGTGCAACGCGGATCTCACCAGCCCATTTGATGCCAGCGGCGTGACGCCACCGCCGTTCGCCAATGATCCTGGCTGCTTCGCGTCCTTCAATCCCGTGTACAGCTACGTCGACGCGGTCGACGGTCGGGAAGTCGTTGGCAATTTTCACCTTGCGATCCCGCACCATAACGATAGCGGTAGCGACGACATCCAACTGCTGTACACGAATTCGGCGCAGTATCGTCAGTACTACAGCGGCGTCAACGATGCCGGTTTTTCGCTCGTGCAGAACGCGGTCGGCTATGGCGAGTGGCCGGACTACGTCACGTACCCCACGGGGACGCAGTTCCTTGCGCCCGCGACCGTGCAGCCGATTGCGTATCCGTTCCCCGGATCGCCGGGCGGACGCTGTTACAACACGGGCGATTACACGGATATCTATACCGCGGGATCGTGCCAGACGGGCTACTCCGCGTTGCCGCCCGACTATCGTGATGCACGGTGGGACTCCGCCAGCATCGTCAAGCTGCAATACCAAAAGAATATCGGCAGCAATGCATATGTGCGGCTGTTCGGGTACACGTTCTACTCGAACACCAACCGTAGCGGTGCGTCCCGGCGTGGAATCGGCAGTGGTTTCGGCGCAACGAACTACGACTATGAAGTTGATTCACACACGCGGGGACTGGAGTTGCAGTTTGCCGATCAATTGAGCGATCACCATCAATTGACGGGCTCGGCGGACTACGTCACGGCGACGACGCTTCGCGACAACAATTTCAACTACCGCAACACCAAACGTTTTTCGGTCAGCAATCTTACCAACGGGACGCAATGCTTCGCGGCAGCGGACGGCACCGGGGATGACGGCGTCGACGCCTATACGGCGGGCCAGCCGGCACCGTGCAACGATTCGATCACTCAAGGCTCGTTCTACGACCCGACCCAGTCGGAAACGCAAGGTTGCGGAGCGGGAACGACGATCCCCACGCCCGCGTGCGCCGCCGGCGCGGCGTGGCGTTTGACCTACACGGGCAATCAGGCCGGGATCAATCGCGTGCGTCCTAAGTTCGGTGCCATCTCACTGAGCGACGAATGGCGCCCCAACGACAAGCTCGACATCAAACTCGGCCTACGCGGCGAGCGGGACGAGTTCGATCTCGGCAATACGAACACACCGGGAAAGAACTTCTGGTACGCCGCGGCTCAGAACGAGTACTGCTATAACCCGGTGACGTTGCAACCGGTCTTTGTGCCGCAAGCGCCGCAAAACGCGAGCGTGCAGACGCCGTACGTTACGTTCAACTGTCCGCTGGACAATTCGACGGGAACGCCCGTGCAGACGTTCCACCCCGACGGCAAAGATGGGCACCTGCTGCTTTCAAACGTGTACAATCCGAAGCTCGTGCAATCGTACTTCCTGCCGCAAGCCGGGCTGACGTACAACGTCGATCCGAACACCGTCCTGCGAGCCTCCGCCGGGCGCTACGCGCAACAGCCAAGGGCGTACGAGATCCAATACGATAGTCAAGAAGAGAACCTGGCGAACCAATTGATTGGGTTCCTGCCCTACGGATTCACGACTCCGCGCCATGATGCGCTGCCGGAATACTCGAACAACTTCGACGTCTCGATCGAGCACCAGTTTCCCGGCACGGACCTCTCATTTAAGGCGACGCCATACTACCGTTACGCGACCAATCAGCTGTACAACGCGACCGTCTATGGCCAGAGTCCTTCGTTCAACTCGGGAATCGAGCGCACGGCGGGCGTCGAATTCGAACTCTTGAAGGGCGATTTCAAGAAGAACGGTCTTTCGGCGCTGTTCTCCTACACCTACACGAGTTCCAAAGAGCGCTGGTTGAACTATGCCGGAACGAATCAAAACCCGGTCGATCCCTACAATCAGTACATCCAGCAGTACAACGCGTTGACCAAAGCCGGCGGTGGCTCGCCGTGCTATATGAACTCTGCGGATGGGAAGCCTGATCCCGCTTGCATGGCGATGTCGATCCGCAATCCCTACTACGCCAGCACCCCGCAACCGCTTCTGGATAAGAACGCTTACTACGAGACGGGGCTCGACTTCCCGTACCTCTCACCCAACGTGTTCACGACCGTCCTCAACTACCGCAGCGGCAAGTTCGCGATCACGCCGGAACTCTCGCTGAATCAAGGGACGACATACGGCAACCCGGCAGACGTTGGCGGCCTCGATCCGCGCACGTGTTCGCAGAATCAGGGGACGTCAGGCTTCACGACCGGGAACCCGCTCAATGCAGACTACACGTCATGTGCGTTCGCGGCGACGCCGTCGGGCAGCCTCTACGTTCCTAATCCCGAGACAGGTCACTTCGATGGCTTTGGCGAGTTCCGTCAGCCCTGGCAGCTCAACATGGGCCTGCAACTGGCCTACGACATCACTCCGAAAGTGACGGCGAACGTGACGGTTGCGAACCTCGTTAACCGCTGTTTCGGGGGCTCGAGCACCCCGTGGTCGGCAGCCTATCCCCCAAGTTCCTCCATCTGCGGATACGGCGCGAATATCTTCTACGTCAACAATTTCTATAACGGCGCTTCAGCGCACGACGTTGCGGCAAACGGCGTGCCGCTCAATCCGTACTTCGCGCACCCGTTCACGCCGAGCTACGGAGACCTCAGCGCCTTCAACTACCCGATGCCGCTCAACGTCTACTTCCAGCTGCAGGTTCGCATCTGAAGCTGACGCTGTTCGCCGGCGTGCTCGCCGTCGCATTGGTCGGCGCGGCGAGCCCGTCACCGGGCCCCGCGCCGTCGCCGACCGCGTGCACGACGACCGTCTTTCCGATGTTGGGAACGCGCGATGCGCGCAGCGTCCGGCGGGGTCCCGGGCTCCTGCTGTCCGGGGCCGGACTGCTCAACGTGCCGGTTTCGGCGATGCAATGGCTGCGCAATCATCTGGGGGGCCTCAGCGGGCGCGCCGGTAACGTCGTCGTGCTCAGCGCCTCCGGCGGCCGTGAGGACGAGGACGGCCTCTATCGGGACGCTACTTTCGCGTCGGTGCAAGAAATCTTGATTCCGCCGTGCACCGATGCCGCAGCGGTCGACGCGCTGGTCCCCTACGTCAACGGCGCCGATGCGGTGCTGTTCGCCGGCGGCGATCAGGCCAACTACGCACGCTGGAAAGGCAGCGCGTTGATCCGCGCCGTGCAAGCCGTTTATGCGCGCGGCGGCTTCGTCGGCGGCGGCAGCGCAGGGCTGGCGATCCAAGGGGCGCTCGACTACGATTCGGTCGCCGCCGACCGGCTGCATCCCGGCGATGACGACTACGCGGTGACGACGCAGAACGCGCTGCACGATCCGTTGGAACCGGAGATCAGCTTCACGAGCCTGTTCGCGTGGCCGGCGCTGGCCGACACGATCACGGACACGCACTTCGTCGTGCGCAATCGTTTCGGACGGCTGGTCGCGTTTCTCGCGCGCATCGTCGACGACAAACTCGGGCCCACGCCGTATTACGGTCTCGGCGTCGACGAAGGCAGCGTCGTGCTGGTCGATTCCGCTGGGATGGCGACGGTGCGTACGAAGCCGAACAGCCGCGGCGCCTACCTCGTGCGTCTCGACGGCCCGGTGGCGATACAGCGTGGGCAGCCGCTGCGCACGACCGTCGACGTCGCGCACATCGGCCGTGACGGCGAACGGTTCGATCTGCTGCACAAACGTCCGGGTGTCGCCTGGACGCGCGTGCAGGTCGACGGCGCGCGGCCGCCGTTCTATCGTCCCGACCCGTACTCGTTGTAGGACGGCGTTCGGCGTTGCACCGCATCCGCCGCCGGACGGCCCTAGGAGCGCTGATGTTGGCGCTGATCGTCCTCCTGTGTGGGTGCGGGGAGACCATGCAGTCATCGCAGTCACCGCCGGGCCGCACCTTGCGCATCGGGATGACGACCGAACCCAACTCGCTCTCGCCGCTGTTCGCGCTCAACGACTACGAGCAGCTCGTCGACCGCCTCGTCTTCGACGTGCTCGTGACGACCGGCGCCGACGGGCGCACCTTGATCCCCCGGCTTGCGGCGGTGGTGCCGACGCAGCAGAATGGCGGCATCAGCGGCGACGGCCTGACGATCACGTACCACCTCCGCCGCAACGTGAAATGGCAAGACGGAGCGCCGTTTACCAGCGCCGACGTCAAGTTCTCCTACGACGCGATGATGAACCCGGCCAACAACGTGCCGAACCGCCACGGTTACGATCTGATCGCCGACGTGAGGACGCCCGACCCATACACCGCCGTATTTCGCATGAAGCAACGCTATGCGCCCGCAACGGCCAGTCTGTTCGGTGACGAGGTTCCCAACGCCATTCTGCCGCGCCATCTGTTGGCGCGCTATCCCGATCTCAACCACGTCGCGTTCAACCAGATGCCGGTCGGCACCGGCCCCTTCAAGGTCGTCCACTGGGATCGTGGCACGTCGATCGAGCTCGCCGCCAACGACGCCTATTATCTCGGCAAGCCGCACGTGCGCCGCATCAGCGTGCGGTTCATTCCCGACGAAGCGACGATGCTCAATCAATTGCGCACGCACGAACTCGACCTCTTCACACAGGCGTCGGTCAACGCGTTCGGGCAGATTCGCTCGCTGCCCGGCATCAAGTATGCGTTGGTCGACACCCACGGCGCGGCCAACGTACTGATCAACACGACCCGACCCGTCCTACGTGACGTCCGCGTGCGGCGCGCGATCGATTATGCACTCGACAAACCGGGCATCGTACGGCGCTTTACCTTCGGAGCAGGGACCGTCGCAACCGAAGACATCCCCCGGTTCATGTGGGCGTACGATCCGCGGCTGCAGGTCACCCCGCACGATCCGGCCCGCGCGCGGGCGCTGTTGCGGGAAGCCGGTTGGGTTCCCGGCAAGAGCGGTTTCGTCGCCAAGAACGGCCGCCCGCTGCGGCTCGAGTTCGCGTACGCGCAGAACAATGTGACGTATCGCTTGATCGCGGTCGAAATTCAAGCGGAGTTACGAGCGGTCGGCATCGATGCGGACGTCAAGGGTTACAACGGCGCGATGATGTTCGCCGGCCTATCGGCTGGCGGTATCTATCAGAGCGGCAACTTCGATCTGGCCTGGTACACGATGACCTTGGGAATCGATCCCGACAGCTCGGGACGCTTCACTTGTGGCGCCATTCCGCCGAACGGGCAGAACTATTCGCGCTATTGCAACGCGGCGATGGACGCGGCGCTGACCGCCGGCCTTACCCACTACGACCGTGCAGCCCGTAAGCGGGCCTACGCCGTGAGTCAACAACTGCTTGCCGGCGACGTCCCGCTCGCGTTCGTGTACTGGCCCAAGGACGTCGAGGCGTATAATCCGCGTTTGCGCGGCTTCGCCCCCAACCCGGTCACGCCGACATGGAACGCGCAAGACTGGGTCTTCTGAAACTACCGGAGAATATCCGGGCCCATCACTCGCTAGCTTGGTTCGCGGTAACGGCCCGTCGGGCGCTTTCGCTCGCCGTCGGGGTCGTCGAGCGGAACGTCCTCGGGCTCGACCGTGGAGCCGATGACGCCGGGATCGCCCGGCTCCTCGCTCGTATGCTCGCCGGTATGGTCGCGGTCGTCGTCCATCGTCAACGCCCGAAACATAGTTTTTAGGGAACTGCCGTAGAACGGGTCCGTATGCTTCGCTTCTGCGCGCTCCTCTTCGTGTCGTTCTTCACGCTTTCGGCGGCGGCCCTGGCCGACGAAGGCATGTGGACCTTCAACAACTTTCCGTCCGCCAAAGTCCAAGCGGCGTACGGCTTCCGGCCGTCGGCGGCGTTTCTGGATCACGTGCGGAAGGCGGCGGTTCGCGATGCAGGAGGATGCTCGGCATCCTTCATTTCCCCGAGCGGCTTGGTGATGACGAATCACCACTGCGTGGTCGGATGCGTCGGGCAACTGTCGACCGCGCAGCACGACTTCGTCCAAAGTGGTTTCTACGCCAAAACGGCCGAGGACGAACGGGCCTGCCCCGATTTCGAACTCGATCAACTGACCCAGATCAGCGACGTCACGGCGAAAGTTCAGGGCGCGACCGCCGGCAAGACCGGTGACGCCGCCAACAAAGCGCAGAACGCCGCCGAAGCGCAGATTCAGCAGGCCACCTGCGGCACCGACAAGACGCTGCGCTGCGACGTCGTCTCGCTGTACCACGGCGGCATCTACGATCTGTATCGCTATAAGCGCTACACCGACGTGCGGCTCGTGTTTGCCCCCCAATACAACGTCGCGCAGTTCGGCGGCGATCCGGACAACTTCAATTTTCCGCGCTACGATTTCGACATCGGCGTCGTGCGCGCGTACGAAAACGGCAAGCCCGCCGCCACGCCCGACTACTTGCGGTGGAGCGCGAACGGTTCCAAAGCGGGCGAACTCGTGTTTGTGGCTGGCAATCCCGGCAGCACGTCGCGCGAGCTGACGATGGCCCAGCTCGAGTACACCCGCGACGTCACGTATCCCGAACAGCTGCCGGCGCTCGCGGAATACCGCGGCATTCTCGAAGAGTTCGAGAAGCGCGGACCGGAGCAACTGCGCGAAGCGCACGAGATACGCTTCTACGTCGAAAATGACTTCAAGGCATTGCTTGGCCGGCAGCGCGCGCTCAACGATCCCGCCTTCATGGCGCAGAAGGCTGCGCAGGAACGCAAACTGCGCGCCGCCGTCGCTGCCGATGCGCGGTTGCAGAGAGCGGACGGTTCGGCGTGGGACCAGATCGCGCGACTGCAAACATTACGTCAGCAACTCGCCCCCCGTTATAATGCCGTCACCGGCTTCACCTTCGAGAGCGGCCTGCTTGGCGACGCGCTCACGCTCGTCGAGTCGGCGGAGGAGCGCACGAAGCCCAATGCGCAACGTCTTCCCGAATACACCGATCAGGCGCTGATCGGGCTCGAGCAGCAACTGACCGCGCCGATCCCCGTGTATCCCGATCTGGAAGAGACGACCTTGGGCTTTGCGTTCACGAAAACGCGCGAAGTCCTCGGCACGGATGACTCGCTCGTCAAGAAGATGCTCGGCACCGAAGCGCCTGACGATCTCGCCCATCGCTTGGTCTCGGGCACCAAACTTGCCGATCCGGCCGTGCGCAAGGCGCTCTTCACCGGGGGACAGGCGGCGATCACCGCCTCCGACGATCCGATGATCGTCTATGCGCGGTCGCTCGACCCCGATATCCGCGCGATCCGCAAGGATTACGAAGCGCGCATCACCGCCCCATCACGCGCGGCCGCCGAACGCATCGCCAAAGCGCGCTTCGCCATCTACGGAACCAGCGTCGATCCCGACGCGACCTTCACCTTGCGCCTGAGTTACGGCGCCGTGAAAGGCTTCGACGCGAACGGCACGCCGGTCGCGCCCTACACGACAATCGCCGGCCTCTACGAGCGGGCCACGGGCGCATTCCCGTACGCATTGCCGGAAAGCTGGCTCGCCGCGAAACCGTCGCTCAACCTGGCGACGCCGATGAACCTCGTCACCACCAACGACATCATCGGCGGTAATTCGGGCAGTCCGCTGATCGACAAGAACGGCGATATCGTCGGCCTCATCTTCGACGGCAACATCTACTCGCTCGGCGGCGACTTCGGGTACGATGGCACGCGCAATCGCGCCGTCTCCGTCGACAGCCGCGCGTTGCTCGAAGGGCTCTCGAAGGTCTATCATGCCGACCGCATCGTCTCGGAGATCGAAGCGGCGCGGCATTCATAGTTGCAGCGTGGCGGCCACGACCCGCCGATAGCGGTCGAAGGCCGCGGCATACTGTTCGACGTGGATCCGCTCGGCAACGTTCCGCGCCTCCAAAGCGAGCGCGGACGGCGAGGTAGCGATATCCGCGGCATCCGCCACCAAGCCGACGGCAACACCCGCCATGAGCGCAGCGCCGAACGCCGATGCGTCGGCGTGTTCGGTGAAGACCGTTTCGCAGTCGAAGACATCGGCGATCAGTTGTCGTACGAACGGTGGCCGAACCAGACCCCCGGAAAGCCGTAAACGCCGCGGCGCCGGCAGCCGTTCGAGCAGCACGTCGTAGACGCTCCGCACCGCGAAGACGATGCTTTCGAACGCGGCACGCAGCAGGTCACCCCGTTCGTGCGCGAGGTCGAGGCCGGCCAGCGTCCCGTGCAGATCGACCCGCCAATACGGCGCACGTTCACCCGACAGGAACGGTGCGAGCGTTAAGCCCCGCGCGCCGAGCGGCGCCGCAGCGGCCAGCGCAACGGCCCGCGCCGGTCTGTCGGCCGGCGCCGTATCCCCCAGCAGCCACTCCTCGAACCGTGCGAGCACCGCGCCGGCCGAACTCGTGGCTCCGCCGACGATGTAGCATCGGTCGTCGTACGCATAACAAAACGTACGTCCAGCCCGGTCGAGCACGGGTTCGTCGACCACGACGCGCAGTGCGCCGCTCGTACCGAGGGTTAGCGCGAAGTCGTCGACGCCGACCGCCCCGACGCCCAAGTTCGCAAGCGCGCCGTCACTGGACGCGAGCACCAGCGGCACGTTCGGTACGAGCGCGAGGTCACGGGCGACGGCATCACGCAGGCGCAACCGGGTCGACGGCGCAGCCGGCTGCGACAATCGTTCCGCGCTGACGCCGGCGAGGTCGAGCGCCGCCGCATGCCATCCGCGCTCGTACGCGCCGAAGAGTCCCGTCCCCGACGCCATCCCCCAATCGATCGCCCACTCGCCGGTAAGCCGGAACGCGAGCAATTCTTTGAGCGACACGAACTTCGCCGCGCGAGCGACGAGTGCGGGATCGTTCTGGGCAAGCCAGCGCAATTTACACGACGGCAGCATCGGATGGATGGGGGCGCCCGTCGCCGCGTAGAGCCGTGCCGCCGTTCCGTCGCGTTGCCAGGCCGCCGCGACGTCCGCACTACGGCGGTCGAGCCAGGTGAGGCACGGCCCCAGGGGCGCGCCCCGCGCGTCGACGGGGACGATGCCGTGCATCGCGCCCGACAGTCCGAGCGCTGCGACGGCGATGCGCCGCTCGCGGAGAGCAGCGAGCACGTCGCGCAGCGCGGCGTCGGCGCCGAGCATCACCTCGCCCGGATCGAGTTCGACGAAGCCCGGCCTCGGCACGCGCAACGGATAGGGATGAACCGCGGCCGCGAGCAGCACGCCGCTTTGGTCGCAGGCCAGCACTTTGGCGGAACTCGTCCCGAGGTCGATGCCGAGAAGGGCGACGTTCCGATCGCTCACGCCCACTGGTTTACCATTGAACGACGAAGATTCAGTTCCGCTGCATGTCGTAAAAGAGAACGATAGCGTTCCTGCGAACGTCGAGCACGAGTATGAACGTGCTGGACCGCCTGGAGACGACCTTACGAGTGCGCGGCGGCCATCGGCTATCAGGGTCCGTCGAGACGCACGGCGCCAAGAATGCCGCGCTGCCGATTATGGCGGCGGCACTGCTTGCGAAGTCGCCCGTCACCTTGCACCGCATCCCGAACATCACCGACGTCTCGGTCATGCGGCAGCTGCTTGAAGCCCTCGGCGCGCGGTTGCGTTCCGAAGGGCCGGGCACCTTGACGATCGATCCGTCGAACCTTTCGAGTTACCGGGCGCCCTATACGCTCGTGCGCAAGCTCGCCGCGTCGTTCGACCTCGTGGGTCCATTGCTCGGCGTTTTCGGCCGGGCCGAGGTTCCGTTGCCGGGCGGCTGCGTGCTCGGAACGCGTGCGACCGACCTGCACGAACACGCCTTTCGCGCGCTCGGCGCCGAGGTCTCCAACGCGCACGGTTATCTGATCGCCACAGCGGTCGCGCGCCGTTTGCGCGGCGGCGAGGTGGCCTTTCGTCAGCCGAGCGTGGGCGCGACCAAAAACGCGCTGCTCGCGGCCGTGGTGGCCGACGGAACGACGACCTTACGAAACGTCGCGATGGAGCCCGAAGTCGTCGACCTCGCGAACTTCCTGGTCGCGATGGGCGCACGGGTGCGTGGGCACGGCGGCGATACGATCGTCGTCGAGGGCGTTCCCGAACTGCACGGCGTCGAGTACGAGATCATCGCCGACCGCATCGTGAGCGGCACCTTGCTGCTCTCGGGGTGTGCAACGCGCGGCGACGTTACGGTCGAGCGTTGCGTGCCCGAGCACCTCGCGCTCACGCTCGCGAAGCTGAGCGAGTGCGGGGTCAAGGTGACGTCCGGCACCGACTGGATTCGCGCCGAAGCGGAGCGCATCACGGGCGGAACCGACATCCTCACCGCGCCGCACCCCGGCTTTCCGACAGACCTGCAACCGCCCATGCTCAGCTTCCTATGCACGTGTCCGGGAATCAGCACGGTTGAGGAAACGATCTTCAACGCCCGCTTCTCGTACGTCAACGAGCTGGCGCGCATGGGGGCCGACGTGCGCGTTGCCATCGAGAACAATACGGCGCTGATCAAAGGCGGCGCACCGCTCTCCGGTGCGCCGGTTGAAGCGCCGGACATTCGCGCCGGCGCGGCCCTGGTGGTCGCCGGGCTCGCCGCTCAAGGCGAAACGGAAATCATCGGCCTCGAATACGTCGACCGCGGCTACGAGCGCTTGGAAGAGATGCTCTCAGCCCTCGGCGGCCAGGTCCAACGCTCGAGCGGCATCTCGCCGGTGGTGGAACCCCTCGGCACGTTCGAGACCACCGCCTATCCGTCGCTCGCCGCGCGCGGCCCGAGCGCATAGCGGTCACGCTCGGCGAAGGTAGTCTGCTGCCGGCCCGGTAACTTTCCGGTCGGCCGCAGCGCGATTCAGCAGCCTTTACTTCATTGTGCCGCTCCGCGCCATAGAGGGCGGCCGCTTTCGTGAAAGCTCAGCGTGGATATCGGGATCGATCTCGGCACGGCAAACGTGCTCGTGTACGTCAAGGGCAAAGGCATCGTGCTGCGGGAGCCGAGCGTCGTCGCTAAGGACGTGCGCACCAACAAGACG
This sequence comes from Candidatus Nyctobacter psychrophilus, assembly GCA_014305025.1. Taxonomy (GTDB): domain Bacteria; phylum Vulcanimicrobiota; class Vulcanimicrobiia; order Vulcanimicrobiales; family Vulcanimicrobiaceae; genus Nyctobacter; species Nyctobacter psychrophilus. The sequence goes on along the minus strand of JACRTY010000001.1, from coordinate 32,221 downwards.
CTGGCCGTGGGAGAAGAAGCGCGGCAAATGCTCGGACGGACGCCGAGCAACATTCAAGCGATCCGGCCGCTGCGCGACGGGGTCATCGCCGATTTCGAAGTGACCGAGGCGATGCTCAACTACTTTATCAAAAAGGTCACGCGCAGCCGTTCCTTCTTCGCGAGCATCCTGCGGCCCAAGCCGATGGTGATCATCTGCGTGCCGGCCGAGATCACGTCGGTCGAAGAGCGTGCCGTGCGTGACGCCGCCAAACTCGCGGGCGCCCGCGGCGTCGACATCATCGAAGAACCGATGGCGGCGGCCATCGGCGCGGGCTTGCCGATCGACGGGCCGACGGGAAACATGGTCGTCGACATCGGCGGCGGCACGACCGACGTCGCGGTCATCTCGCTGGGCGGCATCGTCGTTTCACAGTCATTGCGCGTCGCCGGCAACAAACAGGACGAAGCGCTCATTCGGCACATCCGCCGCATCTACAATCTGATGATCGGCGAACGCACGGCCGAAGAAATCAAGATTCGCATCGGCAGCGCCTACCGGCTCGATTCCGAACTGGTGATGGATATTCGCGGCCGCGATTTGATCAATGGCCTGCCGAAAACCGTCAAGATCACGAGCGAAGAAGTGCGCGAAGCGCTCTCGGAACCGCTGCAGGCAATCGTCGAAGCGGTCAAGGCCGTGCTGGAGAAAACGCCGCCGGAACTGGCCGCCGACATCATCGACCGGGGCATCATTCTTACCGGGGGCGGCGCGCTGCTGCGCGGCCTCGATACGCTGCTCGGCGAAGTGACCGGCATTCCGGTCATCGTGGCCGACGATCCGCTGTCGTGCGTCGCGATCGGGACCGGCCTGCGGGTGCGCTTGTAGGCGGCCGCAACTCCCCGGAGTTCGTGCAGGGTGCCGCCGCTCAGCCGGACGTGATGTAACCGTGCGCACGCTGCACGCGCGGAAGATGACGCCCCGCGCCGTCGCCGATGCCGCCGCGGTCGTCGCCCGGCGCGGCGGCATCGTGATCTTCCCGACTGACACGGTGTACGGCATCGGGTGCGATCCGGCGTCCGCGACGGCCGTCGCGCGCGTGTTCGCGCTCAAGGGGCGGCCGGCGCACAAGCCGCTCTCGCTTCATCTAGCGAGCGTTGACCAATTGATCACCTACGCGGGCAACGGCGAGCTGGTCCGGCGTATCGCGGGGGCGTTTCTGCCGGGGGCGCTGACGCTCATCGTGCGGCGCCCGCCTTCCGTCGGCGGCTACGTCACCGCGGGTCTGGACACGGTCGGCCTGCGCGTTCCGAAACATGCGCTCTGCGCGGCGATACTACAACGCTGTGGTCCGCTGGCGGCGACGAGCGCCAACTTCAGCGGGCGGCCGGCCTTCGCGGGGACGGTTAAGGAACCGCTGCCGGAGGCCGATCTCGCAATAGATGACGGGCCGACGCCCGTCGGAGTCGAATCGACGATCATCGACGTGTCGATGGAGGATGTGCGCCTCGTGCGCGAAGGAGCAATCAGCAGGGCAATGCTCGAGCGGGAGCTGGGCGAAATCGTCTTCGGGCACGATGAACGGGACCATCGCGCATGAAGCCTCTGCACGCTATGCGGCTGCTGTGGGCTTGCGCCGGGTTCACCGTTCTGTCGGCGTCGGTCGCGGCAGCGGCGCCGGAAACGAGCGCCGGTGCCGAAAGTTCGCTCAATCATCTGGCCGGCTTCGACATCCGCACCGAGCACTTCACCTATAATCTGAATAACGGTGATTTCTCGCTGCCTGGCCCCTTCGATGCGACGCGCTCCGGGACGAACATTACCGCCGATCGAGCGACCGGCAACTCGCAGCGCAAACAGATGCACGCCGCGGGCCACGTCGTCGTTCACCAAAATGCACCCGTCAGCAGCGGCAAAGCGGCCGACCTGACGCAACGCCCTTCAACGCTCACCTGCGATACGCTCGACGTCGACGGGAACCGCCGCACCTATACGGCCCGCGGCAACATGCATTTCACGCAAGAGGGCGGTCACGAAGCGACCTCCGATATGGCCGTCCTCGACGACGCCAATCACCATCTGCACATGGAGGGCCACGTCCACGTTCGCAACGGCGAGCAGACGATCGAATCCGACGTCCTCGATTACGATACCGTCACGGGGCAGCTCGTCGGCAACGGCAACGTGACGATCACTGCGCCGGTCGAAACCCCGCTCCCCGGAACGGCCGCGACCCGCGCGCCGAAAAAGAAAACCAAGCATCGGTAAGAGGGGCGAACGCGTCGGGCTCTTCGAGCGCGATGCGCCCGCGCCGCTGGCCGCCCGCATGCGGCCGCGCACGCTCGACGAATTCGTCGGGCAGCACCATATCGTCGGCCCCGACCGGGCCTTACGGCGGGCCATCGAGACGGACGCGATTCCGTCGTTGATCCTATGGGGTCCGCCGGGAACCGGCAAGACGACGCTCGCCGAAGTGATCGCGCGCGCCACCGATTCGGATTTCGTGGGGCTCTCCGCCGTGAGCGCGGGCGTCGCGGACCTGCGGGCGGTCGTCGCCGAGGCGCAACGCGCGCGCACGCTCGGCCGCCGCACGGTCCTCTTCATCGACGAAATCCATCGCTTCAACAAGGCGCAGCAGGACGCCGTCTTGCCGTACGTCGAGGACGGCACGATCACGCTGATCGGCGCGACGACCGAGAACCCGTCGTTCGAAGTCAATTCCGCCCTGCTCTCGCGCGCGCGCGTCTACGTGCTGTACGCACTCGCTGACGACGACGTCGCAACGCTCGTGCGCCGCGCGCTCGCCGACGCGGAGCGCGGACTCGGCCAGCAGTCCATCGTGCTGGACGACGAGGCGTTCGAGGCGCTGGTGCGCCTAGCCAACGGCGACGCCCGCGTCGCCCTGGGGACGCTCGAATTTGCGGCGAGCGCCGCGCCGTCGGGCGCCGATGGAACGCGTCGCATCGACGCGGCACTGGTCGCCGACGCGCTGCAGCGCCGCATCGTCGCCTACGATAAAAAAGGCGAAAATCACTACGACGTCATCAGCGCCTTCATCAAGTCGGTCCGCGGCAGCGACCCCGATGCGGCCGTCTATTGGCTGGCGCGCATGCTCGACGCCGGGGAAGATCCGCTCTTCATCGCGCGCCGCATCGTCATCTTGGCGTCCGAAGACGTTGGCCTCGCCGACTCGCGCGGACTTTCCGTCGCCGTTGCCGCGCAGCAGGCCGTGCACTTCGTCGGCATGCCGGAGGGCTTCTATCCCCTTGCGCATGCGACGCTCTATTTAGCGACCGCGCCGAAATCGAACAGCGTCGGGCGCGCGTACAGCGCGGCGCTAGCGGACGTGCAGACGACGCGCAACGATCCCGTGCCGCTCAATCTGCGCAACGCGCCGACGGCGCTGATGCGCGGCCTCGGGTACGGCGCCGGTTATCGCTACGCGCACGAAGATTACGCGGCGGCCGGTGCGGCCGGCGACCTTCCGCCGCCGGGGCGGCTCGGAGCCTACCTTCCGCCTAGCCTCGCCGAACGCTCGTATTTCATTCCCGGTGAACAAGGGGAAGAAGCAACGTTGGGCGCTTGGATCGCTCGGCGCCGCACCGGGGGGCGAACTGTACGAAGATGAGTGAGTACGAACGTTCAGCTTGCTTTGACCGCCGCTGCGGCTTCACGTAATTCTTCGCCGGCGCGTAGCCACGTCATGAAGTGCGCTTCGGGCAGCGGGCGGGCGAACAGAAAGCCTTGCGCCGCTTCGCAGCCGGCCTCGAGCAACGCGCGGCGTTGCGCTTCGGTTTCGATCCCTTCGGCGATAGCGACGACGTCGAGGTGACGCGAGAGGCTGAGCAGCATGTCGACGATCGCCGGGTTGGCAAGCTCACCGTCGGCGCCGTTGACGAACGACCGATCGATCTTCAAGACGTCGATCGGAAACTCGTGCAGGTAGCGTAACGACGAATATCCGGTCCCAAAGTCGTCGATGCACAGTTTGACGCCGATGCGGTGCAATTCGTCGAGCACTTCGTGCGCGCGCGCCTTGTTTTCCAGCAGCCCGCTTTCGGTGATCTCGAGCGTCAGCCGTTCCGCATCGATGCCGGCGTCGGCGACCGCCGTGCGCACCTCCGCAGCGATGTCGCCCTTGACGAGTTGCGCCACCGAGAGGTTGATGCTGGCGCGCAGCGGCGGAGCGCCGGCCACGTCGAGCCGCCGCACCATCGCGCACGTCTCCGTCAGCGCGAACCGCCCGAGTTCGTGGATCGCGTCGGAATCTTCGGCTACCGGAATGAAGGCGGACGGCGGGACGTCGCCCAGGGTCGGGCTGCGCCAGCGCAACAGCGCTTCGAAACCCAGCACTTCCGAGGTGCGCACCGCAACGATCGGTTGGTAGGCGACGTAAATCTCGTTGCGCGGCAGTGCCGTGCGCAGGTCGGTCAGGATGCGCATCTGCTCGCTGACGCGCTCCTGCATTTCGCCGTCGAACACGACGGCGTTGGCGCGGCCCAGACTCTTGGCGTGATACATCGCCACGTCGGCGTCGCGCATGACGTACTCCGCCGACACGTACCGTTCGAGTTCGGTCACGATGCCGATGCTGGCGGTCAAGCCGAACGACGTTTCCCCGAAGTGGATGGGCGCGAGCAGATGCTCCTTGATGCGATCCGCGGCGGCACGAGCACCGGCACCATCGGTGTCCGCGAGGAGCAGCGCGAACTCGTCGCCGTGCAATCGCGCCAGGACATCGTCGGGCCGCGTCGTCGCGAGCAGCCGTTCGCCCGTGATCATGATGGCCCGGTCGCCCGCGGAATGTCCCAGCGTATCGTTGACGAGTTTGAAGTGGTCGAGGTCGACGAAAAGCACCGAATACGTGCTGGCGATGGCGTGGTCGACGAGCACCGCGCTCAAGCGCGCCAAGAACTGCGTGCGATTGAGCAGCGACGTCAGGTCGTCGTGCGAGGCGGCATATCGCAGGCGTTCCTCGATCGCTTTGCGTTCGCTGATGTCTTGAACCATCGCGATCGCCGCGACCGATTCCGAACGAACGTCGACCGACGAGATGGTAATTTGGGACCAGCGCGGCGTGCCGTCACTCCGTTCGAGCGCGGTCTCATGCTGATAGGTCGCGGACCGGCCGGCGGCAAGCGCCTCGAAGTGCGGATCGTTTGGCGCGACGAGTACGGGACTTGCGCTGCCGAGCATCGTGCGCAGCGCCGGGTTGCACTCGACGACCATTCCCTCGCCGTCGAGCAGCGCGATGCCCATCTGCGAACGGTCGAAGACCGCGTCGAATTGTGCTTCGGTCAACATCCGGGCGCGTTCGGCGTGCTGGCGTCCGAGTTCGGCCTGGAGCGCACGCGCATCTTGCCGCGCGCGCTCGAGCTCGCGGCGGTCACGACGGCCGATGAGCCGCAAGGCGACGGTCCCGAGCGCAACGATCAGCGCGATCCCGAGCAGCGCCGCTGCCAGAATCGTCAGCTTCGCCCTCCGATCTTGACCTTGGAGCTGGGCGAGCTCGGAGTCGGTGTCGGCCTCCAACGTCGTGATGAATTCGGAGGTTCGTGCGGCGAGCCGCAGCCGCTCGCCGCGCAGCACGCGCGGCGCAAGACGGCCCTGAGGTTTTTGGATCGCTGCGTCGAGATCACGTTCGAGAGTGCTCGCGGAATCGAGGGCTGCGTGCCAACGCAGGCCAAGCGTCACGGTTTTGCCGGGCGCAGTATCCATCGCCGGTTGGATATCGTTGAAAAGTTCGTGTTTGAACTGCCGTGCGAGTGCGATGCCGCCGGCGATCTGAATGCGCTCGCCGAAGGACAGTGAACCGGCTTGCATCGTCTCGGCCGCTGCGCCCAGTGGTGAAAACACGCGGTAGTAGCTGTTGTCGAGCGCGTCGCCCAGATCCGCGATGAACACGTGCGACTCGAACGAAAGTTGTGAGCTGTCGGAGACGGAGTCGAGCGCCGATCCTCCTTCCGTTGCCAGGTGGGCAAGTGCCACGCCGCTGGGCGCCGCCGCCTCGGCCTTCCAAGCGCGGTCGATTTGGGCAAAGGCCCCGGGGGCGCTCGGAACGGCGCCCGCTATATCGGCGCTGAAGCGCTGCAGATTCTCGCGCCGGCCGTCGATGCGCGCCAGTGCGGTTGCGGACATATGGTGGCTCGCTCCGCTTTCGGCCATTTCAATGTCGTTGACCAACTGATCGGCCAAGGCGATCCAGTGGACCGCGACCTTCTCCCGCCGGAGCTGCATTATTTCGCGGTCGATCTTGGCGTCCTCGCCCAGCGCCAGGGCGACGACGGGGACCGCGAGGGCGCAGGCAATCGCCCCCAGTCGTAAGCCGAGCAGGGGGCGCGAATGGGAGCGAAGCTTCACCGTTCGGGCCTGGACATGCGTCTGTGGAGTTATCGGCCCAGGGGACGGCGGCATGTAGGCTGCCAAACGTAAAGAGATGCGCATCTACGCCGACCACGCCGCGACGACGCCGTTGCGCCCCGAGGCACAGGCGGCGATGTTGCCCTATCTCGGCGACGCTCCCAGAAATGCCAGCTCGCTGCACGCCGAGGGGCGACGGGCGCGGGCCGTGCTGGAGGAAGGGCGCGCGAGCGTTGCCCGGCTGCTCGGTGCAGCCCCACGGGACGTTGTCTTCACGAGCGGCGGTACGGAAGCCGACAACCTTGCCGTCGTGGGCGCCGCCCGTGCCCGGAAGGCGCCCGGCGCGCGCGTCGTCACCGCGGCGACCGAACACCCTGCCGTGCTACGCGCGTGCGAAGGGCTCGAGGCCGAGGGCTTCGCCGTGACGGTGCTGCCGGTCGATTCCGACGGCTGTATCGGCCCCGGGGCGTTCGCCGCAGCGCTGCAGCCCGGCACCGTGCTCGCCTCCATCATGCTGGCCAACAATGAGCTGGGGACGGTGCAGCCGATCGCGGAGCTGGCGCGCATTGCCCGCGCGCGCGGCGTGACCTTCCACACCGATGCCGTCGCCGCCGCCGCAGCCCTGGCGCTGGACGTCGAGGCGCTGGGCATCGACCTCCTGTCTCTATCGGCACACAAGTTCTACGGACCCCATGGCGTCGGCGTGCTCTACGTGCGCCCCGGAACGCTGCTGGCGCCGCTTGCGGTCGGCGGCGGTCAAGAGAACGGACTACGCTCCGGAACCCAGGACGTCGCCGGCGCCGCCGGTTTGGCGACGGCCTTCGAGTTGGCCGTCGCCGAGCGTCCGTTCGAGAGCGCGCGGCTGGCGGCGCTGCGGGACCGGTTCGAAGCAACGGTGCTGGCGCGGGTCGCGCACTGCCGGGTCAACGCGCGCGGCGCGCCGCGCTTGCCCAACGTGTCCAGCATCGCGTTTCGCGGGGCCTCCGCAACGACGTTGCTGGTCGCGCTCGACCTCGCGGGCGGGGCGGTATCCGCCGGCAGCGCATGTGCCTCGGGTGCCGGTGAGCCGAGCCACGTGCTCGCGGCGCTCGACGTTCCGCCCTGGGTGAGGCATGGTACCTTACGCTTTTCGTTTGGGAAAACGACCGGCGTGCAGGACGTGGAGCGCTTGGCGCGGATGGTTGAAGACGTCGTCGGCGCAGTTCGTGTCGCCGGTGACGATCTGGGTACATTTCATCCCGGCTCGGGTGCGGGCCGCTCGGAGGTACATTCTTGAGCACAACGACTCAATGGTGGTCGGTCGGCATCGGCATCGGCTCGGTGCTCATCGGGGTCGCCATTCTGCTCGTCTGCATCGCGTTGACCAACGTTCTTTCGCGCCTCGGTAAGACGCTTGACGAAGTGGATCGACAGATCGCGACGCTCGGCGTTCCGGTCGCAACCACGTTGACGCACGTCGGCGGCATTGCCAACACGGCGGACTCGACCCTGGCGCGGGCGGGGTTGGCGGTGGCGCAACTCGAGTCGGTGGCGGCCAAGGCGACGAGCATCGCGACTCAAGTTGGTACGGCGGTTAACAATGTGGTCAGCGGCTTGCGGCGCTCCAAGCCCGACGATGCCGCGACGCTACCGCGGCACGGTAGCGAGCATGAGCTCGCGTCCTGAAACGCGGGGATGGAACGTATTTGGCGGGTTGGTTGACCGGAGCACTGGTCGGCGCTTGCCTGGCGATGCTGCTGACTCCGACGGCCGCGCCCGACGTGCGCGAGTTGCTCCGCGCGAAAGCGGACGAAGGCGCTCGTGAAAAGAAACCGATCGAGGCAATAACGCCATAGTTCCTCCTCCATAGGAGACATCTTGGATATCAAAGTGCACGTGCGCGAGTCAGACGACGATGCGTACGTCGTCGAATTAGGCGGCGAGATCGACGTCTATACTTCGCCCAAGGTCAAGGACGCCATCACCGAACTGATCGATCAGGGCCATTATAATTTGGTGATCAATCTCGAAAAGGTTCGATACATCGACTCGACGGGTTTGGGCGTGCTGATCGGGGGACTCAAGCGCGTACGAGAACACGGAGGGACGGTCAACCTCGTTTGCACGAATCCGCAGATCAAGAAGATCTTCGATATCACGGGCCTCGTGAAGATTTTCGGCATCTACGACGATGAAACGGGCGCCCAGAAAGCCTTTGCATGAACGCTGCCGCGGCCATGGCCGAGCATCTCGGCACGGTCGAGCTACGGATCCCGAGTAAACCCGAATGGGTGGCGGTCGCCCGGTTGGCGGTGGCGGCCATTGCCAATCGGCTTCCGTTCTCGGTCGAAGAGATCGAAGATCTCAAGCTCGCGATCGCGGAGTCGTGTACGATCTGCATTCAACACGGTGCGGGCGGTGAGACGATCGACATGACCTGCGAGACGCTCACCAGTCATCTCCGCATCGTGATTCGCGATCACCGCTACCGGCTGCGCGCGACGGGCTCGGAGGCGGCGCGGGCCGGCGCAGCACCGGCCGTCGAGGGCCTCGGCATCTTTCTCATTCAAGCGCTGATGGACGAACTCGAGTACAGCATCGATCCGCAGATGGGTACCGAGCTGGTCATGGTCAAGCGCGTCGGTACGTGATCGCGAACGACTCGCCAAAACCGATGGAATCCGCAACCCACGCTTATGAAGAGCGTTGGGATCGCGCGCGCACGCGCGACGCGTTCGGCCGCCTCGCGGCGGCGCGCGACCGCAACGCGCTCGAAGCGGACCGCCTGCGCGACGCGCTGGTCGTCGCGCACCTCAACCTCGTGCGCTATCTGGCCGTCAAGTTCGCCAACCGCGGCGAAGCCCTCGATGACCTGATCCAAGTCGGAACGGTCGGTTTGATCAAAGCGATCGACCGCTTCGATCTCGAGCGCGGGGTCGAGTTCACGACGTATGCGACGCCGACGATCGTCGGCGAAATCAAGCGTTATTTCCGCGACAAAGGGTGGGCCGTCAAGGTTCCACGGCGCTTGCAAGAACTCAATCTGGCCGTCAACCGCGCGATTGAAAAACTGACCGTCAACCTCGGTCACTCGCCGACGGTCAAGGAACTCGCGCGGCATCTCAGCGCCTCCGAGGAAGAGATCCTCGAAGCGCAGGAACTGGGGCAGGCGTATAATCTGCTCTCGCTCGATACCGAAGTTACCGGCGAAGGCGACAAGAACGCGCAGACCCTCGCGGCGTACATCGGCAAGATCGATCCGTCGCTGGCGAATCTCGAAGACCGAACCAACTTGGAACGGGCCTTCGAGGTCCTCTCGCGGCGGGAACGCATCATTCTCTTTCTGCGGTTCTACGAATCGGTCTCGCAGACGGAGATCGCCAAGCGGCTTAACGTGTCTCAGATGCACGTCTCGCGGCTGCAGCAGAAGGCCCTCGAGAAACTGCGCGACGTTCTGTCGGAAAAGTGAGGTTGGCGACGTGACTCCCGAAGTGGCCGGACTGCTGATGGGGCTCTTTGCGGCCGTGTTCAGCGCCTTTTTGTATTGGGGCGGATTCCAAGAACAAAAACGGATCAATCGCGAGTTAAGCGCCCGCCGCCGGCAGTAGCGCCGGCCAGGTCTGGAAAACTGATGAGGCGCATGCGGTTTTCCAGTCAAGAGGTACGGCGCTCGTTCGTCGAGTTTTTCGTTTCCCAGGGACACGTCCAGGCGCCGGCGGCATCGCTTGTTCCCGATACGATGTCGAACACGCTCTTCACGATCGCCGGCATGGAGCAGTTCGTGCCGGCTTTCCTCGGCGAGGCGCCGCCGCCCGCGCCGCGGGTGGTGACCGTGCAGCGTTGTCTGCGCGTGGCGGGCGCCAAATCCGACATCGAAAACGTCGGGAGAACCGGGCGCCACGGGACGTTTCTCGAGATGCTCGGCAACTTCTCGTTCGGCGATTATTACAAGCGCGACGCGATCGTCTGGGCGTGGGAGTACGTGACCAGCGTCATCGGACTCGAACCCGCGAAGCTCTACGTGACCGTCCACGAGAACGATGACGACGCGGCTGTGTTGTGGCAGCGTGAAGTTGGGCTTGAGGCCGCGCGCATCACGCGTTTCGGCGATGAGAACTTCTGGACGATGGGGCCAACCGGACCGTGCGGTCCCTCGAGCGAGATTTTCTACGACACCGGAGCGCAACACGCGAGTTCCCCAAGCGACGTGGGCCCGAATCGGGGCGACCGTTTCGTTGAGATTTGGAATCTCGTGTTTCAACAGTACAACCGCGCAGCCGACGGAACCCTCGCTGAGCTGCGCACGAAGAACATCGATACCGGTGCCGGTTTCGAGCGGTTGCTCGCAATCGCCAACGGCGCCGCCTCGATGTACGAGACGGATCTCTTCACCGATCTCATTGCGGCCCAGCCTGCGGTGGGCCGCACGTCGCTCGGGGCGAGTGAGCAGCTCGTGCGCCGGCGCATCATCGCCGATCATGCCCGCGCGGCGACGTTCCTGGTGGCCGACGGCGTCTATCCGTCCAACACGGACCGCGGTTACGTGCTGCGATTTCTCGTGCGCCGCGCCATCCGTAACGGAAAGCTGCTGGGATATCCGAGCGGCTTCCTGACCGAACTCGTGCCGCCGGTCGTTGCGTCGCTTACGTCGGGGTATCCGCAACTCGAAACCGCTCGGAGCAAGATCGAGCACGCCCTGGGAGCCGAAGAACTCATCTTCAACCGGACGCTCGAGCGCGGCAACGCGATGTTGGCCGAGCTGTTACGTACGGCGCAAGAACGTGGTGGGCAACTCGCGGGCAGCGACGTTTTCGTCCTGCACGATACGTACGGATTCCCGGCCGAGCTGACCCGCGAGATCGCCGCCGAAGCGCATGTGCCCGTCGATCTTCCCGGTTTCGAAGCGGAGATGGAGCAGCAGCGTGAGCGCGCGCGCGCCGACGCGCACAAGAAGCGCGCGGTCGTCAGCGTTGCCGACCTGCCGGCAACCGTTTCGCAGTTTACCGGCTACGACGGACTCGAAGCCGACGGCCGGGTGCTTTCGCTGCTGCGCGACGGTCGTACCGTCGACAGCATCACCGTCGGGGATGAAGCGCAGGTCGTGCTGGACAGCACGTCGTTCTACGCCGAGAAGGGCGGTCAGATCGGGGACCACGGCGTTCTCGAGTACATCGACCGCGACGGGCGCATCGCCACCTTCGTGGTCACCGACACGCAGTATGCGGGCGAAGCGATCGCGCATCGCGGCGTCATGCGCGACGGCGCGCTGTCGGTCGGCGATGCCGTGCACACCGCCGTCGATCCCGCCTGGCGCGAAGAGATCCGGCGCCATCACACGAGCGCCCACCTGTTGCAACGCGCGCTCAAAGACGTGCTTGGTGACGAAGTCGTGCAAGCGGGTTCGTGGGTCGGGATCGACCGCATGCGCTTCGATTTCCGTTCGCCGGGCGGCGCGCTGACGCCGGAGCAGCGCCGCGACGTCGTCGCCCGCGTGAACGCCATGATTCGCGACGATCACCATGCGCACACGCAAGTGATGACGGCGGCCGACGCAGCGGCAAGCGGCGCGATTTCGATGGCGGGCGAGCACTACGGCGACGCGGTCCGGGTCATTCGCTTCGGCCCGTCGCTCGAGTTTTGCGGCGGAACGCACGCCCACACGACGGGCGAACTCGGCGTCTTCCTGATCCTTTCAGAGGCCTCGATCGGCAGCGGCATCCGGCGCATCGAAGCGGTCGTCTCCAAAGCGGCCGAAAACTATGTGCTCGAACAACAAGAACTGGTCGGCAGCTTGGCGCAGAGCCTCTCGGCGCGGCCCGGTGAAGTGATGCAGCGGGTCGAACGCCTGCAAAGCGACGTGCGCGAACTGCAGCAGGCGCTGGCGGGAATCAAAGCGCGCCTGGCATCCGCCGACGCCGCGACCTACGTCGGGCGAGCCGAGACGATCGGCGGCAAGCGCGTCGTTGCCGCGGTCGTGCCGGAGGCCGATGCTATGGCCCTAAAGGAACTAGCCGACGGCATCAAGCAACGGATGGGGAGCGGAGTCGTCGCGCTCGCCGGGACCGACGGGCAGAACGTGGCATTGCTCGTCGCCGCGACTGCTGACGTGGTCGCAGCCGGCGTGCACGCCGGCACGTTGCTCAAAACGGCGGCACCCCTGGTGGAGGGCCGTGGCGGGGGCCAAGCCGCGCAGGCGCAAGGCGGCGGGAAAAACCCGGCGGGCGCCGAGGCAGCGCTCGACGCGATCCGCGCTGCCCTGGCGGAGTGAACCGCTTTCGGCTGCTGCTGCTCGCGCCGTCGGTCGTCATGCTCGCCGCGCGTGCGGCGCATCCCGACGGCGCACCCGCGCTTGCGCCCAGCGCGGTGCTGGCACGCTACGGTCATGCGCTTGCTACCGTGCGGCGGCCCAAGAGCGTCTCGTTTCAATTTACCGTCGAACAACTCGGTCTGCGCACGCTCCAGCAGACGCACCGCGTGTACCGCAGCGGCCCGCGTGAGCGCGACGAGACGCTTGCCGCCGACGGGGTACCGCTGCCGGTCCCGTCGATTCGGATCGTCGAGAACCCCGTGGACCGCTACGACATCCTCGCCGTCGCACCGCGCCCGTCCGCATACGACTTCAAATTTATCGGATTGCGGCACCATGCGTACGTCTTCAAGACCATTGCGCGCGCCGCGGCGCCATTCAGCGTCACCGCGGTGGAACTCGACGCCGCGACGTTCTTGCCGGCGGTCGTGCGCTTTCGCGTTGCAGGCAACGGCGCCCACGGCAACGGTGAGCTGCGCTACGGTCGGACCGACCGATATTGGGTCGTACGCACGGCGCAGATTACCGCCCGCTTGACCAACGGCTCGCGGGCGCACGAGCGCATCGCCTGGAGCGCGTATCAGTTTCCAGCGTCGCTCCCGCCATCGACGTTCGTGATTCCGCGCAGCACCGCACCCCCTGCGAGTGCATCATTGTAAAAGACGCGCCGCTCGTCCGCGGCGTCGGCCTGCGCGGAGCGATTGCCCTCAACGTGATCTCGATGATCGGGATCGGGCCGCTGATCACGATTCCGCTCGTGCTCGGCGCGCTACATGGCCCCCTGTCGCTCATCGGCTGGGGTGCGGGCGCCGTTCTGGCGCTGTGCGATGGTCTGGTGTGGGCGGAGTTGGGCTCGCTCTATCCGGGTTCGGGCGGCACGTACGGCTATCTGCTCGAAGTCTTCGGACGCGAACGGCTCGGGCGGCTGCTGGCTTTTTTGTTCGTGTGGCAGACGATCTTCGTCGCGCCGCTCAATCAAGCGACGGGCTACATCGGCTTTGCGAATTACGCCGGCTATCTGTTCCCCGTGCTGCAATCCCCCATTGCCCTCAAGACCGTCGCGGTCGGCGTCGGAGTCATCACGTTGCTCGCGCTGTATCGTGGCATCACGACGGTGGCGCGGCTCGGCGTCCTGATGGCAGTCGCCGCGCTGCTCACGCTGGCGTGCGTCATCATCGGGGCCTACGCTCACTTTTCGCCGGCGACTGCCGTGGCGTTGCCGCGCCACGATTCGTTTTGGAGCGGCTTCGGCGCCGGCTTCGGCCAAGCGCTGATCATCGCGATGTATGACTACCTGGGCTACAATCAGTCGAGTTGCATCGGCGGTGAAGTACGCGATCCCGCCCGCACCATACCGCGCTCGATCCTCATCTCGATCGCGCTGGTCGCATGCCTGTACGTCGCCATGCAATGCGGGGTGCTGGGTGCCATCCGCTGGCAAGCCCTCGTGCCGCTTTCCGACGGCTCGCTGCCGCCGCTCGGACAACACGTCGCCGCCGCCGTGGTGGAACGGTCCTTCGGTGCGGGGGCGGCGGTCATCGTGACGGCCCTCATCCTCGTGACGGCCTTTGCTTCGGTGTACGGAAATCTGCTGGGCTACTCGCGCGTGCCGTACGCGGCCGCGGCGGACGGCGTGTTCCTGCGGCCGTTCGCGCACGTGCACCCCAGCGGCCGATTTCCGGACGTGTCGCTCGTCGTGATGGGGCTGATCGCGTTGCCGGCCTGTCTTTTTCCGCTGGACCAAGTGATTAACGCCTTAACCACCGGCATCGTGCTGGTCGGTTCCGCCGCGCAGATCGCTGCACTCTGCATGGTGCGCGCCCGCAACGTCCGCGCCCCGTACCGCATGTGGTTGTTTCCGCTGCCCGCAATCGTAGCGCTGGCGGGCTGGCTGTACATCTTTACGGCGGCCGGTTCTGCCGCCATGCTCTTTGGAGTCGTCAGTCTGGGCGCGGGCGTCGCCGTGTACGGACTCTGGGCCTTGCGCTCTGCGCATTGGCCGTTCAACGGTCGCACAGCGGTCCGGGCGCCGTGAAGCCCGCGCTCGTACCGCTGCTGACCGGCGGCTGTGCGCTCGCACTGTACGTCGCTTCGTTGCCGCCGACGTTCGCATTCTGGGATACGGGTGAATTGCAAACGGTGGCGTCGATTCTGGGCATCGCGCATCCACCGGCTGCACCCGTCTTCGTTTTGCTCGGCTGGCTCTTCGTGCACGTCCTGCCGTTGGGCGACGATGCCTGGCGGGTGAACTTCACGTGCGCGCTGGCGGTCTCGGTCGCAGTCGGTCTGCTCTACGCGACGATGCGGCGTGTGGCGATACCGCCGATCGTCGCGGCACTGTGCACGTTCGGCTTTGCAGCGGCAAGCGTGCCCTGGCAAGATGCGACGCGCGCGGAGGTTCAAGACGTTGCGCTGCTCGGTCGCGTGGCTGCATTGTTTTTTGCTTTGCGATGGTCGCAGTCCGGCAAGCGTCGTGACCTCGTATTCACCGGCCTCTGCTTCGGCCTCGCGGCGGCGACGCACGGCATCGCGGTGCTGCTGCTGCCGGCGCTCATCCCGCTCGTTGCTCGAGCGAGCCGCCGGCCGGACATGGGCGGATGGCTGGTGCTCGCGGGTAGCGTCGTGCTGGGGCTCCTGCCGTACGTCTATCTGCCGCTACGGAGTGCCGCCATCGCGCGCGCGCATCTCGATCCGACGGTCGCGCTGGGTTTGCCGGTCGGCATGCCGTTTTGGAATTATGACGATCCGCAAACGTGGCCCAACTTCCTCCGAGTCGTAACCGGTGCGGACTTCGACGTCCACAGCGGTTTCGCCGGATTTGCGCAACTTGGAGCGTATCCGCGCTTCGCCGCCGCCCTCGTCAAGCAACTGGTTGCAGCCTACGGCTTCGTCGGCTGTGCGCTCGCGGGAATCGGCGCGGCGCTGTTGGTGGCGCGGCGGCGCGCCGCGGGGCTGGCGCTGGTCGTGGCCGCACTGCTGCCCGTGCCGTATACCGAATCGTACAATGAACTGCAGGACCCCTCGCGCTACTATCTGCTCACGTTGTGGTGTTCGGCGATCGCGATCGGCGCGGGTTTCGAATTCGTCGCCGACTTGCTGGCGCTGGTTCCGCGCAGCATCGGACGGTTTGCGCTCGCCGGGTTGCTCGTCGCCTCGTTCGTCTCCGCCTCGCCGGATCGCGCGGCGCTGTTCGCGCAGCGTGATAACCGCAATGCGCCGCGCTACGTCAGCGACGTCATCGCGACGACCCCGTCGAACGCGATCGTCGTGGCCGAATGGGCCTATGCGACGCCGCTGGCCTATGCCGCCTACGTGCAACATGCGCTCGGCGAGCGCGTCGTCGTATCCGCATCGCCGACGCAGTTCGTTGCGCTGTACCGGCGCTGGCTGCGCACGCGTCCGGTCTACATCGTCTCGTTCAACGATGCCCTGACGATCCCGGGTTTCGTGGTGACGCCGCTGGGAACCGGTTACTACCACGAGTACCACCTTGCGAGCGCCGGCGGAACGCCGTTGCCGTGAAGCGATACGGCGGGGTTCTGGCCGGTTGCATCGCGACCGTGGCGGTTCTGCTGGCGGCCGGCTTCCGCGCGACGCCGTACGACAATTACGTCTTGCTCGCCGATGCGCTACGCCACGGCCGCGTGTGGATCGACTGGCCCGGCGCTTACATCGATGCGCTGCGCTACAACGGGCATTACTACGTGATCGAAGCTCCGCTGCCGGCACTGCTGCTGCTACCGGCCGTCGCGCTGTTCGGAACGGCGACGAACCAGTCGGCGCTGGCAGCCGTGTTGGCCGGGATCGCCACCTTCGCGGCCTGGCAGATCGGTCGCGCCCTGACGGTTCCGCTTGCGGCGCGCACCGTGCTCTGCGTTTTTCTGCTGCTCGGAACGGACCTGTTCTGGTGCGCCACCTTCGGCGACGTGTGGTTCATCGCGCACGTCTCGGCCGTCGCCTTCACGTTGCTTGCGCTGCTGGAACTGCTCGGCCGCCAACGGGCGTGGGTGGTCGCCCTGTTTGCCGCGAGCGCGGTGGAGTCGCGCTTCTCGATGCTCGGAGCCGTGCCGGTGTATGCCGCGATGCTCGGGCTCGGGATCGGACGAAGTGACGTGGCGCCGAACGGGCGGGATGCGCGCTTGCGGCTGGTCGGCAACTACATGCTCGTCCTGGTCCCCGTGGCCGCCTTGTGGGTCGCCTACAATCAAGCCCGCTGGGGCACGCCGTACGACGTCGGTTATACGGGCTGGTTCCATCAAGATGCCGCCGGCTCGCCGACCGGTTCGCCGTTCGCGCTGCGCTATTTCGGTTATCAAGTGCAGTCGTTTTTCGTGCAGACGCCGGCGTACACCCCAATCTTCCCGTACCTCGTCCCCGGATTCGGCGGCGTGGCGCTGACCTGGACGTCGCCGGGGTTGCTCGTGGCTTTCTTCGCGCGGCGCCCGAAGCGTCTCGTGCTCGCCCTGTGGGCCGCCGCGCTCCTTTGCGCGGCTCCTGACTTTCTCTACTACGTCAACGGCTTCGCGCAGTTCGGCATGCGCCATGCGCTCGATTTCGAGCCCTTTCTGTTCGTGCTCATGGTGCTCGCCGCGCGCCGCGGCCTGGGCGTCCCGGCGATGGCGCTGTGCTGGTTTTCGATCGCCGTCGGGGCATGGGGCGTCTGGTTCTGGCGGACCTTCGTGCGGCACTGAGGTCTAGGAACGCTTAGCGAGGCTCGCTTGCACGTTTAGCGAGCGTCCCCTTGGGGCAAGCCTGCCAGGAGTGCGGACAGCGGGCGCTAGTTCACCGACGGGGAACCATACGCGATTCGCGGTCCGCCGGCCCTCGCGCCGGTTCACCGCCAGCTTTGCTTCGGAGGTACAACGTATGGAAGATCGCCCAGTCGTCGTCCGAGAGGGTAATAGCAGCAACACTGCGATTTTTGCGATCGTCGCGATCGTCGTCATCGTTGCGGCCGTGCTCTTCTTCTGGCAGCCATGGAATGCGAATTCAGGAACGCACAATACGACCAACGTCATCACCCCAGGCGGAAACGCCGGCGGCAACGGTGCCGGCACAACCGGCGGCGGAACGAGCGGCGGCTCGGGAGGCGGCGGGACGACGTCGGGCGGCTCGGGCGGCTCGGGCGGCTCGGGAGGTTCGGGGGGCCAGTAAGCTTCAGCGTTCTCAGACCGGAGAAGCGGATCGCGCCTGGCGTGCGGTTCGCTTCTTCGTGCCCGCGCGCATGATGCGGCCGTGAAATCGAAGCCGCCGCCAACCCTCGAAACCTACGCGAAGAAACGTGATTTCACGCGTACGCCGGAGCCGTCGGGCGCCAAGCCGCCCGCAAAAGCCGAGCGCGCGGCGCGCTTCGTCGTGCAGATGCACCGTGCGACGCGGTTGCATTATGATTTTCGTTTGGAAGCCGACGGTGTGCTGAAATCGTGGGCGATCCCCAAAGGGCCGTCGTTCGATACCCATGAGAAACGGCTCGCGATGATGGTCGAAGACCATCCCCTGGACTACCGCGATTTTGAGGGCATCATCCCCGAGGGGAATTATGGTGCGGGCGAAGTGATCGTCTGGGATCGCGGAACGTACCGGTTGCTGGAAGGTTCCGATGTGACCCAAGCGATTGCCAAAGGGTCGCTGAAGTTCGAGATGTTCGGCGAAAAGCTGCGCGGCGCGTTCGCGCTCGTGCACATCGGGGCTCGCCAGCGCAGCGCGGCGCCGAAAGGACGCGGCGGCGAAGAGAACGCGTGGCTGTTGATCAAGGAACGCGATGAGTTTGTCGACCCGGCCTGGCGCATCGAGGATCACGCGCAGTCGGTAGCCAGCGGCAAGACGCTCGCCGACATCGCACGCGATCCGCGCGCTCCGCACTGGGAATCGAAAGACAAGGCCGCGCCGTCCGCGCGCACACGCGCTCGCAACGAACGGCGCGCCGCCGTTGCCCCGTTGCCCTCGATCACTTCGCCGATGTTAGCGACCGCCGTCGACGCGCCGTTCGACGATCCGCAGTGGTTTTTCGAATTAAAGTGGGATGGTTATCGCGCGATCGCTCAGATCGAGCGCGACGGCAGCGTCGCGATCGTGTCGCGCAACGGCAACGACTTCACACAGAAGTTTCCCGAACTCGCCGCGCTCGCCGAAGCCTTCGAGGAGCGTCCGGTCATCGTGGATGGCGAAATCTGCGTACTGGACGATGAGGGGCGGCCATCGTTTGCCGCCTTACAAGAACGGCTGGATCGCTTCGGCCGCAGCGGCCCGAAAACGCCGGTTACGTATGTCGTCTTCGATCTGCTTTACGGGAACGGGCGCGATCTTCGCCAGGAACCGCTCGAAGCGCGGAAGGCGGCGCTCGAAGGCATCCTGACCGGTCGCGGCCCCGTCATGCTGGGCAAGCACGTCGTCGGCAACGGGACGGAACTGTTTGCGCTGGCGCGCCAGCGCGGCCTGGAAGGCATCGTCGCGAAGAAACGGACCTCAACGTATCACGAGCGTCGTTCGCGCGAGTGGATGAAGATGAAGGTGCTCGCCCGGCAAGAGTTCGTCATCGGCGGCTGGACCGACGCGCGAGGCAGCCGCGAGCACTTCGGTGCGTTGCTCGTCGGCGTGTACGATGGCGACGGGTTGCTCTACGCCGGATCGGTCGGGACCGGGTTCGACGACAAGAAACTCGCCGCAATCGCCGCCAAACTGCGGCCGCTGGAACGAAAGACCAGCCCCTTCAAGGCAAAACCAAAGACCGACAGTCCGGCCCACTGGACGTCGCCGGCGCTGGTCGCCGAGGTGACGTTCACGCAATGGACGCGCGACGGCATGCTGCGTCATCCGGTCTTCGTCGCGCTGCGCTCCGATAAAGACCCGCGTGAGATCACGCGCGAACGTCCGCAACGGACCGCCACGATCGCATGAACGAATGAGCCGCGCGGCGGCGCAAACGGTCGACGTGGACGGCCGGACGCTGACGCTCTCGAATCGCGACAAGGTGCTGTGGCCGCAGGACGGTTACACCAAGGCCGATCTCGTCGCGTACTACCGCACCGTTGCGCCGTACATGTTGCCGCATCTCGCCGCGCGACCGCTCACATTGCAGCGCTATCCCGACGGCATCGGTGGTCAGTCGTTCTTTGAAAAGAACGCGCCGCGCTTTTTGCCGGCGTGGGTTCCGACTGTAACGGTCACAAGCGAGTTCGGCCGCCATGAAACCGTGCGGTTCGCGAGCGCAGCGCCGCGAACCGTGCGGTTCATCCTCTGCAACGACGAAGCGACATTGGTCTACGTCGCGAATCTGGCGGCGATCGTCCTGCACGTGTGGACGTCGCGCGACGGGTCGCTCGACGTGCCCGACTTTCTGTTCTTCGATCTCGACCCGCACGACGGCTGCACCTTGGCCACGCTCGGCAAGGTCGCGCTCGCGTTGCGCGATGCGCTGACCGAAATCGGGCTGCGGGCACTGGTCAAATCGTCGGGCGGCAGCGGGCTGCACGTCATCGTCCCGCTCGCCCCGGAATACGACTACGATTTTTGCAAAGGCTTCGCCGAACTGGTGGCGCGGGCGCTGCACGCTCGGCTACCTGACCGTACCACCTTGCAGCGCATGCCCGCGCGGCGGCCGCTCGGCACGGTGTACCTCGATTACGTGCAGGTGGGGCGTGGAAAGACGATGGTAGCGCCCTATAGCGTCCGGGCGCGGGACGGTGCGCCGGTGTCGATGCCCCTGGAGTGGAGCGAGGTCGAGGCCATGGCGCGTAAGCGCGCTGCCGGGACCGAAGGTGAATTCGGCCGGTTCAGCGTGAAGAACGTGCCCCCGCTCCTGCGGAAACGGGGCGATCTTTGGAGCGAAGCCGGGCAGGACGGTCAGCGTCTGGAGCCTGCGCTAGCGCTCGCTCGAACGGCATTCGCGGCCGCTTCCAACGCGGCGGAAAGGTAGTCGATGGCGCACGCAATCTGGACCGGAGCGATCAATTTCGGGTTGGTGACGATTCCCGTTCGGTTGCAAACGGCGATTCGCACGAACGATCTCCGCTTCAACTTCCTGCACAAGGCCGATGAAGGGCGCATCAACAACGTGCGCCGCTGTTCCGTCGACGGCCAAGACGTTTCGTACGATGAGATCGTGCGCGGCTACGAGTACGAAAAGGGGCAGTACGTCATCCTCGATGACGAAGACTTCAAGCGGGTCAATCCCGAGGCGACGCAGTCGGTCGACATCGTGCAATTCGTCGAGCTGGGCGAGATCGATCCAATGTATTTCGACAAACCGTACTACCTCGAACCCGAAAAGCGTGGCCGCCACGCGTATGCGTTGCTGCGTGAGGCGCTGCGGACATCCGGAAAAGTCGGTATCGCGAAGGTCGTGATCCGCTCGCGCGAGCACATCGCGGCCCTCAAACCCAACGGCGACGCGTTGGTGCTCGAGCTGATGCATTACGCTGACGAGATCGTCGACGCCGCGCACCTCGAACTGCCGGCGAGCGAAAAACCGGCCGAAAACGAGATGAAGGTCGCGCAGATGCTGATCGACACGATGACGGAAGCCTTCGACCCCACCCAGTTCCGCGACACGTATCGCGAGGAATTGCTCGCGATGATCGAAGCGCGCGCCGCCGGCAAAGAGGTGCCGTCGCCCGAAGTCGCCGCGCCCCGCCGCGACAACGTCGTCAACCTCATGGACGTCCTACAAAAAAGCCTGGAACAGTCGCGTCAGTCGCGCGGACCGGACGGCGCGGCGACGTCGTACGACGCGAAGTCCGGCGCTGCACGCGAAAGACCCGACGAAAAGCCGAAGAAACAGTCGCGGCGCAAAAAATCCGCCGCTTAACCTTCATCCGCAGCCGTGGGAACTGCACGGACAAGCGTAGATGCCCTGCTGCCGCGACTGCATGGAGCACCTGCTGCGCCAGGGAAGGAGCGAGGATGGATGCGAGCGGCCTTTCCCTTCAGCGAATCTCGTAGGTGACGTGGACGAACGCCGTGACGCTGATCGGCCCGTTCGGGCGAATGTCGGTCGGTGGCGGCGTCGGCGCGGCAATGGCAGCGCCAAACGACCCGCCGAAGGTCGAAAACGGCTGAACCGGTAGTCCTTGCGGTCCCGCGCTGACGGCGCGAATCCGAACGAGGTGCAGGCCCCCGGCATCGGCAAGCGTCGTAGCCATACGTTTCGCGTCGTCCATCGCTGCAGCGAGCGCTGCCGTGTAGGCACTCTGCTGGTCGCGAAGGTCGAATGAAACATCGCCGACTTGCTCGACACGGCTGGCCGTCGCGGCGTCGATAACCTTGCCCACGTTTTCCAGCGGCGTGACGAACGCATCATATACTCTGGTGTTGTCCGCGGCTGACCGCGATGCGACATCGGCGTTGGTCTCAATGGTCACGCTCACGCGCGCTTCGTCGGGAGGCCGGGTGATCGTACCGGTGCCGTCCACATTCAGTAACGATTCGTTAGCGGTGAAGGGAACCGTCTGTGCTGCGGCGGCCGTCGGGAGTACGATTCGGCAAGCCAGCAGCGTCGCAATCGCAAAGAAAACGCCTTTCATGCTTTAACCTTCAGCGGATGTCGTAGATGACGCGGACCTGGGCCGCGACACTGATCGGGCCGCTCGGTTGAATCTCGGTCGGCGGTGGAGCGGGGGCGGCCGCGACTGCAGAGCGCAGTGCGACGTCGAACAGCACGGGCCGGATCGGGGCTGCTTGCGAACCGGTGCTGATCGTTCGAATCCGTACCAGGTGGAGGCCCGCGGCTGCGGCGAGGGTTGTGGCCGTACGTCTGGCATCGTTCACCGCTGCAACCAATGCTGCCGCATAAGCGCTCTGACGGTCACGCAGATCGAACGAGACGTCACCGACTTGATCGACGCCTGCTGCATTGGCGGCGTCGATGACTTCTCCGACGTTTTCGAGCGGCGTCACCGTGACGGAGAGGTTGCGCGTCGTGATGTAACCGTAGCGGGCCTGACGCCCTTCGGGCGGTACGTTACCCGGCGGACGCGGCACGAACTGCACGTTGTAGAACGTCGTGCGAACCGCGTCGCGTGCTATTCCGAGTTTCTGCAGACGTGCAAGCAGTGCATTATACGTCGTCGTGTTGTTGCCGGCGGACTGCGAAGCGACGTCCGCGTTGTCCAGGATCGTCACGCTGACCCGTGCTTCGTCGGGCGGACGCTCGATCGTACCGTTCCCATCGACGATCAGCCCCGCTTCCCGCAATTCTTGCCTTGCCTGGGATGCGTTCTGCGCGCCGGCCGGGACCGGCGCGAGGGCACCCAAAGCCAGCACCAGCGCAACGGCACGAAAAGCGCTTCTCATACTGCGCTAACGTGGAAGCGGCGGCGATTGTTACGCCGCACGTGGCGCAGGGCCGCTGCGACACCTCGGTGCCGCAGGGGCCCCTGCGATCGGCCTCTTGGGCCATGACGGATGCCTTAATGGAACCGGTTACGGAACTTTTTCACTTCCGCGGTCAATTTCTGATGTTGCGCGGCATCGGCGGACTCACGCAGCTTCGGAAACTCGGACTCTTCTTCGGAACTGATGTGCTTCTCGATGGCGTCGCGTGTCTTGGTTGCCGTCGCCTTGAAGGTTTCATCCTGAGGCCACATCATCGAGAGCTGCCACAAAGCGACGTTGGCGTCGGCCGTCTCGTGGTACAGCCCTTGAGCGTGCATCTTGCGGCCGGCGATCTCTTGGATGGCCGGATAGACGAGGTTTTCTTCGGTCGAGTTGTGGACCGTCAGGATCTCTTTGAGCGCTTCGAGCGTGCTGCTGCGCTGGCCCTCGCCGCCGTCGGTAAGCTCCTTGAGCAATGCCTTGATGCGCTGATGGTCGTTGATCAGAATCTCGATGGCGTCGTTTCCGACCGTCGGAATCTGCGATGATGTTGGAGTGTACGTCTGCGTCATACTGCCTCACGTGACATGGAGTGATGGACGATGGTCCTTCGTCATCATTCCCCATGGCAGAGGCGCCATGGCGCGCTTGCTCGCCGCCGGAGGCAGCGTTGAAGTGTCGGCGCGAAACTTATCCGGCGTCCCGATCGGCTTCGTCCGCGCTCGCTGGATGAAGCGGGAGAAAGGCGATGGCTTCGGGCGCCGACGGTGCGCCCGGTAAGCGGCTCGCCTCGAGTCGCCGCACGCTCGCGCGCCGCTGCTCGAGCGGGCGCGCCTCCGCAACGTCGCCGCGCAGTTCATTCAGGCGCCGCGCCTGCGGACCCAGACGCGCCTCATAGGTGGCGACCGAGACGTTGTAAGCGTCGAGCACGCTTTCGAGGCGTTTCCCGACGAGGCTGAACTTATCGGTGAAGTGCCGCAGGCGGTCGACGAGTTTGCGCGCTTCGTGCAGGATCACTTCGGCGTTGTCGCTCTGCTTTTGGGCCGCCCAACCCCGGGCGAAGGCTTCGAGGTACAACAGTAACGTCAGGGGACTCGCGATGAGGATGCGCGAGCTGCGGGCCGCATCGAAGAGACTCGGATCGCGGGCGAACAGCGTCGACAGCATGGCTTCGATCGGCACGAACATGACCGTCCAGCCGACGCAGCGCTCCGTCTGATGGTAGCGGCGAGCTTCCAGCGCCTTGACGTGTGAGCGGACCGCGGCGACGGCCGCGCCGAGCAACGGCTCACGCTCCGCATCGGTCGCTGCGTTGACCGCGTCCTGATATGCGGCGAAGGGGCACTTCGCGTCGATGGGCACGTGTAGATCGCCGGGGATGCGCAGAACGACATCGGGACGGCCCGCGCCGTCGCTACCGTATCCGGCCTTCTGCACGTCGAAGCTGACGTGCTCGGTCATCCCGGTCATTTCGAGCAAGCGGTTCAGTTCGAACTCGCCCCATGAGCCGCGCGCCTGCGAGCTGCCGAGGACTCGTTCGACGCGCCGGGTCGCGTCGTCGATGCCCGACATCTTTCCGCTCAAGGCTTCGAGCAGGGTTGCGACGTGCGCCTGGTCTTTCGTCCGCTCCGAACCCAAGCTCGCAAGCGAGGCGCCAAGCTGGTTCAGCCGTTCGTCCAGCGGCGCAACGGTCGTGGCGATCCGCTCGCGGAAGGCCGTCGCCTCGGAGCCCAAGCGATCGGCCGCACTGGCGACCAGCAGTTCCCGCGCCTCATCGACGTACTGCTTGGCGACGCGCTGCAAGCGCGCCTCAACATCTTGCTCGTTGGCCTTTTGCGATGCCAGTCGTTGGCGTTCGGTCGCGAGCGAAGCTTCGAGTTGGAGTTCGTTCGCGCGTAAGGCCGCGATGGACGATTCGCGCGCGCCGAGCACCGCGCGCAACTCATCGAGCGTCTTCGCGGACGCGGTCACTTCGGTTTGCGCAGCGGCGCCCGCGATGCGCGCGCAGGTCAACTGTTCGCCCAAGTCGCGCAGACGTGCTTCGAGGGCACCGAGCTCACGTTGCCGTGCGCGGCAAGCAACGATCCAGCCCAGCACCCAGGCCCCGAGGGCAACGATGATCAGGGCGGCGGGAAACGCGGCGGTCAAATTCGTAATCACGCTCGACTCCTGGGCGGTGGCCCCCGAGTATGGGCCGGGGCAATGCCACCAGGGTGGCACAGTAGATCTGAGCCGGCGGCGAAACAAGAGCACGATTTCGCGGCACGTCGTTGCGGGGCAAGCGCGCCAGCGGAAACGATTCTGCGGCGTGCCGCACAGGTGGCACACGCGTCAGTATTCTGATGGAGTGTCATCCGATGACCTCGCCATGAAAAGGTTGGCCACCCTCGGCTCGCTGCCGCAGGCCATCGAACGGGCCTTGCGCAACGGCTTGTGCGAGCGCGTGCTGTCGCGGGACTCGCCCGGCCTGGGCCGGACGCCGCCGCGCCACCCGGCACTCGACCGATTCGATCGGCTAACGGGCACGCTGACGCTTTCAGCGGCCAACCGGGTCGCGGCGCGGTCGGCGATCGTCGCGGGCGCAGTCCGCTTCGAACGGTCGCGGCTGGCGCAGCGTCTGAACGCGCTGCCGGCAGCAGCCGTTGCAGCCGCCTCCGATGACGCGTTCGATCTCGTCGTGGGTTCGGGAGGCGGACGGCTTTTCGCCATCCGCTTCGCCGCACCGCGCGATGGGCTCGACGTGCTGCGTCTCGTGGCCGCGATCTCACCTCGCGCGACGTTCGCCCAGGGGGTCTTACTCTACGATCTGGGCGCCGGAACGACGCGGCACTTCACCTTCGACGATGCACGGTTCGACGCTGCGTCCCGGCGTCGGGCTGGCTGACGACCGGCGCGACACGACTCAGGCCGGCGGTACGAAGGCGTGCTGCCGCGCTTTGGCGATTCCGAGCGCGAGTGCGATAAAACAAAAGAAGGCGGAGATGCCGCCGGTCCAGGGCGGCCCGAAGGCCGCCAGGACGGCCGTCGAAATCGTCGGCATGATGATCCCCGAAGCGGAATCGAGCGACGAACCGACGCCCAAGATCGTCCCGCGCACGTGTTCGGGCGACGCATCGGTCAGTAAGGCCGCAAGCGTCGCGTTGGTGACGGCGAGCGCGAACGCGAACAACGCCTGCGACGCAAACAGTGCCAGCGGCACGTGCAGAAACGGAACGAGCAAAAAGAACAGCACGGCCGCAGCAAAGCCGGCGTTGGATGACGCTCGCGCCCCGAAGCGATCGACGAGCCGGCCGACCACGGCGAGTTGGAAGGCGATGCTCATCAAGCCGAAACCGGCGAAGAAAAAACTGACCTGCGTCGGACCGAAACCGGCCACCGCTCCGAGCACGAGCGCATAGACGGCGAACCACGCGTAGAGTCCCAGGGAATACGCAAACTTCTGCACGAGGACCGGTGAAACGCGCGCGTCGCCGAGGAACCGCGCGATGTCGCCGAGCGTCGCCGCTCGCTCGGATTCTCCATGTTGCGCGACTTTTTCCGGCAAGAAAAAGATGGTCGCCAGCAACGTGACGACTTGTAATCCGGCAGCCAGTAAGAACGGCGCTGCATACCCGAAGTGCGCGAGCAGGACGCCGCCGGCCACCGGCCCAAGCACGATGCCGGCCGAAAAGGCCGCGCCGACGTACGCGAACGCGCGCGAACGTTGTTCGGGCTCGACCCGATCGGCGACGTATGCTTGCGTCACGCTGATGTTGCCCCCCGACAGTCCCTCAACGATGCGGGCCGCGAACACCCACGGCAACGACGGCGCGAACGCGAGTCCCGCCCAGCCGACCGTCGCGCCGATCTGTGAAACGATCAGCACCGTCTTACGTCCGATGCGGTCGCTGACCGCGCCCCACACGGGTCCCGCCACGAACTGGCAAAGCGCGAAGGTGGAGAACAGCGCCCCGACTGCGACCGTCGACGCCCCGAAATGCTTGACGTAGTACGGCAGAATCGGCAGCAGGATGCTGAAGCCGAGGATGTCGATGAAGGTTATCCCCAGGATGGGAAGCAGCGTGCCCAGCACGGGCGCGCGTTACGTGCCGACGCGCGCGCGCGACCGGATGAGGCTTCTGCCGCGACGCTTCGGCGATTCCGTCTGCGCCCCGATGGCCGCCGCGGTGAGCCGGTCACGAATGGCTTCCGGCATGCGCGCGATTGCGAGTTGCAAGCGGGCGCCGGCGCCGAGCAGATACCGCGCCTGGGGCTTGGGCGAAAGCAACGCGTGTTCGATCGCTTTCGCCACGCGCTCGGGCGGCAGGCCCCGGTTGGCAGCGCGCTGCGAGAGGCGCACGATCTGGCGGATCGTTTCATCGTAGGCGGCGCGGCGGACGGGATCGACGTCTTCGAGCGATCTCAAACTCAAGCCGGCACCGCGTTCCCACAGCGGCGTTCGCACCGCGCTCGGCTCCACGACGGCGACGTGCACGCCGAAGGCACCGAGCTCGACGCGCAAGGCGTCGCTCGCCGCTTCGAGGGCGAACTTCGAAGCCGCATAACCGCCTAGAAACGGCGAGGCGAGTTTTCCACCGATCGAACTGACGTTGACGATGCGCCCGCGCGTCGTGCGCAAGGTCGGCGCGAATGCTTGCACGAGGGCCACCGCTCCGAAGAAGTTGACCTCGAATTGGCGGCGCAGTTCGTCGAGCGGCAGTAATTCAAGCGGACCCGCCAGCGCGATGCCCGCGTTGTTGACGAGCCCGAGCAGTTTCGCGTCGCTGCGCGCTGCGATCGTTGCGGCGGCGTGCTCGATGGAAACGGCGTCGGTCACGTCGAGCACGAGCGGCGCGATGTCCGGTCCGGCTTCACGCACGAGCGTCTGCGCATCGAATTCGCGGCGCACGCCGGCGAACACGATGAAGCCGCTGCGCGCCAACCGCAACGCGGTCGCATATCCGATGCCGCTCGATGCGCCGGTGATCAGAACGGCGGCGCGCGGCGGCGCGGGTGGCAACGCGGGGCCGAGTTCCGCTCCCGCTTTGGTCGCGATCATGCGCGCACCGCCGCGCGCTTGGCAACCAGCGCGATCGAGACGTGCGACATCACGGCCTCATCGGCGCCGTTGTAGGTGACGTTGCGGAAATGCACGAGGCCGCTGGGTTTGTCCCCTTGCGCTCGTTTGCTCGCGCACTCGCACACGACCCGCAACGTATCGCCGGGATACACGGGCTTGTGCCAGCGCAATTCATCGACGCCGACGCCGATGCCGCCGTCCTTGCCGAAGACGCCGCTTTCGACGACGAGCCGCATCGCGTAACTTGCCGTTTGCCAGCCGCTCGCGGCGATGCGCCCGAAGAAGGAACGCGCCGCGGCCGCATCATCGAAGTGAAAGGGTTGCGGATCGTACTCGTGCGCGAAGGCGACGACCTTGTCGCGCGTCACCGTGATGCTGTGCGTCTCGACGCGCTCGCCGACGAACCAATCCTCGAAGTATCGTTCCCGCATCGGTCATAGCGATGCTGGAGCCGAGCGCGCGACCCCTCTTAACGAAGTCGGGCGACGCCCGGCCGCCGCCGCTGTGCATGATTCGGCATAGCCGAATCGAGCACGGATTCAGCGCAGCTGAATCCTGTTATGCGATCAGCGCGTCGGCGTACGAGCCGCGCTCGAGTTCCTCGATGATCGACGGGCGGGACGGGCGCCAATTGAGATGCTCGTGCGCGCGCTCCGAGGAGACGCACTGATCGAGCGACAGGCATTCGCCGTAATGGCCCATCAGCTCGGGCGCAACGAGCGCGACCGCCCCCTTCGCGCCGGCGCCGCGGCTGGCCGCTTCGGCGATCGCGCGCATCGTGTAATGATCATCGTTGACCGCGTTGTACGCGCGTCCGGGACGGCCCCGTTCGATGGCCAGCGCAACGAATTCACCCAGATCGCCGGCGTCGATCGTCGCCCAGCGGTTGTGCCCGTCCCCGACGACGGTCGCCGCGCCGCGTTCGCGGGCCGATTGCACGAACATCGCCGGGATGCCGGCGCCGCGGCCGTACACGATGCCGGGACGCACGTTGAGCGCGCGCACGCCGATGCGGGTCATGGCGAGCGACTCGCGTTCGAGTTCGGCGCGGCGCATCACGGAACGCGGCGGGTTGAGCGGAGAATCTTCGGTTGCGGGAACGGAACCCGTCGCGCCGTAGACCCACGCGCCGCTAACGTAGACAAACGTTTTTTCCGTGCCGGCCAGTGCCTTCGCGATGGCGCGCAGGGCGCGTTTCTCGACCGTCCAGGGATCGTCGTCGGTGATCGAAACGGCGTACACGACCGCATCGGCCGAGCGAACCGCAGGACCCAAGGTCCCGGGCTTGGCGGCATCGGCAGACACGCTGGCCGTTCCGCGCGCCGCCAACCGCTGATGCGCCGTCTCGCTACGGGCGGTCCCGATCGTATGGTGGCCCCGCACAGCGAGCGCTTCGTCGATCGCGGTTCCGACGTAGCCCGTCGCCCCGATGATGAGGACGTTCATGTACGGTGGTGTTCGGCTTTTACGAGAGAAAGCACGAGCCGCGCCCGCGCTCAATGCGCTTGCTCACACCGAAACGACCGCACGTCGCATAAAACGGCCGCCGATGAACGGCGTGCGCGGGAGACTTGGGGGCACGTTGCCGGAAAGCCGGGAGGGTGCACCGATTGGGAGACAAACTCCGGCGCGATGCGAATCGCCTTCGCTTTGTGATGATCGGCACAGTCCCCGGCGCCGTTGCCGCCATCGTCAAAACCAACACTCGCCGGTATTGCGACCTGCGCGCTTACCGCCGTCCGCGGGCGCCGGCGTGAGCGTCGCGCTCGTGACGGGCGGCTCGCGCGGCATCG
Organism: Candidatus Nyctobacter psychrophilus; assembly: GCA_014305025.1. GTDB lineage: Bacteria > Vulcanimicrobiota > Vulcanimicrobiia > Vulcanimicrobiales > Vulcanimicrobiaceae > Nyctobacter > Nyctobacter psychrophilus. The sequence goes on along the minus strand of JACRTY010000001.1, from coordinate 2,433 downwards.
GGGCGGCGATCGTGGAGGCGTTGCACGCTGCCGGCGACGCCGTGTACTTCACGTACGCGCGCGAGGCCGATGCGGCGCGGCGCGTGCAGCGCCGGCTGGGCGACGAACGGGCCGCGTGCGCGCTCTGCGACGTGGCCGACGGTGAAGCGTTGCCGGCGCTCGTCGACGCGTGCGTGGCGCGTTTCGGCCGGCTCGACGTGTTGATCAACAACGCCGGCGTCTACGCGGAAAATGCCTTCGATGCCGGTTCGTACGAAAAGTGGCGCGCGAATTGGCAGCGCACCTTCGCCGTCAACCTTTTCGGCGCAGCCGATCTCGCGTTTCTCGCGATGCGCGTCATGCGCGAGAATGCCCCCGACGGGCGCGGAACGCGCGGGCGCATCATCAACGTCACGTCGCGTTCGGCGCATCGCGGCGAGTTGTCGTTTGCCGACTACGCGGCCAGCAAGGCGGCGCTGCGCAATCTCGGCAAGTCGATCGCCCGCTCGTGCGCGCGCGACGGCATCGTTGCTTTCGACGTCGCGCCGGGTTACATCGAAACCGACATGGCCGCCGACGCCATCGCCGCCGAAGGCGACCACATCCGCGGCGAGATCCCTGGTGGCCGCATCGGCTCGCCCGAAGAAGTCGCGCGCATCGTGGCCTTCCTCGCCTCCGGCGCCGCCGACTACGCAACCGGCACGACGATCGACGTGAACGGCGCGTCGTACGTGCGGTGAGATCGAGGGGCGCCGCCTCTACTCTTGCGCGCGTGACTTTCTGGGGCCGTGCGGCGCAGCGCTGTTCTGTACGAACGTCCCTCGCCTTGCGCCGCACCCCGCGCTACACGATCGAGAAGACGTTTCATGTCGCAGGTACTGGGATGATCGCGGTCACCACGTTTCCCGCAACGAGCGGCGCTGATGCGGTCTCCTTCGCTTCGTTGAAGTCAAATGGTCGCGGCGTAGCGAAGCGGCACGGCAGGCCCTGGTGGCGGAATTGGTAGACGCGCTGGTTTCAGGTACCAGTCCTCGCAAGGGGGTGGGGGTTCGAGTCCCTTCCTGGGCATGACATCGCTACACGATCGCACGAGGGGCGCGGGCGTTCTGAGACAGGTTCTGTTGTTGGGGACAGCCGCGCTGCACTATGTCGTCGCAAGCGGAAACGTGTCGGGCTCGGGCGTGTTCGATCGGATCGGCCCGTACTACTCATCCGGGACGAAGCGTTCGACCTCCGCGGATATGCGCTGTTCGTACACGTCCACCGCACGGCGACGCTGCACGGTTCCGACTACTCGTATCCGGCCGATCTGTCCGTCGCCGTCGCCGTCGCCGTCACCATCGGGGGCGCCGCGGCGTTGATGAGCGGCGTACCCATCCTCAGAACGTCGCGTTTAGTCTTACGACCGTGGGTGGATGCGGACGTCGACGCGTGGGCGGCGCTCAACGCCGATCCGCGCGTGATGGAGTTCTTCCCGAGTACGTACGATCGCGCGCGCAGCGAGCGCACCGCCGCGGCCATGCGCGACGGTTTGGTGCGCGACGGCTATGGGTGGTGGGTGGTCGAAATCATCGGCGGCGCGGCGTTCGCGGGCGTCGTTGCGCTTGCAGACGTGCCCTTCGAAGCGCCGTTCACGCCGGCGTTCGAGATCGGTTGGCGTTTCGCGTTCGATCACTGGGGTCGCGGTTATGCGACGGAAGGCGCGCGCGCGGCGCTCGACTTCGCGTTCGATGAACTCGGCCGTGAGGAAGTCGTCGCGATGACCGCGCGCGCAAACGTTCGCTCGCAGCGCGTCATGCGCGGCTCGGTATGCGCTACGATCCGCGCGACGAGTTCGACCATCCGAAACTCGCGGCAGGTCATCCGTTGCAACGGCACGTCCTGTACCGCTCTCGCGGCCGGGAGCGCAAAAACCTCAACGCTGCGGCCATGCTCACGCGTGGTGGCGCGGCCTTGCACGACCGTATCGACGGCGAACGCCGCTAGTGCTTGGTTGCGGAGATTCGCGTAAGAACACCACGAAGGATTTTTGTCCGGATCGAGGAGCGAGGAGCGCGGAATGACGAGTCATTTGAGCGACGAGCGACGATGAGCCGGGCAAAAAGACGAGTGGGATTCTTGCGCGAACCTCCGCAACCAAGCACTAGGCGCAGCCGGCGCGCTTCGGTGCGACGTATGATAGTGCGTCACGATCCCAGCCGGCGGCCCCGATGCACTGCGCATAGATCGCATCGAGGAATGCGCCAAGTGTTGCCGTCGGGTCCGCGGCGTGGCGAACGGCATCGTAGGGCAGTACCCACTCCCTAAGCGCGTCCGACCACGAAGCAGCGGACGGTGTGATCGGCAGCGTCTGCGCGCCGAGCGGCTGCGGAAAGATGTAGCCGTAAAAGAACGGTGCGGTTTTCTCGTCGCCGTAATAAAGCCCGACGTTCATCAATTCAGCGTCCAAGTCGT
>JACRTY010000058.1 GCA_014305025.1 Candidatus Nyctobacter psychrophilus | reverse complement strand
CGCGACGACCGAATCTCCATCAGCGCGTTGCCGACCTCAACGTACGTCTCGAAGCGACGATCGATGACTACCTCCAGGTCGGCAAGGCGAGACACTTCGCTCTTCGAGAGAGATGCGCGATAATTTAGCATTACAGCACCTCTGCGGCCGGGTTGCCGGCGGGCTCGTCGGATTCCGATGCCCGGTGCGGCGCGAGTTTTGCCAAGCGATCGTAGATGCCCGGTGCGGTTTCGCGGTTGATTCCGCCGAACTCGCGAATGAGCGCGTTGAAGGCGGGCTCCGGGACATCGAGCGCCTGAGCGGTGCTCTCAAGAAAGTTTCGTGCGTCGGCGACAGTTTTCATCGCGGTCCAATCGGGACCGGGCTTCTGATCGGCAATCACTTGCGGGGCGGGGGTTTGCGGGGCGGACGTTTCCGGAGCAGCATCGCGCCTTTGGCGCATCTCTGCATGCAGCGCTTTGGTGACGACTTCAAGCGCTTTGTCGTCGAGGTCGGTGAACGACTCGACGACTTCCCAACGCAGCGCGCGCGCTGCGAAAGCGAGGCGCTCGTCGCGCTTTGCGAAGGGCGTATTGTCGAAGGCCATGATGGCGCGCGTAACGCTAGCGCGCGGCTTGGCGGCCGTTTCCTGCGTGGCGACGGCCGCGGGTTCGGCAGCTGGCCGCTCGGCGTCGATGATGGTCGCAGGCGTCGTCTTGCCGCGTTGCGGCGGCTTGTGGTCGGCGCGCGCTTGGTATGACGTGAGCAGCGCATCGAGGTCGTCGCCGCACGCTTCGTTCGGGCGTTTGCTCAAGTGGAATCGTCACGCGGCGTCGTTGCGTGCGTTGCGGTTTCGGGCGGCGCTCGCTTGGCCCACGTCGTCGCGCAGCCGTTCCAGGGCGTCGAGTCGATCGCGCAGTCGCCCGTCGACCAGAGGGCGGCGGAACAACACCGCGTCCCACAGTAGCGCGAGGTCCCACTCGGGAAGGTCCAAGAAGACCGCCGCATACCGTGCAGCGACCGTTTCGGAATGCCCCACCTGGGGCGTCGCCTGGGGAGTCGCATCCTCGGCCAGACCGTGCACCTGTACGGTCGACTGCACGGTCGTCAGGTGCTGCGTTTCTCGAGAAAGGGCCGCCGGAGCTGTTCGGCGTGCGCGAGGTACGCACGGCCAACCGCCTCCAACGCTTCGATGTGAAGAGGGTTGCCAAAGTTCACTTCGGCCGGTGCTATGCCGAGGTAAGCGGCGACGCGCTCGGCGTCCGTCGCTGCCAATGTCTTTTCGAGGTCGATTGCATTAGGGGATGCCATGTAACAGGGCCTTTCTGCGGCTCTCGCCGCGGTCAATCATCGCTCTCTCAGCGCGTCGAAGAGGTCGTCCCACGAGCCCACCGCTGCGTAGTCGGGATCGTGGTAGAACCGGCGCTTCCGGTCGACGAACCGAACGACGACCGGCGCAAACGTCGCTGGCAGGTTCGCACGCAACGCCAGCGCGCCGCTCCATACGACGTAGCGATGCGATCCCGCTAGCGGCGGCCACGTGCCGCCGTGCTCGGCAATGAACGCGCGCAGTTCGGACTTCACCTCGCGAAGGCGCGCGACGACCTTCGGTTCTGGCTCGGGAAAGACGTGGAGCCGGCCATCGCGGACCTCGAAGCGGAAGCCGCGGTCAGCCATCCATCCGGCGATCTGGCCTGGCGTCATAGCACGGCTCCGAGCGAGTTCTGAGGGCCACGGGAGTACGCCAACTCAGCGTCCGCAGCGTCCGCAGCGTCCGTTTGTGCTCGATCTTGCGGACGCTGGCGTGGTCCTCCGCCGCTCTCAGCGTCCGCAGCGGAGCGCTCAGCGTCCGCACTCGGTAACCCCGAAACCTCGCCGTTACGGCCTTTCCCTTGCGCTGCGGACGCTGCGGACGCTGCGGACGCTGCGACGCCTACCCCGTCTGTGTCCTCAATCAGACAGGTCCGAATATGCACGATGCGGCGTCGATCGCGGCCGGTACGATCGCCGATCTCTACTTCGATGCCCACTGTGCGCAGTGAGGGCATCAGCCGGCGCAATGCTCCAGATAGGCGCGTCGCATCGGACGGCCAGTCGCGCGACCGGCGCGTGGATTCGTTTGTGTATGTGTCCGCCGCCAGAAGGCAGAGCAATTCGGTCGCAGTACCCGACCACTCTACCTGCTCGCCGTGGAGCTTCCGTACTGCCTCCGCGACTGAATGCTCTAGCGCGACCGCGTGAGCGTCGGCTCGGGTCCTGGTCCACGCTCGTGCGATCGTACCGCACGGCACGCCGAGCATGGGCTCCGCTGCAAGCGCGTAGAGGTATGGGTCTGCGAGCCGCGGGAGGCGCTGCGCTGCGTCCGCGGTCTCGCGGTGGCGTCGCATCGCAACGCACATTGCGTCGAGCAGGCCGCCTAGGATGCAGGGGCGATCGCGTTCGAACGCGGCCCAGAGAGCCCGTTCGGTCCGGCGCTCGCTCCCGGGGATCGCGTGGAGCCGTACCGCGAGAGTCCGATCGAGGAGGTCGCCGCGCCGCACGACGTCCCCGATCGACGTCACGATCACCGGTCGCGTCGCTGCGATGATGTGCTCGTCGCCATCGGTGTAGAGCGCGCGCGCTCGGTACCCGCCGCCGGTCGCCAGCCGGCACAGGACGTCGCTCATCTCATCGTCGAGCCGTGAAAGGTTGTCCAACGCGATGACGTGCGACGCATCGGCTGCGATCATCGCGTCGCGCGGCTCGCGCAGCGAGCCAGTGGTCTCGACCGTGCTCGGGTCGATCAGCGCGCGCAGCATGCGCGCACTTGTGGTCTTGGCGGCGCCGGCCTCACCGGTGAGGCATAGCACCGGATACGGTCCCTGCGGGCGCAGTGCTGCGATGAGCCATGATGCGAGGAGAGCCCATCCCTCGTCGTCGACGCGTAGATAATCGTGCAGCGCCGTGAGCGAGCCGCCGCCTCCCGGCTTAGGCAGCGTCAGCATTCCAGGCGCGCGGCGAAAGTAACGGGCGCCTTCTACGTGCGAGCAAACGCGCCAGCCATCGCGCGTCACGCGCGCCATCCGCCACTTATCGTCGCCGAGATCGAGGTCGATTGTGTCCTCGTCGCCGGCGACTCGCACCGCCACGTCGGCATCGGTCGTGTCGTTGCCATACAGCGCCATCCCTTCGATCGTCGCGAGGGCGTCTTCGAGTGAGGCGCGCGGTGGGACGCGGCCCTCGGCCTGATAGTAGGCGCGAGCCAGCCACGCGCGCATGTCGCGCGATCGCACCGCAAGCAGTGCGCCAACCCCGTCCATCGGGACGCGCACATACGCGCGATGGCGCGATCGCTCGCGCACATACTGTGCATCGGTCAGTCGCGCGCACAGCTGGACGGCGATCGTGCTGCGCGTCTCGTCGGCGCCTTTCGTGCCCGCGTCGGGTTCCGTGATAACTTCCTCGTAGAGGCCGTCCTCGATCCTCACTAGATCGGGCGCCCATGGAGCATTTCACGCGCGACGTGATCGACGACGCGCATCCGCCGCGCTCGCTCTTCCTGCGCAACGATCGCTTCGGCAGCGCGGAAGGCGGCGCGATATACCGCCGACGATCGGTCGACGGCGGTTAACTCCAGGGGCTCGCCGGCACATGCCAGCGCGCGCTTGTACGCGCACTCATCGCACATGCAATGGGGCCCGCAGAATGACCGGCGCCAATGCTCGTGGGCGTCTTCGATGATGTTCGGCGCCAAGTGGTCGAAGGTGGGATTGTCGTCGCGTACGGCCTGCTCGCGCTGAACACCCGTACGCATCGGGACGCCCATTATGGAGCACCATGACAGTCCGGGATGCGGCCCTCTGCGCGTAGAACCCAAAAAGAATCGCCCCGCTGACGGCCGGGTCGGCTTGTCCGTAGGCCGGCCGCCAGCGTCTTCGCGCACACGAGCCTGGCCTGCGCGAACAGGCAGGATCGTGAGGTCCGTTGAGCCGCGAGAGTAGCGCGCGCTGCTCCGCCTGCCCGACGATCGTTAGCGGCGAGCCATACCAACGCGCTTCGTACGGCTTGTAGCCGGAGCGGAGCTGTGGCTTCGAGCCGCGAAATTCTTGTAGAGGAAGACCAGTGGAGGGGCCCGTGTTTGCAGCGCGGGCTTTTTCGTCGAGCAAGTCTCATGCGCTGCCGACTGTGTGCTCTTGCTCGTATTTTTCCACCGAGCTAAGCAAGATGCGCACGCTTCGTTCGCCGACCCGAAGGCTCGCGATCTCAGCGCGCTCGACCATTCGATAAATGGCCGGAAGCGACGAAGACCATCTTTCTGCGAGCGCGGCGGCACTGATATACCTGGCGCCACCCCGAATCATTTGCTTCGCGCCAGGCGGTGCTTTGAACGACGCGGTGCTGACACGTCCGCGAGAGCTCACGATTTATCGTCCTTGAGCAGCACGGCTATCGCACGACTCACGCGCTCGTGCTGCTCAGGCGTCAGCGCCTGCACCCGGATGATGCGCTCATAAGGTACGCCGGCGGCGCGCGCGATGCGGGACAGCGCGATCCCCGATGCGCGGATACGTTCATACGTGGCTGGGCTCAGAGGTTTCGAGGCAGTTCTCGGGCGCCGACCGCTGCCGCGCCCTGCCGTGTGTGTGGGGGAGACACGCTGTATCATTGCCAACGTATGTAGCATGGACCCAGCGGCTCAGGCACCCCCGGGAGTTACGCGATTTTCAAGACCGAGAGGGGGGGCGCCACGACGGAAACGCCTGTCTCCTGCTGAAACGAAAGCGCTGCGCACCTGGCTTTCGCAGACGTGCAAAGAGTTTGGTTTTAGTCGGTCGGTCCTCGCGAAGGAGCTTTACGAAAAAGGCCTTCTCACCATGGAGGATTACGACAAAAATATCCTCACGAATGCAAATGAACTCACCATTCACTTTGCCCGCGACCTTATAACGTGCCTTGCGGCGCGTCTTGTTCCTTACCACCTCACCGCCGACGAATGGGTGGAACGTACTATGACGCACCCTGTAGTTTGGCAGTTAATGAGTTTCCCGAAGTATGGCGCATTTCTGCTCGACGCCGAGCTGCGAACTCGCGGAATCAAACCCGAGACGGTCAAGAAGCACTGCCTAAGCGACGGCGAGATAAAACGCGAGTGGCGGAGAGGCCGTCTGGACGTCCCTAAGGGCGTAGACATCTATCGCGAGGGAGACACATGGCGAAGACGTCGCTCAAGACACGGCGACGGTAAACCGCCTTGGGTCGATGAAGGCAAAATAGACATCGCCGACTATTGGGTTGACGAAGGTCCTATCGACGTTGCGAAGTTCCGTCGCGAGAACGCGCCGCGGCTCCCGTGGTTGATTTCGTGCGGTACTGAAGCACCGGGCGCGCAGGCCCTCGCTGAGATGGCGCATGCCGATAGGGCGATCTCTAAGGCCGCGATTAAGCCCCTGCGCGATTCGCTCGAAAAGCGGCTGCGCGAAATGGCGCCCGGCTGCGCGAACGAATTCGCATCCTGCCTCGGAGCAAAACTCGACACGGAACGGGCCTTCGCGAAGATCGTCAAAGACGCGAAGAAAAGCGCCGAGGCTATCGCTCCGAGCCAAGAAATGACGATGCTGCTCTTCGCACTCGCGCGCATCTGCGTCCCGGACGACTGAGCATGCGCTATGTGTGCCATCTCGGCAGGTCGCGCTATCGCCGAGTGCGACGGTCACGAGTCCCAGCGCCCGATTTTCAGATGTCGCTCTTCACGTATGCCGAAGACGAAATAGCCGCGGCGGCAACACGCGAAAGGTATGTCGCCCGCCTTATCGACGACATGCTGAACTTACAGCAACGTTTCGTCGAGCGCGGTGCGCGCGAATACCTTAACGCGGGAGCATATGAACCCGATGCCATCCTTCTTGCGCCGTGGGAGATCGCGCCGTTAGACGACGGGTCGGCGCCTGACCCGGACCGCATCACAGCGTCAGATTTGCAGCCGAGCGCCCCTATCGCCACGTTCCACAGCACCGGCAATCGTAGCCGAGGAGAGAGACGGCACGCGAAGCTCACGGCTGTTCACCTGAATGGCGCATTCGATGCCTTTACACGGCATGTCGAATCTCACTGAGCGCGGCGATGCTCTGCACGATGCAAGCAGGCCGTTCGAGTAGTCTCTCAAGTTATCGCCGGATCGTTCGACGCAAGGCGACGGAATCGCGTGCCTCGCAATAAGGGTCGCCGCGGCCGCGGTGAGTCGTCAATCTATGAAAAGAGGCGGCGTTGGAAGACTCGCGACGGCTCGGTGCGCGAAAAGGTCCAGTGGGTTGCGGTCGTCAGCGAGGGGCACGACGACAAGGGCGATGTAAAGGCCGGGAAGCGCCGTCGCCGTCGGAAGTTCATCTACGCTGACTCGAAGCAGACCGCCCAGCAAAAACTGCTGAAATATCTTGGAAAGCACGGCGGCTCATCAGCTCCGACGGACCGATCGCCGTTTGCCGAGTTCGCAGGCCGCTTCCTCGAAGACGCACGCGCGAACCTCTCCCCGAATACCGCGCGATCGTATGAACAGGTCTTGCGTCTGCACGTGCTGCCGCAGATCGGCAGGCTAAGACTCGATCAGATCGACGCGAGCCGCTTGCGGCGCCTCTATTCAGAACTCCGACGTGATGGACTTTCGGCCAGCCTCGTCGCACGCGTTCATGTTACGCTGCGCCGTGTCTTGAACGTCGCCAAGCGCGAAGAGCATATCGAGACGAACCCCCTCGATCGCGTCGACGCGCCGACGTACAAGCGACCGCCGGCGCGAGCGATGACAGTCGAGCAAGTTGAGGCGCTGCTTCGAGCAGCACGAGGACACCGATTGGAAGCGCTCTTCGTCCTCGGGGTGACGACGGGCATGCGGCAAGGCGAGCTGTTCGCGCTGCGTTGGGATGCAATCGACTTGAAGAGGCGGACGCTTTCGGTAACGCACTCCGTGCAAGAAATTGAGGGTGAACTAAAGCGCATCGAGCCGAAGACGGACACCAGCAAACGGCGCATCGAGCTTTCGAAGATGGCGACCGACGCGATCGAGCGGCGGCGTCTCGTCGCAAAAGGGGAAGAGCACGATAGCCCGTACATCTTTCCGAGCCCGACCGGCACTCTGCTACGCAAGAGCAACTTTCTGCGCCGTGTCTACTTTCCAATGAGAGCCGCGGCCGGTATCTCTGACGCCGTGCCATTTCATGCGCTACGGCACACTGCCGCAACGATGCTTCTGCTTCAGGGCGTGTCGCCGCGCGTCGTGCAAGAACTGCTCGGTCACGCGGACGTCCGACTCACGCTTGGCACGTACAGCCACGTTCTGCCGACCCTCCAAAGGCAGGCCGCTGACGCGTTGGATCAGCTCCTTGGGAGCGGTTCGAAGCGCGAGATTGTCGGTACGAAGTCGGTACAACGGCGCACCCCGAGAATCAGAAAACCCGCCAAAAGCTAGGTGCGGCGGGCTTTTTCATGGCTCCCGAAGTTGGACTCGAACCAACGACCCGCTGATTAACAGTCAGCTGCTCTACCAACTGAGCTATTCGGGAACGCGCACCGCCGGAGTCGCGCCGAAGCGACGCCGGTCAGCCTGCTTCCACGGCGTCGGGGTACGCCCTGCCCGAAGGCGATGCGTCGCGCGATGAGTCACGCGCTGACCCCGCTCAGGCGGCGCAGCGGTGAGGCGCGGTAGTTGGCGAGCAAGTCCGCGGGGTGGTCGAAGACCGACTCGCATGGCAGCTCTTCGCTGCTCCAGCCGCCGCAGCGCAGGCCGATGGCCGGGAGTCCGATCCGGCCGGCGGCCTCGCAGTCGTACGGCGTATCGCCGATCATGACGCTTTCGGCAGCGCTACGCTTGGACTTGCGCAGCGCGGCCCCAAGAATATCAGGTGCCGGCTTCGTTTCGTCGGCGTCGTCGCTGCTCGTAAAAACGTCGATCAGATCGTCGACGCCGGCGGTTTGCAGCAGCGCCCGCATCTCTTCCTCGCCGGCCGACGTGGCGACGACCAACTGCGCGCCCTGCGAACGAAGCCACACCAAGAGGTCGCGCGCGCCTCGGGTAGCACTCAGGCCGGGCAGGTAGCGCTCGGCGAAGATCGCCTTATGGCGTTGTGAGATCGTTTTGCCGGGTTCAGCGTCGATGTCGAGATCGGCAACTTCACGCAGCAACCGATCTCCCCCCTTGCCGATAAGGCGACGAACGGCGCCGGGGTCGACATCGAGATGCGCTTCTTCGAATGCGTCGAGCCAGGAGCGTGCTTGCGCGTCGTTGCTGTCGATCAACGTCCCGTCGACATCGAGAAGCACGGCGCGCAGCGGAGTAGATGAGGCCACGAGGCAGAGCATACCCGCTTGACGGATCGGCTATGCTGTTTAACGTGAAAGCGTGACTCCGGCGGCGCCTTAGGCGCCCATTGCGTTTCGATATTTGCTTCGTAACGATCGGAGTTGCTCTGATATGTCGTCGCTGAACGATTCGGCGCGGACGAGTCCGCTCGGCATCTTCGCCCGCAGTTTCCGTCGCTATTACATCGGACAGACGTTCAGCTACGCGGGCGATGGTCTGCGGCTTATCGCGATCCCGCTGCTCGTGTACCGCTTGACCGGCTCTGCGCTTTCGGTCGGCCTGACGTATGCGCTCGAGTTCGGTCCGTTTGCGCTCTTCGGGCGCTCGGCTATGCGTACAAGTTCCTGACACTCGGCGTCTTGTACGGCGGTATCGTAATCATCTCGCTCGCCGCCGCGGTATTCATGGGCGGTCAGGCCGCGTCCGTTCCCCACCTCATCGGTAAGGACCGCGCGACGCAAGCGATGTCGGCGCTCTTAGCCGCCGAACAGGTTACGCAAATGATCCTGCCGCCCGTCGGCGGTGCATTTTTCGCGCTGGTGGGACCGCTTCCAGCGCTTACGATCAATGCGGCAACGTATCTGCTTTCGCAAACTGCATTCGTGACCGTGCCGACGCTTGGGCCCGCCACACCCAGCGGCTTACCGTCGCTGCGCACGTTCGCCGCGCTCTCGCTTTCATTCAACTTCTTCGGCTTGATGGCAGGCGCTGCGCTGATCCCGTTTCTCAAACGCAGTTTCGGCGCGAGCGATCTCGTCGTCGGTTACGTGTTCGGCTTGATGGCCGTCGGTTCGATCTTCGGCTCATGGTTCGCGGGGCGGGTTCCACGCTCGTGGCCCTTCGGCCGCATCATCATCGTCGCGTACGCCGCCGATGGAATCGCCTTCATTCCCGTCATGTTCACGCACAAGCTTGCGATCGCGGTCGCTTTTCTCGCCATCACGGACGCCTTCGTGCTCTTCGAGGTCGCGCAGATCGTCGGGTGGCGCATGCGCATCGTACCCGAAGCACTTGTCGGGCGGGTCTTCGGCGTCGCGCGCCTTGCTCGCGCTGGTCGGCACCGTACCGGGCGCGCTGCTGGGCGGTGTGCTCGCCGACCACTTCGGCGCCCGGACGCCGATCATCGTCGCGGGTTGGGGGTATCTGGCGATGGCGCTCGCCGTCTCGGCGTTGCCGGCGGTGCGGCACGAGCGCCGCTGATGGACAACCCGGCGGCATGAATTTTTAAAGCGGGGCTGTGCCTGCCGGTTATCGCGGCACGAGTTCGCGTTCCGAGAGGCCGGCTGCGGCTCGCAACTCATCGACTTTATCGATCCGCTCCCACGGCAGATCGAGGTCGGGACGCCCGAAGTGCCCGTAGGCGGCGGTCTGCCGATAGATCGGGCGGCGCAAGTCGAGGTGGTGGATGATCGCTGCGGGTCGCAGATCGAAGAATCGTCCCACGAGTTCGGCGATCTTTTCTTCCGAGATTTTGCCCGTGCCAAAAGTTTCGACGAGCACGCTCACCGGATGCGCGACGCCGATTGCATATGCGACCTGCACTTCGCAGCGGTCCGCGAGCCCCGCGGCAACGACGTTCTTGGCGACGTACCGTGCGGCATACGCGGCCGAGCGGTCCACCTTAGTCGGATCTTTTCCGGAAAAGGCGCCGCCCCCGTGGCGCGCCATGCCGCCGTAGGTGTCGGCGATGATCTTGCGTCCCGTCAAGCCGGCATCGCCCATCGGGCCGCCGATCACGAAACGCCCGGTCGGATTGACGAACACGCGCGTGTTGGCATCACGCAGCTTCTTCGGAATCACCTGATCGATGATGCGTTCGGCAACTTGACTGCGGATGGCCCCGAGCGGAATTTCGGGGTCGTGCTGCGTGGAGATGACGACGGCGTCGACGCGCACCGGCCGGTGTCCATCGTACTCGACCGTCACTTGCGATTTGCCGTCGGGGCGCAACCATCCGAGCGACCCGTTCTTGCGCTGCGCCGCAAGCATCTTGGTGAGATTGTGCGCGAGGACGATGGGGAGCGGCATCAATTCGTCGGTCTCGCGGCAGGCGAAACCGAACATCATGCCCTGATCGCCGGCGCCGGTCAGCTCGAACTCGTCGCGGTCGCCGCTTTCCTTCACTTCGAGCGACCGATCGACGCCCAGCGCGATGTCGGGCGACTGTTCGTCGATCGACACGGAAACGCCGCACGTCGCGGAGTCGAAACCGACGAGCGAATGGTTGTAGCCGATGTCCGCGATCGTGCTGCGCACGATGCGCGGAATGTCCGCATACGTTTTGGTCGTCACCTCACCGGCGATGTGGACCTGGCCCGTGATCGCGAACGTTTCGACCGCCACGCGACCGAGGGGATCTTCCGCCAAGATGGCGTCGAGCACGGCGTCGGAAATCTGGTCGGCGACCTTGTCGGGATGGCCCTCGGTCACCGATTCCGATGTAAAGAGCCTACGGTATGCCACCGTCAGGTGCCCTCGGACCATGAAGCCATGTACTTGCGCTGCTCGGCCGTCGGCGTGTCGATCGCAATCTTCATCGCGCGCAATTTGAGCTGCGCAACCTCTTGATCGATTTCGTCGGGAACCGAATAGACTTTCTTTTCCAGCGACGCGTGGTTTTGCGCGAGATACGCCGCCGCCATCGCTTGGTTGGCAAACGACATGTCCATCACCGCCGCGGGATGACCCTCGGCCGCCGCGAGGTTGATGAGCCGGCCTTCGCCCAGCACGCGCACGGTGCGCCCGTTCTTCAGGCGGTAGGCGTCGACGAAGGGCCGCGGGCGGTCTTTGCCGGTCGCAAGTGCTTCGAGCGCATCGAGGTCGAGTTCATCGTTGAAGTGGCCCGAGTTGCAGACGATCGCGCCGTCCTTCATCGCCGCGAAGTGTTCGCCCGCGATCACGTGATAGTTGCCGGTCACCGTGACGAACACGTCGCCCACCTTGGCCGCTTCGGCGATCGGCATCACTTGGAAGCCGTCCATCGCGGCTTCGAGCGCCTTGCGCGGATCGATTTCGGTGACGACGACGTGCGCGCCCAGACCCTTGGCGCGCGAAGCGACGCCGCGCCCGCACCAGCCGTAGCCGACGACGACGAGCGTGTGGCCCGCGATCAGCACGTTGGTCGCGCGGATGATGCCGTCGATCGTCGACTGACCGGTGCCGTAACGGTTATCGAACATGTGCTTGGTGAGCGCGTCGTTGACGGCGACCACCGGGAAGGGCAGGACGCCGTCCTTCTCCATCGCGTGGAGCCGAATGACGCCCGTCGTCGTCTCCTCGCAACCGCCGATCATGTCGGCCAAGAGATGGTTGTGCTTCGTATAGATCGTCGTCACGAGGTCGCACCCATCGTCCATCGTCATGTGCGGTTTGGTCGCCACGACGGCTTCGATGTGTTTGTAATACGTCGCGTTGTCTTCACCTTTGATTGCGTGCGTCGGGATCGCATAAATTTCCGAAAGCGCAGCAGCGACGTCGTCTTGCGTCGAGAGCGGGTTGGACGCGCAGAGTTCGATCTCGGCGCCGCCGGCTTGCAGCGCGAGCATCAGGTTCGCCGTCTCGGTGGTCACGTGGAGACAGGCGCCGATGCGCACGCCCGCGAGCGGTTTCTCGCGCGCAAAGCGATCGCGAATCTGCGCGAGTACCGGCATGAACGTGGCGGACCACTCGATGCGCGAGCGGCCCGATTCGGCGAGGCTACGGTCTTTGACGTCGCCGAGCGGTCTGTCGATGGTTTGCAAAGTCGACTCCTGTGGAGGGTGCAGTCACTCGCTGATCTTTGAAACAATCGAAAGCGATCCAAACAAGTTTCGACGAGCGTCGTGCGAACTCCCCAGCGTGGAGTTGGAGACCTATCTCGAGACGCTTGCGTCCAGCGCACCGACGCCCGGCGGCGGCAGCGCTGCGACGGTTGTCGTAGCCCTCGGTGCAGCCTTGGTCGCGATGGTGGCTCGCATCACGCGTGACAACCAAAAATACGCCGCTAAAACGTCGCTCGCCGACGACCTGATCGCGAAAGCCGACGCCATGCGCGTTCAGATGCTGGTCGCGCGCAGTGACGACGAAGCGGCGTTCGGCCGAGTGGTGGCGGCGTCGGCGCTACCGCGCGAGAGTCAGCCCGAGGGCGATAAGCGTGCAGCAGCCGTGCAAGCCGCTCTCGCCGAGGCAGCAGCGGCGCCGCTCCGCGCCGCCAGGCTCGCAGCGGACGTCGCCGCCCTAGCGGCGCGCGCACTCGAACTGGGCAACCCCCACTTAGCGAGCGATCTGGGATGCGCTGCCGACTTTGCCGCCGCGGGGCTGTCCGCGTGCGCCTTCAACGTTCGCGTCAATTACCGCTATATCCACGACCGGGAGCTGATCGCGCGCGGCGAACGCCAACTCCAACGCTTCGAGAGCACGACGGCGCCCCTTATCGAGCAGGTTCGCGTCGCGACCCAGCGTGCGCTTGCCAAGCCGTAAAGTGTGAGGGCGCCCGTGGAAGGGTCACGGCCTCCCGGCGGTCTAGTGCCATGCGATGTCCACTTTTACTCGCGCGCAAGCGCTGGGCGCTGCCGCCGCCGTTGGTCTCGCGGCTCCCCTGTTGACGCACTGTACCGTTGCCGCCGGCGGCATCGATTCGGCTGACGTCACGTCACTGGGCAACGAACTGGCCCTGGAACGCGCCGCCGTGAAGGCGTACACCGATGCGGCCGCGACCGGCATCGTGTCCGCATCCGTACTGGCCGTGCTCAACGGCTTCCTCGCCGACCACAGCGCGCATCGCGATGCCCTTATCGCCGCGTTTACCAGTGCCGGGCGCCAGGCGCCCGAAGACGTTGCGCCGCTCGACACCCCCCCGCTGCACGCCGAAATCGACGTACTCGGCTTCGCGTACACGATCGAGCGCATGCTGGCCGACGTTCATCTCGCCCCTGTCGCAACCTACAGAAACCGCGACTACGCAAAAACCGCGGCGTCGATTCTCGGCGTCGAAACGACCCACGTCGCGCTGCTCGCCGAAGCGCTGCGTCGAAACCCGGCTTACCCCTCGAGCTTCGTCGCCGCGTAGTGCTTTAGCCGTTTACCGGGCGTAACCGCATCGGCGACGCGCGCCGGCCAGGCGATGACGACGAGATTATAAGACCAGGTCCAGAAACGGCGCGATGTCCTCGCGTTCCACTTCCATGCCGACGCCGCGTTCATTATAGGTGGGGTCGTGGAAATCGGAGCCCGCCGTCATCACCAAACCGTAGCTGACGGCGAGTTCTCGAAAGTGCGCGACTTGACTCGGATCGTGACGCGGATAAAACGCTTCGATGCCGGCGAGCCCTGCAGCGACCAACTCCTCGATGATCGATTCATCTTTGAGACGACCCGGGTGGGCGAGCACGGCAACTCCGCCGGCACGCGCGATGACCGAAACGGCGTCCTGCGGCCGCATGTACAGTTGCGGCACGTATCCGGGCTTGCCGGGGACGAGCAAGGTGCGAAACGCGTTGTCGATGTCGCTCGCATAACCCGCACGAACCAGCGCGCGGGCGACGTGCGGGCGGCCGAGCGCGGAGCGTTCGTTGCCCGCCTCCGCGCGCACGGCATCGAAGGCTAGGTCGATACCAGCCGCGTTGAGTTGATCGACCATCTGCTGAGCGCGCGCCTCGCGATGGTTGCGGTTTTCGGCAATGGCCGTGCCGATCTCGGCGGCATCGAGCGGGAACCCGTAACCAAGGACGTGGACCTCGCTGCCGCGATAGGTGGTATTGAGTTCGATGCCGCTGACGACCGTCGCGTGCGCGGCCGCGTCGCCGAGCCGCGGATAGGCCCCGAGCGCATCGTGATCGGTGACGGAGAAAATCGACACGCCCCGCTTCCGCATGAGAGCGGCAAGTTCGGCCGGCTCGAGCGTTCCGTCACTCTCGAGCGTATGGGAATGGAAATCGACGAGCATGGGTCCCTTATGAGGTCACGGGCGCGCGCGTGCTTTGGCCTTCTTACGCGACTTCACGAAGTACACCAAGACGCGCTTCTCTTCCCGGAAGCCGACGAGGCTACGTTGCTGGCCGGGTTCCCGGAAGGCTTCGATCGCATACTCGATCAGATCGTCGACCGCGGTCTCTTCTTCCGGCGGTTCGTCGGCAGAAGGCGGACTCTGCACTAAGGCTGCACCGAAACGGTCCGACAACAGCGCGACGAGCAGCAGCAACTCCTCGCGCGAAAAGCTGCGCACGTCGCGGGTGATGCGAACGAACCCCAGCGCTTCGTCGCTCTCGCAGGCCACGCCGAGTGCATCGTGACGTTCGCGGCGGAGCTCTAAGAGCGAGCGGACGTGCTCGGAAATGGATTCGCGCAGTTCGGCGCCGATCCGGCGGTCGAGTTTGGAGCGGACGGCAAAGGAGAGGACGAGCGTGCCGTTTGCGGGATGCGAGACGATCGTCGCGATTTGCGGAAAACGCACGAGCAAGGCGATGATGAGACCGACTTCATCGGACGCTTCACTGGGAATCCGTGTCGCGGCAAGGGGCTGCATGGGGCGGGCTGTGTTCGCAGCGCCCATGCCCGTCCCTTGGAGGATTCGGGCCCGGGAGGGCCGGGGCCGCGAGGCGAACGGTGGCCTTGACATGGTGAGGTGCCGCCTCGGGGTTTGGCTACCGCTTACGGTCTTGGTCGCCGTTCTGGCGCACGGGCTCCGCTTCGGCGCGCAGCACCTTCCGGCCGGTGCCCACGCCGCTTCGCTCTTCGGGACGTTGGGCGCAACGTTGGGGCTGGCCGGACTTGCGGCGCTGTATGCGGCGGCCCTCCGCCCGGAGGCCGGCCGCCTAGGCAGTGAGCGCGCGATGCCTGCGGTCCTTGCGCTCGGCGGCCTGGGGGCTTACGGCCTCATCGAACTGAGCGAGGGCCATGCGCCCTTTGCGGGCGGCACCGCCGTCGTGCTCGCCGTCGTCGTCGCGGCAACGGTCGTTGCCGGGCTATTCCATCTGGTTTCGGGGATGCTGGCCGCTTCGGGACGGGCGCTTGCGCGGCTAGCGGGCACCGTTCGGATCCCTGGCGTCGCGCCGGCATTTTGCTGCGATGGCCATCGGCTGCTGTTCCGCTGCCGGCTCGCCGGCGGCGATGCCCGAGGCAGAGCGCCACCGTTCTACGCGTGACGCTCTTCCGCTAATACGCAGCGCGTTTCGGTGACGTCGCTCGCGGCGGCCGAAACCCTGTAAAACGCCTTTCGGGCAGCAGTATGCGCCGACGCGGCTACCCGCCGCGGCCGACGGCTTCGCCCGGGCCAAGCATGGAGAGCGTCCCTGAGGTCCGACTCGCAGCCGGCGTGCCGGCTCAGCCAGCGATCGTTTTCAGGAGGTCTTCCGTGCGTAGCTTTATCGCGGCGCTTTGCGCCACTGCCTTCCTTTCCGTAGCGGGCCCGGCATTTGCCGATACGGCCGGACTTGTGCGGGGCACGATCACGGCCGGGGGTAAACCGGCTCAAGGAGCCGTCGTCACGCTGCGCGGCGAGGGAACGTCGCTGTCGGCGACGACCGGCCCCGATGGAACATTCTCGCTCGGGCGCGTGCCCTTCGGGCGTTACACGCTGCTCGCGCACCATGCGGGCAACGTAGACTTCACCGAGCCGGTCGACGTCCAAAGCGGTTCCATCGTCAGCCTTCCGATCGATCTCGGACTGCGCACGATCGGCCGTACGCAGGCCGGCCTGGTAAAGGGCCCCGCAGCCAATCCCGTCTCGGTCAATTCGGTCGGCCGCGCGCAGCTTGCCACCTTACCGCAGAACCAGAGCCTCGACCGCGTCATCGAAACCTTCCCCGGGATCGTCCGCTTCTCGTACGACGAGCCGGTGGCTCATGGTTTTCACGGCCTCACCTATGAGCTCGACGGCGTGCCGCTGCCGGTTGGCACGACGTCGAACTTCAGCGAGGTCATCGATCCGCGGACGATCGATTCCCTCGAAGTCTTTACCGGGGCGTTCCCGGCCGAGTTCGGCGGCTCGCGGCAAGGCGCCGTCGTCAACATCATCAGTCATCGGCAGAATCTGAGCGCACGGGCAGAAGGCTCGCTGACGGCCGGGATCGGTTCCTACGGCGACGCGCAGACGTCGCTGGCCGAGTCGTTCACGCTGGGCCGGACGCGCCTGTTCCTCAACGCAAACGAAGAGCGCACCAACCGCGGCATCGATTCCCCGACGTTCGATCCGATTCACGACCACTCCAACCAGTCCAACCAATTCTTTCGCACGATCACGAACGTCGGCGCGCATGACACGCTCTCGTTCGACGCCTCGAACAACGACGCAACGTTTCAGATTCCAATCAACACCAACTCAGCGGATCCGAACGATCCGCTGAGCGTGCCGCCCGGAACCGACGACGTGCAGCACGAGTACGACAATATCTTCAACCTGGTCTACACGAGCAACGCGGCGAATGGTAATGCGTTCACGCAAATCGTTCCCTGGTACCGCTACGACCGCGTCCGCTATCTCGGCGACGTGCCGAACGATCTTGCCGGGGGGCTCGACGGCCTGCGCCAAGACCGGCATTCGAATTTCGAAGGTCTGCGTCTCTCCCACTTTCACGTATTCGGTCCCAACGCCATCAAAGCGGGCGTCGATGAGTCGGTCGAAAACTTTGCCGGTAACGAATCGATCACGTATCAACCGAGCGACGCCAACGGTGTGCCGGGCGCTCCCCAAGTCTTCACCGATAACGCCACGCAGCGCGGGTCGCAGTTCGGCGCCTACATCGAAGACAAGTGGACGCCGACCAATTACGTGTCCGTACAGGCTGGACTGCGCTACGATCACTCAACGGGCTACGTGGGCGGCTCGCGATTGAGCCCGCGCATCGAAGTCAATGGTCAGCTGGACCCGCAGGATGTCCTGCACGGTTACTTCGGCCGGCTCTACGCCGCGCCGTTTCTCGAAGATACCCGCAAAGCCGCGGTCCTGCTCGGGGGCGACAATGCGGCGGGCGCACTGCCCGCATATAACTTGCAGCCGGAAAACGATTCGTATTATGAGTTCGGGCTGGCGCACACGTTCGCACCCGGAGCACGCGCAACCATCAATTTCTGGAAGCGCGACGTGACCAACGTGCTCGACACGACCCAGCTCGCCAACACGCCGATCTTTGCGGTCTTCAACAACACGATCGGCATCGCAAAAGGCGTCGAAGGCCGCGTCGACGCTCGTTGGCGCAACGGCGATTCGCTCTTCTTCTCGACGCAGTTCTCCGCCTCGAAGGCCGGCGGCATCTCGGGCAGCACGTTTCTCTTTCCGCCCGATACGAATCCGAGCGACATCACGCTCGGCCCCGAAGATCACGACCAAACCTTTTCAGCCGACCTGGGCTACACGAAGCGCTTCGGGGCGGACCGTCAATTCTTCGCGACCATCGAACCGCAATATGGTACCGGTTACCCGATTCAATTTCAGAACGGAGAAGGCCGTCTGCCGCCGTTTCTGACGTTCGACGCGTCGGTCGGGCGGGATGCGGCACGGGGCAGCAAGCCGGCGCTCGGGTTCACCGCCGACTTTCAAAACTTCACGAACACGCACTATTTGCTGAAAGTCAACAACGGCTTCAACACGACCCAATGGGGAGAAGGCTTCCGGGCCGACATTCGCCTGACGGCACCGTTTTAAGGCACTGCCGGTTTTTGCTGCCGGTTCACATGCGAAGCGCGAGCGGAAAGAGTTGCGGGATGATGTAATAGGGATCGAGCCCCGAGCCGTCGTTCGTCAGGATGATGATATCGATGCCGTCGCTCGGGAACGTCGCATTCATGGTCTGATAGCCCGTAACGTCGCCGTCGTGCCAAATATACGGATGACCTTGCAACGATGCAATGAACCAGCCGTCGGCGTACGTGCCGTACGATTGCGGGAACGGACCCGGCGTAAACATTTGCGTCAGCGACGCTTGCGTAAAGATGCCCGGTTGGCGGACGCCCCGATCCCACCGCTCGAGATCGCCGACCGTCGACGTCAAGCCGCCGGGACCGGCCAACCATTGCAGATTGGGCTGGTACGTGCGTTGCGCTCCGGCGCCATAATCCGCATACCCCAGCGCCAAATCAGCGAGGGGCGGCGGCGGAAAGCCCTGGTGCGTCTGCGTCATGCCGAGCGGACTGAAGATGCGCTGCTGCAAGAAAAGACCGAGCGGTTCTCCGGCGACCTTCGCCACGATCAGCCCGAGCAGCAGATAATTCGTGTTGCTGTACTCGTAGCGCGTGCCGGGGGCAAAGTCGAGCGGAAAGGTTGACAGCAGATCGACGATTGGCTGATAGTTGGTCTGTCCGCCGGCCATGAAAGCGCTATAGGCGGAGCTGAAGTCAGGATACTGCCCGAACGAATTGTAATCGACGAACCCGCTGCGATGCTGCAAGAGGTACAACAGCGGAATGCCGTTCGCATTGGGTAACGTCGGAAAATATTTCGAGAGCGGGTCGTTCACCGACAGTTTTCCGTCTTGTTGTAAGAGCAGGATCGCTCCCGCGGTAAACTCTTTGCTCACCGAGGCCAGGTCGAACAGCGTGCCGGCGTCGGGCACGAAAGCACCACGCGGCAGGTTGAAAAACTTGTCCGGTTGCGGGACGCCCCAGAAGTCGTGGCCGCCAAAAGAATCGGGCAGACCGCGGTCTCGCAGTCCGTACCCGTGCACGTAGAGCGGCGTGCCGTTCTTGTAAATCGCAAGCTCGACGCCCCAGCCTCCCGCATAATGCGCCGCGACGATTTGATCGATCGACGAACCGCCGCCACCGGCCACACCGGCCGTAGGTATGGGGCTCGGCGTGCTGCCGCCGCCACCGCACGCCGCCAGGCACAAGCAGGCGAAAAGCACCGCGCCAACCCATCGCACCCGGTAAAACTGCCGGTTGCTGCGGCCGTCCGTCGGCATTCTCAAACGTTCTTCGCCTCTCGTAGCCGTAGCCTGTGCCTTGGCGGGGCTGGCCCGGGTGGACCGCGCAAGCCGCCGTCTCTATTGCAAACGATCCGCGGCTGGATCCGGTGCGCACCGATCGTCGTTTTGGAAGCTGGAGCAGGGGCGCTTAAGCCACAGACGAGCGGCCGCGGGGGTTTGCCGGCATGGCCGGAAAGTAAACTGCAATGGGTGCGCCCCGAACACCGCTCGAACCGCCCACGGCTGAGCAGAGCGCGTTCTTGGAGCGGGCGATGACCCAATACGGCAAGGCGACCTATAATTTCGCCTTTCGCTTAACCGGCAATGAGGCCGACGCGCGCGACCTCACCCAGGACGCCTTCATTCGCGTCTATCGGGCCTGGCGCTCATTCGTGCCGGGAACCTCCTTCCTCTCGTGGATCTACCGAATCGTCACGAATCTGCACAGGGACGAACTTCGCAGGCGAAAAGGGCGTTACCAGGAGGAGCTACCCGAAGACAACGCCCCGCAGGAGTTCGGCGGGCAGCGGCCCCTGGCCGTCACGCCCATCGACGACTACGTCGAGCGCCAAGTCGGAGAGCCGCTCTCCAAGGCCCTTGCTCAACTTTCCCCCGACCAGCGGCAAGTCGTGATCCTCGCGGATATCGAAGAGTACAGCTACCAAGAAATCGCGGACATCATGGGTTGCTCCATCGGCACGGTCCGCTCGCGGCTCCACCGCGCAAGAGCCCTCCTCCGCCGCCTCGTCGAACGAGCCCAGCACCAAGAACGATGAATCAACACCTCACAAACGACACCCTGATCGACTACCTCCACGGCGAACTGCGCCCGCAGGACGATGCGCTGGCGCACGCCCACTTGGCCGTTTGCTCGTCCTGCCGCCAGGCACGCGACGCTGAAAGCGGCGTGACCGACTTCTTGCGGGCCGGCGCCGCCGCCGAGGAACAGGAGTTCCCATCGCTCGTGGCCGCCGCGGTCTGGCAGCGCATTCGCGAAGCACCGCCGACGCCGCTCGCCCGCTTCCGCACCTTCTTCCGCCCCGCAATCGCGGTACCGTTGGCGGCCGTGCTGCTGGTCGGCGGCTGGTTCGCCTCACCGCTGGGGCACGGGTCCTCGGGCGGCGCCCGGTCGATCGACGCGTTGTACTATTTCCAGGCGCACGCAGCCCAATCGGCCAGCTCGCCGCTCTCCGAACACTCCGGCATGCCGGTCGACGAAACATCGATGAACGACGAGGCCGGTTCGGCTGCCCCGCTCGTGGACCAGTATGCCGCCTACGCATTATCCGGCGGGATCAATGCCGTGCGCTGACCGCGCGGCAGCAGTTCACTTCATAGCCTTCGGGTTGCGCGGCGCAGCCGTCGTCGCTTTGCTGGGATTGCTGTCGGCGGCACCGGGGGCGCTGGCCAAGAGCAACGTGCGCGCCGCCAAAGCGGGCAAGGACCCCGTTACCCTGCTGCGCCTGAGCATCGACGCGCCACGCACGCTGTCGTACATCGGTCAATTCGAGACGGTGCGCTTCAGTTCGGCCCGCGCGAGCGCGACGATCGTCAAGGTCGAGCATCGAGCGCCGGCGATGACCCGGCGCTGGTTCGTCGCGCCCGAAGCGCTGTACGGCGACTACATCATCACGCGCGGCACGGCGACCTACGACTTCGACACCAAGCGCGGCAGACTGACGATCTCCCACAATCCGACGATCGACAACCAGATCTCAGCAGCCGACGATTTCGATCAGGTCCTCAGCAACTATCGCGCCATCCCCGACGGCGCGGACACCGTCGCCGACCGCGCCACCCAATCGTACGTGTTCGTCAATAAACACACGGGGGAACGGGCCCTGCGCGTGTGGTTGGATCGCGAAACGCATCTCGTGCTCAAAAAGGAAGAGTACCACGGCAACGGCGCCGTCGCTTCGCAAGCACGTTTTGAAGAGCTGCGCTACACCGCCGCCATCCCGAGCGACCTGTTCGCGATCGATCCGCCGCGGGGATACCGGCAGGTCGCAGGCGTGAGCGTCGACATGCCGTCGTCGGACATCCAACGTGTGATTAAAGAAGCCGGCTTTACGCCCTACGAGCCCAAGAATCTGCCGCAAGGCTTCGAACTCGACAGCGGCGACGTCACGACGGTCAACGGCGTGCGAACCCTGCAGTTGCTCTACTCCGATGGATTGCGGACGATCTCGCTCTTCGAAAACGCGAACGGCGCGGCCGCTGATTTCGGGACGCTTCGCCCCAAGACGATTACTTTCGAAGGCCACGACGCACAGTACGTCGAGGACGGCCCGACGACGCTGCTGACCTGGAACGAACACAATCTGCACTTTGCGCTCGTCGGCGATCTGCTGCGCAGCGAACTCGTCGCGATCGCGAGCAGCGTGGTACCGTAGTCTTTCGAATCTGCACGCCTACGGCGTTACCGTTCAGATTTTGAAAACGTAGGCCATGACATTGCCCTCGTAGTTCGGCACGGCGCCGACGAGTTTCGCGCCGACCGGCGCTTTGCCGGGAGCGTCGACGACGATGAGCGAGCCGGGCAGCGTGCACGGGGAGCCGAGGCCTTCGATCGGTGCTAGGGGTGAGTCGCGCATGTAAAAATCGACGAACGTGTCGTAGTTGTACCAGTCGAGCGACCCGAAGCAGACGCGCTGCTCCCCGGTTCCCAGCACGCGAACCGTATGGAATAAGCTCGCCGTGCCATACTTGAAAGCGTCGGCGGACATGGCTGGATAGACGGTAAAATAGACGCGCGCGAAATCGCCGAAGGCGAAGGCGGCAGTGACGCCGACCGCCGTCAGCATCAGTTCCCGCCACCGCGCCGCTGCACGGAATCGCCCCAGCCAGCGATACGTTGCACCCAGACCCATGGCTGCGAGGATGCAGGCGAGCGGCGCGCCGATCATCGTGCGCGGGAAATCCGGTACGCCGTCGTCGGTCAGTGCGCCGCCGAGCGGATAGATTGCCAGCCACACCCACAGCACGATGACCCCGGGGCGTCCCACCAGACGTGGTGCCGTCACGAGGCCGACGATCAAGAACGGCAGCATCCACCAATACAATTCGCCGTAGTGCGGCCCATGATCCAGAATGCCGTCGCCGTATCCGAACAGTGGTCCGAGGGCGAAGTGCGCGGCATAATTGTGGACGAACGTTCCGACGGCGGCGACCGTGTAGCCGTGGCCGAACGTTGCGATGTTCGCGTCGCGCCAGAAGAAACGCGGATGCGTCGCAACGGCGGTGCCGAGCGGAGCGGCGATCCCCAGAGCCACGGCGGCCGCGAGCGCCAGCCAGCGCATGCATTTGCGCGCATCCTGCCACCGCGCTGCGACGAGCGTGGCACCGAGCAGCACGCCGTCGACCGGTTCGGCTCGGTAGGAGTACGCGCCGATGCCGAGCAGGACGCCGGCAAGCAGTAACCAGCGCGCGCCGCGCAACCGCAAGCCGCGCTCGAGCGCGGCCAAGCCGCCGAGCACGAACGGGAAGACGGCCGCGTTCTCCCAGCCGAGCCGCGAGATATGGATCGACCACGGCAGCACGGCGAACAGCGCAGCCGCGCCGTCGGCGAGCACGCATGCCTGCGTGCGTCCGTGCGCACTGCGCTCGCCGGCACAAAGTTCGTAGGTAAACCAACGCAGCGCCGCGACGGAGATCACCCCGAGCAGTGCCGCGGGCAACCGCATCGCGAACGTACTCGGGCCCAAGAGCGAGGTCGCTACCGTTTCAAATATTCCGTACAGCGGCAGATATTCGACCCGGAGGTCAAAGAAGGGCAAGAGCGGCGCGCGACCGTGCAGCACATTGCTGACGCCGACCAGCCCGGCAAGTTCGTCGGCATGCGGTTCAAGCGGGTTCGTTCCCAGAGCGTACAGCCGCACGCCGAGCGCGACGGCTACGATCAGTGCGAGCCGCAAACCGCCGGTTTCAAGAGCGTGCGGACCGCGCCGCAGCCGTTTAGGCGCCTCGCGCGCCCATCTTCGGATCGGGCTTATGGCCGGCGGCCGAGGCGCTCAGGGCGGCGGCGATATCAGCTTGCGGTATTTCGCCGCTTGCGACGGACTGAACTCGGCCGTCGGAGCCGATGAGGACGAGCGTGGGAAAGCCGCTCTGCAAATACGATTTCGCGACGCCCAGGTTCGGGTCGAACGCGACCGGATACCGTACGCCGAATCGCGTCGCGAACGCGATTACGTCCGCTTGGGTCTCGGGATTCTGACCGCTGATGTCGTACGGGCTGCCGCTCACCGCGACAAAGTGCACGCGATTTTTGTCGGCATCGTAGAGCCGATTGAGAACGGCGGTTTCGCGCTGACAATGCGGACACCACGTGGCAAAGACTTCGAGCAACGTTGGTTTGCCGCGCGCCTGTGCGAGGTCGAACGGGCCTTGCGTCGTCGAAACGGCGAACTGGGGCGCCTGTTGCCCGATCGAAAGTTGCGCGCTGATCGGCGCGGTCGACGCCGATTGCGGAACGCGCCGGTTCGCATAACCGATTGCAATCAGCACACCGATTGCGATCACGGCAAGCGAGGTGAACAGGATGATTCGGCGTCGCGTCGCCTGTGCTTGCAGTGCGGCGCGCGACGGAGGAACGGTACGGCGTTCGGCTCGGTTCATGACGGCATCACTTCGGGCTGGCCGGGGTCCGCACCGCTCGTATGAGGGCCGCCGATCCCCAGCAGTCGATCGACCGCGTAAGCACCGGGCGCACGCCACGCGATGAGCGCGGCCGCCGCCGTCAAGGCGACGTCGGCCGCCACGTGACCCCATGACGGCGGCGTCGGGATACCGGAGCCGAAACAACCGCAGTCTGCCGGCAACCGGCGCACGACCAGCGACGCGACTGCAGCGGAGAATACGGCAAACTGCACGCTTGCGATCAGCGCAGCGGCACGCGTGAACAGACCCGCGCACAGATACCCGCCGAGGACGATCTCGGCGTAGGGCAAGGCGACGCCGAGCGGCGCGACGACCGACGGCGGCAACAGGCGGTACCCTGCAATCGATGAGGCGGTCGCACTGGGACCATCATGCGCCTTCAGAACGCCGGCGACCACGAGCAAGGCGCCGATGGCGACGCGCAGCCCAAAGATTACGTGACCCACGCCGCTACCGCATCGGTGAGCGTTCGCTGGCGCGCCGGAATCGCGGCGCAGTCGGCGCGTTCCGTTTCGACGCCCGCGTCGTGAGCACGTAACGTCGCTTCGACCGCGCGCGCGAGCGTCGGAATATCGTAACCGCCCTCCAAGCAATACACGGCGCGGCCGTTACAATACGTCTGGGCCGTTTCACGGATCAGCGCGCCGAGCGCCCGAGCCGCGGGGTCGGCCGCGACGCCGAGATCGCCGACCGGATCCCCTGAGGCGTAATCGTAGCCGGCGCTGACGACGAGCAAGTCGGGCCGGACGCGCGCGGCCACGTCCGGTAGCAGCCGCTGCCAGGTCGCAACGAACGGCTCCGTCCCGTACGCATGCGGCGGAAGCGGCACGTTGACGATTGCCCCGTTTGCAGCGAAGTGCTGTTCGCTCGGCCCACCGGTCCCCGGGTAGGCCGGGAACGCATGCGTCGAGACGAACGAGACGCCCTCGCCCGCGGCGGCTTGCGTTCCGTTACCGTGATGGTAGTCGAAGTCGACGACGAGCGCGCGGCCGCCGTGCGTCGCGACGAAGGCTCGCGCGGCGACGGCGGCGTTCCCGAAGATGCAGAACCCCATGCCGCGCGCGGGCTCCGCATGGTGTCCCGGCGGCCGCACGAGCGCGAACGCTGCGCGCTCGCCCGCAACGGCCGCTTCCATCGCAGCGAGCGTCCCGCCGGCCGCGCGGCGCGCGACGGCGAGCGACGTTTCGTCGATGACGGTGTCACCCGTGGAGAGATAGCCCGCAGCATGCGACCCCACCGTTGCGACGTCGCGCTTCACGCGTTCCAGGTACGCATGCGGATGAACGCGTTCGAGTTCCGCATCGGTCGCGTCGCGCGCCGGCGCGCGGTCTCCGAACAGTCCCGCCGCGCCAAGGCGCTCGGCGACGGCTACGACCCGATCAGGCCTTTCGGGATGTGCGACGCCGCGCAGATGCTCGGTGTAGAGTTCGTCGTAAACGACAAGCACGCCGCGAAGAAACGGTCAGGCGTGCGGCGCGGCGGTGCTCTTGGGCTTGGGCTTCGTCGCGCGGGCCGGGGCATTCTGCGAGACGCGGCGCAGTGCGCGATCGACGTCGGCCGCAAGCTGGGTGCCCGGCTTGAGGTACGGCTTGATTTGCGTGTAGGCCAGGCGCGCTTGCGCCTTATCGCGATTGCCTTCGGCGCATCGTCCATAGGCGAGAAACAGGGACGGATACTGCTTCATCAGTCCGATCGCGTTCTTGTCGATCGCTTGGAAGGCGCGCGTGCACTCTTTGTAGTTATGCAGCTCGAGGTCGGCCGTCGCAAGCCCCGCGAGCGCCTGCGGGGTGCCTTGCAGGGCGAAGGAGTGCCGGAACGCATCGCGCGCGCCGTCGTAGCGGCGGGTTTGCGCGTCGAGTTGTCCGAGCGTGAACCACGCCGTCGGGTCGCCCGGCGTCACTTCGGTGATGCGCTTGACGTAGCCGATCGCGTCGCCCGGCCGTTTGCGCGCAAGCGACAGCTGCGCTAAACGACTAAGCGCATCGGTGTTGTTGCGGTCCGGCCCGAGAGCGGTTTTCCATTCGGCCTCGGCGGCGTTCTGGTCGTGCGCGATGGACACGTCATAGTCGCCGTAGGCAATGTGCACCGTAGCGGCCTTGGGATAGAGTTGCTCGGCACGCTTGAGCGTTGCGACCGCGTCGCCGTTCATCTTCTCGTCGCGGTAGACGGTGTATTCCTCGACCAACACGGCGGCCTTGGCGTCGTCGGTCGGGACGTCGGCCAACAACGTCTCATAGGTCGCAATCGAACCCTTGACGTCGTGGTTAGTCGCCTGCAGGCGCGCTTTTCCGAGCAACGCATCGGTGTTCTTGGGATCGAGCGCCAGGGCGTTATCGTACTCGGTGGCCGCCAGAGCGTACGCCTTTTGCGAGATGTAGGAACGCGCTTCCAACACCAGCGGCTGCGGGTCTTTGGGATCGAGCTTGGCCGCCGCTTCGAACTGCGCGCGCGCCTCGTCGAATTTCCCTTCCTGCCCAAGCACGAGCCCATAATTTTCGAAGACGCGCTTGTCGGTCTTGTTGAACGTCGTCGCGCGCTTGGCCACGCGTTCGGCGTCGGCGCCGCGATTGGTTCGCAGGTAGAGTTCGGTCAACGTCAGGAGTACCTGCGCGTTGGTCGGCTCCAGGTTCGAGGCCTGTTCGAAGTCATTCGTCGCCTCCCGGATGCGGCCGAGGTTCTGGTTCGCCACGCCGTCGAGGTAATAGACCTGCGCACTCTTGTCACCAAGCGACAGCAGTTTCTGCGTGAGCCCGAGCGTCTGATCGGGCCGGCCGACCTGTAAGGCGTAGCCGGCTAATTGGGCAAGGGCGTCTTTGTCGTTCGGATTGGTCTTCAGCTTGGCTTCGAGGCGCGGAATGGCGGTCTCGGGAGGCTCGGGCGTCGCGGTCGGAAGCGGCGCCGGCGAACCGCTGGGGCTGGCGCTCGGGCTCGGCGTGGGGGCCGCGTGCCGCGGGGCGCTCGAGGCGTAGCCGCCGGCAAGCCAGCAGCAGCCTACAGCGATGGCCGTGACGGCGAGGGGACGCGATGAGATCTTCAAACTGTCGTCTTTCAGAGGTAGTGGCGTTTAAGCGTGGACGGCGGCGCCGGTGCGGAGCGCTTTGGTTAATTCCGGCACGATTGCGAAGAGGTCGCCGACGACCAACAGGTCGGCAAACTCCCCGATGGGGACCGTGCCGTCCTTATTGATAGCAACGATGGTACCGGCCGTTCGCATTCCAACTTTGTGCTGAATCGCACCCGAAATGCCGCATGCGATGTAGAGATTGGGGGAAATCGTCTTCCCGGTCTGGCCGACCTGGTGACTATGGCCGATCCAGCCCGCGTCGACCGCCGCCCGTGAGGCGCCGACCGAACCGCCGAGGGCGCCAGCGAGGTCTTTGAGAATCGTTTTGAAGGGCTCGGGACCGCCGACGCCCCGTCCGCCGGAAACGACGATGGAGGCTTCTTCGACGCCAAGTTCCCCCGCCGCTTCAACGACGTCTTCCTCGATGACGATTTTATACGACGTACCGGGCGGTTTCTCCAGCATCACGGTGGTGCCGGCCCCGGCCCCTTCGGCAGCGGTAAACGCATTGGGCCGCACCGCCGCGACGCCGTAATCGCCGCGAAAGGTGCACGCTGTCACAAGCGTGCCGCCGAGCTTCGGGGACGTGCACACGACCCGCCCGTCGGCAACCGTGATGTCGGTGAGATCGGCGGTCTGCCCGCAGTCGAGCCGCCCCGCAAGACGGCTGCCGACGTCGCGTCCGATCATCGTGTACGGAACCAAAACGAGCGCCGGCCCGACAGTCTTGGCCACCGCGGCCACGTAGTCGACGAGCGGATCGACAAGAAAGGCGTCGACGTCGGGGTCTTCCGCAACGTGGATCGTGTCGACCGGGTACGCCTTGAGCTGCTCGGCCGCGCCGCCCGCGTTCTTGCCCAGAACGACCGCGTGCACCGAGCCGCCCAGGGCGGTGGCCAGCTCTTTGGCTTTCGTCGCCACTTCCAGCGAGACGCGGCGCGGCTGGCCGGCAGTGTGTTCGATGAAGACGATGACGTCGCGCATCAGACGAATTTCTTCTCCCGCAGGAATTCGAGGATCTTTTGCGCGCCGGCGACGGCGTCGGCCGCTTGATAGACCTCGCCTTTGCCGCGCGCCGGCGGCGTCTCGAAGCCGGTTACTTCGGTGCGCGCCCCGGCGTTTCCGATCTCTTGACCGACGCCCGCTTCAGCGAGAGTGCGCACCGCGATCGTTTTCTTCTTCGCACCCATGATGCCGCGCAGCGACGGATAACGCGGTTCGTTGATCGACTTCGTGACGCTGGCGAGCGCCGGCAGGGGTGCACTGATGCGCGCGTATCCGTTATCGGTCTCGCGCTCGGCGCGCACGGTCGTGCCGTCGATTTCCAGCTTGCGCAGATACGTCAGCCCCGGCACGCCGAGCAATTCGGCCAGCATGCCGGGAAGTTCGCCCGTGATCGCGTCGGTCGACTGCGTCCCGCAGACGACGAGGTCGAAGCCGTTCTGCGCGATCGCTTTGGCGAGCGCGTGCGCCGTACCCCACACGTCGGAACCCTCGGCTTGGGGATCCGAGAGCATGACCGCGTCGTCGGCGCCCATGGCGAGCGCCTTACGGACGACTTCTTTGCCGTTCTCGGGCGCCATCGTGACGACGGTGACGGTCGTATCGCCGCCGGCCTTCTCTTTGAGTTGCAGCGCCGCTTCGAGCGCGTACTCATCGAAGGGGTTGAGGACGGTTTCGACGCCCGTGCGTACGAGGCGTTTCGTTTCTGGGTCGATGCGCTTATCGGCATTGGTGTCGGGCACGAGTTTGACGGTGACGACGATCTTCAAACGTGAACCTCCAGCGCTGGCAACCGATGGGATGACGGAGAGTCGAATCTCTATTGACGTCGACGTACTTGGGTGCCCGTGGTGGAAATGCCCCTAACCACGAGGGCTTCTAGCTTCGCCCTGGGCGCCGGCAAAGACGGGGCCTGCCATTCGTCGACGCCGACGTCCTCCGGCGTCAAAAGCCGCGGCCTAGTTCGCTCCGCCGAAGTGAAAGCTTTGAGTTAAGCCCGCCTAGCGCTTCGTTGATCTTCGCGATGTCCGCCTCCGTGTAGGTACGGGTGGTGCTGCCACGGCAAGCCGGACGGTGACGGTAAGCGTACCTTCCAGAGTGGCAGCGGCCGAATTCAGTGCTGAGATCACGTCGGCGAGATCCGCCGCAACTCCACCATCTCGAGCTCGCCGCTGAGTAAATCAGGACGCAATGCGAGGACGTGGGCCGGGGGTCAGCCGCTTGGTCGGGTTCCTTACCGTCGACTTCCCCGTGGCCTCCCCTACCCCGTTCCAGTCTAAGGAGCAGCGGGGCACTCAGCACTAACCCGGAGAAGCCTAGTCAACTGGTCACATTGGTGATACAACCGGAGAATGAAAACGGTGGGGGTATTTGAAGCCAAGACGCACTTTTCGGCACTGGTCGAAGAAGCCAGCAAGGGTGAAACGATCACGGTCACAAAAAACGGGCGTGCGGTCGCGCAAATCGGTCCCGTCGTCTCGCGTAGAGCGAATACCAGAGCCCAGGAAGCGATGAAGCGAATTCTTTCGAGTAAAGCGACGCTGAGAGAATGCACAGTTCGCCAACTGATCGAGGAGGGCCGCCGCTATTAAGCGGCCGGCCGTGCTGGACGCATCCGCCGCAATAGCATGGTTTTTCGAAGACGAACGCGACGACGAATCCATCGCAATGGCCAAGACCGTCAGCGGGAACGGCGCGATCGTGCCGGCATTATTCCGCTGGGAGGTTCAAAACGCGCTGCTGATGGCGGTTCGGCGAAAACGGCTCGCGTTCGACCAAGCTGCGGACCACCTGCGAGCCATCGACGAGCTTGGCCTCGTGGTCGACAGTTTCGTCCTGACATCTCCTCTTACGGCGGGACTCGGATTGGCACAGCGCTTCGAATTAACGGCCTACGACGCCGCTTATTTGGAACTAGCCGTTCGCCGCTCCGCGCCGATCATGACGCGCGACGACAAGCTGATGTCGGCCGCCGCCGGTCTCGACGTTCTGTGGAAGGCGTGACAGGCCTTCGACCAGGCGCAGTGCGGACCGCGCGATTGGTTACTGGTCGAAGGTGGCCCCATATCGACAATATCTTGGCCCGGGATTGATCCGTGCCCGAAAACATGAGCGCGACGGTATGATGGATCCCGGCAAATCCACCGAACTCACGGCGAATCGCGATGCTCGCGTTGATCGGCGATTGCGGCTACAACTGGAAGAAGCCCTCGGCCATCTGCTTTTCGTGCGCCGACTACGCGAGGAATCGCGTCGCGACCTCACGGCAATTGAAGCCGCTATAAACCAACACGGGACGAGCTGGCTTTAGCGAATCCGCATCAGGCGCACCATATAACGCGCCGCCGTCGACCGGAATCCCACGACCATGGCGACCGCTACACCGTCTACGTCGACGAGTGCGGCAATCATGCGCTAAACTCAAAGGAAAAGTTTACCGCTTTCTCCCTTTCGGGCATCCTCGTCCACGAGCGCGACGAGCAGGCTCTCGATGACGCCTGGCGGTCTTGGAAACGGCAGTATCTTGGCGCCGAAACGAAGCTCGTGCACGAGAAAGACATTCGAGAAAGGACCCACTCATTTTACTGCGACGGTGATAGCGCCCGGCGATCAGCCGCTGTTGACAGCGTGGACGATCGCATAAAGACCCTGCCGTTCACAGGCTTCGTGTGCATCCTTGAGCGCGACCGTTTCGTAAAGCGGTTCGGGACGGATAGCATTATGCATCGTTGCCTCGCCACCCCTACCTGCTAACCGTGAACCTGCTCGCGGAGAGAGTCGCACTGGCTGTAGACACTCAGCTTGGTGGTGGCAAGGTGCGTTGGACTATCGAGTCACGTGGTCCTAAAGAAGATGCGGCGTTCCAATATGAGTTCGCCCGCCTATTTCTAGACGGCACGGCATATCTATCGCCGCACTTTTTCCGCAAGCTTTTCTTTCCGGGATTGGAATTCCGCGACAAGTCTTGCAACTCGACCGGTCTGCAGCTTGCGGATCTGCAAGCGCGGCCGTGCGCCGAAACGGTGATGGATCCACGCGCGATCCCCCGCGATGGGAGCCGGTGCGCCGCCGGCGCGAGCGAGGGTCGCCGACCGCTGCGCCGCGACGAGGACGGGGCCCGCCGGCAAGGCGCGGTCGAAGCGCGGAACGTGCGTAGTCTCCTCCCAAACGCAGTCGGATTTTTCATGACGGCGATCATCGTGATCGGCGGGACGTCGACGTCGCCTATTGGAGCGACCTCGTCGCGCGCGCCGCAATGTCCGAGCACGGCGTTCACGTTACGCGCGAACGACGACGAATGCGCGTTCGCCGGCATATCGCATGATGGTGCCGAGCTCGATCTGCGCAACGTTTCGGGTTCGACCTGCACCGTGCCCACGCTGCCGGCGGTGACGTTCGCGACCGATTCGCGCGCCGTCGGCCGCAATGATGTATTGGCGTAGCTGCGCGTGCTGGCTATTCCTCCGCGACGACCGAACGGAACACAAACCGAACCCCTGAATGCGGCGATCGCATGGCCGCAACCCCCTTCAATGAACACGTGCGAGCCAATCGTGACCCTCCCACTTACCGGATAGGAAAAAGCACGTTCACGACTTCTTACGGCGCGATTTTCGCCCCTGGGTCACCGTGTGCTTCGGCTCGGCTGGCGACGAAGGCGCCGGGCCGGGGGGCTTGGATGTCAACGCGACTCCTCGATGGATGTCGGAGGTGTATCCCAATCGCTCGCGCTCTTGTTCCAGCCACTTTCCATGTATGTGCCCGAAATCGGAAGCATCCATAAGAAGCATGTCTAGGAGTGGCGCGAACTCAGTTTCCTCTTCGGCCTGATACGCTTTGACGTATTTCTGGAGCTCGATAAGGTTTCCGTCGACCAGCATCCCTAACAGTGCGCGGTGGCGCAACCGCGCCCGAACCGATTCGTCGACTAATGCGCGTAGGATGTGTTCAATGCTGAGTTCCCGTGCCGCGCGACGGTCATCGACGTTCGGAGAGTCCTGCGCGAGGAGCGCATCGGATGCTTTTTGCTTTCGTGGCACTACGCCGCCAGTTCCGCCGTCCTCGGCTCAGTCGTGGTCACTACGCGCATCGTTCCGGCTTTTTCGGCGAAATCGTAGTGACCCGTGTGAAGAGAACCTGTAACGCACCCGGCCATCGCCGGGTCGACCTGCAGGCCGAGGTTCAACGACGCACCGGCACCGCGAGCGATCCTCACGAGCGTCCGCAGTGTCACGCCGTCGTTTGCGGAGTTTTCGAGCTCGGAGATCATCGTTTTGGATAGGCCGGAGCGATCAGCCAGGTCCCTTTGCGACAAGTTTAACTCGTGCCGCAGTTGCAGCAAAAGCGAAGCGATCTCCGCGAGACCGTTGCGGTCCTTGGCCCGGCTGGCCAAATCCGGATGGTCATCGAGGAGAGCTGCTAGCGTATTCTTACGCTGGGATGCCATATCGTTCACATCGTCTTTCATGGTGGACTCGCGGCTCGAGCTTTGAGCAACCGAAGGTTTTCTTGCGCAAGGTCAATATCGCCGCGATCAAGCTTGTTCTGCTTTTTGATGACTGGCAGGAGCGCCACAATGTCGCCGTCTCGGGGCCAACACGCGACAAGAATCCGAACCCAGTGATCCTTATTTTGGAAACGGAAGCTTAGTATCTCGCCCTCGACATGCTCGAGACGTCCCGTCGCGCGCAGCGTCGGTATCGGCGTACGTTCTAGCACCTTTAGCTGGTCCACGAACTGGTCGCGCAGAAATGGGAGTCGTTTCAAGTCACGCTTGATGAATTTCTCGATGACGTTTCGTCCGCCGGGCGTCGCCTCGAAGAAGGTCAGCGACCCGGTCATGAGTTCGGTATTTCCCGAACCATATGGTTATACCCCCGAACGCTTTCAGTCCGCAAGGGGCTAGGGTCGCTTTCTGGCTCGCGAAGGCCCAGGAAGCGTGCTGACCCACCCTTGCTCGCGGGCACTGTAGGCCACGAACACACGAGCTCCCGCACCCGGGCAAGGAGCTTGGGAGCGTCCCCCCGACGAATTGACGAAGTTTCTCATCTTCCTCTCCGCCGAGTCTCATAACGGAATGGATCAGATCCGCAATTGGACTGCCAGCTTAAATAGCCGGGCCTCGCCAAGTTGATCTAAGTCAGCCGCGTAATTTCAAATACGCCTTTCGGCCAGCGCTCGCTAATTCCGGTACGAACACTCAATCCGCCACTTAGGCGGACGATCCCAACGCGGCAGACACATCAAGCGCGCAAGGATGCGCCGCCGTCGAAGCGGATCGGCATCGTGCGCACCGAGGCGGCATCGTTGACGAATCCGCGAGTCGTCGACGCATCAGGACAGGCCGACGAGAAGTTCGCTTACGTCCGCTGTGCGCGGTAAGGGCGAGGGGCGCCCCCAAGCGGCGGCAAAGCGCGGAATATGCGCGTCATTCTTCCCCGAATCGCAGGCGGCTGTTTCATGGCAACGACTCTCGCGAGCGGCGGGACGGCGCCTAGCGGAGCGGCCTCCGCGCGCGCGCCGCAATGTCCGAGCACGGCGTTCACGTTACGCGCGAACGACGACCAAGGCGCGTTCGCCGGCACGTCGCATGGTGGTGCCGAGCTCGATCTGCGCAACGTTTCAGATTCGACCTGCACCGCGCCCACGCTGCCGGCGGTGACGTTCGCGGGCGCATCGGGCGGCGTGCTACCGATCTCAGCGGACGACGGTGCCGGCGCACGCGATACAACGATCGATGTCGAACCCGGCGTCGTAGCGGTGGCCAGCGTCCGTTACGTTTCGAGCGACGTCTTCACCAACGGCCGCTGCTTCGCGGCGCGGCGCCTTGGGCTTGAGGTCGCGCGTCACGCGGCGCTCGTCTGGACGCGGTTCGAGGCGCGCACCTGCGGCTCGCGCCGAGGAGCGAGCATCGCGCGAAAGCCTTCACGACGCGATGGACCCGCTCCCACCCGCGTCAGGCCCACGACGCGGCGTCTTTCTCACCGAGGGACCTGCGGGATCGACGCATGCGTACACGATCCCGACGACCGTTACGCTGCTGCGCGAAGGCGGTCGCAGTTTACGCTTCACGATCCTCGCTTTTGGAGGCGGCGACGTAGCGCCAAACAGCGGCTTTATCGCTGGAGCCACTTCGGCAACTTCGACGACGCGCTGGACGCCGCCACCGCACGACGCTGCCTCCTCGCCGTGCACGCTTCGGTTCGCGTTCCACGGCGACCGGCTCGTCGTCACGCAGACCGGTGCGTGCGGATTCGGCGCAAACGTTACTGCGACTGGGCGCTATCGGCTCGCTCCCTACGCGAACCGATACTTCACGACCCGCGAGGCGGTTGACCGAAAACAAGGCAAGTTACGATCGGCACAGGAGCGTCATAGCGAAGGTACGCTGGCTGACGCTCATAGTTTCCGGACGTCGCCGACGTTTGATATCGGCGAATCTTTAACGAATCACGAACACCACGTCGTCCTGATGCACGGCGGTCGCAAGAGCTACCCATTGGCGCACCCGGATTGGCAATACTACGCGACGCTCGATTTTGCTGCGGCGACCACGTCCGGGTAGAGCTTTGCTAACGTTTTCATTGCGAGGTACAATCGCGATCCCCCCGCCAGCTCTTGAAATTCAAAGCGACGATAGAAGCTTCTGGCCGCATCGTCGATCGGGTCGGTAACCAAAAGTGCGCCGCCAACGCAGCAACTTGCGAAG
Source organism: Candidatus Nyctobacter psychrophilus (assembly GCA_014305025.1). Taxonomy (GTDB): domain Bacteria; phylum Vulcanimicrobiota; class Vulcanimicrobiia; order Vulcanimicrobiales; family Vulcanimicrobiaceae; genus Nyctobacter; species Nyctobacter psychrophilus. The sequence continues at coordinate 866 of JACRTY010000058.1, read as the reverse complement.
AGCGCCTTGCGAAAAGCGTGCTCTAGGAGCATTGGCCCGAGACGACGGTGTTGCCAATCGACCGTAACGCCAAGCTGCCCTAATAATATCGCAGGAATACGGCGCAAGTTCTTGAGCTTAAGGGCGCGCGCGGTGGTGGAGTCCATTTCTTCGTCTCGATACTCGTGTGGCGTCAACGTGTAAAAGCCGAGCACGGTCCGTAGGGCGGAATGATCGTCCGTGTCGGTCAGAACGTACGTCTGTGCGTGCAGCTGTTTACTGGCCTGAGCGGCAACTTCATGGAAATATGTGTCGATCGAGGAGCTACCACAAGAAAACGCCCGACGATTGTGCATAGACGGATCGAGGGGCGTTATCGTCAACCGCACTGAGGCTTAGTTTTCGATGAGTTCGACGTCGTCCGGTACAGGCGCCGCCGCCAACTTCCGAAGCGCGGCACCGGGAGGCGGCGGGTTGAGCAGAAGGTCATACAGTGCTTGGCGCATCTCGCCGGAGATGCGCGTGACTTCATGCTCTTCAATCGTACCGCGTGCAGCATCGACTGAGGCGCGCATGACAAAGCGGGTTACATCGCCCGCGCTGGTGAGCAACGCGGCTCGCTCTATAAGGGCTCTTTCTTGATCGGTTACGCGCAGCGAGAGCCGCCGTTGCCGGCGGGGGGCGTCCCGAGCCGCCAAATTTGGCATATGGTACTTCCTATGGTGGTGGCGGTTACAGCTTATCAGCTCGCGAACGCCATGTCAACACGTACGTACACTTGACATACCCGTTTCCCCTGGTTAAAGCGAGCATGCGTTCGTATGCTAAAGTTTGGCTCTATTGAGTTTTGAGTGGGTAACGTGGCGTCACGGGCACGGGGACAGCAC
>JACRTY010000013.1 GCA_014305025.1 Candidatus Nyctobacter psychrophilus | reverse complement strand
ATGTCTCCATAGCCCACGGTCGCCAACGTGACGATCGTGTAATAGAAGGCAGTCGTAAAATCACGGACCTGGGGTGTAAAGCCGGCCCCGAGCACATACGTGCCGAACGTTCCGTACGCCAAAATGCCCAGAATGCTGGCGAGCGAGATCAAATAGCTCCCTAAGATCGTGCTGCGCCGAAATGACCGGCGCGTCGCGATCAAGGTGGCGAAGATCGCGACCGGCAGTGCGAGTGTGGCATCCCAGTGAGCGCGCGCGGCGTTGAGACCGATCGTGACGGTGAGGATGAGCAGCGCAAATGCCCAAGCGGCGCGCAGCCGCCAAAACAGTCCGACGCCGACGAGCGCAAGCCCGACGCCCAGCAGCATCTGCGATGAGCTTCCCAAAACGGAGAGCGACTCGCCGATGCTCGCGAACGACCCGAACGTCCCCGCCAGCGTGCGGTGACTGCCTTGTAGGCCCGCGACGATGTTGATCAGTCCGCTGGCAAGCAGCGCCGCCCCAAGCGGGACGTGCGGCAAGAATCTCGATTGCCACCAATGCCGCTGCGATCGTCTCGGAACCGATGGCCGCGCTGATGCGCCTCTGATACGCACGTTCTTCACGTGTGCCGTACGTTACCCGCGATCGCCCGCCTGAAAAGAACGAGCGTACAAACCCGAATCAAGTGCAAACGGTGGTGGAGCTGTCGGGGAACCGCCCCCCGAGTCCGAATCGCCGGACCAGCGCTTTCTCCAGGCTCAGTTTCGATTTTGTCTTAGGCCGTCGAACGTTTCGAAACGAACTTTCGGCGGCGGCAGCTCCGTAGATTTCGGACGGTTCGCAGAGCGGACTTCCCGTCCCAGCCGGACTTGTTGACGGTGAGCGAGGCGGCTCCGGCGACCCCTCGCGCACCGTCGCTACCTTAGATTAGGCAGCGAGTGCGTAGTTGTTGTTCGCGTGTATACGCGTTGCGATCGTTTTAGGAGGGCTCGCAACTCCGCCTGCTTACACTGCCCACGGTCTGACCCGTCGAAGCTACTCAGCCCCATGGCCGTTCGTGAAACCGCCGGTCGCAACCGGCGAACTTCAGTGTAGCACAAGCCGCCTCGCACCGAAAGACGCTGCCGTAAGGGCCGAGCCGGCTCCCCTTGTGGCGCTGCGGGAGTCGCCGCTTCGGCTGCCGTAGCGCGCGTAGCACATGTCTTGGCCCCGCATTGTTGAGCGCCGAGCGGCGGTCGTGGGACAAACGTCCGAAACCGCGCAGCCCTTTCCTGCCCAAGGCACGGTGAGTCGTTCCGGATCCAATCTCTCCAAACCCGGACAGCTGCTTGCGACACTCCTCGGCGACGCGCGGCTGAATCTGCCCTTCGTGGCGCTGACGGCGGCGTCCGCCGCAATCGCGAGCCTGGGTCTCTTGGAAAACAGCACCGCGGTGATCATCGGCGCGATGATCATCGCGCCGCTTCTCATGCCGATACAAGGCATCTCCTTCGGCGTTCTGCACGGCGACGGGCGACTCACGTACCGAGCGGTGGCGACCTTGGCGGCAGGCTCAGCGCTTGCGCTGCTCATCTCGTATCTCTTGGGGCTGGTCTTTGGATACGGCGCGCTCGGAAGCGAAGCGACCGCGCGTACGTATCCGACGCTGCTGGACTTGGGGATCGCGGTGTGCGCGGGGGCCATCGGCGGGTTTGCCAAGATCCGCCGCGACCTTTCGGCGTCGGTCGCCGGCACGGCCATCGCCGTTGCCCTGATGCCGCCGCTGTGCGTCGTCGGACTCGAAATGTCGCGCATGCATGCCCAACTCGCGGGCGGCGCCCTCTTGCTCTTCATGACCAACGTCTTGGGGATCACGGTCGCGTGCATGGCGGCGTACTTGATCGGAGGCTATGCGGACTTCCGCCATGTTCGGATGCGCCTATTGGGCGCAGCGGCGATCGTGCTGCTGTTGCTCGTTCCGTTGGGGGCAAACCTGTTGCGCTTGATCGAGCAAGCGCAAATCGAGCACGCAATCCTAGCCTCGTTGACGGGAACGGTGACGTTCTCGCAGGTCTCGCTCGTAAACCTGAAAGTCAATTGGCTGGCGAGCCCTCCCGAAGTCACGATCGTCGTCCGCTCGGGACATGCGATCACGCCTACTCAGATTGCGCTGGTCGAAGCGTTCGTGAAACGCAAGATGCGCAAGGATTTCCGCTTGATCGTCGACGTGGGGCGCTTTGACGAAGTCACAAGCTCCGGAGCGGCCGGGGCAACCGACGCGGCCGACGCGGCGGCTGCGCCGTCACAGCCGTGATGGCGCGCGGGGTAGCCGGGAACCGCGTCCTTTTCCTTCGCTGCATGGAATGCGTCATCGATGCATATCCGGCTTGCGTTCGGATCGTTTGCAAAGGCAAGGGTAAGCCGAACGACGGTCAGCACCTTGTTCGCGGCGCGCCTCATCGACACAAAGGAGTTTCGCAATGGCAGCTTCGGCCGTTATGCCCACGCGGGGTGGACTGACGATTCGTGATGGAATCGTCGGTGGCATCATAGCGGGAACGGCGTTCATTCTCGCTGAGATGTTCTTTTCGCAGATGCTGGGCAAGCCGTTCTTGTCGCCTCCTCGGCTCATCTCGACGATCGTTCTCGGTCAAGCGGCCGCGACGCCCGGCTACCAGGCGATTCCCTCCTCCGTCATCGTGGGACTCGTCATCCACTACCTGCTCTCGATGCTCTTCGGCATCATCACGACATCGATTGCATGGTTCTCGGACGACGTGCGGCGCTCGGACGCGGGTGGGCATTCCTCATTCTTGGCCTCTTGGGCGGAATGGTGATTTGGCTGGTCGACTTCTACGCGATCGCGCCAGCCTTGTTTCCGCAATTCGGCATGGTCGATGCGCTCTGGAACGGTTTCGTCGCACATGCGATCTTCGGCGTTGTCCTCGGCATCTATTTAACGACGCGCATGCAAGACTTCCTGATGCGGGGCAACCGAACGAACATCTGAAGACGCGGTTCGTCTCTGCTGGGATCTATCGTCGCGGCGGCGTCCCCGGATACAACTATTCATCCTGCGCCGCAGCGGCATGCGCGGTATCGTAGTCGCTTGCGTCGCTTGCGCTTCCGCGGACGATCCGGGCGGACAGCCTTTTTTCCCGAGGCGCGTCGCAGTGTTGCGCGCGGGCCTGGTCCGGCTGAAAGCGCTTCGCTCGGTTGGCGAAGAAGGTATTACTTTGTAGAAAAGGTAATACAATCTCATGGAATCTGCGATCACGGCTAAGGGACAGGCAACCATCCCCAAACCAATCCGGGAGCATCTGCGGCTGAAACCGGGCGATCGCGTGAAATTTTTCGTGCACCCTGACGGCAGTGTCGTTCTCTTGCCAAAGGTGCCCGCTGCTGCGTTACGAGGCATCGTTGCGGCCAGGCGGCCCGTCACGATCGACGAGATGAATGCGGCCGCTGCCGCCGGTGCCGCAGCCGGTACGCCACGCGGTCGGCGGCGATGATCGGACTCGACACCAACGTTCTCGTCCGCTACCTTGCGCAAGACGACCCCGTTCAAGCCGGCAAGGCGACGAAGCTGATGGAGAAATCACTGAGCGAACGCGACCCCGGATTCATCAGCATCGTCGCTATGGTGGAGACGGTTTGGGTCCTCGAGAGGGCGTACGGTTTGTCCGACCGCGAGATCGCCGCTGCGATCGAGCACATCCTTGCAAACGGCGTTCTCATCGTACAGCGCGAGCAGGACGTATTCGCGGCGATGGTCGCGCTCAGGGACGGTCAGGGTTCCTTCGCCGACGCGCTGATCGGAGCACTGGGTGCCCAAGCAGGGTGCACGCGAACGCTGACCTTCGATCGAAAGGCGTTACGGCTGCCGTATTTCGAGCTGTGTTGAGAGTGCTGCGGACCTGCGCGGCGCTTAACGGAGTCTAGGGCCCTAGCAGCGATACAAGACGCGCGCGCGAACTAGCGGCACGTGCACGATTCGTCGCTGATCCTCGTCTTGTTGACGGCGATCGTCGTCGTCGCGGTCATCGCCAAGCGGCTGGCACTCCCGTATCCGATCGCCTTTGTGATCGGCGGTGCGCTACTGGCTTTCGTGCCGCATCTTCCGTCGTTCCAACTCGATCCGGGCCTCGTCTTCTTCATCTTCTTGCCGCCGCTGCTCTATTCGGGCGGATGGCAAACCGACTGGCAGACGTTTAGAGCGAATCTGCGGCCGATCGGTTTGCTCGCCGTCGGTCTGGTCATTTTCACGACCGGCGTGATCGGCGTCGTCGTGCACGCCCTCGTGCCGCAACTCGGGTGGAGCGGCGCGTTCGTGCTCGGAGCGATCGTCTCGCCGCCGGATGCGGTCGCGGCGTCGGCGGTCTTCGAACGGTTTTCCGTACCGCGGCGGCTTGAAGCGATTCTCGACGGCGAAGGCCTCGTCAACGATGCAACGGCGTTGGTCGTCTACCGTTTCGCCGTCGCCGCCGTGCTCACGGGGACGTTTTCGCTCGGTAGCGCAAGCCTCGCATTCGTCGGCGTCTCGCTCGGCGGGATTGCGATCGGCTTGGTCGCCGGCTACGGATTGGTGCGGCTGACGCTCTTCTTGCGCACCCTGAACCTTTCAGACTCACTGATCGATAGCGCGATTCAGCTGATTGCGCCCTATGCCGTTTATGCCGGCGGTGAAGCGGTCCATGCCTCGGGCGTGCTGGCGACGGTCGCGGCCGCCATTTACGTCAGCCGGCGATCAAACGAGATGTACGAGCCCGAGGGACGGCTCATCGCCAATGCCGTGTGGGAACTGCTCATCTTCCTGCTCAACGGTGTCGTTTTTTTACTGATCGGCCTGCAAATTCGTACGATCGTGCACGGTTCATCGTTCCTGGCGCGCGAGTTGTGGATCGGCATCGTGGTCAGCCTCGCCGTGATCGCGGTGCGGCTCGTGTGGGCGTATCCGGCCACGTATTTGCCACGGTTTGTCTTCGCCGGCATAAAGCGCCGCGAAGGCGTGCCGGGATGGAACTACGTCTTCATCCTGGGCTGGAGCGGCATGCGCGGTATCGTGTCGCTTGCGTCGGCGCTTGCTCTGCCGCTGACGGTCCGCGGCGGACAACCGTTTCCCGGGCGCAGCATCATCTTGTTCATCACGTTCTGCGTTATCTTCGTCACGCTCGTCGGTCAAGGGCTATCGCTCATTCCGCTCCTGAAGTGGTTGCACATCGAGGGCGACAGTCTCGAAGAGCGGGAACTCGAGGTGCGCGTCGCGGCCTTGCGTGCGGGCATTGCGCGGCTGCAGTCGCTAGAGCCGACGTTCGACTCCACCGAAGCGTGGGAAGTACAAGGCCGGATCGTCGGCGAGTATCAGTACCGAATCGCGCATCTGCTCGGGCACATCGACGGTTCCATCAGCGCGAGCGACGTTGCCGTCGACCACCAGTTGCAACAAGAAGCGCTCGACGCTGAGCGGACGGAAGTCGCGCATTTGCGAGACGCGGGTGAGATTCCCGACGAAATCTTCCGCAAGATTCAGTACGATCTCGATCTCGCAAGCGAACGGTTGACATGAGACATTCCCCTTGCCCCGGATACCCAGAAGGCCCCTTGAATGCGACGTACCATAAGAACCGAGCCAGCATGGCGGATGAAGACACGCAACAGAGGATTTTCCAGCTCCTTGATGTCCTAGCGACGGTCGCCGCAAACCGCGCGGATACCCGCGATGTTCAGTCCAGCTTCGGGAACATCGCGAAGAGACGCGCGCCGGCCTCGAGCGCGTCGAACACCGGCTAGGAAACGTGGAAAGCCGCGTAGCGGAGGTGGAGGGCGAGGTGCGCGACTTCCGCCGCGAGTTCGATAAGCGAGTGTCAGCCCTGGAACGCTGACTCACTCCAGGCAACCGTTATGCTCCACGACAACTCGGCACGCTGTGTCATCCAATGCGTGGATGGCCGTAAAGCAGTTCCCAGCGAGCGACATGTCGCTGTCAACAATCACGAGCTACGCCTCATCGCGCTATGGAACCGGTGTCGCTTCCGCAACGCTCGCGGAGGGCGCGCGTTACCGGGATGCGTCGCTCTGCCTGCGCCGTCTCGGCGTTGACGTCGACGCTGCCAGTACCGGCCGGGGGGGGCTCTTGGTCGTCGAAGAGCGCACCTTGTTGTCTGCAATCGCGCGCAGTGCGATCACGGTAGGGCGAGGTCGCCCAGTCTTACGCGATCGACTGCGCGCTCCGTGGCCGGGCTAGCGCAGAGGCCTAGCTCAACGGGCGGTAATCGCCGACCGCCGTTTCCCACGTCCGGGGGCCGACTGCTCAACGCAGGTGGTCTTTTTGGCCGATTCCGCTACGTGTCAATCCTCGGCCGTCGGACGGTTTGAGTCTTAACTGCTGTCTCGACATAACGTACCGGAGAGCCGTTACGGTAGACGGAGTACGTCGGCTTTTAGGCCGTAATGAGTATCGGAGCGCCGTGTACGTTCGTATGCCCGGTATACACACCCCATTAGAGCTCGACTGCTGAAGAATTGCGCAGTTTCCGTCTGCCAATGTCCTCGGCCTATTCGCAAGCCGATCCGCGGCCTGGCCGGTGTGCTGGCCGCCAATCCCGGCGCGAAAAACAGCTCAGTGAGCCTGCTGCCGCGTAACCGGTCAGGCTATATCGTCGAAATCGTCGAACGTTAAGCACACAACCATGCCCGTGTGCACCACGCGGCCAATCAGAAGCAAGAAGATCGTGCGACAAGGTGCTCTAAAACAGTGGGGCGGCAGCGCCGCCGCGCCGGCAGCCGCCGCCGAAAAGACCGAATTCGACGCAGTCCTCACGGAAGTCGGCCCCGCGAAGATCAAGTCATCAAGGCGGTCCGCGAACGCACAAGTCACGCAGGGCATCCACGCCGCCGGGGAGCGCTTTGTTCTCGCCGCCAGCGTTGTGGGTGCGGTCGAACGCTCGGTGCCCATGGGGGGGTTGCCACCCCCATATCGAGCGACCGTGCGCCGTTTTGGCAGTCCGGTAGGGACGGGCATTGCTGCCCGCCCCCCGGTTAGATCCGAGCATGCACGGTTCGCGCACTCGGCTCCCACCTTGGGTGTTTGACGGCGAAACGCTGGTTCGGCCACGGGTGAAGCACCCGCGGCACAGGGAGCCACTGCTCCCCGAGCCGGTGTGTTTTCTCCAGTAGGGTCCGATCTTTCTGGCTTCGCCGCCGCAGCGTGCGATGCCAGAGCATCAGAACGCGGAATCGAAACGCAGAAAGGGCATTGATGTTCGTGGGCACGGCGTGGTAGTTGAAGTATCCTAGCACGACGGCACGAAGCCAACGCCCTTGCTCGCCGGTCGTCTTGTGCATCTTTCGATGCAGGTCGGTCTTGATCGCTTTGAGCTTGGCTCGCATCCGGTCCCGGCGCGTCTTCCGCCAGAGCAGAAACTTACCGCGCTTGGACTTGCCGCAGATGTGGACGAACCCAAGAAACGTGAACGTCGGGCTTCCCTAGTCCGCGGTTGGTACGGTTTTCAGCCGCATGCCGACCAAATTCGATCAGGCGCGTCTTCTCGGGATGAAGCGAGAGTCCGAACACCTCGAAACGAGTACGCAGCTCGTCGAGAAACGCTCTGGCATCGGCCTCGTGTTCGAATCCGGCGACCAGATCATCGGCGTATCTCACCACGATCACGTTCCCGTGAGCGTAGCGGCGACGCCATTGCTGAACCCAGAGATCGAAGACGTAGTGGAGTACGATGTTGGCGAGCAGTGGCGAGGCCACAGCGCCTTGCGGCGTTCCGATCTCGCTTGCCGTCAGCACCGTACCTTCCAGCACGCCGGCTTTGAGCCATTTGCGAATCAAACGCTGGATTCGTCGGTCGGCGATTCGATGTTCGACGAAACGCATCAACCATTCATGGTCGCACGTATCGAAGAACGAACGAATATCGGCGTCGACGATCCAGTTCACGGGGGTATTGCTGATCCCGACCCAGAGCGCATCCAGCGCATCGTGCTGGCTGCGGCCGGGACGGAACCCGTACGAGAAGCCGAGAAATTCCTCTTCGTAGATTACGTTGAGGACCTCGACTATCGCCCGCTGGACGATCTTGTCTTCGATCGACGCGATCCCCAACGGCCGCTCGCGCCCATCGGGCTTCGGAATCATCCGCCGCCGAGATGGGAGCGCGCGATACGCTCCACGATGCACGCGGCCGTGAAGATCAACGAGGTGTTCCTCGAGATGTTCTCCGTATGCGTGCCACGTCCGGCCGTCTACTCCGGCAGCCGCATCCCGCTTGAGCGAAAGGTACGACCATCGTAGTAGACCGACATCGACATGGTGGAGCAGCGCCGTGAGACGAACTTTCCGATTCCTCCGAACGAATTGCCGTAGACGATCGAGCCCCGGTGACGCGCTTCCCCGGCTTTGTGTCCGGCACGTGGTGGGCGTGATCGCCTTCCCTTTGGTTGTGCCCCTTGGCTCCATCGCCTCCGCGGCTGATCGCTCAGCGTTGTTCGCCGACTTCGTCGCTACTACGGGCACATCTGACTGGTCACGACCGTGCATCATCGGCTTCGACGCATGCGCCTTCCCGATGCGGGCCAGCACCGCTGGTCAGTCGTGATCTCTCCCGGTTCCCGCGCAAGAGACTTCCGTGCTCGCCAGGTTCTCAGACCACGCGGGACCGCCCGGGCACTCGCGATATCGCGCCGAGGCGTGTTGCCTTCCGAGCCTGTTTCCTCGTCGGCATCCCGAACTAATTCAGCATTACGCGGCACGATGGCTGGCTTGCACGTTTTCCCTACCGACGCTTCACGCCGATTCTCGCGAATCGCCGCGCACGGCTTGGGGCTGATGTGGGTCGCTACTCCTTCATCACAGAAGACTTTCACTTCATATTCTCTTGCCGGTCTCCCGGCGCACAACAAGTGGCTGAAATGACCATCATCGGAAGCCAATAGTCCAGAGAGCGAAGCGCTCGACGATGCGTCTTTGTTAGTGCGCCTTGAGAGACACGTCCGTGCCCGCACTGCGGGCGTTTGGCGGCGCAACGCGGGACCTTGCTGAAAGCTCGAACGGCGCGAGGGCGGCCGCGCGCGTTCCCGAAGAAGGTAGTGTGAAGTCGTTCGCGATGCGCGCCGCACAACGCAAGGCTCGACTCGATCACGCGCTGACGCGCCTTGTCGACCGCGTGCGTACGATGCCGGACGTGCGGGCGATCTACGTGTTCGGGTCGTACGCGGCCGAATGCGTCGGGCCGCATAGCGATCTCGATGTCGTCATCGTCCGCGAAACCGAGCTTCCGCGCCGCCAGCGCGACCACGATCTTGCGCTTGGTTTCGACGTACCGGTCGCAATCGACGCGCTCGTTTTCACGCCCCAAGAATTCGCGGGGCTCGGCGAGGCTTCATCGTTGGGGCGAACGATCGTCGAAACGGCGGTGCGCGTTTATGCAACGTGATCGGAAACAGGTCGCGCGCTACTGGCTCGCGGCATCGCGCCAAGATCTTCGCATCGCCGACAACTATCAGGCGACGGAACCGAACGTGGCTTGTTTCCACGCGCAACAAGGCTGCGAGAAAGCGCTGCAAGCGCTCTTGGTGCAGGTAGCAGGGACATCGCGCGCTCCCACGTCGCCGCGGAACTCGTCGATGAACTCCGCGAAGCCGGAGTTACGATTTCAAGCGAGGTGCGCGCCGCGGCAGTTGGGCTGGATCGGTACTACGCGACCACGCGGTACCCGATGCCATGCGTGACGCTGACCCGACGGAAAGCTTTGTCGAGACCGATGCGCAAGCTGCGCTTAGCGCAGCGACGTCGGTTCTGGAGTGGGTGGTCGGCCAGGGGCATGCGACCGAATCCGAGCAAGCAGTTCGCATACCCACACCAAGGTTTCTCACGCTTTGGTAGTCGTCCGGCACTCGCCGTCAGACAGAAGCGCTCGCTCAACTCGCGATAGCGAAACGTAGACCTCGCGGACAAGGGTCGTGCCGGCTTCGCTGTTCGTGCGCTGTGCTTTTTCCCATTCGCGTCGTAGCGCAGCCGTCGTACCGCAAACGACCTTGTAGCGTTCCAGATTTTCCAGCGATTCATGCGCGAGATGGGAGACACGCTTCACGTCTCACGCGACCCCGGATCGTTGCAGCAGTCAGACGTTCCCACGATGCCATTCCCACCATGAACCGCGGTGAGATCATTTGGGATGGTGAGATATCTGAAATGATCGACGATGCTGCGTCGGTGCAGAGGCGGCTGCTCGTGCATCTCCTCTCGCCTAGTCTCCGGGATGAGCGTCAGATGGCAGTGTTCGCTGTCATTGTCACCATCATCGCCGGGCCGCTACCCATGCACGTGAGGCACATCGCCGGATGAACCATGGCGCGCTTGCTTGACCACCTCGTCTATCGCGGAGACGACTGTCGCCGGGCGATCGATTGGAATGTCTTCCGTGGAGCCCTTCACGACGAAATCGACTCCTCGGTGCGAGAGCTTCGCGACTTCCCGTTGCCAAGCGATCCATGCGCGTAGCAGCGAGGCCGTCTGGTTTTTGGGGATGGGAAGCGAATCGATGTCTTGCGTCGTCGTCAAGACGACAAGCGGCATGTCGTCGTACGTTCGTTGCTCCCGCATGACCTCCGAGGAGCTGGCCGCTTCGCCGCTATAGGTTGCGCTATAGTCCTGCCACCAACTCGGTTGTTCGTGCCGTCGTTGGACCAGCCGCTTCAGCGCCTTGGGCATCGTGACATCTGAGGGCGTATATATGCATTGCGAGAACGCCGGCGTCCCGGGGTACATTTGCCCCCGTACGGCCGCGGCCGTACAATGCCGGTCGAACGAAGGAACTTGGGCAAGGTACGGAGCGAGCGCGGGCGCGATGGCCGAAAGCCGTTTAGGCTGGTTGGGCACGTTCGGGGCGACGAGTACCATTCCGACGACCTTGCCCGGATAACGGTCGGCATAGAGACGTGCGTCGAAGGCTGAGTTTTGGTAGCCGACGATGACGAACGGCGGCGAGATGCCGGCGGCCCAGAGCAGCCGGTGCAAGTCGGCTACCGCCGAGCTCGCGTCGATTGTCGTCACCGGATCACTGAATCCAACCCCAGCACTATCGTATGAGCAGACGCGCGTGTGCTTGGCGACCAGCGGTTGCACAAGACGCCACGCCGGCGTCCCGGTCTTTGAGTCCGTCCCAAGGATTACGGTGGGAGACCCATGTCCCGTGCAATAGAGATTCATGCGGCGACCGCCTACGTCGATGAGCCGCTGCGGGTGCAAATAGGGACTTGCATCTGACGTTGGCGCGGTTCCATATGACCTGTCCGCATCGTATCGAACAGCTGCAACCAACAGGAAACCACACGCCGCGGCAACGCGGCGAACCACGTGATTCACGATTAACGTTCTCCTTGTTTTTAGAGGCGCGCCGTCCGGTATCGCCTCGTGGCGACCTGATATGCGGCGCCGCCGGCGTTCATCGAGGGAATTGCGCCGAGCAGCAACAGCCATGTGGCGGGACTCAGTGGTGATGAGAAACCCAGTGCTATGGGGATTGCGATGGCGGCAACCAAGATGATGGATGCGATCAGCACGATGCGCGCGCCGTGCATTCGCAGCAACGCGGCAATCATTGCACCGAAGAACGCTGCATCGGCCCACCCCGCGAGGAAGAACGGCCACGCGCCGATGCCGCTAACCGTGCGGTACACAGCGTAGATTCCATCGGCGATCAGCTCGTTTGCGAGCAACATCGCGACTAGCGCGGTCGCGATCACGGTGGCGGCGGTGATGGTGGCGCCGAACGAGGGGCGCGCTCTCGAATACGACAGTAACGACGGCATCGACCGAATCGCTTGCGACCAATACCAGCGATCCGCTCGGGACCGCCCCTCCCATTGCCCATGCCGAGTGTATTCCTCGTACAGATCACCGGCCACACTTTCATAGTCATGCGGCGGCGTGACGGCCGCGACGAGCGCTCGCGCCACAAGCGGCGGCGTCACGTGAGCGAGTTCCGCAGGGACAGACCGGCGTGTAGACGTTCCATGGTCGCGCGTGTGTCTCGTAGAGCGGCGGTTCCCGCAGCCTCGATTTTGAAATGGCGCTTCGCTTTTCCGCCGCGTTGTGCGGTGGGCTCCCCCATCCAAGACGAAATAAGGCGTTTTCGTTCCAGGCGCTCGAGCGTGGCATGCACGGCCCCGATGGCCGGCGATCGTCCCGTGACCTCTTCGATCTCCGCGCGGATCATTGCGCCGTGCGCGCCCTCGCCAAGCCGCAGAACGGAGAGCAACACGATGTGCTCAAACTCGCCGAGGTAGGTGCCCCTGGCCATTATATTTACAGAATATATTAAATCCCGGGAAGTGTCAAGGCTCCGGCGGCGTACGAGACCGGCGACCTATTTCGACCCGGTCCGGCTCGAATACGAGGATCCCCACACGCGGTCTAGGCCGATGCAGGCGTGAAGCGCGATGCTTTTAGTGTCGCCACTGTTCGTCAGGAAACGGTTTCGTCGTGCCGTCGGGCATGACTTCGATCACCGCGTTGAGGTAGCGGTCCGACCAGCGCGGGAAATTGACGAAGAATCGGCCGGCACGGCAGACGCTGATCCCGGTCAGCTGGAAGTCGTCGTTGTGGTAGACTTCGCTCAGTTGCATCGCGTTTTCCGTCAGTTGCATTGCGTTCGTCTTTCGCCTTCGCAGCAATACCGGACCGGTCGGAGAACACTTCGCTGATGGACGTCGCTGAGGGAATAGCGCGAGCGCGCCGAGGTGGCGCGGTTGCGCGGGCCATTGCTTTCGGGGTCGACCTTTCGATGACGGCGGACGCGCTTACGCGCTCGCCGACCGAAAGACTTGAACGGCTTCACTGCGAGGGCGACGTGCCATTCGGTCGGAAGAGATTTATCGGGATGGACCCGATTCGGATCGTTCGACTGCTAGCGGAAAACGACGTGGAGTACGTCCTCGTCGAGGGTGCCGCAATGACGGCGCGCGGAATGAATTACACGACGAATGATTACGATATTTGCTATCGAGCCACGTTAGAAAACATGCAGCGATTGATTGATGCCGTGAGTCCGTTCAATCCGAAGTTGCGCATCGAATCGAAGGGAACAACGGTCGACGTCCCTCTCGATGAGTACACCCTGCGCGGAACGCCGATACTACCGCTGGCGACCGACTTGGGAAACGTCGACCTCCTCAACCGCGTGGAAGGTCTGGGGGAGTACGATAGCGTCTTGCAACAGTCCACAGCACTGCAGATCGCCGAGCATTCGGTGGCGGTTCTTTCCTATGCCGGCCTGGCGCTTGCAAAACGCGCCGCCGGACGCATGAAGGACCTCATGGCGTTACCCGAACTCGAGGCGTTGGCCGAGATCGAACGTGGCCCATCTCCGGAGCCGGGAACGTAGGCGGAAGAGTACGTCAAGCGTGCGGCTCTTCAGCCATATTGACCTACGGGTCCGCGACGCAGGCCGCGCTCTCGTGTTCTACGATGCGCTGCTGAACGTCTTTGGATTCCGGCGTGTTGTGACGGCGGGATTTGGGGAGCTGGAGCCGGTATGGCGCCGCGTGAACTGGAAAGCAAACGACGAGTTCTTCGGTTTTGTCGTCGATCCGGAGTTTCGCCCGAACCAAAATCGCGTTGCGTTTCACGCGCCGACGCGAGAACATGTCGATCGAGCTACGGCCGCGCTACGGGGCGTCGATGCACCGAATCTCGACGGGCCCGTTGATTACGGCGGATACTACGCGACCTTTTTCGACGATCCCGATGGTAACCGGCTCGAAGTCTGCTTTCTAACCAGCCACGGCGGCCTGGAAGGACAGATCCGCGCTGAACGTGGAGACGCCACGCAATGAGGCGCTGGGATGATTCAGCGACGCTGAATCCGCATGGTTCGCCGGCCGAACCATGCACAAGGCGGAGAGTCGGGTGCCGACAACGTTTTAGCCGACGCGCGCGTTGCGCTCGCGCCAGCGGCGGCCGAGTTCGTCGTGGTTGGTGCGGTCGATTGACAGCGGCGTGACGCCGACGTAGCCGTCCCGCACGGCGGCGAGATCGGTGCCATCGACGATGTCGGCCGGATCAAAGGCGCCCCACAACCAGTAATAGGCGCCACCGCGCGGATCGGTGCGGCGGTCCAGCCGGTCGCGGTAACCCTTCCGTCCTTGGCGCACCCAACGGATGCCGCGCAGTTCGCGCGCCGGGAGATTCGGCACGTTGACGTTGAGTAAGGTCAGTCGCGGAAGGCCGTCGGCGAGAATCTCGCGGCCCATCTGCACGGCGATGTCGGCCGCCGTCTTCCAGTGATGTTCGAGCCCCTGTTCGGGCCAACTGGCGGCGAGCGAAATCGCGAGCGACGGAACGCCGATGATGGTTCCCTCCACGGCTGCAGCGACCGTGCCCGAATAGTTGAGGTCGTCGCCGACGTTGGCGCCGCGATTGATGCCGCTGACCAATAGCGCCGGCGTGCCGCCGCATAAATCGAAGGCGCCGACGACGACGCAGTCGGCCGGCGTTCCGGAAAGGCGGTACGTCGGCACGGCGCGTCCCTCGACGGGGGCCGCGCGCACGGGCGCCTTGATCGTAATTTGGTGCCCGATGCCGCTGTTGTCGTGTTCGGGCGCGACGACCGTCACGTCGCCGAGTGCGCGCAACGCTTCGCCGAGCACGGCGAGGCCGTCGCTCGCATAACCGTCGTCGTTGGTGACCAAAATCTTCGGCCGGCCCATGCTCACCAGCGTCTCGCCGAACGGCGTGGAGCTGGTGCGAACACGAGTGACAGCAACCACGACACGATGGCGAGCACGATGGAGCCGACGAGCGCGGAGCCGAACCCGGAGACAATGAGCCCGAGACCCAGATGTCCGACGACCCAGAACAGCAGGGCGTTGATCACGAACGTGAAGAGACCGAGCGTAATGATTTCGAGCGGGAGCGCCAGCAGGATGAGGATCGGACGCAAGATGGCGTTGACGACTCCGAGCACGAGCGCGCCAACGATCGCCCCCTCGATGCCCGTGATGCGCACTCCGGGAACGAAGTACGCGACCGCTCCGAGCGCGAGCGCGTTGATGATGAGACGGACAAGGAATCGCATGGTCTGCGCTACGTCGCTCCTTCATCCCCGCGGCGCCACGTCCAGCTACGTTCCGGCTCATCAGGAAGTGCAATACTGAGCGTGACGCGCGTTCCGGTTTGCATCAGTTCGCGCGAACTGGTGATAGATCGATGAAGTGAGGCAGCGACGGAATGCAAGTGAGCGTCTCCTGCCACTTGCCGCCACACTTTTGTGGAGATGTTCGGACTCTCCGCGACAGAATCCAACGCCGTGCGCAAAGCGGCTATGTCGGTGCCGGGCAAAAGCGACGACGGCTCGGTGATGTCGAGAATGCCCAGAGCGAGATGCTTGGTTCCGATGTACATGTCGCCGAGGCGGCGCGCGTTTTCGAATGCAATTTCAATTACGCGCTTCGCGTCTTGGCTGAAGGCCATCTCTTGGACGGCCCCGGGACCATTGGTGCAGTTTGCCTCAATTGCCGCGCGATCGACGGCCCCTGCCACCAAGCGCCCGACCTCACTATCGCTCTGCACCAGTGCACAGAGGATATGCTCGGTGCCGATGTAGCCGTGACCAGCCGTTTTTGCAATCTGTTGCGCGCTGACGATGAGCGATCGCGCCGGCTCGGAAAATGGCTCCCACATGCTCATACCGTACTCGATTCAAAAGACGCGTCCTATCTCGTAACGCTGATAAGATCGCGTCGCGCTAAACCCGCTTCCAGCCACTGGAGTCGGTAAGCGATAACAGGCATGGCCTGCAGGGTGCTGCCAGTCCGGCCACGCACGCTCCGAGTTCGGCAGTGCAAACGTCGCACAAAGCTCGAAGCCGCCGTTCAACCGACGATACGCATATGGGCGTCCAGTTCCGGGATCGCGGCGTGCGGCGGCTGCCGTCGAGACGCAAGCCGGCAATATTCGCCGGAATGTGCGCCGGGAGTCCGCCGAACGACGAAAACTCCTGAGCGATTTGGGCCCGCGGCGGCGCAAGCGTCGTCAAATAGTATTGAAAGACTATCGTCCAGAATGCCAGCGTGACGAAGTTCAGTACGTAATAGACTGGGCGAGCGGCATCCGTAGTCTTACGGATGGCCCCTTGACGGGCCACGTACGGTTCCATTATGATGCCATTATGGAATCTAAGAGCTTGACCATCAAGCAGCTTCCTGCCGAGGTTCACCGTCGTCTTGGCGAACGAGCGCGCCGCAATCACCGCAGCCTAAACAGTGAAGTCGTGGCGCTGCTGGCCCGCGCGTCCGATCCGGATCTCGATGTTGAGGATCTCTTGAAGCGCAGCGACGAACTGACCAGCGCCGTGAACTTCGTCGCACGCCCCGAGGACATCGCTGCTTTTCGGGTGCGCGGCCGGCGTTGATCGTCGTCGACACCAACATCATTGCCTACCTTTACCTTCCGAACCCGCTGCGCGAAAGCGCGGTCGCGCTCTTGCGCGCCGACCGGGCCTGGCGCGCTCCACTCTTGTGGCGATCGGAATTCCGAAACGTTCTCGGCGGGTATCTGCGGCGGGCGGATTTGGCACTCGAAGCCGCGCTTTCCATCTACGAAGCCGCCGTCGATCTGATGCGACCCGGCGAATCAGCGCCCCCGACTGGGACCGTGCTCGGCTGCGTTGTTGCAAGCGCACTAACGGCATACGATTGCGAGTTTGTGTCTTTAGCGCAAAGTCTCTGCTGCCGACTCATCACTGCGGATCGCCAGATTCTGTCGGCCTTTCCACAACAAGCCGTCGAGCTACGCACCTACTTGAACGCTTGATTCATCTCATCGTGCGCTTTCAGCGGGCTCGTGTTGTCCGCTGACGAGATCCGAGTAGGACCCGCGTTGCGCCCGGAGCCGGCGATGCTCAGCCCGCGCGTCGCGTATTTCTCGATGGAAATCGCCCTTGAATCCTGGTTTCCGACGTACAGCGGCGGGCTCGGCGTACTGGCGGGGGATATGCTGCGGTCGGCTGCCGATCTTGCGATGCCGCTCGTCGGCGTCACGATGGTGCACCGGCACGGATACTTCGCGCAGCGACTCGATGAGCACGGACAACAGCACGAACGCCCGGACTCGTGGGAGCCGAGCGCGACGCTCCAGCGCGTCGATGCAGCCGTAACCGTCGAAATCGAAGGGCGGCCGGTACGCGTGGGCGCGTGGCGCTATCCGCTGCTCGGGCGCGGCGGCGCGTGCGTACCCGTGCTGCTGCTCGACACCGACTTGCCCGAAAACGACGATGGGGCGCGCGCGCTCGTCGGATCGTTGTACGGGGGCGATGAACGCTACCGGCTGGCGCAGGAGATGGTGCTCGGTTATGGCGGTTACGCCCTACTCGTCGCGCTCGGATTGGAAGACGGCATCGCAACCTTCCACATGAACGAAGGGCATGCGGCGCTGCTCGTGGCGGCTGCGCTCGAACGACGACTGCACGAGCGTGGCGCGCAAGACTGGTCGCAGGACGACGTTGCCGCCGTGCGCCGCCGCTGCGTCTTTACCACGCACACGCCCGTTCCGGCGGGTCACGATCGCTTCGATGCGGCGCTCGTGCGCGACGTGCTGGGAGAACGACGCGAGCAGCTCGTCGCATCGCTCGGCGCCGTCCACGACGGCCTCTTCAACATGACGTATCTCGCGCTGCGCGGATCGCATTACACCAACGGCGTCGCGATGCGCCACGGCGAGGTGTCGCGAGTGCTTTTTCCCGGCGATACGATCGGCGCGATCACCAACGGCGTGCACGTCGGTCGCTGGACGGCGCCCGCGTTGGCGACCCTCTTTGACCGGCGCATTCCGGGCTGGCAAGACGACAGCGCTTACCTCAGGCATGCCGTCGGCATTGCGCCCTCCGACATTGCGGCGGCCCATGCGCAGTCGAAGGCGGAATTGTGTGCCTTCGTGCGCGCGAGCAGTGGAGCCGAACTGGATCCGACGCACTTTACGCTGGGCTTCGCGCGACGCGCCGCCGGGTACAAACGCGGTGCGCTCGTGTTTTCCGACCTGGATTGGCTGCGCGCGATTGCGCAGCGCGCAGGACCGCTGCAGTTGGTGTTCGGCGGTAAGTCACATCCGCGCGACGAGGACGGCAAGGCGGTCATCCGGCGCATCTTCGAAGCGGGCCGAGCACTCGAGGACAGCATACGCGTGGTCTACATCGAGAACTACGAGATGGCGACGGCGGCACGCATCGTCGCGGGCGTCGATGCCTGGCTCAACACGCCGCGCGTGCCGCTGGAAGCTTCCGGCACGAGCGGCATGAAGGCCGCGCTCAACGGTGTGCCCAGTTTCAGCACGCTCGACGGCTGGTGGGTGGAGGGGTGCATCGAAGGCGTGACAGGCTGGGCGATCGGCGACGGACACGCCGATGCAACCGACGCCGCCGATGCAGCGGCGCTTTACGAAAAGCTCGAAGGGGTGGTCATGCCGCTCTACTACCGGGCTCCCGAAGCATATACGCTCTTGCGGCGCAACGCCATCGCGCTCAACGGTTCATACTTCAACACGCAACGGATGGTAGAACAATACGCCTTAGGGGCGTACGGGCTGACGAGTTCCGTGGCGGGTGAACGAGATGGTGATGCATAGCGCATCGTGACCTGGTCAGGCGGCCTCGGCCACTGAGCTGACGGCGCTGCGGCGCGCGCATCAAACCAACCCGGAACAGGCTCCCCTTGACGAAGCTCATTCCGAGTTCGCGTTCGCTAGGGCGCCTGCACCGAAATTCGCTCCGCGACAATCGTGAATTTTCCGCTGGCGACCGCGCGACCCTTCGGATCATAGTACATAAAGTCACCGGAGCCGCGGTACCTCGTCCCATCGACATCGGGCTTATTGCACGCCACCGCCGGCCGAAGCCGCGCGCTCACTGACTGCGCATCAGCATGCTGAACGGCTGCAGTCCAGAGAGCACCGATTTGAGCAGAACGTGTCCGGGATCGTTTTCGTCCTGCATTGCCTTCGCGATGGCGGGGGCCATCGACGACGACATTGCCCGTACCGCTTGCATGCCTTGTTCGAGCATTTGTCGCCGCTGCTCGGGCGACAGCGTGCTTTGCATTTGCCCGGCGGCCCCAACCATCTGCGTTCGCGCCCCTGCCTCGGCGTTACCGATCGCTCGAACTTCCGCGGGTGACAGAACGCCGTCGAGCTGCTTCGCTGCCGCATCGATATTGGGATCGGGTGCGACGGCGAGATCGCCGATCAAACGCGACAGGAGTTGCCGATGGGCGGGGGTCAGCGCGCCCAGCATCGCGGCGCGGGCTGCGCGCTGCGTCGCTTGCACCTCCGAAAACATGTGGAAGGCGCCTTTGATCGTCGCGGCGCTCATTGCGGGTGCCGGCGACGGCACCGGTGCGGCCGCCGCGGGATTTTCAGGCGCCGGTGTGGCGGACGTTTGTGCACCGACGGCGGCGGGTGACACCGCTAAAGCGACCATCATCGTAACGGAAAACCGTCTCATCGTTTGTCCTTCCCTCTGACGTACATCCTGGCACACATCCCCATACGCTCGCCCAGCGTGTCGGCGTAACGCTGCGTTGTCGTTCGGGAGCGTGCCCCGTAAACCCTGAAGGCTTGGGTGAACGCTGCAACCGGCAAGCCGGGCTCCCGGCAAGCGACCGCGCGCGCATGATTCGCCGGGGTATTTCATTTCGTGTCACACTCACTTGCAATGGAGCGTCAACGCCGGCTTGCTCAAACCGAGCCTGATCGTCAGTCACCGCTTGCCCCTTGAAGCCGCGCCGGATGCCTACGAGAAATTCGATCAGCGTAGCGACGGGACTCAAGGCGCCCAGCCTCAACTGAGGAGGCTTTACCGTCCCGCGGTCGCGGCTCTGCTGCGGTCGCGGGACGATATTAGAACGCTTTTAGTGGGCCGTTGATCCGTGGCGGTCGAATGGGCTGGGCGTGCGCGGGATTGACGCTCAAGACATACGGTGCGGCGGTGGCCGTGAGTGAGGAGCAACAGCAGATGCCGACGAGCGATCCAGATTCCGTCGACGAGTACCTTGCTTCGCAACCCGAGGCCGCTGCCGCCGTGCTCCGACGCGTGCGTAGCGCCATCCGCAAGGCCATCCCGCAAGCCGAGGAAGCGATCTCGTACAAGATTCCGACGTACAAGCTGCAGGGTCGGCCGGTGCTCCACTTCGCGGGCTGGAAGCAGCATTTTTCCCTTTACCCCGCCACCGCCGGTCTGGTCGCCGCATTCAAGGACGAGCTTGCGGCCTACGAGGTCCGCAAAGGTACGATCCGGTTCCCGCTCGCGCAGCCGGTGCCCGCTCAGTTGATCGAGCGCATCGCAACGTTTCGTGCCAAGGAAGTCGCCGACTAGCCCTCTGCGCGCGCGACAATTCACGTGAGCTTGGTGATGATTTCAGTGGTCATGCCGACATTGAACGAAGCTCGGAACGTGCGTGTGCGAGCGCATGAAATTGTCCGGCAGCAAGGTCCGTGGGAGTGGATCGTCGCTGACGGCGGGAGCGACGACGACACGATTTCTGCGGCGCGGGACGTGGGGGCCTTCGCCATGCGCGCGTCTCGGGGACGGGGTCCGCAGATGAATGCCGGCGCGAGCGCCGCTCGAGGCGAGATTCTGCTCTTTCTCCACGCCGACAGCACGCTGCCCGACGGCGCGTTCTCCGCGATCCGAGCGGCCCTCCGCGACCCGCGCGCCGTCGGAGGTAACTTCGCTTTGCGCTTCGACGACGACGGATTCGGTGGACGGCTGCTCGCCGGCGTCTACGCGCTCAAGCAGCGGCTGTTTGGGATTTGGTACGGGGACTCGGCGACGTTCGTGCGACGCGACGCGTTCGCGACGCTCGGCGGTTTCGGCGACGTGCCGATTTTAGAGGACATTTCGTTCGTCGAGCGGCTGCGATGCCATGGCGCAACCGTTCGTCTGCCGCTGGCCATGACGTCGTCGGCGCGCCGGTACCGGGGCCGCCTGCTGCGCACGATCCTGCGCTGGACTGCGATCTTCGCGCTCTACAAGCTCGGCGTTGCGCCGCAGCGTCTCGCGCGCTTCTATCCGCCTCACCGAGCCCTCCCTTCGCAGGAAGCAACGTAACGATGGCACGGCCAAGCGTGGCCAGCGACTACGACGTGGTCGTGATCGGCGGCGGTGCAGCGGGCTTAGCGGCTGCCGGAGCGGCCGGCATGCTCGGAGCGAAGACGGCGCTCGTTCACGCCGACGACCTCGGCGGCGAATGTACCTGGACGGGCTGCATTCCGAGCAAGACGTTGCTTCGCAGCGCGCACGCCGCGCACGAAATCCGCCGCGCAACCGATTTCGGGCTGCGCGCGGAACTCACGGTCAACTTCGCGCACGTCATGCAACGCGTACGCGCAGTACGGCGACAGGTCTACGCGAGCGAGGATGCGCCGGAGATAATCGCGCGCTACGGAGTGCAACCGATCCGCGCGACCGCTCGATTCGTGGACGCGCGAACGCTTGTGCTCGACGGTGTCGGCCCCTCCCGCCTCACCGCACGTTGGTTCATCGTCGCAACCGGGAGCCGCCCGTCAGCGCTGCGGGTGTCGGCGCCGACCTACGACAACGAGTCGATCTGGGATCTCGACGTGCTTCCGGCGCGGCTGCTCGTTGCCGGCGCCGGCCCCGTCGGTATCGAGATGGCCCAAGCGTTCCAGCGGCTCGGTGCTGCGGTGACGGTCATCAGCCCCACCGCACGCATCCTTCCCCGCGACGACGCGGAGTGCGCAGCGATGTTGCAGCGGAGTCTGGCAGCCGATGGAATCCACTTCATCTTGGAGCGCAGCATTGCCGCGGCAAGCAAAAGGGACAGCGGGATCGTGGCGACGTTGTCCGACGGCACTACGCAGGAGGCCGACGTGCTATTTGCCGCCGTGGGGCGCGAGAGCCGCGTCGACGACCTTGGGCTGGACCGAGCCGGTGTCGGCGTACGAGACGGGCGGATCGTCGTCGACGCGCACTGCCGCACGACCGCACATCGCATTTACGCGGTGGGAGACGTCGCGACCGCATCACGCTTCACGCACGTCGCCGAGCGGATGAGCACGATTGCCGTTGCGCACGCGCTGCTCGCCCTACCGCTGCGCTTCGATGAGCGCGAATTGACGTGGACGACGTTCACCGCTCCGGAGCTGGCGCACGTCGGCGCACAGGAGGAGCAGCTGCGGCGCGATGGTCGTCGCCATCGCGTCTTACGTTTCCCGTTCACGCACCTCGATCGCGCGCAGACCGACGAGGCGGACGGTCTGGTCAAGATCGTCATCACGCCGCGCGGCCGGATCATCGGTGCCAGCGTGGTCGGTCCGCGCGCCGGCGAGATGATCGCCGAACTCGCGCTCGCGCGCAAGCGTCGGATCGACGCCGCGGCGCTATCGGGGACGCTTCACGCCTATCCGACCTACGCGATGGCGACGCGACGCGCGGCGGACGGCTTCGTTTTGAAGGCGCGCAGCGATTTTGCCGTGCGCGTCCTGCGGTTGCTGCGCGGCTTGCGCGGTCATGCGCCTGCGCTCGACGCGATCGTGCCACGGTGACGAGATGAGGGGGACGCTGCCGCTTCGGCTCTCGGCCGCGTTGGCCGCAGCGGAAGCGACGCTTTTGTTCGCCGGCGAGCACATCGATCGCGATCTCGACGCATCGACGGCGCTGCGCTTTCACGTCGGCGAGATGCTGCTTTCGGTACCGTACCGAGCCGACAAGTCGCGCTGATCGGCGTGACACCGCGGCTGCACGGCATCCATCACGCCGCGCGCAAGGACTGCGAGGATGCCAACTGGTCGAGCGGTCTAACCATGTGGGACCGGCTGCACGGCACCCTGCGGGATGACGTTGCGCAGGAGGCGATCACGATCGGCCTTCCGGCCTATGGGAGCGACGCGGATGCGCGCCTTACGACCGCGCTCGCATTGCCGTTTGGTCCTCAGAAAGATGCGTGGACGGCGACCTGAGCATCGACCCAAGGTTTTTTTAAGACAGGCGACGTAACGTGATGCCGCAGAGCACGTCATGGTTACGCTAAACGGTTGGATGCGGATCCTCAGCGTTTCGCTCCTCGGAACGCTGGGGTGTGCCGCGGGCGTTGAAGCGGCACCCAATTCTGGCTTGGACCTCACGCAGCCGCTGCTGCAAGCCGGCGTGAGCTATCAGAGCACGTACTTTTATCCTGGCGCCGTTGGGAGCACGCGAGCGTTTACGGCAAGCATACCGCTCACCGTTGGGCAGCTTAAGGTCGCATTTCCCTTCGGCCGGCACCCATATGTTGCCTCGAACACGGGGGTCAGCGATAAGGGCGACGCCTTCATCGTCTCCTACAACTACATTCTGCCGGCGCGCACGGCGAACTTTCGGCAAACCTTCGGTCTCGCGTTTGAGTCGCCGAGCGGAGGAGCATCGAGCAGCGGCGAGCAGCAGATCGCGCCGCTCTATCAGCTTGCTTACCGAGTAAATAATGCCGCGAGCATACTGGTTCTCGCCAAGTATACGGTCGGTTACAATGCGACAGCAAGCTCGGCTCGCTACAACGAGCTTACGCTCAGCCCCTCAGCTTTGATTTCGTTGCGGGCAAATACGTACGCGGCATTGACTTCGGAATACCACCGCTACTCCGGGTACCGGAATGACACGACGTACGACTCGATCTTGAACGTCGGCCGGCTTTTCTCGGGGTTCAACGTTCGGGCATATTATGGGTTGCCGCTAGGAATCTACTCGTACCGGCACCTGTTCCGGTCTTCATACGGCTTGAGCACGAGCATCCAGCTCTAACCACCTAGCGCTGCACGCTTCCGTTCATGGAACCCTTCACCATGTAAGCACCTATCGCGTCGGCTTTGGACTTGCACATCATCGACGTTTGTGAGAGCCGTGTTGCGGCTGGCGTAGGACCTTACCGCTGCGTCGTGCTGCCGCGTTGTTGTTCGCTCAGCGGATGGCGAGGCCGATGGAGCCTGGCGGCAGTCCCGTGACGTTGGTCGGAATTGCGGCGAGCGAGCCGCCCGTGCCGATCGCGAACCCGGCAATCGCTCCCGGCGCCTTGCCGGCCATCGAGGCGATCGTAAAGCCGGTGATGCCCCCGGGGGTGTTGTTGCCGCTCGGTACGGACCCCGTATTGAGCACGTATAAATAGCGTGCATTCGCATCGATCGTGATGCTTCCCGGTGACGTACCGCCCGTGGGCACGCGTCCGATGAGCGACAGCGTACCCGACGGCGAAATGGAGAACGCAGCGATATCATACGTCACAACGGCATTACCGCTCGTTGCATTTGTTTCCGTGGCCAGAAGCGGGGTGAGGGGCGTTGCGGGCGGGATGCGGACGAGACTGGGAGTGCCCGAGCTGCAACCCGCGACCAAGCCGAGTCCCAAGAGCAGCGTGAGGCCGCGTAATTTCTTTTGCATGGCGACTTTTTCCTATTTGAGGGAAGGCGGCCGTAAACGTCGACGGACGCGCAGCGGAGCGATCAAAGGGATGCTAGGGCAGTCACGTCCGCTTGAATGCAATGTTGCTTACAATCTCTCTGCGAATCTTCGCCGTGCGTCGTACCGTCGAACATACGTCCAAGCAGGGCCGTGCCCGCGCGGATCGCGGAGCCGATCGAACCGGGCGCGGTAAGGTGCCTTACCGCCTGTCGGAAGACAAGCGCTCATATTGATAAGGCTCTACTGAGGCCCTCCGCACATCGCGTGCTTCTTCCCGCCGGCATCTCGCTCGGCACGACGTCGTGGCCCGCGCCCGACCGGCTCAACACAGCCGGCGTAACGACGTACGTCTACAATAGCCGCACGACGTTGCTCGTACCGCTCACGGTCAGACCCGATGCGCCCGCGCCGGACGCCCCGATAGCGGCGGACCTTTTGGTGCGAACGCGCTCTTGGCGCTGTTAGCTACGCTTCTGCAAGCAGACTGGACCAATCAGAATGCGCCGATCAGCGACTACTTACAAGCACTTCGGCTGCAGCGGCGTTCCGCTTTACGTTTATTATCCGGCGAACCAGAGATATTTTACCCTTCGCAGCTGCTGCGGTCTTGCGGCTGCGAGCACACCTTATCGCGTCACGAGGATTTCGGCGAGCGTCTTTTTCGCAACGGCCGGCACGCGGGCGCTCTCGGCGGCGTAGCCGACCGGAATGACGACGTAGGCCCGTTCATTCTCGGGACGCTGTAAGATATCGGCCAAGAATCCCATGGGGTTGGGCGTATGCGTGAGCGTCGCCAGGCCGGCCGACGTGAGGCTGGCCAGAAAGAATCCGACGGAGATGCCGACGGACTCTGCGACGTAGTAGTGTTTAATCTTGGCCGCCGTTGCGCCCGACTGCTTTAGACCGTAGGCTTGGGCAAAGACAACGACCACGTAGGGAGCGTGCACGATGTGTTCCTTGTGCCAATCCGTGCCGAGCGGTGCGAGGGCCGTCAACCATTCATCGGATGCGCGTCGCGCGTACGTTTCATATTCTTCGCGTTCGATCGCAACCCGCATGCGTTCCTTAACGGCTGGATCGGACACGATGACATACATCCACGGTTGCTGGTTGGCGCCGCTGGGCGCCAAGCCGGCCGCACGCACGGCATTTTCGACTAACTCGAACGGTACCGGCCTATCACTGAAATGCCGAATCGAACGGCGCTTGGCGAGCGTTGCAAGGAACGCTCGCGACGCGGCGATTGCTTCATCGGCTTCCAGCAGATTTACCGGCGGCGGCTCCATCGGCGCTCTGGCCGCAAGTTCTAAATACGCTCGCAGGCGCTCGTTTTCGGCGAATGGCGCTGCTGGACGTGGGTCGCCGTGCACTCTTACTCTCCTCAGACACTTCATGCGGCGTCGCGATCCTCGACGCTACGCGCGCTTCGGTTAAGTACGCCGCCGACCACAATGGCTCGCCCGCCGGTGGTGTAGAATCGCAATATCGTCGCGCGCCGAGTCGAGAAAGCGACCTCGCACGCGCGGCGATTCTTTAGGGCGTTACGCGCTTCCCTCGTTCAGATCCGGTAAGCGCGGGGCGCGCGTGCCGGCCTCCCGGCCGGCCGGCACGGACGCTTCACGCCGTAACAACTCCGCCTTGCGAGCGACGCCCCAGCGGTAACCTCGAAGCTCGCCGTGCGTGCCGACGACGCGGTGGCAAGCAACGGCGACGGCGATGCGATTCTCTGCGCACGCGGCGGCGACCGCGCGGGCCGATCCGGGCCGGCCCATCGCTGCAGCGACCTGAGCGTACGACCAGCGCTCGCCGGTGGGAATCGCGCGCAGCGCGTTCCAAACCCGTCGTTGAAACGCCGTTCCGCGCACGTCGAAGGCGAGTTGCGGATGAAGTTCGTCGCCGCGATCGATACGCGCCAGCACCGCGCTGAGGTTATCAGCGAGTTCGTCTTCGTCGACGACCAAATCGGCATGGGGAAAATCGCGCCGTAACGTAGCGAGAACGGTTGCGTCGTCGTCTCCGAGTGCAATGGCGCAGATGCCGGCAGCGGTACGAGCGACGAGCACGCGCCCGAGCGTCGAGGCGGCCACGGCGTAGGCAATGCGTTCCCCACGCGCGCCGGCACGGAAGCTGGACGGCGTCATGCCCAACGCCTTTGCCTCGTACGCGCGGCTGGCAGAACCAAAGCCGGCCGCTTGAATCGCCTCGGTCACCGATCGGCCGTGGGCGAGTCCTTCGCGCAACCGTTCCACGCGTCGCGCCCGCCGGTACTCGCCCGGCGTCACGCCGAGCACGGCGCGGAAGATGCGCTGAAAATGAAAACGACTTAGCCCGATCTCGCGAGACACCGCTTCAAAGGACGATGCCTCATCGGCGTCCAGAAGCGCGCACGCTCGGTTGACCAGGCGCCGGCGCTCGGCGTCGGCCGCGATGTCATCGGGCGCACATCGCTTGCAGGCACGGAAGCCGGCAGCCTGGGCCGCCTCAAAATTGCCGAAGAACTGCACGTTCTCGCGACGGGGCGTTCGAGACGGGCAGCCCGGACGGCAAGCGATGCGCGTGGTGCGCACCGCAAAAACAAAATCGGCGTTTTTGTCGCGCTGCTGGACGGCAGACCACCGCGGCGTCTCAATGTCAGTCATGATGTTAGTCTACTGGGAGAATACCCGCCGCGCGCTCCGCAGGTTGCCCTGGCATCCGGAACGGAGGCGCAGTACGCGGCACGGCAGCGCGTCTTCGGCTTCCTGAGCCCGCTCACGGGTTCAAGAAGCTCTCGAGCGGAATCCACAAGCGATGGAATCGTCTCGTAGCGCTGAGCGTGGCGGCTGATTCGTGACCGAACGGCGACCGCGCCGCGCGATCGTTCTGTTCGCAAAAGCGCCGCGCACGGGGACGGTGAAAACGCGGCTGGTTCCACCGCTGACGCCGCCTCAGGCCGCGCAATTGGCCGGCGCGTTCATCGCGGACCTTGCCGAGCGGCTCGCCGTGCTGGCGCGTGCACTCGACGCGACCGCCGCCGTGTTTTATACGCCGTTCGATGCGGCCAACGACATCGCGGCGCTGGTCGGCGATTTGCGTCAAGAGCCCCAACGGGGCTGCGACTTGGGTGAGCGGCTCACCTCGATGCTGCGTACGTTGGGCGGCGAGGGATTCGAGCACGTCGCCGTCGTGGGTTCCGACGCTCCGACGCTTCCCGAGGCGACAATCGTGCGCGCGTTCGCTGCGCTCGAGGACGCGGATATCGCGATCGTGGGGGCCGAGGACGGCGGCTACGTGCTGTTGGCGCTCGGCGGCTTGCACGTCGCGCTTTTCGAGGCAATCCCGTGGAGCACTCCCTCTGTGTACGCCGTCACGCTCGAGCAAGCGCGCCGCGCCGGCCTGCGCGTCGTCGAGCTTCCCCCTTGGTGGGACGTTGACGACGGCGCGTCGCTCGAGCGGCTGCGCCGCGAGCTTGCCGCCGCCGGTGATTCGACATCGGCGCCGCGCACCCGTACAATGCTGGAAGCCTTCACGCACGCCGCACCTACAGTGGTCTGTGCAGCGCCGAGAGCGGATGCCCAGGCAATCGCCTCGGGCGCGAACGTTCTCTTGCTCAGCGGCGACGATGCGCCGCTTCTCACGCGTCCCTACCTCAACGGCGATGAACCGAGCCCGCTCTTCGCGTCGCTCGCGCACGTTCCGGAGTTTCTCGAGCCTACGGCGGCACTGATCGGCGCGGTGTACGGCCCGTCGTCGCTGCCCGAACGCCTCAAAGAAATCGTGGTCCTGCGCGTCTCGGCCCGTAACGGCTGCCGTTACTGCACGCGCCTCCACGCCGCAGCCGCAGCGGATGCCGGGCTTGGTGCGGCAGAGATCGCCGTGCTCTGCGATGCTGGAGATGCGCCGTCGTCGTTTTCGCTGCGCGAGGCGCAGGCACTGTGCTTCGCGGACGCGATGTGCGACGATCCGGATCGTGCGGCCGAGCGCGCCGCTGCGAACTTCGCCGAGCACGAATTGGTCGAACTCGCCGTCGTCGCCGGCACGACGATCTTTCTCAACCGCTTCGCAAAGGCCATGGGTTTGTCATGACGATTGGGGACAGCATCGCGACGAAGACCATCGGCGCGCGCTTGTGGCTTTACTCGAACTATCACTGCAATCTCGCCTGCAGTTACTGTCTCACGTCATCGTCGCGCGACGTGCCCAAACGCGAGTTGGCAGCGGACATAATGCTCGCGCTCGTCGACGAAGCCGCGACACTGGGGTTCCGCAGTGTCGGAATCACCGGCGGCGAGCCGTTCGTGCGCGCCGACATGCCCGATATCGTCGCGGCGGTGGCGCGGCGGCTTCCAGTCGTCGTGCTGACGAACGGGACGATGTTTACCCCACGGTTCGTCGCGCGGCTCGCGCCGCTTGCGACGCTGCCGGCAGCGCTCCAAGTTTCGCTCGACAGCGCCGATCCGGCTGCGAACGATGCGCTGCGCGGGCGCGGAACGTACGCGCGCGTCATTGCGGGTATCCGTACGCTGCGGGCCGCCGCGATTAAGGTGCGCATCGGCTCGACGGTCGACGACGGCGCTGGCGCTGCACTCGAGCCGCTGTGCGAACTGCATCGCAGCCTCGGCATCCTCGATGCCGATCACGTCGTGCGGCCGGTGGTGCGACGCGGACGGGCCGCGGACCATGCGCTCGGAATCGCCGCGCAACTCGAAGACCTACCCGCCGAGTTGACGTTGACCGTCGACGGCGCCTTCTGGAGCCCCGCGAGCCCGACGGTTCGCAACGGCCGGCTCGACATCGGCGAGTTGCTGACGCGCACGATCGCGCCGTTGCGCATCCCGGCGGAAGCGATGCTGCGCTACGCGTCGAGCGGCGGCATGCCGCAGGGGACCGGACTGGTCGCTTGAGCGTGATTGGGGTCGCCGGTCCGGCGACCAGAAGCGCACATCGCTTGGGCCACGACGGGCGCGGCTTACGTCGCCCTATACGGCATCAAGGGTCTGCCCATTTCGCCGACCGACGCCGAAACTGCCCGCATCGAGCGCTTTAGCGTTGCGCTGAGCGTCTTTGGGGGAATTTCACCCTCGTGGTTCCGACCTGGTTGACCGTCCTTGCTTGGCTGTCGATCGGCATCGCGTTTTTGTGCGCTGGCAGCATCCTCTATGCGGGACCGCTGGCCGTCTTGGGCTATTTTCGAGTTGGCCGGCCGTCGTCGCAAGAAGCGAAGCGCAACGGCGGCAAGCCGCCGGAGAAGCACTTCTGGGAAACCGCCGGCGTTGGGGTCACGCACTGCGGCGCCGGCTGCACCGTTGGCGACATCATCGCGGAGTTTGCAATCTTCTTTGCAGGACTGACCGTCGCAGGCTCGGTTCTCGGCGCCGAATTCATTGGCGACTACGTCCTCGCATACGTGCTTGGCATTGCCTTCCAATACTTTTCGATCGCGCCGATGCGTGGGCTCTCGTTCGGACCCGGCGTTTGGGCTGCGATCAAGGCTGACACGCTGTCGCTGACCGCTTTTGAGATCGGGCTTTTCGGCTGGATGGCGCTAAGCTATTTCGTGTTCTCCATCCGCATCTCAAGCCGGATCAACCCACGTATTGGCTGATGGTGCAAGTCGGCATGCTCATCGGTTTTGCGACTGCGTATCCGATGAATTGGTGGTTGATCCGCCGCGGGCTCAAAGAAGCGATGTAACAAACGCGGTGGCTCCGTTGGTAGAGCGGGGGGACGCAGCATGATGTATCCGCCGGCGGCGCGGCGTGGTGGAGCGGCATGAACCTCAACGATCTGCGGACGCTCGCGCGCTTCGGCGTTCCCATGCGCCCGCTCGCCCTTGGCACGACGACGGTCGGTAATCATAAACTCGGTACCGACGCCGCTGCGAAGAACTCTTCGGCGGCTTCGTCGCCGATAACCGCCCGCGAACCGGCTGGTCGTGGTGACGAAGTGCGTCCACTACCTCGCTGAGAATATTCGAGAACGCGACGGTTTCCGGCTTGGCCTGAAGCGGCGGGCCCCATTTGTCGAAAGCAGGGGCATGGTGCTCGCCGCCCTGCTGGCCGTTTGCATCGGCTTTATCGTAATGGTCGTCATGTGCGGGCGCAGCCAAGCGATGCTGTCGCCGTCACCGGCCGCAGCGTATCTTATGCCGATCCTCCTGTGCGCCGGCTTATGGTTTATTTTTCCCGTCTTGACGCCGTCTGCGGCAGCCTACCAGCGAGATGTGACAGGCCGGCACGGTTTCACCGCGACGCTTGGCGACTGAGGCGGCGCTTGCCGCATCGCGGACGCAACGATCGTCCGGACATCCCGTTCTCCTGTTGTCCCAGTTCAGCCTCATCGCCATCGTGTTGGGCGCGGTCGGCACGTTCTCTGTCTTTCGCGTCGCGCTGGTCCCGCGCGATACGTCCTGAAAGAATTCGACGGCGTTGGAGAAGCGCGCGGCTCGTGAAGCGGTGAGACGGCAAGTAGGCTGCTGATCGGCTGATTGTGAAGGCGCTCGCGTGACATGCGGCTTTTGCTGCTGGCATCCGCCGAGATGGCAGCACCATCGACCGACCGAGAGTTCCGCTCACGTTGCACGAGTCCGACGTTGACGCATTGTTGCACGATGGACTCGAAGAGATCGCGGAAGACCGACGAGTCCCGAAAGCTGCCATGCCGGTTCTTGGAAAAGTCGAGGTCGTTTCCGAGACGGAGCCAGTCCTTGTGGTAAGGCTTCACGCCAATTCTAGTGGCCATAGAACAAAGCCGGGGCCTGATCTAGGCCCACCGGCAGCGCACCGACTTCTTTGGCGACCAGCAGAGCCTGCATGAATATCTTGCGGAGATGCGGCAGCACGCGCTTTCGAAGCAATCGCATCGTGCTGCGGACTGCTGTTGACCCGCGATCAAGCGGACGCTACGGAGTCGAAGCAAGCTCCTCTTTTTGCACATTGGTGAGCGCGAGGAAGCCGCCGCAGAATGCCGCGACGATGAACACGCCACACCACTCGTCGGGATCCCGAATCGCCCCTGGAATGCCGTATGCACCGAGCGTGCGCGGCACGTGCAGCGTCACGTCAAAGAGCGCGAACATCAGCGCCATTCCCGCAGCCGCCCACCCGCGAAGCATGTTCGCGGCGAAGCCGGCTCCCGCCGCGATAAACGCGGCCCCGAAGAATACGACCCAGAAAACATGGAACGGGATCCAGTTCGGAACGATCGCGCCGATCGGGCCGAGCGCAAGAAAATGATCGACACCGAATACAGTCAATGAGAGTGCGATGCAATACCGCGCGAGCGTCATACTCCAATCGTTCCGACGGTCAGCCGCGGGTAACATCCACGCGAGCGCGGCCATCGTCAACGGTTCGAACAGCAGGGTACGTAGCGGTATATTTTCCGGATGAGCGCCGGCGCGCGGGAGATCGAAGACGAGCGCGCCTACAAGAAAGGCGGCTGCAAACGCAACCGCCCCGAAGCGCGCAGTGCGTGCACGAAGCATCAGGACGCCGCAGGCAACCAAGACGATCCCGAAGAGGACCGCAAGCACCGGGATTGCGGGAGGATACGGGATAATCGGAAGGACGCGATCCGTGTCAACGAACGTGATCGACGCCTGCGCGCACACGATCGCCTCAACGCCGATCGCGACGATCGCCCACGCGAAGATAGCCCTGCCGATACGTTCTGCCAGCGCCGACGCTACGCCGGTAAATCTTTCGGGCGGTCAGCGTAGATGAGAGCCGGCTGCTCCTTCTTCTCGATGACCTCTTTGTTGATGATGCACTTCTTGACGCCTTGCAGGCTCGGGAGATCGTACATCACGTCGAGCATCACTTCTTCGAGGATGCTGCGCAGGCCGCGCGCGCCGGTTTTACGGCCCTGCGCTTTGTTCGCAATCGAAACCAGCGCTTCTTTGGTGAACGTCAGATCGACGCCGTCCATGCCCATGATCTTCTGGAACTGACGGACCAGCGCGTTGCGCGGTTCGACCAGGATGCGGCGCAGCGCGAGCTCGTCGAGCTGGTCGAGCGTGACGACGATCGGGAGACGACCGATGAACTCGGGGATCAACCCGAACTTGAGCAGATCCTCGGGCATCAATTGACGCAAGAGTTTGCCGCTGCGCGCTTCGCGCTTGGACTCGGGAACGCTCCGGAAGCCCAGGGCATTGGAAGCGACCCGCGACTCGATGATCTTCTCGAGACCGTCGAAGGCACCGCCGCAAATGAACAACACGTTTGTCGTGTCGATCTGGATGAACTCTTGGTGCGGGTGCTTGCGGCCACCCTGCGGCGGAACGTTGGCGGTCGTGCCCTCCAAAATCTTGAGCAACGCCTGCTGCACGCCCTCGCCGCTCACGTCGCGGGTAATCGAGGGGTTCTCGCTCTTGCGCGCGATCTTGTCGATCTCGTCGATGTAGACGATGCCCTTCTCGGCACGCTTCACGTCATAGTCGGCGGCCTGAATGAGCTTGAGCAGAATGTTCTCGACATCTTCGCCGACGTAACCGGCCTCGGTCAGGGAGGTCGCATCGGCCATCGCCAGCGGCACGTCGAGAATCTTCGCGAGCGTTTGCGCGAGATAGGTCTTGCCCGAGCCCGTCGGGCCGACCAGCAGAATGTTCGACTTCTGCAGCTCGACTTCGTCGGCCGTGCCGCCCGCATTGACGCGCTTGTAGTGGTTATAGACCGCGACCGCGAGCGACTTCTTCGCGCGCTCTTGGCCGATCACGTACTGGTTGAGGATCTGATTGATTTCTTTGGGCTTGGGGATGTTCCGCAGCCGCACGTTTTCATCGACGTTCTTGTAGAGTTCTTCTTCGATGATCTCGTTGCACAGCTCGATGCACTCGTCGCAGATATAGACGCCGGGTCCGGCGATCAACTTGCGGACTTGCTCCTGCGATTTTCCGCAGAAGCTGCACTTGAGTTGACCCTTGTCGTCACCGAATCGGAACACGAACGATCCTTATGGTCCGGGGCTAAACGGGCTGCGGCGCGCCGCCGATGCGCGTCTCTTTGCTGAAGATCTGATCGACCAAGCCATACTCCCGCGCTTCCTCGGCCGTCATGTAGTAATCGCGGTCGATGTCCTTGAGAATCTGCTCGATGGGCTTCTTCGTCGTGGCCTCGTAGATGCCCGCAACCGTGCGCCGCGTTGCAATCAAGTCGCGCGCGGCGATCTCCACATCGGTCGCCTGGCCGCCAATCTGCTGGACCCAGGGCTGATGGATCAGAATCTTGGCATGCTGCAAGGCATAACGCTTGCCTTGCGCGCCGCCCGTGAGCAGGATCGAACCCATCGAAGCCGCCATGCCCGCGCAAATCGTCGCGACGTCACACTTGACCAGCTGCATCGTATCGTAGATCGCCAAGCCCGCTGTCACGCTGCCTCCGGGGCTATTGATGTACATGTCGATATCTTTGTCGGCGTCCTCACGTTCGAGGAAGAGGAGCTGCGCGATGACGAGGTTCGCCAAGCCGTCGTCGACGGCGCCGCCGACGAAAACGATGCGCTCCTTGAGCAGTCGCGAGTAAATATCGAACGCGCGTTCGCCTCGCGCACTCTGCTCGACGACCATGGGGACGAGATGACCCAATTCGTTCTCCGATGTGGTGCCTGGTGGTAACGGTGAAAACCGCCCGATGGGCGGCTCTTCTTTGACTACGCTGGGAGCGTCGGGGTTGCTTCAGCGGGGCCGGCCGCTTCGGCGGCTTGCGCTGACCCGTGCGCCGCATCGGCGGCACCGGGCTCGGGGGAGACGTGCGCCTTTTCGATGAGGAAGTCGAGCGTCTTGGTGCGCACGATGCCGTCAACGAGGGCGTTGAAGTTCGAGCGCAGCATTTCGAGAATCGCCTCGCGCGGCTGATGGTGCCGGTCGCTGAGCTGGCGGACTTCGGCTTCGATGTCGGCGCTGGTCGCCGTGATGTTCTCCGCTTTGGCAATCGCCTCGAGCAACAGCGACGTCTTGACGCGCCGTTCCGCTTCCTCGCGCGCTTCCGCCAGAATCACGTCGTCGCTTTTCCCTTGCCGCTCGAGGTAATCCGGCCACGACAGCCCGGCGCGCTCGATATAGCTGCGCTCTTCGGCGCGGATGCTCTCGCTCTCGCGGTCGACGAGCACGGCGGGCACGGCCAACTCGTGGTCCGCCAGCAGACGCACGAGCAGTTGCTGCACCAGTTCGCGCCGCTCGCGGGTGCGGGCGCGTGCTTCGAGTTGATTGCGCATCAGGTCGCGAAGGCTCGCGACGGTGGCGTCGGGATCGCCGAAACGTTTGGCGAATTCGTCGTCGAGTTCGGGGCGTTCGACGATCTTGTTTTCAAGGACCGTGACGCGGAAGACGGCGCTGCGACCTGCGAGCGTCGCGTTGGCATAGTCGTCGGGAAAACGCGCTTCGACGTCCTTCGTCTCGCCGGGCGACATGCCGATGATGCCGGCGGCGAATCCGGGAATGAAGCGGTCCTCGGCGATCGTCGTCGGCTGACCCTCCGCGCTGCCGCCTTCGAAGGGTTCGCCGTCGATGGTCCCGGCGTAGTCGAGCGTGGGAACGTCGCCGACCTGCACGGGGCGATCAACGGGCATCAAGGTCGCGGCGTTGGTGCGTAGGTCTTCGATGGCCCTTTGGACGTCGGCATCGGAGATGGCGACGGGCGTCGCGTACAACTCCAGGCCCGTGTAATCGTGCAACTCGATGTGCGGTCGCACCGACACGGTCGCCCGCACGCGCAACGGTTGGCCCTCTTCTTCGGGCAGCAACTCCATCTGCGGCTGATCGAGCGGGTCGAGGTCGTTCTCTTGGATGGCGCGCGAATACACCTGCGGGACGACGGCGTTCAGCGCGCGCTCTTCGATCTGCGAACTTCCGTATTGCGCTTCGAAGATTTTGCGCGGCGCCTTGCCGGGACGGAAGCCCGGAATGCGCACGTTGCGAACCAACTCGCGGAAGGCGCGGTCGCGCGCTTTATCGAGTTCGTCGCTTGCAATCTCGATTTCCAACTCGACTTGCGTGGGGTCCAAGTGTTTGACGGTAGCGACGCTCACGTGAGCCTCTTCGAAGAAACCCGGCGGGGCAGAGTGGTGTCGCTCGGGCGCGTGGAGCGGAAGACGAGATTCGAACTCGCGACCCTCGCCTTGGCAAGGCGATGCTC
>JACRTY010000024.1 GCA_014305025.1 Candidatus Nyctobacter psychrophilus | reverse complement strand
CGCCAGCCCCGCGAGCGCGCCGAGCGCCGCCACCTCTCCATAACCGATAGGCGCCGGTCTCCGAGTGCGAAAGTCTCGGAGGTGCGCCGCCTTTGGGGAACTTTTTCATGATGGTGCGGATCGTCGGACTCGGGCCCGGCGACGCCGACCTGATCACGCTCGGCAGCCTCGAAGCGTTGCGCGCTGCCGGGCGCGCGGTCACCTTACTTGCGCCACCCGAACTCGTGCTGTTTCTCGAAAGCGAAGGCGTCGAGATCGTGCGCGACGGGATCACCGAGCCGGCGCTGTTCGTGCGCGGCTCGCGCGACGCGATCGATGCCTTCGTGCGCGCGCTCGACGGTCGCGACCTCGCGCTCGGCGTGCTGGGCAACCCGCTGTCCGACTTTCCCGGCTTACCGCTGCTGCTGCGGGAACTCGAGCGCGCCGGGGCACGGACGGAACTGGTTCCCGGCATGTCGCGCGCCACGCTCGCCGCCGCCATCGCGATGCCGCTCATTCCCCTGCCACCGGCGTCGGCGCACTATACCTGGCCGGATCTGGTCGAAGTGATGGCGCGCTTGCGCCGCACCTGCCCCTGGGATCGCGAACAGACGCATGCCACGCTCGTCCCGTATCTGATCGAAGAAACGTACGAAGTCGCCGATGCAATCGAAACGCACGCTGACGCGGAACTGTGCGAAGAACTCGGCGATCTTTTGTTGCAGATCGTCTTCCACGCGCAGCTTGCCACCGAACGCGGCAAATTTTCCATCGCCGACGTGATCGACGGCCTCTCCAACAAAATGATCCGCCGCCATCCGCACGTCTTCGGCGATCAAGCCGTCAGCGGCGTCGCGGAGGTGTGGCGGAACTGGGAGCAGCTCAAAGCGCTCGAGCCCTCGGCTCAAAAGCGCCGCAGCCGGCTCGACGGCATTCCTCTGGGACTAGGCGCGCTCCAACGCGGTCAGAAAATGCAGGACAAAGCGGCCCGCGTCGGCTTTGATTGGCCGAGCCACGACGGCGTGCGCGGCAAACTCGCGGAGGAACTGGCGGAACTGGAAACGGCGCGGCGCGAGAACGATACGCGTGCGGTCCGCGAAGAGCTGGGCGACGTGCTGTTCACGCTCGTCAATTACGCGCGCGCTCTCGGGATCGACGCCGAGGGCGCAATGCGCGACGCCAACGCGAAGTTCGACCGCCGTTTTCGGTACATGGAGCGGCGCGCCGAGACCGCTGGACGCTCGCTCGGCGACTTGAGCCTCGACGAACTCGAAGAACTCTGGCAACTGGCCAAAGCGCAGGCGGCATGAACCTCGACGATGTCGGTCTGGGCGAAGATTCGGCGTTGATTCGGCTGCGGATGAGCGCGCACGACGCGCATTACGGCGGCGACTTGGTCGACGGCGCCCGGCTGCTGGCACTGTTTGGCGACGTCGCCACCGAACTGTGCATTCGCGAATCCGGTGACGAAGGGTTGTTTGCCGGCTACGAGCGCGTCGAGTTTCTGGCGCCCGTGCATGCCGGCGATTACATCGAAGCGCGAGGCCGCATCGTGCGGCGCGGCAACCGTTCGCGCGGCATGGCGTTCGAAGCCCGCAAAGTGATCGCGGGCCGTCCCGATCGCACACCGAGCGCCGCCGAAGTCCTGCCCGAGCCCGTCGTCGTGTGCCGCGCCAGCGGAACGTGCGTCGTCGTTCGCCTTGCGGATCGATAAGTTTCTCAAAGTCTCGCGCCTCGCCAAACGGCGGAGCGAAGCTCACGAGGCGCTGGTCAATGGGCGCATCGCTAAGGACGGGAAGGCGCTCAAGCCCGGGTACGACGTCAAGGTGGGCGACGTGATCGAGTTACACTACGCGCGCAAGTTCGTAACCGTGCGCGTGTTGCTCGTGCCGGGAAAGATCGTCCCCGGTCTGCGGGACGTGCCGCTCTACGAGACCCTCGAGGAACGGCGCGACGAACCGGCCGACTGGCTGTCGTGAGGGCGCGCGGAGCAGCGGCACCGGCGCCCACGCTGTCGGCCGATGCCAAAGACGCGCTGGCGCGCGAACCGGTCACGACCGAGCACGGCCGCGCGGCCTTGCGCGAGGGTCTCTTCTTCTTTGGAACGCAGCGGCGCCTCGGGATTTTTCACACGCGGCGCGCCGCCGTCGCACGGTTGGCATGGACGCTGTTGACGGAAAGCGCGGAACCGCGGGCCGGCGCTCCGATTCCCAAGCGCGCGCAGCGTACGCCGACGTACGAACTCGCCGTTGCAGCCGTCCCGGCTCTGCGCAAGACGAACGCGCGCACCGAGCGTCGCATGGTGCTGCGCGGAGCGTTTCTCGCCTGCGGTTCACTCGCTGCGCCCGCGCGCGGCTACCATCTCGAGTTCGTCCCTCCCGACGCCGATGCGGCGCAACGACTGCTTGCGCTCTTGCGCGCGGAAGGACTCGAACCGCGCATCGCCCCGCGTGAAGCGCGCCGCATCGTGTATTTCAAGGACGTCGACGCGATCGCGCAGGTGCTCGCGGCAATCGGTGCCGGAAGCGCGCTCCTGCAACTCGAAGGCCGGCGCGCGGTCAAAGAAACGAAAAACCGCATCCATCGCCTCGTCAACATGGAGGCGGCCAACGTGGACCGGGCGACGAGCGCGGCGACCGCTCAACGTGAAGTGATCGCTTTCTTGGCCGACGCGTACGGGCTGGCGCGATTGCCCGCGCCGCTGCGTTCCGCCGCCGAACTACGCCTCGCATACCCGGCGGAAACGCTCGCGGAACTCGCCCGGCGCTGCGATCCCATCGTCAACAAGTCGACGATGGGCGCCCGAATTGCGGCCTTGGTGCGACTTGCGCAGAAGACCGGGATGGGAACGGGCGAAAAGGGCTCCTCTTCCACCAGCGTGTAACCGAGTGGGCGCTTCGTAGCGGGCGCACGAAGGAGACGGCATGCGCATCGGCATCAACGGCTTCGGCCGCATCGGCCGCAATTTCACCAAGGCTTTATTGGAACGCCATCCCGGCGTCGAGATCGCGGCGGTCAACGACTTGACGAGCGCCGCCGAGTGCGCCCACCTCTTCAAGTACGATTCCAACTATGGGACCTATGACGGCGAGGTAACGGCCCACGACAACGGCATCAGCATCGACGGAAAAGCCGTGCGGGTCTTAGCGGAACGCGACCCTGCCAAGATTCCGTGGAAAGATCTCGGCGTCGACGTGGTCGTCGAGTCGACCGGACTTTTCACCGACGCCGCCAAAGCGCGCGCGCACATCGACGGCGGCGGCGCGAAAAAAGTGATCATTTCGGCGCCCGCCAAGGGTGAGGACATCACGCTCGTGCTCGGGGTCAATCACACGGCGTACGATCCCGAGAAACACGACATCATCTCGAACGCATCCTGTACGACCAATTGCCTGGCGACTGCCGTGAAGCCCATCGTCGACAACCTGGGGTGGGTCAAGGGCTTCATGACGACGATTCACTCCTATACCAACGATCAGAATATCCTCGACGCGCCGCACAAGGACTTGCGACGCGCGCGTAACGCGGCGACCAACATCGTGCCGACGTCGACCGGCGCCGCCAAAGCGCTCTATCTCACGATTCCGGAGATCGAAGGCACGTTCGACGGATTCGCGTTGCGCGTGCCGACGCCGGTCGTCTCGATGATCTATCTGGTCGCTCAGGTCAAGCGGCCGACGACGAAGGACGAGCTCAATGCGATTCTGCGCTCGGCGTCGACCGGCGAACTCAAAGACCTGGTCGGGTACACCGACGAGGAATTGGTCTCGATGGATTTCAAAAAATCGTCGTACAGTTCGATCATCGACGCCAAACTGAATAACGCGCTGGGGGATTTGGTACAGATCGCAGCCTGGTACGACAACGAGTGGGGCTACTCGTGCCGCCTCGCCGACGTCACGCACATGGTGCTCTCCAAACTTCCTGCCGCCGTTTAGCCGCACGTGGCATTTCGCACGTTGCGCGACTTCGACGTTCGCGGCCGGCGCGTCATCGTGCGCGAGGACCTCAACGTCCCGCTCAAGGACGGCGCCCGCGGCGCTGCAGACCGTGCGGTACCTGCACGAGCACGGCGCCCGCACGATCGTGCTCTCGCACCTGGGGCGACCCGACGGCAAACGCGTGCCGTCGCTGACGTTACGCCCGGTGGCCGCCGAACTGTCGCACCGGCTCGGCGTGCCGGTCGCCTTTGCGACGGACTGCATCGGACCCGTCGCCCAGGTTGCAACCGAAGCGATGCGCGACGGCGCTATCGTGCTGCTCGAAAACGTCCGCTTCCACCCCGAAGAGGAAGCGAACGATCCGGCGTTCGCGCGTCGCCTCGCGGCGCTGGGCGACCTGTACGTCAACGACGCGTTCGGCACGGCGCATCGCGCGCACGCCTCGACCGAGGGCATCGCCCGCTATCTGCCTGCCGCCGCCGGATTCCTGATGGAGGCAGAGTTGCGGGCGCTCGAGCCGTTGACGCAGCAGCCCCGGGAACCGTTCGTCTGCGCCATCGGCGGCGCTAAGGTCAAAGACAAGGTCGGCGTGTTCACGCATCTGCTCGAGCGCGTCGACGCCTTCGTCATCGGCGGCGGCATGGCCAACACGTTTTTGGCCGCCCAGAACATGAACGTCGGAACGAGCCTGCGCGACGCCGACCTGGAGCCGGCGCGCGCCATTCTCGCTCTCGCGCTGCACAAAGACGTCGCCTTCGAACTGCCGACCGATGCCGTCGTATCGACCGCCTTCGATGCCGATCGGAATGCCCAAACCGTGCCGCTGTGGGACATCGGTGATGAAATGATCCTCGACATCGGTCCTGAGACGGCCCAGCGGTACGCTGCGATTTTGCGGGAGGCGAAGACGATCGTTTTCAACGGCCCAATGGGGGTGTACGAGCGGGCACCCTACCGCGCGGGAACGCGCTTGATCGGCGAAGCGATCGCCGCGGCGACCCGCGCCGGAGCAACCAGCGTGGTCGGCGGCGGCGATGCCGCCGCCGCCGCCCACGAGCTGGGCTTCGCCGCGGCGATGACGCACGTCTCGACCGGCGGCGGTGCGACCCTCGAATACTTGGAAGGCAAAACGTTGCCGGGCGTGGCGGCCTTGGAGCGTGCCGCAACGCAGACGGCGCCGCACGCATGAATGCACGCCGGCCACTGATTGCGGGCAACTGGAAGATGCACGAGACGATCGCCCAAGCGCGCGCGCTCGTGCGCGCGTTGCGCGCGCTCACGTTACCGTCGGGCGTCGACGTCGCCGTAGCGCCGCCTTTTACCGCGCTCGCTGCCGTGGCGGGCGAACTCAGCGGCTCTTCGATCGCGCTTTGCGCCCAAACGATGCACGAGCGAGACGAAGGCCCGTACACGGGCGAAATCTCGGCGCCGATGCTGCGTGAACTCGGGGTCACCTACGTCATTCTGGGTCACTCGGAACGGCGCGCCGGCTGCGCGGAAAACGATGCCGCAATCAATCGCAAGGTGCAAGCGGCCCTCACGCACGGCATCACGCCGATCGTGGCCGTCGGCGAGACGCGCGACGAACATAGCGCGGGGCAGGCGCTCCCCAAAGTGACGCACCAAACGCGGGCGGCTTTCGCCGGCGTTGCAGCCGCCGCCGTCGAGCGCTGCGTCGTCGCCTACGAGCCGGTTTGGGCGATCGGCTCCGGGTTGAGCGACGAACCGGCGAGCGCCGACCGCGTCATGGCCGAGATTCGCGCGTGCACAACGGGGCTCGGCGACGCGCGCATCTTGTACGGCGGGAGCATGAAAGCGGACAACGCGGCGCTTCTGCTCGCGCAGCCGAACATCGACGGCGGCTTGATCGGCGGTGCCAGTCTGTCGGCAGCCAGCTTCGGCGCGATCGCCGAGTGCGCGCGCACGCGCGCGCTTACCTGATGCCGCAGCGCGCTCGCGGGGGACCGCTGGTACTAGCCATCCTCGACGGCTGGGGACATAGCGACGAACGGTACGGCAACGCAATTGCCGCGGCCGAACTTCCCAATTGGCGACGTCTCTTAGACACGTACCCGCACGCGCTGCTCGCGGCGAGCGGCGAGGCGGTGGGGCTGCCCACAGGCGTGATGGGCAACAGCGAAGTCGGGCACATCAACATCGGCAGCGGTGGCGTCGTTCCGCAAGGCGTCGTCGTCATCAACGAATCGCTGGCGGACGGCAGTTTCGCGGTGAGCGAGACGCTGCGCCGCACGATCGCGCGGGCGAAAGCGCACGCCGGGACGGTGCACGTGATGGGGCTGCTGTCGGACGGCAACGTGCACAGCGCCATCGCGCACTGCTTCGCGCTGATCGATGCTGCGGCGCCGGACGTCCGGATTGCGGTGCATCCCTTCGGCGATGGGCGCGACGTGCCGCCCTCGTCGATGCGCGGCTATCTCGACGCGCTCGAAGAGCGCCTCGAGAACGTCGGGCAAAGGGGCGCCGTCGCGACGTTGATGGGCCGCTATTACGCGATGGATCGCGACAGACGTTGGGACCGAACCGAGCGCGCGTACCGAGCGCTGGCCGAGGGTCGCGCCGACTTCACGGCGCCGACGGCACGCGAAGCGCTCGAAGCCGCCTATGCCCGCGGTGAGACCGACGAGTTCATCGTGCCGACGATCGTCGGCGAGGCGCGGCCGATCCGTAACGGCGATTCGGTCATCTTCTTCAATTTTCGCCCAGACCGTGCGCGCCAGATCACGCTCGCCTTTACGCAGCCGGGCTTCGCCGCGTTTCCCGTTCTAACATACGACGATCTCTTCTTCGCGACGATGACCCGCTACGAAGAAGACATGACCAACCCCATCCTCTTCGGTCCCCGCCCGCAGAGCGGCACGTTCGGCGAGATCGTCGCGGCCGCCGGCCTACGGCAACTGCGGCTCGCCGAGACCGAAAAGTACGCGCACGTTACGTACTTCTTCAACGGCGGCCGGGAAACGGTGTTCGAACGCGAGGACCGCATCTTGATTCCGTCCGATCGCAAGGTGGCGACCTACGATCGCGCGCCGGAGATGCAGGCCGAAGAAATTACGACCGCTGCCTGTGAAGACGTCCGTGACGGGCTGCACGATCTGATTGTGATGAATTACGCGAACGCCGACATGGTTGGTCATACCGGCGTCATGGACGCAACGATCTCGAGCCTCGAAACGCTCGACGTCGCGCTGGGGCGCCTCGAGCACGCCGTTCTCGAAGCGGACGGCGTTCTGGCCATCACCGCCGACCACGGCAACGCCGAAGCGAAACTCGACAAAGACGGAAAGCCGCTGACCGCACACACGACCAACCCCGTTCCCTTCATCCTCGTCTCGCGCGAGCCGCACCTCGGTCCACTGCACGACGGCAAGCTCGGCGACGTAGCGCCGACGTTACTGCCATTGCTCGGGCTCGACGTACCCGCCGCAATGACGGGGACCAATCTCCTCGACAGCACACTCCCGGAGACGCTCTTAGCGTAACAACCGTACGATGGCGGAGCGCTTGGCGCCGCCGAGTTTGATTCCGGCGTTGCGCAGGTGGCAATGAACGGTCGCGTCGGCGATGCCCAGTGTTACGGCGATCGCGCGAACGTGCTTGCCGTCGACGAGCAACTCCAACACGTCCGCTTCACGGGAGGAAAGACCGTAGCGCGAACACTTCGCGCGAAACGACGGTGCATGACGTACTATGGCACGATCGGCTCGACTCGGGAGCCGATCCACGGAGACGAGTATCGATCGCTCGCTCTCAACCATCGTCGAAGACAGTGCGGGTTCCATAACGTCCTCAAAAACCGGGGTACGGCGTACTATCATACGGCTACCACGATACGCTGCGCCGATTAATAGACGATTAACGGACCATTCCGGATTTGCAGGGCGGATTAAAGCGGCGAAGAATCCGCGCGGGATTTGGCCAGCCTGTTCATGCCGAGGCGACTAAAGTCAGACGGCCGCTTCACACGGCGCGCAACGTCGC
This sequence comes from Candidatus Nyctobacter psychrophilus, assembly GCA_014305025.1. Taxonomy (GTDB): domain Bacteria; phylum Vulcanimicrobiota; class Vulcanimicrobiia; order Vulcanimicrobiales; family Vulcanimicrobiaceae; genus Nyctobacter; species Nyctobacter psychrophilus. Next base: position 27,950 of record JACRTY010000024.1, on the reverse strand, counting down.
CCTTTCGCTGCGTATCGTGGTGTGTAGCAGAGCGCGCAGCCGTTCGGGGGGTTCGCAGTTGAACTGCCGCTGCAGCGCCGCTTCGAAACGACGGAACTGCCGAGCGGCGGCGCCGGCATCACCCTGACGTCGCGCAGCCGTCATCGCTAGTTCGCAAGCTCGTTCGTTACACGGATCGGCGGCCAGCAGCTCACCGGTGCGCTCGAGCACCGCCAGGAGGTCATCGCGTAGCAGTGCGTCGCTGGCTAGCGCTTCGAGCGTCGCACCGTACGCACGTCGGATGCGTTCTTCGTACGGCCCAAACCATGTCCACGTTCGCGCGAATGTTGGAAAGCGTGGCCGTAACGATGCGCGGTAACGCTCGAGGTTATGCCGCACGCGGGGTTCGAGCCTGCGGCCCTCCTCGATGCCGCCCAGAGTTTGCTCGGCTTCGAGCAGGTCGACGCACACGTCCGAACCGAGTCCATAGCCCTCGCTCGTTTCACGTACCGCATCGGACCCGAGCTTCGAGCGCAGCCGCCGCACGCAGCCCTTGACCGCGCTCACCGGTGCCCGGTTGTTCGGCCAAAGCTCCGAGCCTAAGGCCATCGACGTGAGCGGATTCGACGAAAATGCAATGCGTGCGAACACGGCCATCTCGCGTTCCGAAACAGCGAGCACATGGTCCGCGTCTCGTACGCATAACGCTGCCGGCGAAAATGACAAGCGAGCTGGAGCGGCATCTCGAAAATATAGAAAACGCCGGCTGACGCCCGTAAGCGGCGTCGTCTCTTCGGCGCCCGCACGCAACGCTGCAAGGGCCACGTCCAGTGCGGCATTACGGTGGTCTCGCGCGATGCGCACCGCTTCATCCAGCAACGCGCTACCGCCGTTGTCATCGATCGCCGCGAGGGCAACGCGCGCGATCACTTGGTAATATGCCGAGCGTGCTTGATCCGCGGCTTGGCGCGCCGCCGCAACGAGGCGCGCGGCGTGTTTGCGGTCCTTGGTGGCCGCGGCGGCCATCACGTGCCCTTGGCAACGTATCTTCAACGGATGCCGATGTTCGTCGCCGCTCGGCGCACGGCCGCGCGCGCAGTCCAGGAAGAAGGCGACGGCCGGAAAACGCGCGAGCGGCGGCTCTTCGAGCGCCGCAAGGTGCTGCTCGCACGACTGATCGTCGCCGGCGAGCCAGGCTCCAAATGCGGCGTCCGTGTGCGCCGCGATCATGGGCGCAGCTAATCCCGTCCGGGCAGCCGCCTCACAGGCTTCGTGCAACGCAGCCCGCTCCTGAGCGCCATTGCCGTCCAGGCGATGACGGGCCGCAACGACGTCGCTCGTCCAAAACGCCCGCAAGGCGTCGTCGGCGAGCAGCGGATCGACGGTTCGAGTCAGCCGGCTTAGGTCGACCGGATCACCGCGCCAGACATCGTACGTGGCGAACCACATCGTCGCCTGGGCTTGGGCCACGCGGCGCTCGTCCGGCGGAGCGTCAGTGACGGCGGAAAGCAAGGCGGCAAGCGCAGCGCGCCCCTCTTCAAATCTGCCGAGCAGCCCGGCCGCGTAGGCATACGGTGAGGTGACCGCGAGCCGCACTTGCACGCTCGTCGCACTCGATACTGCCGCGTAAAGCCGCCGGCATTCATCCAGCCATCGCGCCGGATCGATGAGCGGCATACGCGCCAACGTCGCAGCGGACCACAGCAGTGGACGGCATTCGAGCGCAGCGAAGCCGATGGCGCTCAGCACCTTCGCCGCTTCGGGAGGCAGCGCGCCTTGCAAGAACGGCGCTACGCCCGCGAGCGCGTCGGCGGACGTACTGACGTCATCGATTGCAAGAGCAAGCCGCGCTACGCTCAGATCGTCGCCGCGGCTTCGCAGCACGTCGACCAATTCGGAGATCAGTCTTTGCGCGCGCGACCGATACGCAACCGTGAGAATCGAGTGTGCGAGCGGGTGGACCGACCGGGCGCCTTCGGGTGTCACGGTGACGAACGGCGTGTCGGTCAGTGGAACGGCCGCGTAGCATTCCAGCAACGCCTCCTGCGGCACGCTGCCGCCGGGCACGAACGCCGCCAGGATGAGCGCATCGCGCTGCCGTGCATCGAGCCGTTCCACGATCTCTTGCGTGAAGTACGTCGCCACGTCGCGACGTTTACCGACACGAATATCGGCTAGCGCCGCGGCAAGGTGCCCTTCCCGCGCGGCGTTGGCGAGGACGAGAACGGCGATCGGCCAACCGGCGGTCGCCGCTTCGATCTCGCGGCACTCCTGCGGATCGTCCAGTCCACCGCCGAAGACCCGGCGAATCTCTTCGGCATCGAAGCGCAGATCGTTCGCGTCGAACGACAGCACTTCGTTCGGCGGCGCGAAGCCGCCCGCCGGCACCTCGACGCGTGTACGCGAGGCGACGATGACGCGCCGTGTCGGGTGTGGGCGCTCGAGTAATCGCGCGAACAGGGCGAGCATCGCCGAATCCGCCGCGATGTCCGCGGCGTCGTCAAAGACGACCGTCGTCGCTCCCGAGGTTTGCAACCACGCCTGCACGGCGGCAGCCGGAAGATCGGCATCTTCCGGGGTAAACGGCAGCCGCTGCTGCAGGGGGGAGCCACTGGGCTCGTTCGTGCTTTCGTTCAGCGCAGCGAGGACGCGCCGCGCGAATTCGGTGACGTTGTCCACTCCGCGACAAGCGCAGATCGCGGGTTGCGCCGTTTTACGGGCGAGCGTCGTAGCGAGCGTCGTTTTCCCGAAGCCGGCCGGCGCGACGAACCACAGCAAACGTGGTGCGACGATGCGGACCCGTTTGAGAAGTCGCCTGCGCGCGATGGGACGGCGCGCCGACGTGCTCACCTTGCTGAAACCTCGCGTTCGACGAATGAAAGCGCGCCGAGCGGCGCGCGGATCTCCACTTCTGATTTCGGTGCGCCGCCCCTTCGCTGCATTCAGCACGCTCTACCGCACGCTCGCCGCGAGCACGCGCTCAGCTTACGACCGAGCGGAGAGTTTTCCACAGCATGCTGCGTCATCGACGCAAGCGACCGAAAGGCCAATCGTCAATCGAGCCGATACGAACCGCTCTGGTCAATCGACAAGCGGCGCCCTGCACACACGATGGAACGGGCTTTGTGTTCCCAATACGTGACGACGCGGAGTACGACGGGCCGCAGCTTCGTCAACAACGCTCGCGCCCGTTGTGATATCGACAGCGTATCTTTCATCCACGCGGGATGATCGCCGGGCAACGCGTGACCGCCCCACCGATCCTCCGCGTCGTCGAAGATGGGGGCGGGTCCGTACGGCGCCGGAAGTACAGCCGACTCGGCGCTTTGCACCGACGTTGTCGCAACGTCGCGTTCGACCGCCGGCCTCACGGCAAAAGACCGCTATGACGCAGCTTGTGGAGGGCACGCAGATGGAGTTGGGAAACGCGTTGCGGCGAGACGCGCAGGGCGGTTCCAATGGCGTGCATCGTAAGGTCGCCCGCATAGTGCAAGCTCAGGATGCGGCGTTGGCGCTCGGGCAGCAGTGCGATTGCGTCGGCAAGTTCACGGCGCCGTGCCCGCGCTGCTATTTCGCGCGACGGATTTCCTTCGTAGTCGACGAGCGCATCGCGCCCGTTGGGCAACGGGGCGTCGAGCGAGAGTGCCGCTTGGCGATGCGCAGCGGTTCGCGCGCGACGCAGCGCGCGATCGCTGCGTTCCATTTCGGCGAACGCGGGCAAGGTGCCGCGCTCTTGGGCGAGCGCATAACGACGTTCTTCGGCGCGACGGATCGTGCGGCGCACGCGTTCCGAGACCGGGTCCAGCCGCCGCAGTCCGTTGAGCATCGCGCCGGAAATCAGGCGACGTGCGTACAGTTCGAGCGTCGTTCCGCGCGTTTGATCGAAGGTGTCGACGGCGCGAATCAATCCGATCGAACCGTCGCCGATCAGGTCGTCGAGGTCGGCGGCGCCGACGACGCGTCGTACGCGCCGCGCGATCTGGCGCACGAGCGGCAACAAGTCGCGAATCGTCGCTTCCCGATCGACCGCCGTCATCGTACGGAGGCGCCGTCGTCGTGGCGCTCGTTGGCGCTGATGGCGCGCACGAGGGCATCGGTGAGGCCGCCGTGCTCGTTGCGGGCCAGCGTCCGTGCGACTTCGCCGACGACGAAGTCGCCATAGAAGCCGAGCGCACCCGCTAAGGGCGTAAACGCCGCCTTCGTGAGAATTGCGGCAAACTGGGCAGCGACGTCGCGACGCTGCCGTGCGTCGCGGCCTCGGTCGCCGCGCGGCTCAGGAGCGGTGGAGGTTGTTGGCGATCCGCAACATTTCATCGGCGGCCTGCACTCCTTTAGAATCGGCTTCGTAGGCGCGTTGCGCAGTCAGAATCGCCATCATCGACTCGATGATGGAGACGTTGGATTTTTCGAGCACGCCGAACTCGATCGTCGGTTCACGATCACGGCCTGCGGCGAGTGCGCGCGGCGGCCCGGAGCCCGCCGTGACCGCGAACAGCGCCGAACCGACCGGTCGCAACCGTTCGGGAGCGTCGAACGCCGCGAGCGCGATGCGGCCGAGTTCTCTTGGGCGACCGTTGAGCTGAGCGGAGACGCGGCCGTCGGCGGCGACGCTGATCGTTTGCGCGGCGCCGGGAATCACGACGTCGCACAATTTCCAACCGTCTGCATTACGCAGGGAGCCATCGCGCGCACGTGAGAACGCGCCGGCGCGCGTATAGGCGCGTTCGCCGTCACGCTCGACACGAAAGAAACCCGGTCCGTTGATTGCGACGTCGAACGGGCCGTCCGAGCGTTCGAGTTTGCCCGCGGCGAAAATGGAACGGGTTCCGGTCATGGCCGTGCCGAGTTGCGCATCCGCGCCGATCGCGGCGAACGTCGCCTGAGCGCTCTTGAAACCGACGACATCGGCATTGGCGAGGTTGTCGGCGATCACGTCGAGCTGCTTCTGCTGGGCCGCCATGCCGGTCGCCGATGCGAACAGTGCGCGGTTCACGACTTCACCCGCACGACGTCGTTTGCGTCCTTCTCGCGCTCTTCGTCGAGCGCCGAGAGCGTCTTTTGCGCGGTTTCGAAGGCGCGTTGCGCGGCGAGCACGTCGACCATCTCGCCGACCGCATCGACGTTCGACGTTTCGATGAACCCGCTTTGCACCGTCGTCCCCGGCCGCAACGCGATGCGGCCGGTCTCGCGCCCGGCTTCCCGTACGATGCCGCGCGCATCGATTGCCGCATCGCTGCTCGCCCGAATCGGCCCGTGCGCGCCCATGAGCAGGCGGCCGCGGTCGTCGGCGAGCTCTCCGCGGGCGTTGCGCTCGAAGGAGCCCGAGCGCGTTTCGCTGATGCGACCGCTTCGCTCGCGCGCGAAAAAGCCGCCTGCGCCCACGATCGCGAGATCGAAGGTTCGGCCGGTATGCTCGAGTGGCCCCTGCGCGGCGTCGATGCGGCTCGACGTGACCAGCCCCTGCGGCGTCAGCGCGGCGCGCGCGACGCGTCGATGGAAACCATCGCTCGAAACGTTCGCCAGATTGGCGGCACTAATGTCGAGTCGGCCTTGCGCGGCGTGCATCGCCGTCGCCATGAGTTCGATTCCGTCCATGCCGGCACGATACGGCGGCCATGTTGCGGGGACGAGGCCGAATCGTTACGGTTTTACGACCACGCGCAGGAGATCGATCCGATAGCCTTCCGCGCGGACGCCGCGCACCCCGCGAAAGCGGCGATCGTGCAGGAAGGCGTCGTGAACGGCGTCGCCGCCCCACGCGCCCGTCTGGCCTTCGGGCAGAAAGTCGACCAGCAGGACGTCGCCGTCGGGGCCGAGCGACTCGGCGATTCGTTCGCGGGTCCGCGCAAAATCGTCGTCCGACCAGTAATACGCCACTTCGGAAAGGACGACCAGATCGAAGCGCCCGGGCGGATAATTGCACGTCGCGTCGCACCGAACGAACGTCACGTTCGAGCGGTGGCGGCACGTCGCACGCGCCAGCTCGATGGCGCGCTCGCTGATGTCGATGGCCACGAGGTGGCCGGCGTGCTCCGCCAGACGGCGGGTCAAGACGCCGACGGAGCAGCCGATTTCGAGCGCCCGCTCGTAGCGCCGCCGCGCCAGGGCCTCCAGCGTGCGATCGTATTTTTCGCGTTCGTAATCACTGGTTCGCGAAGACCACGGATCGTCGCTACGCGCGTAAACCCCCTCGAAATAGCCCCGCGTGCGGCTGCGCACGGCTACCCGCTTTCGAGCGTGCGCACGATCGTCGCGCACGGCGCGCAGAGCGTCGGATGCAACGCATCGCTGCCTAAGGGCAGATACTTCCAGCAGCGCGAGCACTTTTCGCCCTGCGCGGCCGACACTTCGACGCGCGCCTCGTCGGCGGGCAGCGCCGCCTCGGCGACGAGTTCGAGGCCCGACACGACGAGGGCCTCGCGCAGGTTGTCGCCCAGCGCTCGCAAGCGTGGCTCGAGCGCGGAACCGGCGTACACGCGCGCCTGCAATTGAAAATCGCGCGGGCCCTCGCGTCCGGCCACGTTCGCGCGCAGGAGCCTGAGCGTTTCCCACAGTTCCAATTGTGCGTTTTCTGCGGCCCCGCGCGCACTGCCGTGCGGCAGGTTCACGTCGAAGATGCTGCGGCGCTCGCCCCGCAGCGGCTCGGGTACGAACTGCCACGCTTCCTCAGCCGTGAACGACAGCAACGGCGCGAGCAGCGCGCACAGTGCTTCGAGAATCGCGAACAGCGCCGTCTGCGCACTCTTCCGACGCAAGCCCGACCGTTCTCCGGAGTACATCGGATCTTTGAGCACATCGACGTAGAAGCTCGAGAGGTCGTCGGTATCGTACGCCAGCAGCGCCAAATACACATCGTGCAGCCGGTAGTTCTTATAGTGGTCGACGACGCGATAGGCGACGTCGTCCAGTTTAGCGAGGGCCAGCCGGTCGAGCGGCGCCAGTCGCTCACGCGGTAGCCGTTCTTCCGGTCGAAGATCGGCGATCAAACCGAGCAGCATGCGCAGCCGGTTACGCCAGTTGCGATACACGCTACCGATCGCTTTGAGCAATTCGTCGCCCAAACGCATGTCGGCCGTGAATTCGACCGCAGCGACCCACAGCCGCAGCACGTCGGCCCCGTAAGTCGCCATGGCGGCCGCCGCGCCCATGTAGTTGCCGGCCGATTTGTGCATCGCGCGCCCGTGCGCGTCGACGACCCAGCCGGTCGACACGGCGGTTTTATACGGCGCGGTTCCCCGCGTTGCGACCGCCGTGATCAAGTTGCTGCGGAACCAGCCGCGATACTGATCGCTGCCCTCCAAATAGCAATCGGCGGGCCAGTGCATGCCGCGCGGCTCGAGCACGGCGCGGTGGGTGACGCCGGATTCGAACCAGATGTCGACGATGTTGTATTCGCGCTCGAAGGCGAGACCATTGCACTGCGGGCACGCGAAGTTCTCCGGCAAAAATACCGCGAGCGGCTCCGTCCACCACAAGTCCGAGGCATTGGTCGCTTCGTTGCCGCGCTCGCGAAAGACGCCGGCTACCCGGCGTGCGACGTCGGGATCGAGAAAAACGTGCCTGCACGTGCGGCACACCAGCGCCGGGATCGGCGTTCCCCACGTACGCTGCCGCGAAATGCACCATTCGGGATGCTGTTCGATCATCTGCGCCATGCGCTGTTCGCCCCAGGCCGGCACCCACGTGATCGCGGGGATCCGTTCTTCGGCGCGCTTGCGTAAGCGGTTGGCGTCCATCGCGATGAACCACTGTGAGGTCGCGCGAAAGATAACGGGGTTCTTGCAGCGCCAGCAGTGGGGGTACGAGTGGGCGAAGTCACCCCGCGCGAACAGCGCGCCGCCGGCGGCGAGGTCGGCGATGATGCGCTCGTTGGCAGCGAACACGATCTCACCCGCGTAGGAGCCGGCGTCGCCGGTGAAGCGACCGGCGCCGTCGACCGGACACCGGATCGGCAAACCGAACCGCATCCCGGTCTCGAAGTCGTCGGCACCATGCCCCGGGGCCGTGTGGACGGCGCCCGTGCCGGTGTCGAGCGCAACGTATCCCGCACTTACGACGAGCGAATCGCGCTCGAAGAGCGGATGACGCACGTTCGCCCCGACGAGTTCCGTGCCGAGCGCCCCGCCGAGCCACTCGGTCGCAGGGCCGCTCGCCTGCGCAAAAACATCGGCGGCGCAGTCGTCCGCCAGGAGCAGCATCTCTTCGCCGCGCCGGTACACGCCGTACATCGCGTCGGCGCGCAGGGCGATTGCGGCGTTTGCCGGTAGCGTCCAGGGCGTCGTCGTCCAGATGACGATCGAGAGCGGCGCGTCCCCCGCCGCGGCTGCACCGACGTGCATGCGGCCCAGCAGTTCAGTGCGTTGGGCGGCGTCGGCCGTGAAGCGCACGTAGATCGAAGGCGAAACGCGTTCCTTATATTCGATCTCGGCTTCCGCGAGCGCCGTTTCGTCGTGGATGCACCACAACGTCGCGCGCAACCCTTTGTACAATTGGCGGCTCTCGGCCAAGTCCGCCAGCGTATCGACGATCGTGGCTTCGAAGTCTTTGTCGATCGTGCGATACGGATGCGCGTAGTCGCCGAGCAGCCCCATGCGCAGAAACGTCTCGCGCTGACGGTCGAGCCAATAGAAGGCGCGCTCGCGGCACGCGGCCCGCAGTGCGATCGGATCGATGTGATGAAAGTCAAGCCCAAAGTGCCGCAGGGCCTCGAATTCGATCGGTAAGCCGTGCATGTCCCAACCCGGCACGAACTTCGCGTAGGCGCCGTCGAGCAGGTGAACTTTCACGAACACGTCCTTGAGGACGCGGTTCAAAAAGCCGCCCATGTGCACGTCGCCGTTGGCATAGGGCGGTCCGTCGTGCAGGATCCATTGCGGATTGCCGGCGTTGCGTTCCAGCCGCCGCTCGTAAACGTGCTGTTCTTGCCACCACGCGACCCGCTCGGGCTCACGCTTAGCGAGTTCGGCGCGCATCGGAAAGGCGGTCGTCGGGAGATTGAGCGTCGAACGGTAATCCGTCGCGAGCGTCCGGTTCGGTGGCATGCAGGCGCGAACGTTCAAGGGGTTCCTGCAGGCCTCCGCTAGCCCTACGGCCACCCGGTTGCTACGTCGGGGTCCCCGCCGGGTTGGAGCCGCGTTGCTTCCGAGCCACGCATCGTCGTACCGCACGGGACCGATGTCGATTTGTATGCCGCACATGCTAGAGCCAGACAGTCATATCGGAAGAACGCTTGCAAAGCGGCGGGAGCGGCTAAGGGTGACCCAAGCCGAGTTGGCTATGCGGATGGGAAAGACGCAGACGTACGTTGCCCGCGTCGAGGGCGGGAAGCACGATCCGCGCTGGGCGACCGTGCTCGAGTTTGCCCGCGCGCTCGAGATGGAACCGGCGTTGATCTCAAGGGAAAGCATTCCGGCCGCGTCCGCTGTCCTAAACCTAACCTCGACCGACGAAGTGCCCCCCTTTGCCGGTGAAGCTTGGTGATGCCGACTACGTCTACCCCGAGCACGCTGAGCGTGCGCCTCAATGGCCGGCCGGTCGCCACACTCTCGCGGCTACCCGGTGACGTGACCATATTTGTCTTCGAGCAAAGCTACATCGAAGACGAGCGAAGACCGACGTTGAGTTGGGAAAAGTTCCGGCATTTTTTGCGAATCTCTTGCCCGAAGCAGGTCTGCGTCGTTATGTCGCATCTCGTGCCGGTATCGCCGAAGACGACGACTTCGGGTTGTTGTGGCTCACGGGCGACGACCTGCCGGGCGCCGTGACGCTTGTGGACCCATACGATCGTCCGTTGCCGCCGGCCGCCGAGCGCCCCGAGCACAAGCCGAGGACAAGCGATCTGTTGCGCTTTTCACTCGCCGGCGTGCAGCTCAAATTCAGTGCGCTCGAGAATGCAACCGGAGGCTTAACGATTCGTGCGAACGGTCGCGAGGGCAACCGCATCATCAAGCTGCCGGCAACGCATTTCGACCAAGTTCCGGAAAACGAATGCGCGACTTCCCGATGAGGCAAGGGGTCTTATCGGCCCGTCGCTTTCGGTGAATCGTTTCGATCGGGAGACGGCGGCCGGTTCAGCCCAAACGTATTACCGATAAACGAATGGCACCGCCTGATGCACCGATCACGCGCCCTCGCCTCGTCTCTTCGTCGTTTCGACAATCTTTCGATGATATCGAGCGTGCGGCAATGCCTTTATTGATGGAGCCCATGGCGTCGCAGCGCGCGAGCTCGCCCTCACGCTCAAAGCAGCGACCAATCGGAAGGGCTAACGACGCGCTTTGGTTGCTAGCTCGTCGAGCACGTCGAAGTTGCGGCGCGCGAGAGCGACCTGCTTGGCGGCGGCAGCGCGCAGGTGCGCCGCCAATTCATCGCGGCGCAGCCAAGCGCCGTCGACCAGCGCATCGATCCGTGCGCTATCGCCGCGGGTTCCCGGCGTCCAGAGGGGCGCCAGTGGATACTCTACGTCTTCGAGCAGCCCCGTTACTTTAGGATCGTAGGGAACCGCGAGAAAGGGAATGCCGAAGCGGACGGCCAGGATCAGCGCATGCAGCCGCACGCCGATGACCAGCGTTGCACGCCGCAGTGCGTCCGCGATTTCGTCGAGCGACTCGCAGGGAACGAGCATCGGCTTCGAACGGCATTTGCGGATGACGGAGGTCGCCGCTTCCGCATCAGGCATGCCGCCGAACGGGACGAACGCGACCCGCGCACCGTGGCGTTCGGCAAGCCGGTCGACCGCCGCGGCGAGTACCGGCACGCCGTCGGCGTAGTGTGCCGTTTTACGAACCGCCACGATCACCAGCGGTTCGGCATCCGGCAGCGCGCCGGAGTGGGCGCCGCTCGGCGCCGGCGGATCGTAGAGAAAGACCGGGTCCGCGGTGCGTTCGATCGGCGTTCCCGGAACGAGGGGGCCGAGCAACGCCCGCGAGCGCCCATCGCGCACGGTCGCGGCGTGCAGTCCCTTGCAGCATTCCCGAACCGTGCGCTTTCCCCAGAAGTCGAGCGGTCCGATCGATTGCGCGAAGACCATCGTGCGCTTGCCGGCGCGCAAGGCCGTGCGGATGATGCCGGCATAGTAGAGCAGGCTCTTGAGGCTCGTCGCGTTCTGCAACAGACCACCGCCGCCGGAAAGCACGATGTCGGCGCGCGTGATCGCCGCGCGGATCGCGCCTTGATCCCAGCGCGGGGTCGCGCTGACGGCGAGGTCGTGCGCCGTCTCGTCGGGCGCCGCGCTCAACACGTCGAGCGTCGCAAACGGATAGCGCGCGCGCAACTGCGCCACGATGACCTGCAGCAACGCCTCGTCCCCAACGTTTCCGAAGCCGTAATAGCCGCTCAGCAGAATGCGCATGCGCTAGCCGTACGGCCGCAGGAGAATGGGTTTACGCGGCGCGGGCGCGGCGGCGTTCGACGTAAGCGTGGGCGCGGTGTTCCACCGCGCGGTAGATTCCGATCGCGACGGCGCCGAGCACGACGCCGATGACCGCGCCGTTGAAAACGCGGGTCAGCGATACGGCAAGCGGCGTGTGCAGGTGCGAGAACGTATCGACGACGTCGGCGGTGCCGATGGCAATGCCGATCGCGAAGACCCACCCCACGACGCGTTTGTGTTCGAGGCGCAGCGCCGGCAGCAGCAGCATCAGCGGAAAGCCGATGGCGAACTCCTTAAACCGCGGGCGCACGCCAAGGACGGCCGTGAGGTGCGAACGCAACGCCAGTTCGACGCCCGTCGGAGAGACGTCGCTTTGATTGCCGCTGCGCGAAACGTACACGAACGCGCCGATCCCCAGCAGCGCCACGATCGCCAACTGGTACGCGCGCACGGGAGCGAGCGCGCTGTCTTTGCCGCGGACCGCCGGTCCGCCGAAACGCCGCGTATACACGTAGAGCGCAAACGCGAGCAGCGGCGGCACGAGGATCACGGCTTTCACGCCCGTGAAGCGGTCGATCTCCTCCATCATGACGGGGGTGCTGACGAGCCCGACGACGACGAGGCCGCCCGCGAGGGCGAAGGCGAGCGCAATGCCGAGCGTCCGTAAGCCCGCGAGCAAACTTGCGCCGTACGACTCCGGCGCGGGCAGGGTAAATGCCCGCGGAATGGCGACGACGCTCATGGTCGCAAAGCCGATCGCACCCGCGAGCGCCAACACTTTACGCGCCAGCAGATCGTGGTGCGATGCGTAGCCGGCAATCAAGAACACGACGTCGAGGGCAAAGACCGCATAGGCGAGCGGCGCACGCCGGACGCCGAAGGCTTCGAAGAGCAGCATGACGATCGCCGGAACCGCCAGCGACACGAGCACGATCACGAGGGGGTTGATGCGGAAGCCGGGGACCGGCGTGGCGCGTCCGAGCGTAAACCCGCGCGCCATCAGACCGCTAGCGATGTCGCGCACGAGTTCGACGTTGGTGCGCTCGAGCGACATTCCGTTCTGCTCGTGCAAAAACGGCCGTAGATACACGACGCGCACGTTGCGCTCGCGAACGCCCAGCAGATAGCGCGCGACGACCGTATTGAAATCGAGCTTGTCGAGTTCCGTCTTCGAAATTGCCTGAACCCGCGTCGTTCGCGCGATGGCCTTTTCGGCCAGTCCGTCGTTCCCTTTCTGAACTTGGTTTTGGTCGTACGTTTCGATCGATCCGAAATTCAAGCCCGTTCGTATGAACGCGTCGGCCGTCGCCTGCAGGTTGTCGGGAAAGCCCAGAACCTCGTTACGGGCGCCGAAGAACACGACCGTCGAGGGGCGCTCGTGCCGCTTGAAGCTGGCGAAGATGCGGTCGATTTGCGCGGGACCGAAGCGTTCGTCGTTTTGCACGCGCGGAACGAGCAGCAGGTGCAGCGTGCGCGCGAGTGCCAGTGGTTGGGCCGGCAGTCCAAGACCCAGCGAGTCGAAGTAATCGATCTGCGACGTGATCGCGAAGATCGTCGGGCTCGCCGGCCGCAGCACGCGCACGGCCCTGCCGCCCAGGTGTTCGGCCAGCGCCGTGCGGTAGCGCGCCACCTCTCGCGGATCGTAGACGACCAGATAGATGTCGCTGGGCATGATGCGCCGCCCGCGCGCCATTGCCGCCAAGGTCGGCTGGGAGATCGTCCCGAGCCGCGCCTGATCGAGTAGTTGTTGCCCGGGAATGGCGACGGCCGCCGCGCTGGCATTGATCGCGCCGCCCAACTCCTCCGAGACCGCCAGCGACGTCAGTCCGGCGCGGCGCAGCGCGATAAGAAATTGCTGCTGATCGTACCCGTAGGATTGCGCGAGCGAGACGAAATCGCCGTAGTCCATCGCGATCTCGACGCGCCGCGCCTCCTGCTCTTTGCGGACGCGGGCGGCGGCGACGTACAGCGCGGCCAGCAGCGCAATGGCCAGCACGATGGACAGCGCCATGCGGTAGCGGCGCGGCGCGCTCATTGCAATCATCGGTTCACCAGTCCGCGCTAATCGTCAGCGCTTCCAGTCAGGCGCGCGCCGTTCGAGAAAGGCGCCGATGCCTTCTCGGGCATCCGCATCGAGCGCGTTGACGCTCATCACTTCTTTGGCGTAGGCATATGCCTTGGACTGCTCCAGATCGACCTGCGCGTAGAACGCCGCTTTTCCCAGCCCGATGGTGAAGGCGCTCGACGCCGCGATCCTTTGCGCCAGCGAGCGCACGTCATCGTCCAAGCGCTCCGGCGCGACGGCGCGGTTGATCAGCCCCCAGGCAACGGCGGTTTCGGCATCGATGAACTCACCGCAGAGCAGCATCTCCATGGCGCGCTTGCGGCCGATCGCGCGCGTGAGGGCCACCATCGGCGTGGTGCAAAACAGCCCGATCTTGACGCCCGGCGTTGCGAACTTCGCCACCGTCGAGGCGATCGCCAGGTCGCACGTCGCAACGAGTTGACAGCCCGCGGCCGTCGCAACGCCGGCCACTTGAGCGATGACCGGCTGCGGGATGCTTTGGATCGCCGTCATGACGCGCACGCAGGTATCGAAAATCTCACGGAAGCGCGCAACGTCGGCCTCGTCGCCGGCGCACTGCATCTCGCGCAGGTCGTGCCCGGCGCTGAAGGCCGGCCCGAGTGCCGCCAGCACGACGGCTTTCACCTTTGAGTCGCCGGCCAGCGACTCAAAGACGCTAAGGAGTTCGCGCATCGCGGCCAGCGACAGCGCGTTGCGGCGCTCGGGATTCGCGAGCGTGATCGTGGCGACTGCCCCTTCCACGGCGAGGGTCAGGAGGCGGTAACTGCTCGTTTCGATCATCGCCGTTCGCTCCGTCGAGAGGCTTCCGCCGCCCTTCTCATCGTACATCGCTTTCAATCATCGTTTCGGAGGGCACGTGGCGTTATTTCGCTGGATCTTGGTGGTTGCGCTTTTCACGGTCATGAGCGCCGGGTCGTCGTCGGCCGACGTCTCGCCGCCGATTAACCCGCAACTTTACGGCGGCCTGCATTGGCGGCTTATCGGGCCGTTCCGCGCAGGGCGCACGGTCGCCGTCTCCGGCGTTCCACAACAGCGCGGCGTCTTCTATATGGCCCCCAACAACGGGGGCGTGTGGAAGTCGGTCGATTTCGGACGGACCTGGCGGCCGCTCTTCGACGCCCAAGACACCGGTTCGGTGGGGGCGCTCGCCGTGGCGCCGTCCGACCCGAACGTCATCTACGTCGGCAGCGGCGAAGGCTTGCGCCGCCCCGACCTGTCGACGGGCGACGGCATGTACGTCTCGACGGACGCCGGCACGACGTGGACGCACGAAGGCCTGCGCGACGGACAGCAAATCCAGCAAATCGCCGTCGATCCACGCGACCCGCGCCGGCTCTACGTCGCGGTCGTCGGTCATCCATACGGACCCAACGCCGAGCGGGGACTCTATCGTTCGACCGACGGCGGTGCGTCGTTCGCCAAAGTGCTCGGCCACGGTGAAGACGTTGGCGCCGTCAGCGTCGTCATCGACCCGAACCATCCCGACACGATCTATGCGGGTTTGTGGGCTTCGCGCAACGGCCCCTGGAATCTGCTGCAGGTCTACGAACGCTACGATGAGAGCGGACTCTTCAAGTCGACCGACGGCGGCAATACCTGGACGCGGCTGAAGAACGGCTTACCGAATCTGGTGGGACGCATCGGCATCTCCGTGTCGCCGGCGGATTCGAAGCGCGTGTATGCGCTCGTCGAAGAGCCCGATGCATGCGGCGTGTTCCGTTCGAACGACGCCGGCGCGACGTGGACGCGCACGAATTCAGAAGAGCGCGTCTGCGGTCGCACGGAAGACTTCGCCGGCATCACCGCCGACCCCAAAGAGCGAGATACCGTCTACTCGGCGAACACGACGACGTATCGCTCGACCGACGCGGGCACGACCTGGGTCGGCATCAAGGGCGCGCCGGGCGGCGACGACTATCATACGGTGTGGATCGACCCTACCGATCCCAACACGATTCTGCTCGGCGTCGACCAAGGCGCGACGTTGTCGGTCGACCATGGCGCAACCTGGACCTCGTGGTACAACCAGCCGACGGCGCAGTTCTATCACGTGATCACCGACGACCGCTTTCCGTATCGGGTGTTCGGTGGGCAACAAGAAAGCGGCAGCGCGGAAGTGTGGAGTCGTGGGAACGACGGCGCGATCACCTTTCGCGAGTTCCATCCGGTGGGTGTCGAAGAGTACGGGTACGTAGCGCCCGATCCGCTGCATCCCTGGCTCATCTACGGCGGCAAGACGACGGTCTACGACGAGCGCACCGGACAGACGCAGGACGTGTCGCCGACGTACGACCGCACGGCGTACCGGTTCGACCGCACCAATCCTCTGATTTGGAATCGCGTCGACAAGCACGTGCTGTACTTAGGGCTCAACGTCGTCTTCGCGACCCGCGACGGCGGGCACAGTTGGAAGATCATCAGCCCCGACCTCACGCGCAAGGACCCCGGCGAACCCGCTACGCTTGCGCACTTCGCGAAAAACGACCCGCTGAACGGCAAGCATCGCGGCGTCATCTATAGCCTCGCGCCGTCGTACTTGGACAAGAATCTCATCTGGGCCGGAACCGATGACGGGTTGTTGTGGGTGACGCGCGACGGCGGCGGGCACTGGCGCAACGTGACGCCGCCGGCCCTACAACCATGGAGCCGCGTCACGCAGATCGACGCCTCGCACTTCGATCGCAACACCGCCTACGCAGCGGTGAGCCGGCAACGGCTCGACGACCTGGCCCCCTACATCTATGCGACGCACGACGGCGGGCGTACGTGGCGTCCCATCGCGAACGGCATCCCGAACAATGAGCCGGTCAACACCGTACGCGAGGATCCCAAACGGCGCGGGCTGCTCTTCGCGGGAACGGAAAAGACAGTGTACGTGTCGTTCGACGACGGTGCGAACTGGCAATCGTTGCAGAACGATCTCCCGCCGTCGTCCGTGCGCGATCTGGTCGTCCACGGCGACGATGTAGTCGTCGGGACGCACGGCCGCTCGTTTTGGATTTTGGACGACATCGCACCGCTGCGCCAGATGAGCGCGGCGATTGGCGGTTCGGCCGCGCACCTCTTTGCGCCGCCGCTGACGTACCGCGTTCGTCGCGATACGAACACGGACACGCCGCTGCCGCCCGAGGAACCCGTCGGCGAGAATCCCCCCGACGGCGCGATCATCGATTACACCTTGGCGCAGAGCGTCAGCGGACCCGTCACGATCACGATCGACGACGCGGCCGGCCGGCGCATCCGCCGGTATGCGAGCACCGACGCTCCCCAACCGATCGATCCCGACATCAACGTCCCGACGTACTGGTTGCGGCCCACGCCGATCCCGCCGGCGGGCGCGGGCGAACATCGTTTCGTGTGGGACCTCCGCGAGCCGCCGCCGCAGTCGGTCGTCCACGACTATCCCATCGCCGCGATCCCGCATGACACGCCGCGCGCTCCGCAAGGCGTGCTCGTGCCGCCCGGCACGTACACGGTGCGCCTGTCCGTCGCGGGCCGCACGTACGCCCAGCCGCTGCGCGTGATAATGGATCCGCGAGTGACGGCCTCGGCGGCGGCCTTACGCGAACAGTATGCGCTTGCGTCGCAGATCGTCACGTCGATGAACCGTTCGTACGCAGCGATGACGAACGCCAAAGCGCGCAAGGATGCCGCGGCGGTCAAACGGTACGCGCGCCTCAATACGTCGCTCGCGCAGTTGCTCGACGTCGTTGACGGTGCCGACGCCGCGCCCACGGTGCAGGCCCGAGCAGCGGTCGCGCATGTGCAGCACGATCTGGCGCTCGGCGGCCGCACGACGCTCGATCTCGGCGGCAGCGACGAACCATAGCAGCGTGCTAGGACCACAGAGAGAGGATCGATACTTGCAGAGAACCTTCGCCTTGGTCCTAAGCGCGTTCCTGACCGCGTGGCCGCTTACGACGTCCGCCGCTCCCATAAGTTCCACTCAAGTTTTCATGAGCAAACTTCAGTGGCGCAGCATCGGACCGCCTCTGGGCGGCCGCGTGGTTGCCGTCGCCGGAGTTCCAAGCAACCCGAACTTGTTTTATTTCGGCGGCGTTCAAGGCGGCGTCTGGCGCAGCACGGATTACGGCAACGAGTGGGTCAACATCAGCGACCGCAAAATCCCGCTGACTGCGCAGACGATCGGCGCCCTTGCCGTTGCGCCGTCGAATCGGAAGATCATCTATGCCGGCAGCGGCGAGCGGGACATCCGCGGCGACTTCGACACGGGCGACGGCATCTATAAGACGACGAACGCCGGTAAAACGTGGAGCTACGCGGGTTTACGCGAGACGCACACGACGACCGGTCTGGTCGTGCACCCCACCGATCCTAATATCGTCTACGCAGCCTCCATGGGCCACGTCTTCAAAAGCAATCCCGAGCGGGGCGTCTTCAAGACGACCGACGGTGGGAAAACGTGGAGAAAGATACTGTTCGTCGACGATGGGACGGGGGCGATCGACATCGTCATGGATCCAAGCAATCCGAACGTTCTCTATGCGGCGATGTGGCAGGCCCAGCGCGTCCCGTGGAAGCTTACCAGCGGCGGTCCGGGCAGTGGACTCTTCAAGACGACCGACGGCGGCTTGCATTGGGTGAACCTCTCCAAGCATCCGGGTTTCGCAACGGGGATGCTCGGGCGGATTGGCGTCGCGCTTGCCGCGAGCAATCCGCGCATCGTGTACGCCATGGTGCAGGCGCACGACGGGGGCGTGTTCCGCTCGAATGATGCGGGTGCGACCTGGAAGCAGGTCAACAACCAGATGAAGCTGCGCCAGCGCGCCTTTTACTACATGAGCATCTTCGTCGATCCCAAGAACGCCCAAACGGCCTACGCGCCCCAGGTGGACGACGTCTTCAAGACGACCGACGGCGGCGTCACCTGGAAGCCGTTTTTTCCGAAAACCAATCACGGCGACCATCACATCCTGTGGATCAACCCGCACAATTCCAAGATCATGCTCGAGGGCGATGACGGCGGCGCCGTCGTGTCGACCGACGGCGGCAAGAGCTGGAGCAGCGAACTCAATCAACCGACGGGCCAGTTCTACCACATCGCGCTCGACGGCCAATTTCCGTTCCACGTCTACGGCGCGTCGCAAGACGAAGGGTCATTCGAAGGACCGAGCGCGAGCCCAAACGGTTTTATCGCGTGGGGCGATTGGCATGGCGTCGCCTCCGGTGAGAGCACGTTCATCGCTCCCGAACCGGGCGCTCCCGAAGTGACCTACGGCGGCGCCTACTACAGCGTGTTATTTCGCCAAAATAACAAGGTGGGGCAAGACAAAAACGTCAGCCCGTGGCCAACGTATTTGGGCGGCGCGTCGTCGGGTGAACTGCGCTATCGGTTCGGTTGGACGCATCCGATCGTGTTCTCGCCGGCAAACCCGGACGAACTTCTCCTGGCCGCGCAAAACGTGTTCTCGAGCGTCGACCATGGAGCGACGTGGAAGATTATCAGCCCGGATCTGACGCGCAACGACAAGGGTACCGAAGGGCCGACGGGCGGCCCGATCAACCTCGACCAAACCGGCGCGGAAACGTTTCCCGACATCTCGTCGCTCGCCGCCTCGCCGCTCAGTGGCGACGAGCTGTGGGCCGGATCCGCGGATGGCCTCGTTCACGTCACGACCGACCACGGCGCGCACTGGAAGCTCGTCACTCCGCCCCAGCTTCCTCAGTGGGCGCAAATCACATCGATTGAGCTGTCGCATACCACGCCCGGCACCGCGTATCTCACGGCCTCGCGGTACATGTGGGACGACTTCCGTCCGTACGTGTATCAGACTTCCGATTTCGGCGCGCATTGGACGCCCTTGACGACGGGACTGCCCGACGATCAGTACGTCTTTGCCGTCCGGCAGGACCCGCGCGAACCGCGACTCCTCTTCGCCGGCACGCGTAGCACCGTATACGTGAGCCTCGACGGCGGCAACCGCTGGCAACCGCTCACGCTCAACCTTCCGGGCGTGCAAGTGCGCGACATCGCGATCGATGCGCGCCAAGGTCAGGTCGCGATCGCGACGCATGGCCGCGCGTTCTGGATCCTCGACAACCTCGCACTGCTCGAACAACTAGCCCGCGAGCAGCAGCCGAACGCGGCCGACGCGCACCTGTTCGCGCCGGAAACGGCGTGGCTTTCGCATGCCTATGGCGCGGCCGCGGATTTGCCGCCCGCGACGGGCAAGAATCCGGAACTCGGCGCGGCGGTGTTCTTCAATTTGCCTCCGGGATACGACGGTAAAACGCGCGTGTCGCTCTCGTTCCAAGACGCGTCGGGCGCGACGGTCCGCAGCCTCGACCTGCATCTCAAGAAGAAACACCAAAAGAAGCTTGCTCCCGAACTGCGCTCCGAGTTGGAAGCGATACCGAAGCGTGCGCTCGACCTCTCCGAACTCACGGGCGTCCAGCCTGGCATGAATCGCTTTGTCTGGGACTTGCGCTCCGCTCCCGCGACGGAAATCATCGGTTATCGCGAGCCGACCGCTTTGGATTTCAGCGCCTCCGTCGATGGACCGACGGTCGTTCCCGGCGCTTACACCGCCACTTTACAGTACGGCGACACGAAGCTCACCGCGCCCGTGCACGTGCAACTCGATCCGCGACTGCACCCCGCTGCGGGAGACCTCGAGGCGCGCTTCGCGCTCGAGAAGCGGATACACGATGTGCTGGACCGATTCAACACGACGATCAACGCCGCGCGATCCGCCGAAAACACGCTGCCTGCGGAGAAACGTGCACAAGTCGAGAGCGCCATCGCCGATCTCGTGCAGTTCAACATTCACTCGACCGAAGGCGACGTTCTTCACGAGACCAAACTGCGCGCGCATTTGGCTTTCCTGGCGAGTGAACTGGAGATGGCCTACGAAAGACCGACGGCTGCGGAGTACGCGTCCTTCGACGAGCTGAGCGCGCAGGCTGATGCCGGAGAAAGACGCCTCCTCGGACTCATGGCACAGCGTTTAGGTGCGATGCCTCACAGCGGCGGCGTGCGTGGGCGATGACGGGCTCGAACCGCCGACCATCACCTTGTAAGGGTGCCGCTCTCCCAACTGAGCTAATCGCCCGCACGAGCGCGTCGTGCTGTTCGCCGATGCCTGCTTCGGTTCCCCAGCGCGCGTCGAGGCCCGACGAGTCGGGTGGGAGCCGGGCCGTGCCCTTGATGCGCTTCAGGACGGGCGGTTCAGCGACGACAACACAAGCGATGCCCTTTCGTTTCGTCCGCGCGCTTGCCATCGCGCTGTGCTCATCGATCGCCGTCTTTTCGCGGCCGGGGGCTGCAGCGGTTCCGCCTGCGCATCGGGCCGCACCCGCCTGGCTCGTTCCACGCGCCGGGACGCTCGTACGGGTCGATAGCGCCCCCTGGTTCGACAGCGACGAGCCGGAGGCGGCGCTGACCATGAGTGCGCGCTCACTGCGCCGCGACTTTTCCGAGGACGGCACCCGCCCCGAGGACGTCGTGTACGAACCCGTCGGCGTGCGCGCGCGCATCGTGCGCGTGTTGCACGACGGAATCGTGTTGCTGCACGGTACCGACCGGCGCTGGACCGGCTTTGCACCGCTCGACCGTCTGGTGCCGGAAGTACCGCCCGGAACCCATCTCGTCGTCGCCGGCGGTTTTGGCGGCTTCGCTGATTTCTATCCGTCGCTGGTTACGCCCGAGCAGTCGGCTGCTCGCATCGCGACGGGCACGAGCGTCGTCGCGCTGGGGAGCGGTGTTGCCCCGGAGGATCCGGGGAGCGCGAACCGCGTGCGCGTGCACGTCCGCGTCGCCTCCGGCGTGTTGCACGGCAGCACGGGCTGGCTCGAAGTTCCGTACACTGGCCTCCGCCAAGGCAGCGTCGCGCGTAACGCGACGACGGCCGAACGCGCGTGTTCGTGCCGCCTGTTATCCTTCAGCGCGCCGCCGTAGCTCTTCGCAGACCAGCGCGGACTGAAGGCGCGCGTTGACGAATCGATCACATCTGCGATGAAGCAGCCCATCATTCCGCAACTGAGTGCCGAGGAGTTCTTGCGTTGGGAGGAGGCGCAGAGCTTGCGCTTCGAGTTGCACCATGGTTTTGCCGTTGCCTACGCGGGTGGCACGGTCAGTCACGACCGCGTCAGCTTCAGGGCTCGTGGACTTCTGGCCCGACTCTATCCGTCACCGTGCGAAACCTTTGGGCGCGACGTAAAGGTTCGGGTTTCAGAGGCGACGTTTTACTATTGCGATGCGGGAGTTCGGTGCGATCCCATAGACGATGATGCGACCGTTATCGAGCGGCCGCACGTGGTCGTCGAAGTCCTTTCGCGCAGCACCAGGCCGTACGACATCGTCGAGAAACGCGCCGCATACCGCGCAATGAATTGCCTTGCAGCGTACGTGATCATCCACACCGACATGCGACGCATCGAAGTTGACGCTCGTGCAACCAACGGACGCTGGAGCACGGGCACCTACGGTGACGACGAAGCATACCTGAACGGGCAAGCCTTTGTACTCGACGAAGTCTACGGCAGGTTATAGTGGATGGCTCGAGGGTCATGCGAGAGCGCGGTTAAAACAGTGAGAGCATGAATCGCCGCTTCGTACCGAAAGTCGCCGATGGCTGGGAAGGCGTCGAGCGTGAGGGCTATGTGCCGGGCGAAACGACCGCCGTCGTTCGACACACTCTCGTCGGGGGCCGCAAGGTTTCGGACGCCGACCCCGGACCACAGTATGAATTGCGCTATTTCAGCGTTCCCTCGGGCGCAGTGACGCGGCTGGAAAAGCACGAGCACGAGCATTTCGTGATCGTCGGCAAAGGCGTTGGCCACGCGATCGTCGGTGATCAGGTGCGCGAAGTGCGCGAGCACGATGTCGTGTATGTCGCACCGATGGAACCGCACCAGTTCGTCAATCGCGGCGACGAGCCGTTCGGCTTTTTTTGTATCGTCCCGGCGTTGCGCGACTTCTCGCAGAGACTGTCACCCGCCGAGATCGAGCATTTGAAAAATAGTCCGGCCGGCGCCTACGTCGACCCCGACGGTGCACCGCCGAGAGTGCGGTGATATCGTCCATCGCGACGGCTGCCTGTTGACCGCTGCGCTGTTAGTTTAGCGAGTTTAGTGACGAGCTGTTAGGCCTTGCGCCTCCAACCAGTAGGAGAATTCATCGAACCAATGGTCGCTCGTCGTGCCCTGCCTTCGCATGCCGAACCCGTGGCCGCCGGCGTTGAAAATATGCGCCTCTGGTTTATCGCCCGCCGCGCGTAGCGCGTCGTAGAACTTGACGATCGCATCGAGAGCCACCGGGTCATCCTGGGCCCATGCCATAAAGACGGGCGCGAGTTTTCTCGGAATCGTCGGCATCACTCCGAACGGAGCGCCATAGATGAAAGCAGCGAAGTTTGGCCGCGCCGCCACGTTCGGCTGAAGCAGCGCTCCGCTAGCGACCATGCCGCCGGCCGAAAAACCGATATAACCGACCCGTTTCGGAGAGATGCGCCACTCCGCCGCGTGCTGCCGGACCACTTTGACGGCCTGTATCCCATCGGCGATCCCGTACTTGCAGGCTTCGTCCATGTTGATGTTCGGGATGCCTTCTTGGCGTTTGGGAACGATACGATACTTGAGAACGAACGCCGCAATGCCGTTTCTCTGAAGCCGGCGCGCAACATCGAAACCTTCTTGATCGATGGCCAATGCGACGCATGCTCCGCCCGGAGCGATGATGACGCCTGTCCCAGCTGCCTTCGCTTGCGGCGGAAGATAGGCCGTCAACGTCGGCGTTACCACGTTGAAGACTACCGTGCCGAGCGGAGTGTCATGAATAACTCGTTCCTTCCAAGACCAATGCTCCGACCCCGGAGCCACGCCAGACCAAATGTGTATGGTCCGGGTCTGCGCAAGCGCGCAACCGGCCATGAGAACGAGGTTTGCGATGAGCGCTAACCCGCATAATGTTGCTTGCCGCATGGAGGCTCCGATTCGCTCCGAACGATGCCGTCGCCTCAAGGAACGCGGAATCGAAAGTCGACCGGTCGGAGAAGTCAAAGGTGCGACGCTTCCGAACGTCCCTATGTCTTTGTTCTTGAGTGCGCGGGTCTGGGCTTTGCAACACGCGTAATGCTATAAGGTATCATATGCGATATACTGAACGCCGATATGAACGATATCGGCTCATATATTGGCCTTTTGGACTTCGGTCAGTCGTCCCGGAAGATTCGCCGGCGAATCGCTCATCGAGCCCGCCAACTACGGCTGGAACTCAATGGCAGTCAGGCTAGCGTAGCGGCATCTGCCGGCATTTCCGTCGCGACCCTAAAGCGGTTCGAAGCCGGCGAAAATGTCAGCATCGAAGCCTTGATCAGGACCGCGCTCGCCTTGGACGCGACGGGACCACTGGTCAGCCTTTTCCCGCCGCTGGAACGTCGTTCCATCCGCGACTTCGTCGACGATCGCCCGCCGAGACTGAGAGGCAGGCGACGTGGACCGTAGGGGCGTGCTCTCCGCCCGGTTCCGTTTCGGTCCCGGCGCCGACATAGCGATCGGCGAGCTTGCCCTGGACGGAAACGTGGCGGTCTTCGAATACGACGCGACATTCGTGACGTCGGACTTGCCGCTCAGCCCCATGATGCCGCCAGGACGACCGGGTCTGACTCGGCCGCGGAACCCAGCAGCGTTTACGGGCCTGCACGGAGTTTTTGCCGACAGCCTGCCCGACGCATGGGGTGAACTGTTACTCGAGCGCCGTCTCCGGGCAGCGAACCGAACGCTCGCGGATTTCACCGTCCTCGATCGTCTTTCCGACGTCGGTGAGAGTGGACGAGGAGCGATCGTCTACGTTCCCGCGATCGACCACCGCGACGGCGAGCACGACGTCGATCTCGACGAACTCGCGCTCGGGGCTCAGAAGGTCTACGAGGGCGCAGCCAGCGAGGTCATGTGCGAGCTCGAATTGCTCGGTGGCTCCTCCGGCGGCGCACGACCGAAGGTTCAGGTTTGGATGGACGACGCAGGCCATGCGCGATCCGCACCACTTGCGACTCAGCCCGGCTACTCCGCGTGGATCGTAAAATTCGCGTCAAGCGTGGACCGCTTCAAAGACATCGGGCCCCTAGAAGCCGCGTACGCGGATGTCGCGCGCGCGGCCGGGGTCGTCATGCCGCGAACGAGGTTGATTGCGACCGCGAAAGGCCCTGGATATTTCGCGACGGAGCGTTTCGACCGCGATCCCAATGGCGCGCGCGTTCACATGCTTTCGATCGCGGGAATGCTCGACACCGATTGGCGCTATCCCTCGATCGACTATGACAATCTGCTCGACGCGATCCGCGGTGCGACGCGTGACCAACGTGCCGTCGAGCAAGGCTTCCGCCGCATGGTATTCAACGTCCCTTCGCTCAATCGCGACGATCACGCGAAGCAACACGCGCTACTCTTCACGCAGCACCACGGTTGGCGCTTATCGCCTGCTTACGATCTAACATATTCCACCGGCCCCGGCGCCGAACATTACCTTGCGGTCAACGGCAAGGGACGCGACATCACGCGCACTGACCTGCTCGCTGTCGCCGATCGGCAAGACATCGACGCGAAGCGTGCAGCGAGCATCATCGATGAGGTTGACACCGCGATCGCCACGCTCCCCGCAACGGCGAAGGCCTATGGCGTTTCCGGCGCAACCGCCGCCGAGGTTCGCCTTGCGATAGAAACACAGCGACAGATCGCCGGGACCTCGCATAGTCGGCTCCGCCGAGATAGAACGGGTTCGGTTTACAAATTGGAGTAGCTTGACTTGCGTCACGTTGCTAGAACCATCTCATAATAGCCGCCGGAGCAGAATTGCGATGCAACCGAGCGTAACGAACCCGAGATAATTCGCTGCGTGAAACTCATGGCGAACGAGAATGCGTCGGTAGTTTTAAAGCCATGCGAAGAGCCGCTCAACCTTCCAGCGCCGGCGATAACGTCGCAGTGGGCGCCGGTCTTGTGTTGCCGGCCGCACGCGGTTCGATCGGTGCGGAGCGATCATCTCGACGCCTATGTCCTCAAGGCTGCGATCGAGCCGGTCACTATCATAGGCCATATCGCCGATGATCCGTTCTGGAAGCTCTTGCAGGAAACGGTTCCGCAGCAACCGATCAACGAGCGTTACTTCGTGGGGCGAAGCACTTTCGATGCATACGGCGACAGGAAGACCAGCGCCGTCTGCAATTGCCATGATCTTGGTCCCCTTGCCGCGCTTGGTTTTCCCGACGCAGCCGCCCCCTTTTTTCGCCGGGGCAAATGTGCCGTCGACGAAGCATCCCTCCAAGTCGATTCCGCCGCGCTCGCGCAGATCGCGCGCTAGTTCCAAGTCTTTCCGTGACATACTGCAGGCGCGATTGCTCGACTGGAGGCGATATGGTAGCGCCAACGGGTAAGCGCAAGTGTAAATACCTTCAGCAGCAGTCTGGATAGTTTCCGCGGAAATCAAACGGTTCACCGGATTTACAAGTGCGGAGAGGCGTGCGCGCAACTTGTACTGCTTTCGCATGAGCCGCAGTTCTTAGAATTGCTATGGGATCGCGTCACGGCTGCCGACCGAAAGACGCTTCAGCTGGCACGAATCGGCGGGAAACACGACGATTGTTGAGTGGGACATCGAAGAGGCGCCACAAGCTTCACGATACCGAGCGGACGTCGATGCACTTCAGAGATTCTTCGCTAACGCAGAGCGACAGAGGCGCGAAATAATTCAGAAGGCGCGCCCACCAACCGTTTGACGACGCCGGGCGACGAGCTGATTCAGTGGCACCGCGAACGCTGCGGAAACAGCGAGAAAGCCCATGCGATCATGAAGGACGATCTGGCGGGGGGCAAGCTTCCATCGGCGACCTTCGGCGCCAATGCCGCTTGGCGGGCGATCATGCTCATCGCCATGAATCTCAATGTTGTCATGAAACGCTTGGTACTCGAGCGCGTGGCGGCGAGCGCAAACTGGGAAACGCGCCGCATGAAAGCGGTTTGCTTGCACCTCATCGGGTTGCCAGGACTGGTGGTACATCACGCGCGGCAACTCGTCGTGATGCTGGGCTGTGGGCATCCCTCCAACGAGTTGCTGATCAAGGTGCGCCAAGGGATCTTGGCGTTGGCCGCGGTCCCTTCCGGATAAATCTTCGCGTCAAAGCCGTAGCGCAAAACTAATGGCCCCTTGCGAATGGAGGTCAGCGCCAGCTTCGTCTGCGTCTCGCCCCTGCGCCGCTCGTCGATAGGCGTTCTCGCGCTTTCTCGCAACCGGCCGTCATTTGAAGCTTTGAAGCCGCGCGAGCTGTCCGCTTACCCTACCCACCTACAAAAAGCACCCGTGACAGCCATCCCTGTCATGCTGGGGGGTGGATTATGGCCGTCCGTCGCGTACTGTTGACACCGACCGAATTTTTTGCTACCAAGTCAGATGCAACCGGTGAAGCGTTTCTACGTCGGCTCAATAAAGTTGTTGATGGCGGGCCTGATTACTTCCCGAGCCATCCTTTCCAAAGGAGGTCGCTTGAGATTTATCTCTCGGGTAGCCGTGACTTTGGTGGCGTTGCCGATGGTAGGGGTACCCGGACAAGCGAATCCCATCATCGCCGGCTCCCGACCGGTCGTTGCAATTCCGTTTCGTTTACCTCCACTACCTCCACCACCGTTTCAGACAGCAGCCCAGCTTGCAGCGGCGAACCAGTATTGGGCGACGCATTCGATACCATTCAATCATGCGGAGCGGCAAACTCCGGCGGAAGCTGCGGCGTCACGCTACTGGCAACTGCATCCGCGCAACGGGCAAGCTGATCACTTCGACGTACGGCCGAACGACTACTGTCCTCAACTTCAGCGTACAGCCCAAGGACGTGTCAAGCCTAATGTTGGACAATGTCCGCCACCAGTTGGGTCCCCTGATTTCATGCAGCAGGGTGGCTGCTATACAGTATTCTGCTCCTGGGATGACTTCGCCGATAAAGGGCCGTCTGGGCCCGCAACGTGTTACCGCGACGACGGCTATTCCGATGGTGTCTGCAATGTAGCGGTTCATAGAGGGCCGATATTTGACCACGACACTTGCGACCAACAGTCTATGGCGGTTGGAGATACCGTGGGCCAGGTCGGTGGAAAACCACGGACGATTGTCGATGAAAACGAGATTTTCCAGGCGGATGGTTTACCGTACAACCATAACGGCGTCCTTACTGTCTCTTCGCACGTTTGGGGATGGATATACAAGGACAATGCAGGGCAGTTCTGGACGCAAATAAATCCCGCATTCCAGTGGACCTCGTCCTTTTCGACATCTATCAATGCATGGGGGAGCACCCTCGGCATCTCGCTCAATGCGCCGACTGGTTCAGCGCCAAAAGAGGGTGTCCAATATCTGGTGTAAATTCGAGCCGTTCTCTATCGCTCTATTCTACTCGGTTTTTCCGTTCTTTACAAGATCCATCGATGCTTCACTCATGTAGCACCGCTCGGTAATCCAGTCTTCGCTCTGCTCGAGTAAAACCATGCTGATGAGCCGGATCGCGGACT
>JACRTY010000003.1 GCA_014305025.1 Candidatus Nyctobacter psychrophilus | reverse complement strand
AACCGGCACCGTCCCGCAAAGCCGGACCACCCCACGGCACACCGGCGCGAGCCGACGGCGCCGCGCCGGCGCGGCAACGCCCGAAGCGGCAGGCAACGTCACGGCCGCCGGCCACGCCTGGCAGCCGCGCGGCGAGCGTTCGCAACGACGCCAAAGCGACACCGAGAAAAGCCGTGCGCGCACCGGCGGCGCAACCCAAAGCGGCGCGCACCAAGCCTGCGCCCGCCAAGGTGACGCCGCCTAAGCGCGCCAAGCCGGCACGGAAATCGGCAGCCGCGAAACGTACGGCGACTGCGCATCCCCGGGGTTCCGCGAAGAAGGGAGCGCCGGCCAAAAAAACATCCATCCCCTCGGCCGCGGGCTCCGGGCGCAAAGCGTCGGGTGGCAAGCCTGCCGCGAAGCGCGGCCTCACGTCCAGATCGCGCAAGCCCGCGAAAGCATCGGCGCCCCCCAAACGCTCAGGAGTTGCCAAAAAAGCAGCCGCGAAAAAGGGTACGGCGAAAAAGAAATCGAGCCGAGCGCGGCGCTGACCGTTGCGTAACATCGTAGGTGGCTTGCTCGCGTGCGTGCTGCTCGCGGGATGCGCTCGCGTGGGCACGAGCAATGAAGCGGCCGGAGCCCCCGATGCACGCCATCCGTGGACCGTTCCCGGCGTTCTGCGCATCGGTTCACAGGTCAGTCCCAACACGCTCGATCCGCTGCTTGCGGCGAACACGACCGAAAACATGATCGATCGTCTCATGTTCGACGTACTCGTCTCCACCGACGCCACCGGGAGCCGCGACGTTCCGATGCTTGCGGCTGCCGTACCGACGCTCGAGAACGGCGGGATCAGCCGCGACGGCTTGACGCTGACCTACCATCTACGTCGCAACGTCCGCTGGAGCGACGGCGTCCCGTTCACGAGTAAGGATGTCAAATTTTCGTGGAGGGCGATCCTCAATCCGCGCAACAACGTCATCTCCCAGACGGGTTACGCGCTCGTCGACTCGGTCGATACGCCCGATCCGTGGACGGTCGTCTTTCACATGAAGCAACGGTTTTCACCGGCGGTCGATACGCTGTTCGCCGAAAGCGATTCACCGTACAACGTCGTTCCCGAGCACATCTTGGGGAAGCTGCGCGACCTCAACAACGTGCCGTTCAATTCAGCCCCGGTCGGCACCGGACCGTTCATCTTCAAAGAGTGGGCCCGGGGAGATCATTTGACGTTGGTGGCGAACCCGCACTACTATCTCGGCGTTCCCAAACTCAAAAAAATCGTGGTCAAGTTCATCCCCGATGAAAATACCGAGCTGAGCGCCCTGCGCACGCACGACTTAGATTGGCAGTTCGAAGCCTCACCTGATCAGTACGAGCAACTCAAGACGATCCCAGACGTACGCCTCGTTCTTCAAAATCGCAACGAGTACGAGCGTATCGAAATCAACGCGCTGCATCCGCCGCTCGACGACGTTCGCGTGCGGCAGGCCATCGCCTACGGGCTGAACCGGCCGGAACTGGTTCGCAACTTGACGTTCGGTTCGGCAACGCCGGCCGACCAAGACCTGCCGCCCTTCATGTGGGCGCACGCGACGGACATCATGCGTTATCCTCACGATCCCGCCCGCGCGAAGGCGCTGCTCGCGCAGGCGGGCTGGGTCGCGGGCCGCGACGGCATCGTGCAGAAGAACGGGCGTAGGCTCGTGATTACTCTGGCAGCGGAGGTCAGCAACGTCACGCGGCGGCTCGCCGTCGTGCAGACGCAGGCGCTCCTGCG
Organism: Candidatus Nyctobacter psychrophilus; assembly: GCA_014305025.1. GTDB lineage: Bacteria > Vulcanimicrobiota > Vulcanimicrobiia > Vulcanimicrobiales > Vulcanimicrobiaceae > Nyctobacter > Nyctobacter psychrophilus. The sequence continues at coordinate 34,875 of JACRTY010000003.1, read as the reverse complement.
CCAAGTCGGAATCGCGGTCGAACCCAAATTTTATCCCGGAGCGATTTTGTACGCGGCGATGGGCGAGAACGGCGTCATTCAGAGCGGCCACTTCGACCTTGCGTGGGACGCGTGGGTAGCCGGCATCGATCCCGATCAATCGTCGGTGTATCTGTGCAGCGCGCAGCCGCCTCGCGGGAACAACACGACGCATTACTGTAACGCGCAGATGGACGCCGCTCAGCACGTCGCCCTCGAAAACTTCGATCGGCCCACGCGCAAGGCGGCCTATGCTCGCATCGAAAGCCTGCTGTCGCACGACCAGCCCCTGATTCCGGTCTGGTGGCCGCACCAGATCCAGCCGGTGAACCCCGATTTTCGCAATTTCGCGCCCAACCCCGTCACGGAGTCGTGGAACGCATACGAATGGGACATTTAGAACCCGAAGGTTCGCGCCTGGGCCGCATTCCCGAGATCAAGTGGCTGCTCAACGTCATCGTCGAGCGTGCGCTGACGCGGGGCGAGGTACTGCTCGCCGGAGGCCGCCGCAGCGATTACTATATCGACAAGTTCCGACTTTTCTCCGATCCCGGCGTACTGCGGCGCATCGCGCGCCTATTCGCGCCGATCGTGGCCGAAACCAATCCGCATCTGATCGCCGGCACCGAACTCGGCGGCGTAATCCTCGCTACGGCCGTCTCGCAGATGGCGAACATCCCGATGATCGTCGTGCGCAAAGCCCCCAAGGCGTACGGCGCGTTCGCCAACGAGTACGTCGAGGGCCCGTACGTCGAAGGCCAGCGCGTTCTCTTGCTCGAGGACATCGTGAGCAACGGCCGCGAGGTCATGGCCGCCAAGGCCCGTCTCGAAGAACTCAACCTGCACGTCACCGTCTGCGCCGTGATCAACCGCGGCCTTGCTCCGATCAACTCGCTCGTCCAGTTTTCGCTACCGCGCGGCGAAGCAAAGACCGAAAACTGAGGGCCGAACGAAGACACGGTTACACCTTCAGCGTGTAGCCATCATCCGCGATGTCGATTGGGCCACTGAAACGCGCACGAGCTTGTGCGGCCAGTTCGGCGGGCGCAATCGTCGCAGGATAGTGCGTCAGTACGAGGCGATCCACTTCGGCATGTGCGGCCATCTCGGCGGCTTCGCGCGCCGAGCAGTGGCCCCGCGGCGTGTCCGCTTCCTCCTGCCGCGTCAACGTCGCTTCGCACAAGAAGGCATCGGCCGACTTGGCCAGCCGCGTGACGCCGAGCGACGGCGCCGTGTCGCTGCTGTACACGATGCTTGCCGTTCCTACGGCGCACCGCACTGCGAAGGTCGGGATGTAATGCGCCGTCGGCGCGAAGGTCAACGTTGCTGCGCCGATGCGCAGCGCTCGGGACGGCTCGAACGTGCGGACATCGTACACGTCGCCCAGGAAATCGTCGCCGGCTTCGGGCGCAAAGGCCGCAACGAGCCGGCGGAGCATCGGCTCGCCGCCCGGCGGCAGATAGAGCGCCAGCCGTTTCCCGTTAGACCGGTTGCCGTATTTGAGGGCGTAGCGCAGTGGGATCACGTCGAGGAAATGGTCGGCGTGCATGTGCGTGATGACGACGCCGTCGAGCGCTTCGGCCGCCCGATGCTTGATGACGTTCGCAAACGCGCCGCTCCCGAGATCGACGACGAAAACCGCTGCGTCCACCTCCATGAGGTAAGCGCTGCAGGCGCGGCCGGGCCGCGGGATCGAGCAGCTCGAACCGCACACCGTCGCGCGTATCGTCGCTCGGCCGGGCGACGTCACGAAATCTTCGATAGTACGTCTTCGGCGTGACCGTCGACGTTCGCTTTCGGCCACACGTGCACGAGCGTACCGGTCGCATCGAAGAGAAACGTCGAACGCTGCACCCCGCGTGACGTCTTGCCGTACATGTTTTTTTCGACAATCACGCCGAACGCGTCGCATAACGTCGAATCGACGTCGGCCAGCAGCGGAAACGGGATGCCGTATTTCGCTTTGAACCGGCGGTGCGACGCGCTCGAATCGCGACTGACCCCGACGATACGGGCCGACTTTTTTTCGAAGGCGGGTGTGAGGTCGCGGAACTGCGTCGCCTGGTTCGTGCAACCGGGCGTATCGTCTTTGGGATAGAAGTAGAGGACCAGCGGCAACCCGATGAGATCTCCCGTCGACACCGGTGAGCCGGACTCATCGGCAACGGTGACGACGGGTAAAGCGGCGCCGGGCTCAAGCATATGACACACTCCAAAAGCCATAACGCGGAAGCAGCCGCGACGGATTATTATCCCGATGCCGGCGAGCCGCCTGTAGCGCACCCGCTCGCGCACGCACTGGCGGCACGGTTGGCGGCCCGACGGGGCGCATGGGTTTGTCTCGTGGGAATCGGCAACGGGCGCAATGTTGCGCCGTTCCTGAGCGCCGGCCTGCGCGTGTACGCCGTGGACGAGGATGCGGCCCGAGTCGCCGGCGCCGCGCAAACGTTCGCCTCGAACGACCACGTGCGCATCGCACACGCTTGCTACAACGAGCCTATTGCGCGCACGGAGCGTTTTGCCGGTGCACTGAGCACCCACGCCTTGTTGCACGGCACGCCGCCCACCGTGGCAAGCGCGGTCCAAGCCGTGCGGGCGCGCCTCACAACGGGCGGGCTGTTCTTCGTCACGTTGGGATCGGTCCGCGACCAACGTTTCGGCCGGGGAACGCGGGTTGCCGACGGTGCCTTTGCTCTAACCGAGGGGCGCGAGGCAGGCGTCGTCCATTCGTTTTTCGATGAAGCGGGCGTGCGAGCGCTTTTCGGCGGCTTCGAACTCGAAGAGGTTCGCGAAGACAGCGCGGCGACGACGGTCGGCACATGGGCGCACGAACGGGATCAATCCCGTGACATCGTTCACTGGTTCGTCCGCGCCCGGCGCGCTTGCGATCAGTAGCGCGGAACCGTGGGATCGATCTGCTGAGACCACGCGTCGATACCGCCGCGCAGATTGGCGACGCGGGGAAAGCCGTGCGCGCGCAAGTACGCGGCCACGACCGCACTGCGGCCGCCGGAATGGCAGAGCACGACGATGTCGCGATCGGTCGGCACCTCGTTGAGCCGAGCCGGAATCTGGTCCATCGGTATGTGCCGTGCATCCGGAAACGACGCCAGGGCAAGTTCTTCATCCTCGCGCACGTCGAGCACCGCGGGTGCTGCGCCGCCGGCACGCATCTGCTGGAGCGCCGCAACCGATATCTCGGCGGGCAATTGCGCGAAACCGTGTGCCGTCAGGAACCGATCAGCGCCGTCATCGCGCTCGAGGCTTGCGCATAAAGCCGCTTCTCCATGCGTCCCGCGAGGAACGCGGTGCGTCCCGCCGTCACGGCGAGCCGCATCGCCTGCGCCATCGCGACCGGATCACGGGCCGCCGCGATGCCGGTGTTCATCAATACGCCGTCGACGCCCAGCTCCATGGCGAGCGCGGCATCCGAAGCCGTGCCCACGCCGGCATCGACGATCACCGGCACGCCGGCGCGTTCTTTGATGATCGCGATCGAATAGCGGTTACAGAGGCCGAGGCCGCTGCCGATCGGCGCGCCGAGCGGCATCACGGCGGCGCAGCCGATGTCTTCCAGTTTCTTACACGCGACGGGATCGTCGACGACGTACGGCAGCACGGTGAAGCCGTCGGCGACCAGTTCGGCGGCGGCCGTCAAGGTCTCCGTCGTATCGGGGTAGAGCGTTTGCGCGTCGCCGATCACTTCGAGTTTGATCAGATCGGTACCCAAGAGTTCGCGCGCCAGGTGCGCCGTCAACACGGCGTCCTTTGCCGTCGTGCAACCGGCTGTGTTGGGAAGAATCGCGTAGCGCGTGCGGTCGAGGTAATCGAGCAGCGTTTTCCCGCTCGGGTCGTCGAGGTTGATGCGTCGAATCGCGACGGTCACCATGTCGGCGCCGCTGGCTTCGTGCGCCCGTGCCATCACGTCGAGCGAAGGATACTTTCCCGTTCCGACGATCAGGCGGGAGCGCAACTCGTGCGAGCCGATGCGCAGAGGGGAGTCCATACTCATCATCATCCCCCGGCGACCGCGCGAATGATCTCGACACTGTCGCCGTCGCGCAATTCGTGAGCCGCGAACGCTGCACCGCGCACGACCCGTTCGTTGACGGCAACCGCCACGCCGCGCGCGGGGTCGACCCCGATCTGTTGCAGCAGTGCGGCAACCGTCGTTCCCGACGGCAGCTCGCGGCGTTCACCGTTGACTCGCGCGTTCACGCGCTCTCTTTCGCGATCGCTGCATACGTCTCTTCGCTCTCCGCGGCGCGCGGAAGGCCGGCCGCGGGCCGCCCTTCGGCGCGCTGCGGAGAAAAAGGCGCGAGATCGGGCCGGGAACGGCCTTCCAAGATGTCGGCAATCGCTTGCGCCGTCACGGGGGCAAGCAAGATGCCGTTACGGTAGTGGCCGGTCGCAACGACGTAGCCGGACAACGACGATTCGCCGAGGTACGGCAGCCCATCCGGCGTCCCCGGCCGAATACCGGCCCACGTTTCGGCGACTGCCAGGTTCCCAAGGGCGGGCAGCGCGCTCAGTGCAGCGTCCAGCAGCGTGCCGAGGCCGCGAGCGGTGACGCGCACGTCGAAACCAGCGTCTTCCACCGTGGCGCCGACGAGCAGGCGTCCATCGTCGCGCGGCACCAGATACGCACCGGGAGCCCACATGACGTGACACACCAGACCGCGCGGCATCGCGAGCGCGAGCATCTGTCCCTTGCTCGGAACGACGGCGACGCGGGCGTGGTCCGGTACGCCCGCAAGCATTCCGGCCCAGGCACCGGCGGCATTGACGACGGCCCTCGCGGGGACGAAACCGTTGGAGGTGCGTACGCCGAGCACCCGCCGCGTATCGGCTTCGATGGCAATCTCGCCGGCACGTTCATCGATGCGCACGCCGCGCGCTAGACAAGCCGCATGCAGCGCGCGTCCAAGCCGGCGGTTGTCGACGGCGCCTTCACTGGGCGTGAAGGCGCCGCTCACTACGGAGGGACCGAGCGCCGGTTCGAGGGCGCGGACCTCATCACGGGTCAGCCGCCGGGCCGGCACGCTGCGCACCTCGAGCGCAGCGACGTGCGCGTCGAGACGCGCAGCCTGGTCGCGGTCGAACGCTGCTTCAACGATTCCGTCGAGGCGCAGATGCGCATCGACGCCGCTGCACGCCTGCAATTCCCGAGCGAAAGAGGGATACGCGTGCAGCGCCGCGACGCACAAGTCTTCGAAGGCGCTGGGGACCACGTTCTCCGTGTACGGAGCCAGCATTCCCGCGCCGGCCCACGACGCTGCGCGCCCGGGCTCACGCGCTTCGATGACCCGCACGTCCGCGTTTCGCTTACTCAGTTCGTAGGCAATTGAAAGCCCGATAAGCCCCGCTCCAACGACGACAATCACCGAGCGGTCTCTTCTGGTTCCTTACATGCCGGTGTAGACGGGGCCCTCACCGCCCTGCGGCGGTACCCAGGTGATGATCTGGTACGGGTCCATGATGTCGCACGTCTTGCAGTGGACGCAGTTCGAGAAGTTGATCTGCAAACGGCCATCATACCCGGTGCCGCCGTTTTCATTGGACTTGGAAAACAACGGCTCATACACTTTTGCAGGACAAAAGTATTGGCACGGGTTGCCGTACTCGACGGTGCAGCGCTGCGCGCAGATGGTCGTGTCGGCCACGTGCAGGTGCGGGACTTGGTCCTCGTCGTGCATCGTGCCGCTGTTGAACACGTCGGTGAGCTTGTCGAAGGTGAGCGTGTTGTCGATCGTGGCGCGGTGTGCGCTCGCGCGGGGAGCGCGTTCCGCTAGCTTCTTCATCTGCGCGTAACCGGGATGATTCTTCAGGCGGTCGATCACGCCGAAGGCGCGTCCCCCCGTGTACATTCCCAGTCCCGCATTGAGGACGCCGGCGTACACGCCATGCGCGAACGCTTGATGAAAGTTTCGCGCAACGCGCAGTTCGTCATACGCCCACGAGTCGCGAAATGCGGTTTCGAAGGCCGCCAGTTGCGCCGCGTCGTAACGCTCCGCGACCACCGCATCAAAGGCCGTTTCTGCGGCCATGATACCGGACTTGATGGCGAGATGGATCCCCTTGAGGCGCATGCCGTTGAGGAATCCGCCCGAGTCGCCGATGAGCAGCAGCCCGTCGGCGTAGGGCCGAGGCATGGCGTAGAGGCCGCCTTCGGGAATCGCTTTGGCACCGTACCGAATGAGCTTGCCCCCCTCCAGCATCGTGGCTACGGCGGGATGCTGTTTGTAGAGTTGCAAGTTATCGTGCGGATCGGTCGTCGGGTCGCGATAGTCGAGACCCGTCACCATGCCGATGTCGAGCACGTCGTCGCGCATGCCGTAGATGAAGCCGCCGCCGAACGTTTCGCTCGGCAAGGGGAAGCCTAGCGTGTGAATTACGCTGCCCGGTTCAACCTTGCCGGGCGCGCACTGCCACAATTCCTTGATGCCGGCCGCGTAGACTTGCGGATCGCGGCCCTCGTCGAGCCCCAGTTTGCCGACGACTTGTTTTGCGAGCGTCCCGCGCACGCCCTCGGCGAGGATGACGACCTTTGCCAACAGGTCCGGTCCGGGTTCGTAGTTCGACTTGGGAACGCCGTTGTGATCCACGCCTTTGTCGCCGACGCGAACGCCGATGACGCGGTCGCCGTCCCACAAGAGTTCCTGTCCCGGAAAAGCCGCGAACACGTCGGCGCCGTTTTGCTCGGCGACTTCACCGAGCCATTTCGTCAGTCTCTGTAAACTCGCGACGAACTTGCCGGCATTCTTCATCATCGGGGGCACGAGCGGCCCAGGAAAAGCGATCTTGGCCCGATCGGTCAACCACCAAAGTTCGTCTTTGCCGACCGCTTCGACCGGCGCTTGGCCGCGCCAGTCCGGCACCAATTCGTCGAGTCCCTTCGGGTCGACGACGGCGCCCGAGATACCGTGCGCGCCGATCTCGCCCCCCTTGTCGATCAGCATGACCGCCAGATCGTCCTTGCCGCGTTGCGCAGCGAGCTGGCGCAGCTTGATCGCAGCAGCGAGCCCCGCCGGTCCGCCGCCGACGATCAGCACGTCGACGTCGAGGTGGTCGCGTTCTGCCATGAGGCGCTAGGTTCGCTTCGCTTGGCTACGTTCCATGTACGCGAGTACGACGCTCACGGCGACGCGATGCATCGTAATGCAGTCGTTCCATGCCGCGCTCCGCGGCACAGCCAACCGCAGCGTTCGATCGGTCGTGCGACGAGGAAGCAGCGACGGTGTGCTCGGGACGCGTTGTTTCCCGTTCGCCTCAAAGCCGAGTGCCGCGAGCGCCACGGTCACAGCAGCGGCCGTGCCGTCGGCTTGGGCGGTACCATCGCACTCGCACACGAACGCATCGCCCTCCCCTTGGCACAGTTCGATGCCGAGCATGAAACGACGATCGCGGTTAGCCGTGGCGATAGCACGAAACTGCGGGCTGCCTCGCTGCGGCGCCTCGTCGCTGCCGGTAACGCGAGGCCAGATGCGATACGCGAAGCGGCTAAACAACAGCCCGTCGCGCACGATCGAAAGCAGCGCCCACGGTGCCGCAGATTTCGGCTGTTCTTCGCCGGCAAGCGTGATCCACGGCGCATGCGGGCGCCGAACGACGTCGGCGACGAAGAGCGTCTGCGGCACGCCGACGCACGCCACTTCGCGCAGCGTGAGTTCGCCGCTGCGACGCAATGCGCGCCACGCATCGTCGAGGTCGTCACGCGTTCGCTCAGCGCAGGGCGGCATCGAGAATTTCGATCGGGTGGGCGGCGAGCAGCGGGTGACCTCGCTCTTCCAAAATAGCGCTGATCTGGAGGGTGCAGCCCGGATTGGCACTCGCCAAAACATCGGCTCCGACGGAGAGGACATTATCCGCTTTGCGCGCTCCGATTTCGGCGGCGCTGTGCGGCTCGAGCAGATTGTAGACACCGGCGCTTCCGCAACACTGGTCGCCGCTTGGGATTTCAAGTAGTTCCAATGCGGGAATAGTGCGCAGCAGCGCGCGCGGCTGCTCGCGGATGCGCTGCGCGTGAGCAAGATGGCACGCGTCGTGATAGGCGACCCGCAAGGCCAGCGGCCGCCGCGGCGCAACCGCCCCGGCTTGCGCAAGAAACTCCGTTACGTCGCGCACCTTGTGCGCAAAGGCGGCTGCGGGCGGACCAGCGAGCAGCTCCGCATACTGCTTGATCGTTGAACCACAACCGGCCGCATTGACGAGTATCGCGTCGACCTCGTCGAATGCGCCGAAACGTCCGACCAGAGACTCCGCAAAGGCGGCCGCTTCGCGCGCGCGCCCGACGTGCAGCGACAGCGCGCCGCAGCAGCCTTGCGCCCGCGGAACGATCACATCGTAGCCTTCGGCGGCCAAGACGCGCACCGTCGCGGCGTTGACGTTCGGAAAAAAGATTTGCTGCACGCAACCCGTCACGAGCATCACGGTCCCGCGTTTCGTTCCGTGCGCGGGCGTGAACGGGGGGAGCACGGCCCGCAAGTCGCCGACGCACAAGACCGGGCTGAGGCGCTCGAATTGCGCGAATACGGGCGGAAGCAAACGGCGCAGCCCGCTGCGCCGCACGAGCGGGCGTAGACCGGAGTCCGCATAGAAGGCCAGCGGTATTGCAAGCGCGCGCAGGCGCCGCGGATACGGCAACAGCGTGAAGAGCAGCGAGCGCAGAAGGCGGTCGCCCGGCGCACGCGTTGCGTGCGCTTCGACCTTTGCGCGGGTCGCTTCGATCAAGAGGTCGTAGCGCACGCCGGAGGGACACGCGGTAACGCAGGCCATGCAGCCAAGACAGGCATCGAAATGCTCGACGACCGTGGGATCGAGGCCGAGCGATCCCTCATCGAGTCCCTTCATCAGATCGATGCGCCCACGGGGAGAATCCATCTCGAGTCCCCAGGACACGTACGTCGGACACGCCGGCAAACAAAAGCCGCAATGTACGCAATCGTCGATGAGCTCGCGTTCGCTGCGCTGCTCGACGTTCATCAGAGTCTACCCACGAAGCGGCCACGATTGAGCAGCCGGCCGGGATCGAAGCGGGCCTTGAGCTCGCGCATGAGCTTGAGCGAAGACGGGAGCGCACCGTACGGGTCGACGCGTTCCGCGACGCTTTCGTTCGCCGCCGCCAACACGGCATGCCCGCCGCAGTCCTGCGCCGCCGCCCGCGCGCGCACGAGGGCCGCGACGGCCGCATCCGGATCGTCGGGGCGACCCGAAACGTATGCGATTCCGAGCGCTGGGTAGGCGACCGCGGCCGCGTCGATGAGCGCAGCGCGCAGCGGTGCAATGGCTTCACGGTCGAGCTGCGACGCACGATCGAGTGGAACCGAAAAATGCATGCACACGTCACCTGTGCGCGCGGCAGCGTCGATCCGCTCGAGCGTCTCCGGTGCCACGCGTACGGGGCTGCGGCCCAAATGTTCGGCGAGCTCGGCGAAGCGTTCGCTTTGCTCGGCGACGCCGGCCGCAAAGCCTTCGAAGAGGACGAAGGCCCGATGCCCGTCGTTCATCCGTTCTGCGATGAATGCGCTCGGTTCCAGCTGCGCCGCGATCAGGCTACGTTCGAGGACGCGCAGATCGTCATTCGAACAGCCCGCAAGCATGAGCGCGGTTCCCGATTCGGGCAGCGGATGCAGGCGCAACGTCACCGTTGCAATCATTGCGAGCGTTCCGAGCGAGCCGACGGCCAGCTTCGGGAGATCGAACCCCGCGACGTTCTTGACAACCTTTCCGCCACCACGCACGCGCGTTCCGTCCGCACGCACGAGCGTGATCCCGACGATATGATCGCGTAATGTGCCGAAGCGCATGCGACGCGGTCCGAAGGCATTGGTTGCAATGACGCCGCCGAGCGTCGCGCGTTCCGGCCACGGGGGATCGAGCGCGAGGCGTTGCCGGTGCGGCACGGTGACGGCGGCCAGCGCAGCGAGCGCCATGCCCGCTTCAGCTTCGATGACAAGATCCGCGGGCGAATAATCGATCACTCGCGACAAGCGCTGCGTCGCGAGCAGCAGGTCGACGCGTTCGGGTGCATAGCCGAGTCCGATTTCCGTCGCGCCGCCACAAAAGGACATCGCATCGCCTCGCGCCGCCGCGTCGCGCATGATTTCCGACGCTTCGATGATGCTCGCCGGACGCGCGACCGCCGTGATCGGCGTTCCCCGGATGCTGCGCGGCACGGCATCGCGCACGAGCAGATCAGCCACGCCCTGCCAGGCCCGCGCGCTCCAGCGGGTGTTCCCGATAGGCGCCCGGACGGTCTCCGCACAAGCGCGGCGTCGGGAAAACCTTATCGGGATTGAACATGCGCTCCGGGTCGAAGGTGCAGCGGACGTCATTCATCGCCGCGAGATCGTCTTCACCGAAAAGCCGGCCCAGATACGCCGACTTGTCGCGCCCGACGCCGTGCTCCCCCGTGATCGAACCGCCGTGGTCAATGCAGATGCCGAGGATGTCGCGCGCCACCGTTGCGGCCCGCGCTTCTTCGCCCGGTACGCGCGCATCGTAGAGGACCAGCGGATGAAGATTCCCATCGCCGGCATGAAAAACGTTGGCGACGCGCACCCCTTCGCGTTGCGCGAGATCTGCGATCTCACGCAACACCGGGGCAATGGCCGAGCGCGGGATGACGCCGTCCTGCACGTAGTAGTTCGGGCTGATGCGGCCGACTGCGGCGAAGGCACTTTTGCGGCCCTTCCACATCAAACTGCGTTCTGCGTCATCGCGCGGAGTACGTACTTCTCGTGCGCCGCAGCGCCGAGCGAGCGCGAGCGCGGCAGCCGCGGTGTGCTCCACTTCGGCCCGCGGTCCGTCGACATCCATCAAGAGTGCCGCACCCGCATCCCGCGGCCAGTCGACGCCGGTCGCCTGGACGATCGCTTCGATCGCGAGCGCGTCCATCATCTCAACCGCCGCCGGCACGATACCGGCAGCGACGATCGCCGACACGCAGGCCCCCGCTTCATCGGTCGACGGGAACGTCGCGAAAAACGTCCGGGTCGCTTCGGGCACGCGTAGAATTTTCACGACCGCCTCGGTCACGATACCGAGCATACCTTCGCTGCCCACAAGCGCCGCCATCAAGTCGTAGCCGAGAGCATCGCTGGCCGGCGCACCCAGTTCCACGATCTCACCGTCGGAAAGTACGACCGTCGCGGCGACGACATGATTGACGGTGAAGCCGTATTTGAGGCAGTGCGCACCGCCCGAGTTCTCGGCGACGTTGCCGCCGATCGAGCAGACGCTTTGCGAACTTGGGTCGGGCGCATAGTAGTAGCCACGCTGTGCAATGGCGCGGGTGACGTCGAGATTGATGACGCCGGGCTGCACGCGCACCCGCCGGTTGTCGAAATCGATCCCCAGAATGCGATTCATGCGCGAGAGCACGACGAGAACGCACCCTTCAACCGGAACGGCGCCCCCTGAAAGCCCGGTGCCTGACCCACGCGGCACGACGGGCAAGCCGTGGCGGCGCGCGCTCTTGACGGCCGCGGCGACTTCATCCGTCGTCGCCGGCAGGACGACGACGCCGGGACGCACGCGCGTCCCGGCCAAGGCGTCGCATTCGTACGTGCGCAGGTCGGCGACCTTGGTCAAGCAATGTCGCGCGCCGACGATAGGAGCGAGTTCGCGCGCACACGCGACGGCGGCTGGGCTCGCCGGAGCTGCGGCGACTGATGAGGCCATGCCGCGACGTTCCTCGCGAGGGTGCAGGTCTTCTTCCTTTGAAGGACGTGGCGTTGAATGGATCGTTGCGTCTCCGCGCTGCGTCGTCTAGATCGACGCTTCTTTGCTGCATGGCGCTGTGGGGTGCTGCGCTGCTTGGTTTGCCATCGACGGCCTCGGCCGAAAACGGCTGGTGGGAGCCGCCGGGCATCGCGGCGACCCATGCGACGCAAAATGACGTGCTGGCAGCCGTCGCGAAAGCGCTGGGTAGTCCGCAGCCTATCTATCGCCAACGCATCGAAACCTACGTGGTCAGTGCGCCGAACGTTACGTCGGCCGCGGCGCGTGAGTACATACGCGGCGCAGATTTTCGCGTTACGGCACGCCTAGCGGGAAGAGACCACGGCTTCGGCCGCAGCGACGAGTTTCAGCTGCACCACTCGCTGCGCGATCTCGATCTGAGCGAACGAGGGACGGCCCGGCGCGCTTCACCGACGTACCGGCAGAGGTTGAACTCTCGGGTCCCGAAACGGAGTTCCCGATCGACGGCATTATCGGAACCGACGAGTTGACGAACTTTGAATGGTGGTTCGACGCCGACCGACGGCCGTGCGTGGATGCAGCGCTGAGCGACCTCGATTCAACCGGCTCGCTCTAGTGCGCCTACGCGTCCATCGAGCTGATCGAATCGCTCGTCCACGCGGTCGAAGCGCCGGTTCATACGGTGTTCGAGGTCCGCGAAGCGGCGGTTCATGCGTCCTTCGAGGTCCTCGAAGCGAGCGTTCATGCGCCCTTCGAGATTCTCGAAGCGAACGTTCATGCGTCCTTCGAACGCGACAAAACCATACTCGGTCGCATTCTTGAGGTCGATGATGGCCGCCAGCAGTTCGGTCGTCGTCGGAGTCGTCGGGTCCATTGAAGTATCCTACGCTCAGTCCGTTACCGTTTCATTTCCGCGGGGAATCAGGGCTGCCCCTAATCCGCCGTCCAATCCAGCAGCGCTTGGCGCTCGGTTCGCGCGAACTCGGCCTTGGTCTTGATCGCCTCCAAGTAGCGGCGTTTGCCCGCGCGGTTGCCTTTCCCAATCATCACCACGCCGGCTAGCCGGTTCTCGCGGAAGAACAGGGCACGATAGTGCTTCTTCTCACGATCGATCTTGCGCACCATCTCGAGATCGGCGCGATATTCCGGCGAGAGTCCGAACTGCGTGATCGTTTGATTGGTAAACAGTTTTGATGAGTACTCGGGCACGTCGTGATACCGCTGATCGCCGCCGGCCATGTTGACGGCGACGACCTTGCCGTGGGCGCCCGCGTTGTTCCAGGTTCCCATGCGATAGTGCATTTCGGCCACGGGATCGTAAAACTCCGCGACATCGCCCGCTGCGAAGATGCCCTTGATGTCGGTTTCCAGGCGATCGTCGCACACGATGCCCGTCTTGATGCGCACGCCGGTCCCCGCGAGCAACTCCGTGTTCATCGTGAGACCCAACCCCACCCCGACGCAATCGGTTTCGATCGTGACGCCCTTTTTCGTGAGGACCTTCGTGACTGCGCCGTTGGAACGCGTGAACGTTCCGACTTCGTCGTCATAGTGCACGTGCACGCGATCCTCGCAAGCCGCCTCGTCGATCATCTCACCCGCGATCTCGTCGAGCATGCGGCGCAAAAAACGCGGCCCGCGCATCAGCCAATGCGTCTCGACGCCCCGCGAAGCGAACGCTTCCGCCAGCTCGTAGGCGATGAACGAACCACCGACCGCGACGGCGCTCTTCGCGGTCTCGAGCGCGTCGGAAATGGCGAGCGTGTCGTCCATGTATTGGAAGTTGAAGACATTGTGCGCCCCCGCTGCTCCCGGCGCTTGGGAGGGATTCGGGCGGCCGCCGGTGGCGATGAGCAGCGCATCGTACGGATGACCCCGGCCGTCTGCATAGGCCGCGCGCTCGGCGACGTCGATGCGGTCGACGCGCGTATGCAAGTGCAGCTCAATCCGGTGTTTTTCATGCCACGCCGCGTCGCGGATGATGACCTTTTGGCGGGCGACTTGTTTGCGCAGCAGCGGCGGTAGGGCAATACGGTTGTACAGCGTGTACGGTTCGTCGGCGAAAAGCACGATCGAACAAGCCGGGTCGAGCTTGCGCAGCCCTTCCGCGCAGGTCGTGCCGGCGAAGCCGTTTCCGACGATCACGTACTTGCGCTCGCTGTCGTTCATCTCGCTCTTCGTGCGTGCGGCCCTGCCGCGACCCCTCGATTGGCGGGTGGTTCGCTCGTGCGCCGCATGGAATAATACTTGTACCGATGGAAGTGCGGTTGGTGCAACTACTGGGGTCGTTCATCACCACGACGAGCGCTTATTCGCTTGCCAGACTCGAATATGCACTGACACATCCCGCAGCTCCCGCGCCGCCGCTGATCGACCGGCTCCCCGACGCGTCCGAGGACACGCTCTACCGGCGCTGGGACCGAGTGGAAAAGCAATTGGAGGCGGCGCGCCGCTACCTGCGAACGCACGACGATTCTCGCGGGAAGCGCTCGGTATACGACGCGAGCTTCGGCTCGCTGCAGCGGGCAACCCGCGAACTGGAGCAATACGCGCGCGCCGTGCGCTGGGTCATGGCGGTCGAGGAAGGCCGCTGATCTCCTTTGAAGCCTGACCTCCTAAAGGGGGTCGCATGAACTTCAACGATGCTTTGGAACGGGCGCTGGCGCAGGCGCGGGACATGCAGCGCCAGGCAGGCGCCGCGGTCAATGAGGCGGCCGAAGCGATGAAGCCGCACATCGAGAAGTCGCTCGCCGAGGCGCGCAACTTGCAGCAGACGCTCAGCCGCCACACGACCGAATCCGGTGACATGACCGCCGAACAGACGCAAATGGCGCTCGGACACCTGAGCGACTTCATGCGGCTGGGGAGCGAGGCGATGCGCGAATCGGTTGAACAGGCACGCGAGACGGCGAAAAAGATGGCCGATCAGTCGCGCAAGGTCGTCGATTCGATGCAATCCGCGGTCAACCGCCGCGAAGCCGGCTCACGCAGCGAAAAAGAATAACCGCTCGCAATGTCCGCCCCGACGCGTGGCGACGACGCCATGCGGTAAAGAAGAGCCTGCCTAACCGCGTAGCCCGAGAGCGACCAGCATGCGATAACCGATATCGAGCGCGCGCTCGTCGATGTCAAACCGCGCGTTGTGGTGCGGATAGGCGCTGCTTGGGCCGCCGCGAGAGCCGACGATGAAATAGGCGCCGGGCCGCTGCTCCTGCATGAAGGACATATCTTCGGCCCACATGACGATGTCGTGCTCGACGACGTTGTCTCTTCCGAGAACCGCAGCCCCGACTTCGCGCACGATGTCGTTGACCGCTGTATCGTTGACCGTCGGCGGATACGACCAGCGGTATTGAACGTCGCACTCGACGCGTAGCGCTTCGCCCAGTCCCCCGGCGATACGCTTGAGTCGCTCAGGCATCGAGGCGCGAACCTCCGCGTCGAAACAGCGCACGGTACCGTGCAACGTCGCCTCATCGGGAATGACGTTGAACGTCGTTCCCGCGTTGAATGCGCCGATCGTAAAAACCGCCGGATCCTTGGGCGCCACCTCGCGGCTGACGATCGTTTGCAGCATCGTAACGAGATAGGCGCCCGCCATGACCGGATCGGCCGCAAGGTGCGGCATCGCACCGTGTCCACCCCGGCCTCGCACGATGAGCGCAAACTCATCGGCGGACGCAAAGAACGCGCCGTCGCGCACGCCGATCTTACCGACATCGAGACCGCTATACAGGTGCAGCGCGAACGTGCGGTCGACGTACGGGTTCTCAAGCGCGCCGTCTTCGATCATCAAGCGGTTGCCGGCATGGCCTTCTTCGCCCGGCTGAAAGCAGAAGACGAGCGTCCCCGGCACTTCGTTACGTCGCTCTGCCAGCGTGCGCCCAGCAGCGAGCAGCATGGAAACGTGGCCATCGTGCCCGCACGCATGCATCGCACCGCTGCGCTGGGAGCGGTACTCGGCCGCACCGGCCTCCGCAATCGGCAACGCGTCCATGTCGGCGCGCAAGAGCGTCACGGGCCCAGATTTTCCGCCGCGTAAGGTCCCGAGTACGCCGGTGCGCCCCACGCCGACGCGCAGATCGTCGAGACTGAACTGTGACAGTTCGGCAGTGACGAACGCGGCCGTCTCGTGCTCTTCCATCGAAAGCTCGGGGTTGCGGTGCAGGCGACGCCTCACGCGGACGAGGTCGTCGGTCGGGACCGGCACAGAGGCGAGCATGTGGCGCGCTTCTACGGCACGGCTGCCGAGTCTGCCCGCGGAGGCGTCGTCACAAGCTCACGTCGGCGCACAACTGACAGGAGTCGGCCCGCGCTCCAGGCGATACCAACGGGTCATCCCCGGAGGTAGAACCAATGTCCAAAGCGATCCCGGCGCCCGCCCTCGAACGGCATGGTTTGAGCGACGAGAAGCTGCGTTGGATGCTGCGCAACATGCAGATGCAGCGCACCCTCGACAACCGCGGGTTCCAGCTCAATCGCCAAGGCAAGATTCCGTTCGCCACCGGGAGCGAGGGGCACGAAGGCATCCATGCCGGCGCCGCAGCGGCGTTTGAACGCGGCAAGGACATCCTGGTCCCTTACTACCGCGACATCGGGTTGTGCGTCGGCGTCGGCATGGAGCCGCGCGACGCGCTACTCTCGATGTTCGCGCGCGGCGCCGACGTTTCGGGCGGTCGCCAGTTTCCCAATCACTACTCGCATCACCGGCTCGGCATCCTGTCGGTCAGTTCGATCATCGCGGCTCACTGTCCGCACGCGGTCGGCGCAGCCTATGCAATGAAACTTCGTAACGAAACCGGCCGCGCAGTGCTCTGTTCCTTCGGCGACGGGGCGACGAGCGAAGGCGAGTGGCACGAAGCCATCAACTTTGCGGCGGTGCAGAAAGTGCCGATCGTCTTTCTCTGCGAAAACAACGAGTGGGCGATCTCGACGCCGCGTACGCATCAGATGGCGGTCGAGGATATCATCAGTAAAGCCGCCGGTTACGGTTTGCCGGGCGTCAAAGTCGACGGCTCCGATCCGATCGCAACATACGCCGTCGTCGCTGAAGCGCTTGATCGTGCGCGCTCGGGCGGTGGTCCCACGCTCGTCGAGGCAACGTGTTACCGCTTCCTCGCGCACACGACCGATGACGACGATCGAACGTACCGTACGCGCGACGAGATCGAACGCCATCGCCACCTCGATCCCGTGCCGCGGTTCGAGCGCCTGCTCCTGGAGGCCGGCGTCGTGACGACCGACGACTTGGCGGCCATGAAGAAAGACGTGCTGGCGGAAGTGAATCGCGTGACCGACGAGACCGAAGCCCTGCCGTATCCCCACGCGCACGAAATCTATACGAAAGTCTACGAAGGGGCCTACGAACCATGGCTGTAGCCGCACCGACCACCGTCATGAACAACGTCGAAGCGGTGCGCCAGACGTTGTACGAGGCCTTGAAGAGCGACGAGCGCACTCTGATCATGGGCGAAGACGTCGGCGCCCGCGGCAACGTCTTCTTGATCACCAAAGGCTTCCTGGACGAGTTCGGGCCGCAGCGCATCATCGACACGCCGCTGGCCGAAGCGTCGATCGTGGGCATTGCGGTCGGGATGGCGATGGAAGGTCTGCGCCCGATCGCCGAGATTCAGTTTGCCGATTTCATCTATCCCGCGTTCAATCAGATCGTCGGCGAAGCGGCGAAGACGCGGTATCGCAGCAACGGCGATTACACGTGTCCGCTCGTGATCCGCACGCCGTACGGCGGCGGTGTGCGCGGCGCGCTCTCGCACTCGGTGTCGATCGAAGCGCTTTTCTATCACGTTCCCGGATTGAAGATCGTCGCGCCCTCGTTTCCTGCCGACATCAAAGGACTGCTCAACGCATCGATCGACGATCCCGACCCCGTGCTATTCCTCGAACATAAGAAAACGTACCGCTCCGTCAAGGGCGAGGTGCCCTCGGGCCATTACACGATTCCGCTCGGTAAAGCCGAGGTCAAAGTCTCCGGCGATCAGCTCACGGTGGTTTCGTACGGATTGTACGTTCATCAAGCCCTCGAGGCCGCAAAACGCGTCGCTGCCGACGGCATGTCGGTCGAAGTGATCGATCTCCGTTCGATTCGCCCGATGGATCGCACAACGATCCTCGATAGCGTCCGCAAGACGCGCAAGCTGCTCATCATTCACGAAGACAACAAGTTCGGCGGCATCGGAGCCGAGATCGCGGCCATGGTCGTCGAGGAGGCGTTCTTCGATCTCGACGCTCCCATTCGGCGTCTGTGCGGCCCCGATGTACCGGCGATGGGCTATGCACTGCCGCTGGAGGAAGAGTTCATGATCTCGCCCGACCGCATGGCCGACGCCATGCGTGAAATGGTCCGGTTCTAACATGGCGACGACGATTACGATGCCGCAGCTGGGCGAGACGGTGACCGAAGGAACGGTCGCGCAGTGGCTCAAGAACATCGGTGACGAAGTCGAGAAGTATGAAGCCTTCGTCGAGGTGTCGACCGACAAGGTCAACGCCGAGGTGCCGTCGCCCGTCTCGGGCGTGCTGCGCGAAATTATCGCGAAAGAGGGAGAGACGGTTCCGACGGGAGCGCCGATTGCCGTGATCGATGAGGTGGGGTCCTCGGTCCAACCGGGTGCCGCCGCGTCTCAGCCGGACGCCTCAGTTGCAAACGGTTCGGCCGCGCGCCAAACTGCCGAGGCCTCGCGCCACGGGGCAGACGAGCCCGTTCCCGGTCACACTGTTGGTGCGCCGGCCGTCACCCCCTCGAGTTACGGCGCGCCGGGTGCCGGACCCGCTGTACCGCCGACGGGTGGACCAAACGGAGCGCCCTCGCGCAACGGCAACGCCCCGATCAACGGCGCAGACGTATTGCGGCGCGTCTCCCCGGCCGTGCGCAAACTAGCGCGGGAACATCAGGTCGATCTCGTTTCCGTGGAAGGCACCGGCACGAACGGACGCATCACGGCCAACGACGTGCTTGCCGCCGCTCGCGAAGGTCCGGCCTCGGTCATGGCCGCGACCATCATGGCCGCGCCGCAGCAAACGACGACGGCCATGGCAGCGCCATCTGCTCCGGCGACACAACCGCAGCCTGGGCGTCAACCCGCACGGCCGGAGACTCCGGCGACGCGTCCGCCAGCTACCGGCGTACCGGATCTTTCACAAGTCGGCCGCTCCACGTACGCAGCGCCGGTACCAGGAACGCTCGTGCCGCTATCGCCGGCGCGCAAGATCATCGCGCAACGCATGGTCCAGTCACTCGCGACGGCGCCGCATGCCTGGACGATGTGCGAAGTCGACGTCACCAAGCTCTGGGCCTGGCGAAACAAAGAAAAAACGCGCTTCCAACAAGAGAAGGGCTATGGGCTCACGTTATTGCCCTTCTTCATCTATGCGACGGTGCAGGCGCTGCGGGCAAACCCGCTGCTCAATTCAAAGTTCACCGATGAAGGAATCTACGTTCAGCACGAGTTCAATATCGGCATCGCGATCGGGCTTGACGCCAACTTGATGGTCCCGGTGATCCGTGACGCCGACACGCTGTCGATCGGCGGCCTCGCCATCGCGGCCGGCAAACTGATCGAAAAGGCGCGCACCGGAAAACTCGGCGCCGACGAACTCGGCGGCGGGACGTTCACCGTGAACAACACCGGCGCCAACGGTTCAGTCCTCTCCAAGCCGATCATCAACGGCGGCCAAGCGGCGATCGTCACGATGGAAGCGGTCGTCAAGCGCCCGGTCGTCGTCGATGACGCGATCGCCATCCGCTCGATGATGAACGTCTGCCTCTCCCTCGACCACCGCGTCCTCGACGGCACGACTTCGAACGCGTTCCTCAACGACCTCAAGAAGCGTCTGGAGGCGATGAAACCCGGCGACGCGCTGTAGGTGGACTGGTCCAGGCTGCGCGCACTCTGACCGGCACACACATTGCGCATCGCGGAGATTTTCAAGAACGGTTGGATTAGACGGCGACCGAGAACTGCTAGGAGCCTGTCGGGGTATGGCCATTTCCAGATTCGGCGCCGAATTTTGTTCGAAGACGAGGCGCGATGAGGGAGCGAAGCCGTAGCTTCGTGACCGAAGAGCAACGAAGTATTCGGACAAAAGGCGGCCCGAAGATGGGAATGTGCCATACCCCGACAGGCTTCTAGGGCGGACCAGGCTCCGCGGCCTGTAACGAAGCGACATCCTCGCGTGCCCACGCGAGAACGGCTCGCGCGGCCGAAAGGGCCGCGTCGGCGTCGCGCGGTTTATAGGCGATCGCGGCATCGGCGAAGCCGAGCGCATCGGGATAGCGTGTCGGAAGGTCGTATTTGTCCAGCGATTCTGCGCTGTCGCGGACCGATTCCGGAATCGGTACGGACATCGCGTCGAGTGCGTCGAGGAGGCGGGCGAGTGCATGTATCGGCGGCGCGTCGCCTGAGCGGCGCGTCAACGATGCCTTCAAGGCTTTCTCGGCGCTCTGTTGGGCGTGAAAACAGCTGAGATGGGGTGCTTCGCAACGCAGGCGTTCGGCCACGGCAAGATCGGTAGCGGCCGCCTCCGACCAGCGCTGCGTCCGTTCATCGAGCGGGACGTGCATACACCGTCATCCCATCGGACAGAATATCGCGCCCGAATGGCGTTGCTTTTAGTCCCTCCGGAAAACGCGACGTGGGAACGGCAATGATGTCGCTTCCCAGGCGGCTCTCGCGGTACAGATCATCGACGAGATCGAGCCTGCGTGCATCGGGCGCAGCGTCGCGAACGACGAGCACGTCGAGGTCGCTCCACGGCGAGATACGGTTACGCGCATACGACCCGAAGACCACAACGACCGCTATGTCCGGTTTTGCGCGGCAATACGCCACGAAATCGTCGAGGCGACGGGTGAGTTCCGCTCGACGGCGGCGGCAACGCTCGGCGTATGCGAGCGGCTCCCAGCCGCCAAATTCTCGGGCCATCGCCACATCTTAACACGCCGACGCGATGAGCGCCTCGGCGCATCGGCGACGATGAGGGAGGCACGCCCTTATGGGCCTTTTCGGGGGGCCCGAATGATGGTACCATTGCGGCGCATGAAGACGCTGACGATCGCCGAAGTGGAGGCGAATTATTAACGGTCTGGCCCGCCAAGTCGAGCAGGTGCGACGGTTCTCGTCACGCGCCGGGGGAAGGCCATTCTCGAAAGTCGACCCGTAGAGCGGCGTGCGCCGGAGGAGCCGGCGGCGGAAATCCGGGCCACCGTTTCGCCGGGAAGTGCAGACCGTCGCCGTGCGCGCGCGCCCGGACGGATCCCATCGCGATCGAAGAGCCGGGGGCGGCGTCTGATGTTCGGCGGTGAGGCAGCACTTGCTGTGCGTTATGATGTGACACCGTATGATGCAGCCTACCTCGCGGTCGCGCTCGACTATGGACGCCCGCTCGCTACGGCCGTCCGTGATCTCGCGCACGCGGCGCACGATGCGGGAGTCATCGTACAGTACGTGTGAGTGCTCATGCAACTTCGTAAGCACTTCGGGTTCGAGGCGGCGCATGTCTTGCCGCACCACCCGGGAAAGTGCGGGCGGCTGCACGGGCACTCGTACCGGTTCGAAGTTGTGGTTGAAGGACCGCTGCAAATCGGTGGTCCGGCGACGGGCATGGTGATTGATTTCGACGCACTGTCGGCCATCGTGAAGCCGGCCGTCGTTGAGAAACTCGATCATGCGTCGCTCAACGACATTATGCCGAATCCAACGGCGGAACATATCGCGCTGTGGATTTGGGATGCGCTGCATTCCAAACTGGATCAGCTCGTCGAGATCGTCGTATGGGAGACGGCGACGGCGTGTGCCGTCGTGCGTGCGCAAGATGCTCGCGCTCGCTGAGATTTTCTACAGCGTCCAAGGGGAAGGCGCATGGGTGGGTACGCCGGCCGTCTTCGTACGGCTGGCCGGCTGCAATCTGAACTGCCGCTTCTGCGATACGGACTACAGCGTCAAAGCGTTCCTAACCGCGGAGCAGATCGTCGCGCGCGTACGCGAACTCGGCGGCGAGTGCCCCATGGTCATCCTGACGGGCGGCGAGCCGCTCGCGCAACGCGAAAGTTCGGACTTGATTACGGCGCTGCGCGCGGATGGGCGACGGGTGCACATCGAATCCAACGGCAGCGTGCCGGTCGAACTGCCGCCCGACGTCTGGCTGACCGTCTCGCCGAAGGAGCGCCTGCATCCGGCCATGGCGGCGCGCGCGAATGAGGTGAAGCTGATCGTCGACGGGCGGGTACCCGAGGAATGGCTCGGTCATTTCGAGGCGCGAAGCGTTCCGACGTTCTTGCAGCCCGAGGGGAACAAGCGCAGCAACATCGCGCTTGCAGTCGAAGCGGCAAAGCGCGATCCCCGACGTTTTCGGCTGAGCCTGCAGACGCACAAGTTCATCGGAGTCCGATAAGCGCGCTCGTGATTCTGGTCGTCTGCGCGCTCCCCGAAGAGTTGCCGTCGTTTGCGGTAGGGCCGAACGTGAGGCTGCTCGCATGCGGTGTCGGTTCGGTCGAGGCCGCGGTCGGTACGTCACGCATGCTGGCGAGCGAAGCATTTTCCGTCGTGATCAATGCCGGCATCGCGGGCGCATTCCGCGGGAGTGCCCGCATTGGTGAAGCCGTAATCGTCACGCAGGATACGTTAGCCGACTTCGGATTGGAAGGTAACGCGCCGCTGACCTTACCGGGAGGAGCGGCACTCGTCGAGAGCGCGCACGCCGACCGCTCTTTCGTGACGGCGTGCAGCGGCCTCGGCCTACGGACGGTTCATGGTCTCACCGTCACGCAGGTCACGACGACCGATGCAACGGCGGCCCGCCTGCGACAACGGTACGGTAGCGCCGTGGAGTCGATGGAAGGGTTTGCCGTCTTACGCGCGGCGGCAGTCGCCGGCGTACCGGCTCTTGAAGTTCGCGGCATCTCGAATTACGTCGGCGACCGCGGGAACGCCGAGTGGAACTTCGCCGCAGGGTCCCGTGCCGTCGTCGCGGCACTCAACATCGTGCTGAATCGTCTGTCAGTCGAACCGGTTCCATCGCCCTAAACGCGCAGCACAGATCACGCGCCGCATCGGCGCCGTGATCTGATGCCCATCGGTAACGCGCCGCTGTCACTGGCCTATTCACCGTGCCCAAACGACACGTTCATCTTCGCGGCATGGACGCGGGGACTGCTGCCGGATGCGCCGCCGGTGAAGGTTGTCCTCGACGACGTTGAAGCGCTCAATGAAGCGGCGCGAGAGGGGCGCTACGAGCTAACAAAGGTCAGTTACGGCGCCATTCCGCATCTGCTCGATCGGTATCGCATCTTGCGCGCCGGCGGAGCGCTGGGTCGCGGCTGTGGGCCGCTGGTCGTCGGCCGGCCGCGCGCGGATGGCACGGTGCCGGCATTGTCGGGATTACCGCCGCATGTACGCATCGCGATTCCCGGTAGGCTGACGACCGCATTCTTGTTGTTGCGGCTCGCCTTCGGGCGGCCGATCGACGCGGTCGTGATGCGCTTCGACCGAATCGTGGACGCGGTCGCGCGCGGCGACGTCGACGCGGGGCTCATCATCCATGAATCGCGCTTCACGTACGAGCGCGCGGGGCTTGCCAGGATCGCCGATCTCGGAGAATGGTGGGAAGGGGACACCGGCCGTCCAATCCCGCTCGGCGCCATCCTTGCGCGCCGCGATCTCGACGGCGCCGCAGCCCGAGCAATCGACGCGACGATCCGCGATAGTTTGGCCTTCGCACACCGTAACGACGCAGCGATTTTGCCCTACGTGCGCGAACACGCCTTCGAGATGGATGACGATGTCATGCGCGCACACATTGCCCTGTACGTAAACCGCTATTCTTCCGACCTGGGCGACGATGGTATAGCCGCCATCGAGACCCTCTTCCAAGTGGCAGCGACGGCTCGTTTGATCCCCCAGGGCGTGCGACCGGAGTTCGTGTAGCGTGGCGATGAATCGCGCGACCTTCACGCGCTCGCTCATCGCGGCCGCGGCGGCAACGTCTGCGTATGCCGCTCCGTCAACTGCGCCGGCCGCGCCGGTCCCGCAAGCCAACGTCGCCCTCGGTGACGAACGCTTCTTGAGTTCCGCCTGGCGGGAGCTTGCCGGCCGCTGCGTCGGCGTCGTCACCAATCAAACCGGCGTCACGTCGCAACTAGAAACGATCGTCGATGCGATCCGCCGCAATTCCCAGATCTGCTTGCGCGCGATCTACTCACCGGAGCACGGCTTGCGCGGCGATCAAACCGCCGGCGCGTACGTGACGTCGTACGTCGACTCACGCACGGGTCTGCCGGTCTACAGCCTGTACGGCGCGACCCGCAGGCCGAACGCCGCGATGCTGTCGGGCGTCGACGTGCTGCTCTACGACATTCAAGACGTCGGCGACCGCACGTACACCTACATCTCCACCATGGCCTACCTGATGCAAGCAGCCAAGACGTACGGTAAACAAGTCTGGGTCCTCGATCGCCCCAATCCGATCGGCGGCGCCATCGTCGAAGGGCCGGTCCTCGACCCCCGCTACGCTTCCTTCATCGGGCTCTACGCACTGCCGATTCGTCACGGCATGACCGTCGGTGAACTGGCCAGACTTTTCAACGAACACTTCGGGATCGGCTGCTCGCTGCGCGTCATCGAGATGTCCGGTTATACGCGCGAGATGATGTGGCCCGATACGGGACTTCAATGGGTGCAGACGTCCCCGAACATTCCCGAATGGAGCACGACCTTGGTGTATCCCGCGACGGGACTGCTCGGCGGTGCGGGGATCAACAACGGGACGGGATACACCAAACCGTTCAAATATGCGGGCGCGTACGGGTTGGATGCTTTTCGCCTAGCCGAGACGCTCAACGCACGGCCGATTCCCGGCATCCATTTCCGCGCGGCATCGTGGTCGCCGCTCGAAGGGTTTTGGCGCGGGCGCACGTTGTCGGGCGTCGAGCTGATCATCACGGACGCTCGCGCCTTTCGCGCCGTGCGCACCGCCGTCGAGATCCTCCTGGCGATTCGCCAGCTGTCGCCGCAAACGGTCAGCCTGCATGCGGCCGCGCTCGACCGCGATTGGGGCACCGATCAGTTGCGGCGTGGCGTCGCCGAGGGTCTCGACGCCGAGTCGATCGTCCGGCAATGGGAGCCGCAAACGCGCGCGTTCCAAACCTTGCGCGAGCGCTATCTGCTATATACCTGACGGCGTCCGGCGCAAGCGGCGGCGCCGAGGCGACAACGGGGCACATCTCGGCAACCTCGTGAACACATCGCTGCCGTACGGTCTACAGCGTGATCGACGCCGCCGAACTGCTTCGCTTCCTCGCGGCGTTCACCGTGGTCGGGCTCGTGCTCTTTGCCTTGTCGCGCCTTTCGCGGCAAGGCTCCCGTCTGGGCCCCTTTTTGCGCCGTTCACGGATTGTCGAGGTGATCGAAACGACCCCGCTGCCCCACGGTTCGGCGCTGCACGTCGCTAAGTTCGGCGACACGTATTACGTCATCGGGCGCACGGACCACGGTATCTCGCTGCTCGCTGAGGTGCAGCAGGAGGTCATCCTGCGGCGCGATGTGCAGCCGCGATGACCGGCTGCTCCGTACCCGCCACTCGCGGGGCGACGATCCGGTAGACGAGTGCCGCCAAGAGCGGCATCGCGCTGACCGATTGCAGCGCAACCCCGGGACCTGCGCTCGCCACGACGAGGCCGAGGAGCGCAACCAGTCCCGAGCCGATGCCGAACGCAACGCCGTTCATGAGACCGAGCGCCATGCCGAGGTTCTTCGGCAGCATCGTTTGCACGAGCGTAACCCCGGGCGCATTCTGCACGGCGAGGAGAACGCCCGCGAGGAGCAACGCGACGATTCCGTAGCCGGACGGCGCGGTGAAGAAACCGTAGAGGAACGGCACCGCGCCGACGAGCGCGATGACGCAAACGCGCACCGCTCCGAAGCGGTCGGCCAGCGATCCGCCGGCGAGCAACCCGACGGAAGAGATCAGCAGGAACGCGCTCACGATCTGCCCCGCCTGCGGAATCGTAGTGCCATGCGCGACCAAATAATTCGGCAGATACGTCATGAACGCGGCGGTGACGAAGTATCGCAGCGCCGTTCCCGCGACGAGCAACGAGACGCCGACGTGATCGACGGCCTGCGCCGGCGCCGACGTGGAATGAACGGCGAGTCCTGCGTGCGCGTGAGCAGCAGCGCGGTCAACGCGCGGCATCAGCACGAACAGCGCAACGACGGCAAGCGCGCCGGGCGCAAAGAGCCAAAGCGATCCACTCGGGCCGAGATGGGCAAAGAGCACCGCAATGGCGGCCGGTCCGAGTGCGTAGCCGATTTGGCCGCCGACTTGAAAAATCGAGATGCCGCTGGCGCGGCGCGCACCGCTGAGCATCGCGGAATACTTGCCGGCTTCGGGATGCATCACGGCTGAGCCGATCCCGCCCGCGATGATGCACGCGGCCAACGTCGCAAGCGACGGCGTCGCAGCAGCGAACGACAGCGCCGTCACCGTCACGGCAACGGCGCTCGGCAAAAACCACCAGCGTCCGCGCCGATCGGTATAGGCACCGAAAAGCGGTTGGACGATCGAACTAGTCAGGTACCAGAGAAATACGAACGCGCCCTGATATGCCGGGGACACGTGATGACGCCCGAGCACGAGGAAAATCGTGAATGGCACGACGCCCGAATAGAAATCGCTGACCCCGTGCGCGAACGAGACGACCGACAAGCCGCGAAAGTCCGGTCGCGATGGGTACACCATCCATACATGGTTCCGGCGGTCCACGCGGCCGCCTGTCAGCGTGTAAAGGAGCATCGGCGTGAAAATTGTCTTGACGCTCGCCGCGGTGACGCTAGTGGGAGCGCCCGCCTTCGGGCAGATGACGACAAGCCCCAGCATGACGCGTTCGCGGATGATGGTCATGCCGCACTGCGCAGCCGGCAATCCGGTCGTATGGGTGAACACCCGCACCCACGTCTATTATATGAACCGCTCGGCGTATTACGGAAAGACGACCCACGGCCGGTACGTTTGCCGCAACACGGCGACGGCGATGGGCGCGCACCGCGCCGGCATGGCCGGCACGAGTTCCATGACGCGCGGCACGATTGCCCATGGCGCCAAGCATGAAGGCCCGTTGATGTCGCCGCGTCCGATGATGTCCCCGATGCGCAACGGCAGCATGGGGTCGGGGACCGCACCGGCGGCCTCGAGCCCCGGGCCGGTGCCCGCACCCGCCGGAAGCGGCGCACCCACCCCCGGGCCATCGCTGTCGCCGTAGTCCGTTCATCGAACCGCGCGCGACCGTTGGCATGACGCAACCCGTCGCGCGCGAACTGTACCGTATGACGACCCCGTATGGATCTCGCCGCGACGCCTTCGCCCACGCTCTCGGTGACGGCGTTGCCGTGATTCCGGCCGCGCGCCACGCCTCGCGCAATGCAGACACGGAGTATGAGTACCGGCAGAACTCCGATTTCTATTACTTGACCGGCTTCACCGAGCCCGAAGCCGTTCTCGTCCTGGCTCCACGAAATGAAAAAGAACCGAGCGTCCTCTTTCTGCGCGAGCGTGATCCCGAGGCGGAGATATGGACCGGCCGGAGGGTCGGCGTGGAAGCAGCGCCCGGGCAATTCGGCGTAACGGCGGCGTATCCGATCGCAGAGTTGCCCAAACGCCTCCCCGATCTCCTCGTCGGTTCACCCGCGCTGTATTATGGACTGGGAGTGAACGACGAGATGGACCGCACGGTCATCACCGCGGTCAAGGCCGCGCGCCACACCGTTCGTCGCGGAGGAACCGCTCCGCGTTCGTACGTCGAACCGGGGAATATCCTACACGAGATGCGGCTTCACAAGAGTGACGACGAGATCGCGCTCATGCGCCGCGCGGCAGCGGCTTCACGCGCCGGCCACGAGGCCGCCATGCGGGCGACGCGCCCGGGCCTGTGGGAGTACGAACTCGAAGCGATCATCGAGTACGAATACCGAGCCGCCGGTGCGCAAGACGTCGCGTATCCCTCCATCGTCGCCGGCGGTTCCAATGCAACGATACTTCACTACAATACCAATCGTGATCGGCTGCGCGACGGCGATCTGGTGCTCGTAGACAGCGGAGCCGAGGTCGACCTCTACGCCAGCGACGTGACGCGCACGTGGCCCGTCAGCGGTCGTTTCACACCCGAACAACGCGCCATCTATGACCTCGTGCTGCGGGCCCAGGTGGCGGGCATCGAGGAGGTCCGGCCGGGCCGCCCGGTCGATGCGTACCACCGCGCCGCGGTCCGCACGTTGACCGAGGGGCTGCGCGATCTCGGATTGCTTTCCGGCGCCATCGACGAAATCATCGAGAAGGAAGAGTATTCCAAATTTTATCCGCACCGGACCGGCCACTATATCGGCATCGACGTTCACGACGTCGGGCGCTATACCGAAGCCGAGAAAACGTTTCGCAAATTCGAACCCGGCATGGTGGTGACGGTTGAGCCGGGGCTGTACGTGCGGCCCGACGCCGACGTGCCCGACCGGTGGAAAGGCATCGGCGTGCGCATCGAAGACGACATCCTGTGTACGGCCGGGGAGCCCGAGAATCTCACGGGAGACATTCCCAAAGATGTCGACGCGCTCGAAGCGATCGTCGGTTCGGGAGTGCTCGTCCGTTCCGTAACGTGATAACGGCGGGGGTGGCCCCATGAACGTCACGGTGTTGGGCGCGTCGGGTTTCATCGGGCGGCCGCTGGTGGCAGCCTTGCGGCAGCGCGGCGAGGCGGTAACGACGGCGTCCACGCGTGAACCGGCCGCGGCCGTCTCGGCCTGCGATGGCGCCGACGTCGTCGTGAACCTCGCCGGCGAGCCCGTGGCCCAGCGCTGGACGGCCGATGCTAAACGCGCGATCCGAGCCAGCCGCGTCGATGGTACGCGCGCCATCGTTGACGGGTTCGCGCACCTCGAGCGCAAGCCGCGGGCCTACGTTTCCGCTTCGGCGATCGGTTATTACGGCACGAGCGAGGACGCAACGTTCACCGAATCCAGTCCGCCGGGCACCGATTTTCTGGCGGAGGTCTGCGCGGCGTGGGAAGCGGAAGCCGACCGCGCCGTCGCGTACGGCATGCGGGTCACTAAAGTACGGACCGGCATCGTGCTCGGACGAGATGGTGGCGCGCTCGCAAAGCTGCTGCCGATCTTCCGCATCGGCGGTGGCGGACGGGTCGGCGACGGCAAGCAGTGGTACTCCTGGGTCGCGCTCGAGGACCAAATCGGCATCTACCTGCACGCGATCGACGGAGTGGACGGCGTGCTGGATGCGACGGCGCCGAATCCGGTGCGCAATGCAGAATTCACGCAGGCGCTGGCCGGTACCGTACGCCGCCCGGCGATCTTCCCCGTTCCGGCCTTTGCCCTGCGCGCCATGCTGGGCGAAGGCGCCCAGGTCGTCGTGCGCGGGCAACGCGTCTTACCGGAACGGACGCTCGCCACCGGATATCGCTTCCGTTACGAGACCATCGGAGCCGCATTGCGTGCCGCCCTGGGCCCTTGACCGCCACCCGCAGCCGCTCTTCACCGAGCGGCTCATCCTGCAGCCGCTTGGCCCCGAACACGCGCCCGCGCTGTTCGCCGCGCTGCGCGATCCGGCCGTCTACGATTTCATCCCTGAAAGACCACCGACCGCCGTGGTCGACCTTGAAGCGCGCTACCGACGCACCTCCGCCGGACCTCCTGACGACGCCGAGCGTTGGTGGAATTGGGCGGTGGCTGGTCGCGACCAGCCCGAGACGCCGTTCGGAACGGTCGAAACGAGCATTTCGCGCAACGCTCGGCGAGCCGTCATGGGATACGTCTTCGGATCCGCCGCTTGGGGCCGGAGTTGGGCCTTCGAAGCGTGCAGCGCCGTGCTCGTCTATCTGCACGCGCACGTACCCGGTACGCCGGTCGAGGCGTTCATCGACACGCGCAACGTGCGTTCCGTTGCGTTAGCGGAGCGCCTCGGATTCGAGCGCGTAGAAACGCTCGTCGGCGCGGATTACATCAAAGGCGTCGTCAGCGACGAGTATCGTTATCGGCTCGCCGCCGCCGGCTCGGCCGGCGTGCGTTCCGCCAAGGCGCGTTCGGCGTCGCGTTCTTCGAGATAACGCTCGGCCTCCAGTGCCGCGCGACAGCCCATGCCGGCGGCCGTGACGGCCTGCTTGTAGCGAATATCATACACGTCCCCCGCGACGAAGACGCCCGTAGCGTTCGTGTGCACGCCGTCGGGCGACAGGACGTAGCCGTGCGCGTCGCGGTCGAGTTGCCCTTCGAACACCGCCGTATTCGGATCGTGCCCGATCGCAATGAACAGCGCATCGGCTGCAAGTTCCGACGTGGCGCCCGTCACCGTATCGCGTACGACGAGCGATTGCAGCGCGTGGTCGCCGCGTACTTCTGCGACGGCGACGTTGAACGCGAATGTGATCTTCGGATGCGCGCGGGCGCGGTCGGCCATGATTTTACTCGCGCGCAGCGTGTCCCGCCGGTGGAGCACGGTCACGTGCGAACCGAACCGCGTCAAAAAGATGGCCTCTTCCATCGCGGAGTCGCCGCCGCCGACCACGACGATTGTCTTGTCCTTGAAGAACGCGCCGTCGCAGGTCGCGCACGTCGAAACGCCGCGCCCGCGCAGAGCCGCCTCGCCCGGGACGCCGAGCCAGCGTGCGCTGGCGCCGGTCGCAACGATGACGCTCTCGGCTTCGAAGACGATCTGGCCCGTCCACACGCGCAAGGGCCGCTGCGTGAAGTCGACTTGCGTCACGTCGACGTTTTGGATCTTGGCGCCGAAACGTTGCGCTTGGGCGCGGAAACTCTCCATCAACTCGGGCCCGAGCACGCCGGAGGGAAAACCGGGGTAGTTCTCGACCTCGGTCGTAAACATCAGTTGACCCCCGTACTGATAGCCGGCGAAGACGAGCGGCGCAAGGTTCGCTCGCGCAGCATACACGGCGGCGGTCAGTCCGGCCGGCCCCGAGCCGATGACGATGAGGCGTTCCATTGCGACGCCTTCAACCGGCCCGGCAGGGTCCGCGGTTTCAAATTCCCGAAGCGGACACTGATATGCTCGAAGACGATTTCTCCGACGTTCTCCGCAAAGCCAAACGCGGCGTAGAGATCGACGACGAAGCGCTCGGTAATGCGACGGGTCTCGCGCCGGCGCGCATCTCCGATTGGACGCGCGGCGACGGAATCCCCAGCGACGATGAAGCCCGCGCGCTCGCACGCGTTTTGCGTCTCGATCCCGGTAAGTTCGCCGATGCCGCCGCGCAACGCTGGCATCCCGACGTTGCGCTGCCGGAGTACGTGCGCCACCATCCGCACGACCCGCACCCCTCCAACGGCTACCTCTTCTTCCTCCAAGACGGCAAGACGGCGGCGCTGATCGATCCGGCGGGACTACCGCAGACGCTCATGAACGCGATTGCCGAGGGTCCGTACGCGCTACGCTACATCCTCATCACGCATAAGCACGAGGACCATTGCGATGCGACGGCCGACGTTGCGCGGGCTTTTCCGGACGCGCAGATCGTGATGCATCGCGCGGATGCTTTTGCGATTGGGCCGCTGGCGGCGAAGGCGCTGCCGATCGTCGACGGCGACGAACTACCGTTTGGTGACGCCGCGTCGATTCGCATGCTCCATACGCCCGGGCACACGGACGGGTCGTCGTCATTCTTGTTTCGCTCGACGCTGTTCACCGGCGATACGTTGTTCGCCGGAAGCGTCGGCGGCGCGGCCGGCGATCGCAGCACATATGGCGATATTTTAGACAGCGTACGGACGAAGTTCTTTGCGCTCGACGATGCGACCGTCGTGATGCCCGGTCATGGGCCGCCGTCAACGATCGGCGAAGAGCGCGCGCACAACCCGTTCTTTACGAGCCGCTGACGACCGCCAAGTACACGACGTTTCCCGTTGCCGTGAACGAGCCGTTGCCCGGCGGGGCGAAGCTGACGCTTTGGCCGTTAACGACGCCCTGCACGGGGGAACCGATCGGCGCACCGTTGTTTTGATTATATAAGGTCTCGGTAAACGTTATGCCGTTCGTCGAAAATGACGCGGGGAAGACGACCGGCGAGATCGTGAACGGCGCGTTGAAGGTTACGGTCGAGTTCAACTGCACCTGGAAGTAGACGAGAGCGCTCGGCACGTTCGCGCCGGGACCGGACGTCGGGGTCAGCGTCGTAAGCGTGAAGGTGCCGGCGGCCGAAAAGACGTTGTTTCCCGCGTATTGCAGCGTACCACCGAGCCCGAGCGATGAAAGCGGCACGGTTGCGCCGCCGCCCGCAACGTTGAACGTCGTCGAGGCTTCGGTAAGCGGGAGTGCGCCCGTCGGTCCCGTTGGAGGACTGAAGGTCAACCCTGACGGGGGCGGCCCAGGCGGCATGGTGTTGTGAATATGGCATCCCGACAGGGAGGTCAGCAGCGCGCCGACGCTCAGGACGCACCACCAGCGGGCATGGGCACGGCCGCTGCTCTTCATGCCCCGGTGTCTACCGGAACCTGCGCCCGCTCGCCTGCCCTCTGGGCCGGCATCACGTCGTGGCCGTCGCCTCACCGTCGCGGCTACTGCCGAGAACGCGCACCTTGGGCGCCGCCCTTCCGGCGTCAGGCGGCACGAGCTGAAACTCGACGATCTTGACGCGCGAGGCGGGGAGCGTAAGGCGGCTGTGGTTCGGTGTACACAGGTGCTCCGTGCAGAACGTGGCGACCCACCCTTTAGGCACGTCGGCCGCCCGGAGCTCCACGGTTTCCCCGGGCCGGCCGCCGACCGTCAAACGATACTTCAGCGTCTCGGGGATGCTGCCGGGGAGCTGTGGGCCCGTCCACGGACCGAGCGACAGCGACAGGCTCGACGCTGCGCCCAAAGCCGGCGCACCGGCTCCCATCCCGGCGAGCGCAAGCGCGACGCCGACGGTGGTGAGAAACAAGACCATGTGCCGTATCATGCTGCTAGAACGCATCAGACGCGCAATTTGTAGCCGGTCGCCGTCATGCGCAGCGCGATGCCGAGCGAAATGGCGGCCAGACCCCCGACGATGCCGAGCGACAACCCCAGCGGCACGTCGCTGCGGCCGGTGAACGCGTAGCGGAACGCGTCGATCATGTAGAACATCGGGTTGAATAGCGAAATCTGCCGTACGAGCGGCGGCAAGAACTGCGTCGACGTGAACACGCCGCCGACGAAGACCAGCGGCGTGATGACGAAGGTCGTAAAGACGGCGATATGATCGAACTTCTCGGCGAGCAGGCCGAAGATCAGGCCGATCGCGCCGAAGAGCGCCGACACCAGGATCGTCATGCCGAAGTAGAGGGCCCAGTTTTGCGGCGCCGTGCGCACCATGATGAAGCCGACCGTGAGAATCAACAGCGCGATCAGGATCGCACGCAGGACCGATGCGACGATGTAGCCGGTGACGAGTTCGACGGCCGAGAGCGGTGCGACGAGCAGCTCTTGGATCGAGTTCATGAACCGTCCCTGAAACAGTGAACTTGACGACTCACCGTAGGTTTGATCGATCACCTGCAGCATGATGAGTCCGGGAATCAAGAAGGCGGCGTACGGAACGCCTTGCACGTTTTGCACGCGGCTCCCGAGACCCAGTCCAAAGACCAGCACGTAGAGGATCGTCGTGATGATCGGGGGCCAGATCACTTGATTGATGACCTTGTAGGTGCGCACCAATTCCCGGCGCACGAGCGTCGCCAGCCCGATCGGATTGCGAAATCCCCACACGTCCATCAGCGTCGAACCAAGTCGAGGAACACGTCCTGCAGGCTGGACCGCGTAAACTGAACGTCTTCGATCGTGTATCCCTCGGATTGGAGCTCCCCGAGGGTCGGCGCGATCGCCGAGGGTGCGATCCCTTCGAATTGCAACGTGCGCGTCGGCGCGTCGTAGCGTGCGCCGCGCGCTGCCAGCGCCGGCGACACTGCCTGCAGCGGATTACCCACGGTGACGCGCAGGGTCGCGCTGCCGCGGCGCGCGAGCAGCTTCGCGGTCGAGTCCATCGCCACGAGTCTGCCGCCTTCGATGATGGCGATGTTTTTGCACAACGACTCAGCTTCTTCGAGGTAATGGGTCGTCAGGATGATCGTCGTTCCGTTCGCATTGAGTTCACGCAGCAACGCCCACAGTTCGATCCGCAACTCGACGTCGACGCCGGCCGTCGGTTCATCGAGGATCAACAGCGGCGGCTCATGGATGAGCGCGCGCGCCAACGTAAGACGCCGCTTCATCCCGCCCGAGAGCCGGATGAACGTCTCGTTTGCCTTCGATGTAAGTCCGAACTTGTCGAGCAGAACGTCGGCCCGCGCGCGCACCGCGGGTCCGCGCAAACCGTAGTACCCCGCTTGATAGATCAGCACGTCCCGGATCGAAAGGTAGCGATCGAAGTTGTATTCCTGAGGCGAAAGCCCAATCAGCCGCCGCGCCTCACGCCACTGCCGGGCGTTGTCGTGTCCGAAGACTTCGATCTTCCCCGAGGTAATCGTCGCCAGTCCGACCACCGCATTGATGGTCGTCGTCTTTCCGGCGCCGTTTGGTCCTAGAAAGCCGAAGAAATCGCCTCTCTCAACGGCAAGCGAAATCCCATCAACAGCGACGAAATCGCCGTACCGCTTGACCAGGCGTTCTACTCTGAGCGCCGGCGCACCGCTAGGCGACCGTTCCGGAGAACCGTTTTGCGCCACGGAGCAGCGATCAAGGGACGCTTTCACCATAGAATCCATGGACCGCGGCGCAAAACCGTCGGTTTCGAACCACGAAGCCAATCTCGGCATACCGTGAGTTCCAACTCTTCGGCCCAAGTGAGCGTTTTCCCCGTAAAGCTTACGAACCGCCACTCAGCTTGTAACGGCGCGCGCCGAGCGGCCGCGACAAAGTAAAGGCCATAAGACCCGGATACCTTTAACGCGAAAAGGCGGGGTAACGAATCACCCCAATACCGTATCGATGGCGTCCACGTCGTCAGTCTCTTGTCCAAGCACCATGTGGGCGTGGCGTTTCAGTATTTGCGACTTCCATGTGATAAAGTCTTCGATGCTATCGACGCCGTTCTTGTCACACAAATGGACGGCGAGCGGGCCGAGTCCTGAAGGTGGTGTAAAAGCGGCGCTCGCCTAGCGTAAGGTAAGC
>JACRTY010000017.1 GCA_014305025.1 Candidatus Nyctobacter psychrophilus | reverse complement strand
CACGCTCGCCGACACCATCTCGGTGCGCGCGCGCTCGACGTCGGCCGCGAAGGCAGCGTCCGCCTCACACCAAGCGGCGAACTCGCCTAACGTTATGCCGGCGGCGGGCGCTGCGCGATATGCGTCCATGCCGAGCCGTATCGCTTGAAGAATGCGTTCGCGCGTCGCGGGGCTGCGTTTGTGTTCAGTCGTCGTCATGCCGCGGATTCTCTCAGGGGCGTTTCAGGGCTCCGCTGGAGCGGCTTCGCCAAGCTCAGGAGCCGCGTTGAGGCCGCAAGTCTCGTAGGGTAGTCCGGGACGTGCTCAATCGTCCCGTTTACTTGTACCGCGCGCGTCGCGTGGGTCGCGATGCTCCAAACGTTCTCGAGTAGCAGCAGCAACAAGTTAACATCCTCGCCGGTCTAGTCGCGCGGTGACGCGACGGACTTGCGCCGACGTCAGGGTCGCGATGCGGTGCGCGACTTCTTCTCTGAGCGTATCTGCGTCGATCGTCGTCACGCCGCAGTCTCCGTAGGCGGTAGCGGACGCTGCAAGGCAGCCGCTCCGGGTGCCGGCTCGTAGCGCGAGCACGGGACGAGCGCGTCGACGACCGCCGAAGTCACCCGGCTAACGACCGCCGGATCGAGCCGCCCGCTGGCAGCGCTGATGCGCAGGTTCACGGTCGTGGCGGCAGTGGATCGGTTCATTCTCAAAGCGTAACATCTGCGATGTCGGCTATGTCCGCGGGTGGAAGAGGGATGCGACGTCGCCGGCGTTTCGGCCGGCGTGCATCCTCACGCAAAGCCTGCGCAACCTGAGCATCGCAAGCAACGCCCCATACGAAACCGATGCCTGCATGCTCGACGTTCAGCTCGAACGTCGCGTCGGAGGCTTCGATCGTTATCTCAATGTGCTCTCGGCGTCGCCGTTTTTGACGACGCTGGCGGCATCGATCCGAGCAAAAGGAGGACCGCTCGCGCTCAACCGGGATGGGCTGGTCGCATTCGAAACACTCACGGATCCGAGGATCGGCGCCGCTCGGAACCGGCGATAATGTGCGCTTCCCGGTATCGTTCACGCCGTCTACTCGGGAAACTCCGAGAGGGCGGCGACGAGCGTCTGGAGAGTGCCGTCCACGCTGATCTTTTCAGGTGCGTCCAGCCCGAGGATGGCGTCGATTCTCGTGCGAGCACGGATCGCTACGAAAAGACCCTTTGCGTCCAGACTACCGTCAGCCGCCCGTAGACCCTCGGCTATGACGTGCTGATAGAACGCAATCGCGCGAGCCTTCTCGACCTCGCGACGCTCGCCGAGCTCCTCACTGCGCCGATCCTGCTCGCACCGAAGGTCGGCGAGCACGGTATGCGCGCTGATGTCTAGCTCTGCTGCGATCTCCCGCACGGTCTTCCCGGAAAGCACGGACAGAGCGAAGACTCGTTCCTGGCGCTCGAGTTGGCGCGACGTGCGCGATGATTCCCCGTTCGTGACTGCAAGTTCGTGGCGCCTCGCGCGCGCGCGCTTGGGTGTTGCACTTTGTTGCATTTTCGATGTCCTCCAGATGCGGTGAATCGCTGACGGAAGCGTCCACGTGTACGGTCCGGCTGGACCGGTACGTAATGTCACTCACGCGGCGTCGCTGCGCCCACTTCGGGCCACGCTGGCTCGGCCCACGTCGTCGCGCAGCGCCGCGAGGAGTTCGACGCGATCCCGGTCCTGAACGAAGGCGAGCAGCTCAGCTTTTACCTCGCGAAGTCGCGCGACAACCTTCGGCTCAGGTTCTGGAATGACGTGTAGCCGCTCGCTACGCACCTCTAAGCGGAAGCCTCGACGAAAACACCAATTTGCTATTTCCACTGGCTTCAAAGGACGGCTCCTGAAAGGTCGCGCACATCAGCGTCCGCAGCGTCCGCCGTAGCGGCGGTGGCCGAAGAAAAGCCCTGCGGCATTTGGCTTGAAGTGCGGACGATGTCATCACTATCGAGCGTCCGCATGCGTCCGCTCCGAGCCTGCGACTTGGGCGTGTTCTGCGGACGGAGTGGACGCATGCGGACGCTGATCGCCCGAAACGAGCGTCCGCGCTGAAAGCCTTGGGTTGTTTAGGTCTTCGGTCCCCGCGGACGCTGCGGACGCACCGTTGTCAACGTTTTCGGGATGGCTCAGCCGTATGGTGCGAGTCCGTTTGTGACCGCTCCGGCCATCCAGCTCAACGATCCAGCCGGTTGCGCGCAAACTTGGCGCTATGAGGCGCAGGGCGCCAGAAAGCAGGTGAGCGTTACGGGGCCATTCTTTGCGACGCCGCTTCTCATCGCTGGCCTTATCGTTCAGGCCTTGCAGTAGTTCTGTTGCCGTGCCGGCCCATTTGTTGAGCCCTTTGACAAATAGTTCGAGGGGCTCCACGATGACGGAGTCCTCAATCGCCAACCCGTGAGCGCCTTCGCGGCTCGTCTGATAAGCGGCGTTGAACTTAACGGTCTGCGTGTATGCAGACTCAGCCGCCAAAGCGCGGAGGTGGTAATCCGCCATCCGCTCCAATGCGGGCGACTTTTTGATCACAATCGGCAGCTGGCGCAACATGAGAGACAACGCCTCGCACAGCGCTCCGAGTAGCACAGGCGTGTCTGTTTCGAAAGCAGTCCAGAGATCGCGTTCTGTCTTTCGCTCACGCTTGGGAATCGCGTGTAACCTAACAATAAGCGAGCGATCTAGTAGGTCAGGCCGTGTCGCAACGTCCTCGATCGAAGTGAGGATGATTGGTCGTGCGACGGCGACCGCTGTTTCCTCGGCGTCGGAATAAAGTTCACGGGCGCCAAAACCTCCGCCGGTGGCAAGGCAGCACAGCGCATTTGCGATTGCAGACGGTATACGCGAGAGATTGTCGAGCGCGATGACGTGGCTGTGACGGGCCGCAATCATCAAATCGCGGCCGTCGCGCGGCTCGGACCTCACAGCTAAAACGCTGGGATCGAGGAGTCCGCGAACCATCCGCGCAGCTGTCGTTTTACCAGCGCCCTGCTCCCCAGTAAGCACCAAGATCGGATACGGACCAGACGGGACCGCAGAGGCGATCAGACAAGACGCTAGGAGAGGCCACGAGTCATCGTCGCACCGAATGTGCTCGCGCAAGGCTCGGAGGTTACCGCCAAACTGGGGCTCCGGCAGAGCTCGCATCGTCGCTGAGCGGCGGAAGAGCAGCTGACCGTGCGGCTCTACTCGGCAACCGTCCGCGGTGATGCGCACGCACCGCCAGAGATCATCTCCAAGGTCGAGGACGATGTCGCCTCGATCATACGCAACTCGCAGCGCGACATCGGCAACCCGGCTGGTCGTATCGTGTAACGCGATGCCGGCGAGGAGGCTCCGAGCGTCGGTGACTGATGCGACGTTGGGTGCCCTCTGCTCTGCTTTGTACATGTTCTGCCCAAGCCAGTGTCCGAAGCTCTTCGAGCGCATTGGGTACACCGCGTGACCGCCCTCAGCGTGAGGAACGCGGGCATACGGTTCGCCTTGCGCGTCACGGACGCACTCGACGCCGGCTGCGAAGGCGTATCCCACAAGTCGGTCGGCCTGAGATCGCTGAGGCTCCGCAGCAGCCGGCTCGACGTTGTCGGTGACCCAGCCTGCGAGATTCCGCACTTCGTCGTCAGTTTTTGACTCGTCGAACGCCTTGTTTGTCGTTCGTAGTTGCGCGAGCACGGCTTCATGCCCGCATCCGGCTTTTCGAAGCCGGACACCGAGCTTCTTAAGGGTTTCGTGCCGCGAAGTTGGACCAGTTTGCTTTAGCGTCCCAGCCGCAATGACTCGGCGATGGAACTCACTGAGCGCGGCAGAGCGGTCTTCAATCGTCGTCGCCATGTCGGGAAGCACATCGCCCGTGATCGCGAAATAGCGGCCCTGCTCATAGACTTCGTACGGCTCGCGCTTACTGGCACCAGACGGCTTCCGAGCGCGGAGGATGACGTGCAATCCTCGGTGTGACTGGCTCAGTTCAGTGTAAGAGGCCAGGGCTGTGACATTCGCGCGTACGGCACCGTCGATCGTTCCGTCTTCGTCGATGCAATGATCCACGTCGACTCCGGTATAAGGGCCGTCTGCCGCAAAGACGTAGCCGACGCCGTCGTACGCGCCGCCGTTATTATACACGCTCCAAACGCTATCGAAGCTGGCCCACGTACTCGGATCAGTGCTTTTCGCAGGCGCTCCGCCAACACTGAATGGTACTTTCGCCCACTTACCATCAGGACGCCAGGTGTGCGCCCAAAGTACCCACTGCGGACGCTGCCGGAGTTCCAGCGGGATCTGGTCAGCGCGCGGTGCTGGTGGACGAGGTGGGCGTTTCGTTTGTGCAAGCACTTCGCTCGCCATCACGCTTTGGCGGCCTCGAGCCGTACAAACCGCTCGCCGACCCCTTCGCATGAAGCGAGGCGAAACGAGATAGGCAGACAACGCCTTACGGCCTGACCAGCAGAATCATCACGACTGCATCCTGCGGCACAATGCAGAGCGGTTTCTCGTTTCAAGATCAAGAGGCAGTGCGCTCGGCACCTTCAAGATAATCCAGGATTGCCTGATGGCTCACAATCATCTGACCGCCCGATAATCTCTGGTACCTAAGCGCTCCGGCGCGGCAAAGCGCGTACACCGTTGATACATCGACGCCACCGATCAGTGGTCCAACGTCGCGAATCTTATAAGCCAGACGGGTCGGCGTGTTACCGATAACCTTCTGGGGCGGCTTTCGCTGTGGCTTCTTGGACGTGGCCCGCTGAGGGCGTTTCTTGGGCGGCATGGAATCATGTTCGTGCGATGGGTACGTCACAGTCAAGCCGCAAGGCAAGACACGCAGAATTGGTCCGCCGGACGAGGGCTCGCCGCGCAGCATCGGAGATCGTGACGGGTAGGTCACGCGGTATCGACGCTGATCACCTCGATTCCGTCGCACACGACTTGCACGTATACCTACGCGTGCTATACCGGCGCGATGTTGTGCTTCCCGGCAGATAGATTCGTGAAAAGCGCTTGACGACATCACGGCGTCGCGAGACGCACGCCAAGATTGTTCGCCGGACAAGGGCGCGAAGGTCGTCCACGGACGACCCGAACGTTTTGTCACCCGAAGAGCGTGACTTCATCGATGACGCTGTAGCTAAGCTTTTTCGCTTTCCTAGACTGCTCCGGCTGTACTTAAGTTTCTTGAAACTTTCCGCGGCAGAGGTA
The DNA here is from genome assembly GCA_014305025.1 of Candidatus Nyctobacter psychrophilus. Taxonomy (GTDB): domain Bacteria; phylum Vulcanimicrobiota; class Vulcanimicrobiia; order Vulcanimicrobiales; family Vulcanimicrobiaceae; genus Nyctobacter; species Nyctobacter psychrophilus. The sequence goes on along the minus strand of JACRTY010000017.1, from coordinate 260,418 downwards.
GCGCTCGTCCTCGAGGTCAGCCCGCAACGCGTACGCTCTTGGATTCGGGATGGTCGTAATGGCTGGCCGACTCAACTTCCGCCATACGGTTACTATTTGGGTTTACGGCGGATCATTGAAGTAATGCTCGCGCGCCCTTCTTCCGGAGAGCCCTTCGTATTGATGGCACAAGAGTATTCTAAGCAATTCGAAGAGGAGATGGCTGCTACTGCAGTCCATGATTCAAATGGTTCACCGATTAGGATACTGGACGATGAACCTCTCGGCTTTTCGGGCGTTTCGCTCGAGGTGCTCGACGAACAGTACTTTGCGGCAGCTTCTGCTCAATTCGAGCAGGCAGATAAGCCCAGCGATGTCCCGCTGGGCGTAAGACTTGAGCATCTTCACGATCTAGTGGGCCAAGACGAAGTGTTAAAGCAGATATACGTCGTCTTTACTTTACGCCAGGCCGAGTCGCTCATAGCGCCAGCCATCTCTTCCGCGATTCGATTATTCCAGCTCGGCAGGCTTAAGTCTAACACGCCAACAGTCTACATTCCGGTGCTGTATCATCGTGACCGGGTACTGGGACGTCGAGCAAGTGCGATCGTGCGATACCAGGGAATCACCCGGCTTGCAATTCGCCTCACGTATGAGCCGAAGCGGGGGGCTGACTATCAAATCATGCGGCTTCTGCCATCGCGTCGCCTAAGGTTGCCGACTAGATTGTGCAACATGGCGCAAGTTGAACTGCTGTATGTGCAGGCTAGATCCCAACATGCAAACGGTAAGCCCGTGAAGGCGACCGCAAAGCGGCGACGGGGACCGCGACTCCCCACCGGTATTCCCGGCGATCCCAAATTGACAGGGTAGCGAAGACAATGCGATCGCTGCGCACGTTCGATGTCCGTTAAGCCGAGGCGGAGGCCGAGCCGGCGACGCGCAAACCATGTCCCCCGAACAGGAGCGGCCATTGCATCGGGCGTGGCGACAAAAAGTCCCGCGCGACGTCGTCCTAAAGGCGAGGGCTCATTCGCACAGCGCCAGGATGGAACGTGGCAGTACTCGATTGATCTTGGCAAGGACGCCAGCGGGAAACGTCAACGCCGCTATGTGTACGCTAAGACGAAACCTGAGCTTCAGCGTAAAATATTTGACCTGCGCGCGAAAGGCGGCGGTGCGCTCAAGCCGCGCGCTGTCGGCACGCTCGGCGAGTGGGTTGAACGCTGGCTGGAACACGACGTGCGCCCGAATCGTAGTCGCAATACGTATGCGCTCTATGAATCGATGTGGCGTGTACATGCCGCGCCGACTCTTGGATCACGTTCTCTTGAGCGCGTCGAGCCGGACGATGTCGCGGCCCTCTATGCCCACTTGCGGAAGAAAGGCGCGTCGGCGACGGTCATCCATCGCGTCGGTGTCACGATGCAGCGCGCAATCGAAGTCGCGACTCGACGCGGCCTGTTTCATCGCGCGAATCCCTTTGCACTCGTTGATCGGCCAACGCCGCGGCCGGCGGAGCGGCATACCCTCACCGCCGCAGAGGCGCGTCGCCTGATCGCGGCAGCGCGCGACGATCGTCTTGAGGCGCTCTTCGTGCTGCTCCTCACTGCGGGACTACGCCTCGGTGAGGCGCTCGGCCTCAAGTGGAAAGATGTTGACCTCGAGCACCGCCGCCTCGCGATCCGGCAATCGCTCGTCGAGGTCGGAGGAACCCTCGAGCTGGGCGAGCCGAAGACGCGCGGTTCGCGGCGACCGATTGAACTCGGCGCCCTGGCGATCGAAGCACTTCGCCGGCGTCGGGATGCCGCTGCCGAAGAAGGACACGGCTCACCTCTCGTCTTCACGACGCTCGCCGGAACGCCGCTACGTCGGAGCAACGTGCGCCGGCAGCACTTTGAGCCAATCCTGAAGCGCGCTCGAATCGAGGACGTGACGATCCATGGTCTTCGTCACGCGATGACGTCGTTCGGAATCGCTGAAGGCGTTGCGCCGAAAGTGCTCGCGGAGCGGCTCGGGCACTCGACGGTCCGCCTGACGCAGGACCGCTACGCGCACGTGCTCCCTGGCATTCAGCGTGAGGCTGCCGACGCAATCGACGCGCTGCTGCTGGAACCGCGAAAGTCAAAATAGGTTGTGGTTTAGGTTGTATCTGGCTCTTTGGAGGTACCGCGGCGCCAAGTCACGGGGCATCAAAAAAGCCCGTCGTTACGGGCTTTCTAAGGTGGTGGAGATGAGAGGACTCGAACCTCCGACCCCTTACATGCGAAGCAAGTGCTCTACCAGCTGAGCTACATCCCCACGAGCCGCGCGTATTCCCTTGCGGCCGGCCGACTGTACTACGGTTTGCACGGGCCGTTACCTGCCGCAGTCATCGGCAGCGCCGGTTTCTAAATCGGGTTGCCGAGGTACGGGAAACTTCCTAGCATGAGCCCTTTGTTCGCGCAGCCGATGTTCTGGTTGACGAGTTGCGGCGTGCCGTTCTGGCCCGCTCGTTCTCTCCCGTCCTCGGGTGCAGGGGCAAGGCCGAGGGCCGTGCGTGAGGCGTTGGGTGCATTGGGAGCGGGTACGGTCGTTGCCGTGTAGCCGAACGCGAGGCCGAGCATCGCGTTGACGACGTCGTCGGTGAGACTGCGGCCGCCGAACGTCGTCGGCGCGGCACCGGTGCAATCGTCTTTGATGCCGCCGAGCGTCTCGTACCCGAGATAGCTGGCGCGCGGCGACGTGTCGGCGAGGTTCGCGATCAGCGCATCGGGTAGCAGCAGCGACTGCACGTACTGTGAGACGGCGGCGCTGCGGCCGGCGGTGCCCGTCATGAACGTGTTGATCTGCGATCCGGTGTTTTTGACGTCGTTCTGCGGGACGTCACGATTGAATGCGTCGTGAGAAGCGTACGGCAAGAATAGTTCCTTGATGCCTGGCTTCCCGATGCGGTCGACCTGCAGGAACGTTAGGTTTTGGCCGGTGGTGTTGCCGCCGTTCGTAATGAGCGTCGGGTCGTTGCTGCACGCCGCGAGCGACGCGACGCCGAATGCGGTTGCACAGGCAATGATGAGAATGCGTTGCATGTGTGCTCCTATTGCCCGCTCGTCGTGCTCGTCGTCGCCCAATATGCGACGACACCGTTTCCCGTGCCGGCGATCAACGTGCGGGGAAACTCTGCGACGATGCTCAGCACGTTCGAGTTTGCGAAAAGATCGGTGCCGGGGGCAGAGTTGAAGCCTTGCGGACAGGTGCCTGAGCCGCCAGGCAAGCAGCTCGGCGCAGTACTGCCCTGATTGCGATCCGGAAAGATGTTATAAAACTGCGATGCGTTGAAGAAGTCCGGATCGCGCCGCCCACCGGCGAAGACGTTGATCGAGCTTGCGCCGTTGGCGACCGCGAACGACTTATTGATGAAGCCCACGCCGGAGGGTGCGCCGGAGTTAATGAGTTTGGTGCTCGCGCCGACAGTGACCGGGGCGCCGAAACCGTAGACGAACACCTGTTGCGAGCCGTTACCAGCGGGTCCGAAAGAGAATTGCAAAACCAGATCCTCGACCGGCCGCGACCCTGGCGTTATGGATTCGTTCGCGTAACGATTGTCGAACTTCATCGTATACAAGACGCTTTGGTCGAAGAACGTCGTTGTGCCGGCACCGGGCGGGATGAGCGGGTACACGTCCATGACCGCCACCACGTTGCTCGGGTTCGTCGGACTCGGGAAGAAATAGGTGTCGGTGATATCCGCGCCGGGACGCTTTACCAGCACCGGCGAGCCGCGCAGATCGAAGCCGCGAACGGGCACATGGGCGTAGAGCACCGTGGCGGCGACAAAGGCGCCGAGCGCGAGCAGTCCCGCGATGGGACGAGCGTTCTTCATGGCAGTCGGATTACGCCGACGGGCCCGCAAAGCCCGCTGGACGTGACCGGCCGCCCACCTTGTCGGGCCGCCCGTCTCAGGGGAACGTCGGTTTAGGAAGGCAGGGCCGCAAGCCGAGCGCGTGCGTCATCGGCGTACACGGCGTCGAACTGCGGATTGAGCGCAAGTGCCTTCTCGAAGCGGCGGCGCGCTTCGGCGCGCTCACCGAAGTGCTCGGCAATGACGCCGGCATGGTATTGCATGATCGATATCTGCGTGTCGAAGCGCATCGCTTTGCGGCTTTCGGCGCGGGCCACGTCCCAGCGGTTGTCCATCGCCGCGGCCCAGGCGAGCGTGTCTTCGGTAAGGATGTCATCGCGGGCTTGCAACTCCCGCTTGGCAATCTCGTACGCATCGTCGGGATACAGATGGTGCGACGAATAGTAGATCGCGAGCAGCCTGTCGGAAATGTGTTGCTTATTGCCGATGCGCTCGATCGTGCGGATCAGGCCGTTCGTCTGATCGGCATCGGCGTTCTTCCCCAGCGCCCGATCGGCATCGACTTCGTAGCCGAGCGTTTCGGGATACGGAATGACGGCGGCCGAAGCGGCCGCATCGGTGAGGCACTCTTGCCACTTCTTGAGGGCGCATTCAAAGCGCGCTTTGAAGCGCTGCGCGTCGGCGAAATTCGGGAAGATCTCGTTCGCTTTTTGCTCGTCGGCGATCGCTTCGTCGTTGGCGCCGGCTTCGAACGCCAACTCGCCCTCGCGGAAGTAGAACCACGCGCGCGTTTGCGCGGGTGAGTCGAAGAGGCTGTTCTGATCGGCGGTCGGCCGCTGGATCAGATCGCGCGCTTCATCGAGGTGCCCGGTAAGTTCGTCGTAGCGGGTGACCAGCGTGTCGCGCGAAATGTCAAAATTTTTGGGCGGTCCCAAACGGTCGATGATGCGCTTGGCGGCATCGTAACGGCCGACCTCGAGATCGAGCGACGCTTCGCGAATCTGCATTTCCCGGTCGCCCGGGTCTTGCGTCTCGATGTACTTGGTCAGCGCCAGCGCCTGATAGAACTTGTGCAGCGTGAGATCGACCGACGCCAGCGCCACCATGGCCGGGATATTGCCGTATGGTTGCGCCTTCAGCGAAACGTAAGCCATGTGCTGCGCTCGCAGGACGTCGTCGATGTCGCCCTTCTCGCGGTAGCGTTGCAAGTATTGAAAGGCGAGCGTTCGCGGGCTGAGCATGTCCTGCGGGTTATGCTTGCCGGCCATGCGTTCCCAAAAGGCGATCAGCTTGCCGCGCTGCTCGTAGTCGCGCGTGATGGGCGCCATCGTCGGCAGAGCGGCGGCGCGTGCGACGCTTTCGCTGTGCTTGATGTAGAGCGGCCATAACGCGATCGCGATCAGCGCAACCGCCGCTACGCCCCAGGTCGCTACGGTTTGAATTCGTGCCATGACTCGTTTATTCAAGACGCCCTCCAAGGCCGGCTGACCATGGAGGGCGTCGCTGTGAGACTCCGGCCTACGTTAGGACGGGGTGGGGAAGTAGGGGAAGCTTCCGGTGGCGGTCTTCTTTGGATTTTGCCCACCGTAAACATACGGGCCCGCGATGTTCTGGGACGACAGACACGTGTTTTCTTTGCCATCGTCCGGCGCCAGACCGAGTGCGGGTATCGTGTTTCCGAACAAAATGCCAAGTTCGAGGTTGATGACGTCGTCGTTGGGCGCTCGGCCGCCGAACGAACCAGTCACTTCGTTGCTTAGAAAATACTCACCCTGGGTCTTCGTCGTCGGGTTGCCGCCGTTGAGGTTAACCGCGTATTCGTCGGGATACAGGATGCCTTGCAGCGCCGCGCCGTAGTCCGGGCCCGAGGCAGGTGTCCCGCCGTATCGGATCGCGTCTTCAGTCGTGGCGATGTCGGCTTTGATCGTCGGGTCGTTATACGGTTCCGCGGCATTCGAGATCTGGTGATGCTGGAACGGCTCGAAGACTTCTTTGATCGCCGGGCGTGAAAGCCGCTCGATCTGGATGTACTTCGCGTTGGGACCAGCCGGATGCCCCGGCGTTAGGACGACCGGGCTATTGCTGCAGCCGGCGAAGCCTAAGCCGAAGCCGAGCGCAGCGAGGACCGTAACGATTTTCGTGTGGTTCATCATGTCGTAGTGCTCCTAGCTGCCCGTCGAGGAGTTGACGGTGGCCCAAACGTGGATGTTCGACGTGTTGAAGGGAGGGCCGCTGATCAGCGACTTTGGCACTTCGACGACGTACGTCAGAACGTTGAAGGGGCCCGCGAACAACGTGTCACTAGCGGGGAACGTCGGCGTCGTGCTGCAAGCGTAGTTACCCAGTGCCGGATTGGATGCAGTGGTTTCGCCGAACGCTGCAACCGGCGTGTTCGACATCGTTCCTGCAGGAAAGCCGTTGAAGCTTGCCGGCTGCACGGGAGGCGTCGGACATCCCGGATTCGGGTGCGTGGGCGGCTGATCGTACGAGGGCGCGAGCCCCGAGATGTTCGATGCCGTGTTGCCGTTGCAGAGCCCCTCGGGATTCGTTCCAGTCTCCGGTCCGGGGTCGCTCTGCGACGTATGCGTCCCGTAGTTGCGGTCGCCCGCGAACGTGAAGAATGCGAAGAGGTCGAAGAAGAACACGTCCGTGCGCGGACCGGCGAACAGTTGGATCGTGTTGTTCTGAAGTTTTGCGCTGTTGCCGTACGTCGTGCTGCCGGCCGCCGTTTTCAAGAACGTATTCGTCGTGCCGACTTCATTGGGGGCGCCGGGACCGTACATCGTGATGATCTGACTTGCGCCCGTGCCCGACACGCCGAGTTGGATCACCTGATCCTCGACGCCCGAGGATGCGTGGGATATTTTGAACTGCCACATCAGCGTCGGATCGAAGAACTTCGTCGGCCCTCCTCCCGGTGGAATGAGCGGCGAGACGTTCATCGCAAAGACGACGTTGTTCGCGTTGTCCGGCGCGGGGAACACGAAGACGTCCGTGATATCGGCCGACGTGTTCGAGCGCGTGGCGAGGTTGTAGGTGTCTTGGTGGTCGGAACTCTTCGCCGGGTTGGCGGCGTAGAGGATGCCGGCCGCGGTGAGGGCGACGACCGCCGTTACCGCTCCTATGATCCGCTTTAGTTTCATGGGGTCGTTTCCTCTCAGGTAGTGGTGATGGTCTCGGGGGAGGGTACGGTTCGCGGCCGTCGCGTCTTTAGGGACACGTACGCGAACACGACGCTCGGCATCGCGGCTATCGCGAAACCGACGTCGATATCTTGAAAGGTCACGCCGGCTTCGCCTGACGGTGCCCGAGCGGGCGCGAAAAACCGTAACCGACGATCGCCAGCGCGACGGCGGCGGTGATCGCAAACGGCGAGATGCTGACGCCTTGCTGCGCAAAGCCCTGGCCGACCATGATGGCGCCGATTGTCGAGATGACGGCCGCCGAGACGAGCGGCCCGACGCGCACGAAACGGTCGAACTGCGGACGCCGCTGCAGCCAGCCCGCGCCGCGCACGACGGCGATCCCGAGCCCCGTCAGCGTGGTCGCTAGCCCGAAGCTGAACGCGACGATCACGAAGATGCCGTAGAGCACTTCGTTAAACGCAAGCGCGGCCAGCAAGACGACGAGCGCCGCCGGACAGGGCGCAATGCCGCCGCTCATCGCGGCCCAGACGGTGCCCCCGAACTTGAGAGGGGCGCTCCCGGGAATCGCATGGGCTCGCGCATGGTCCAGATCGTCCGCATCGTGGCTGTGGGCGTGGCCGTGGTCGTGTCCCGGCGCAGGCGAATGGTGCGCGTGATCGGGTGCATGCTCGTGATCGTGCGTGTGGGTCGATTCATGCCCGTGCGCCTGATGGGCGTGGAGGCCATGCGCGCGACCGGCTTCAGGTCCGTGAGCATGAAGGTGGCCGTGATCGTGATCGTGATCGTGCGTATGGCCCGGCCCGTGCTCGTGGGCATGGTGAACGTGGTCGTGGACATGGGCGCCGGCTCCGACCGATGCGCCCGCAAAAGCGAGGGATCGCCGGTTAAGCAGTTGCTTTTGCACGGCGCGCGCGCCGATGACGGCGATGGCGATGCCGGAGAGCAGCGTGATCCACGGGTAGATGTTTTCGGGGACGAAGTAACCTTTGAAGAGGTTGATCGCCACACCGAGCGCCAGCACGCCGACCGTATGGGCAACGGTCAGTGCGCCGGCGAGAATTGCCGCCTGCTTGACCGTCGCGCGCGCGCCGACGAGGGACACGGCCAGCAACGTCTTACCGTGGCCGGGTTCCAGCGCATGCAGGGCGCCGAGCACGATTGCAACCAAAAACGTCAGCAGGACGAAGCTCCAGTCGCCGGTGCCCTTGCGGAGCATGTCGGAGAGCTGGTTGGAGCGGCCGAACGATGGGACGCCGGCGTTTTGGGCCGCAGTCACGTCATCGTGCGCGTGGACGCGAGCGCTTCCATTGGCGCCGAGCGCGACATCGACGGCCGTGGTCGTGCGCGGTGAACCGAGCAGGGCGTTCGGATAGGCGGTCAATTCGCGCGTCGGTTCGGTCGCCGGCAGCACGATGACATCGTGCCAGCCGAGCCGCCCTGCGAACGTCCCGTCGTTATAGACCATGTTCCGAGTCCCGGTGCTGCCGCCCGTCAGCGGTGCATGCGCGTCGACCGTAAGGTAGAAGGTCGGCAGACCGCCGGCACCGGGGCGCAAGCGTGCGTGCGCGTCGTCGAGCGTCATGGGCACTTGCGTCCCGTCGACGGTCAACGTGAGTTGAGGCAAGAGCTCCACGGCGCGCCGGCGACCGTAACGCTCCACCGCGGCCGGACTGAGGGTCCCGTCGGGACTGACTTCGCGCAGCGCTTGATACGTCGGGATCTCGGCCATGTCCAAGACGTAACGCACGCGAACCACCTGTGGCGCAAACGCCAACTTCGTCAGGTGGTTTATCGTGAAGTTTCCGAGAGGATGCGCTGCAAGCGGCGTACATCCCAAAACGACGAATGCGACCGCGGCAACGTAAGCCCGGAGGCGAAACGGCATGCTTACCTGTCCTGAACACTTCGCTCGCGCGAAGTCATTGACTGCACCTTCCTAACGTCGGTCGCCGTCCCCTGGATTCTGAGGAGCGAATTTGCGGATGTCGTCACAGCCGGTGTTCAAGGGCTCCCTCATGCAAGCAACCCAAGCGGTAAAGGGCGCGACATGGCCGGTTCAGCCGTGGGGCGGTCGCTGCCGCTGGCTTGCGGCGACGATGATTTTCGCTTTAGCGGGATGCGTCCATCAGCCAACCGCACGCGCTGCGGCGCAAAGCGTCCTCATCGTGGCGCAGACGCGCGAACCGATTTCCTTGAACCCGATCCTCGAGGGCGGCTACGTCGGCAACGAGCTTGGTTCGCTGTGCTTCTCGTACTTGCTGCGCATCGACGACCGCATGCGCCTCGGGCCCGAGATTGCGCGCGAAGTTCCATCGTTGCAAAACGGCGGCATCTCACGCGATGGGATGACGATCACGTACCGCCTGCGGCGGGGCGTGCGTTGGGACGATGGGGCGCCGCTGACGTCCGCCGACGTCGTCTTCTCGTACCACGCGATCATGAACCCGCGCAATCTCGTTCCCGCCGGGCGCATCGGCTACGATCGGATCGCGTCGGTGCGGGCGCTCGACCCCTACACCGTGCGCGTCGTGCTCGCCCGGCCGTTCTCGGCGCTCTTATCATACTTTTTCGCCTCCGACGAAAACTATGCGATTCTGCCGGCACACGTGCTCGCGCGCTACTCGGACGTCAACCACGTCGCGTTCGACGGCCGGCCGGTCTGTTCGGGGCCGTACAGCGTCACCGGCTGGCAACGCGGCGATCATTTGACGTTCGCCGCGAACCCGACATACTGGCGCGGGCGACCCAAGATCGGCCGCCTCGTGCTGCGTTTCGTACCGAACCGGCAAACGGCCGTCGATCAACTGCGGACCGGCGAAGCCGGCGCGTACTTCGATGCGGACGCGAGCGCTTTTCCGCAGTTGTCGTCATTGCGCGGCATCACGCTCGCGCGGACGCCGACGGGCGACTTCGCGACGATGCAATTCAATACGACGGCGAGTCCGACGAACGACGTGCGCGTGCGGCGCGCGATCGTGCTCGCAAGCAACTTCCCGGCCATCGTACCGAAGGTCACGCAGGGCGCCTATACGTTCGCGCATGCAACCCGCGGCTGGTTCGGATGGGCCTATGCCCCTGCGATTCACATTCCCGCCTACGATCCGCGGGCGGCTGCCGCGCTCCTGGACGCAGCGGGTTGGACGCGAGGCCTGGGCGGCGTCCGGTTCAAAGACGGCCGCCGGCTGCAGGTGGAGATGATCATGCGCAACGATGAACCGGCGATCATCGCCACGGCGGTTTACTTGCAGCAGGCGCTGGCGGAACTTGGGATCGTGGTTTCGATCAAGACGTACATCCCGCCGCAATTCGTCGAGGTGACGGGTCCCGCCGCCCAGGGGCGCTTCAACGTCCTCATGGAGCGGCAACTCGCCAACCTCGATCCCGATGCCTCCAACTGGGTCGCGTGCGACCCGCGCGAACCGCACGGCAACAACTACGCGCGCTACTGCAATCCCGCAGTCGATCGCTTGGATGCCGACGCGCTGCGCACGTTCGACCGCACGCGGCGTCTCGCCGATTATGCGGCGGTCCAGCGACTGATTGCGGCCGATCTGCCGGTGATCGCCCTATGGGAAGCCGACGAACTGGACGCCTACACGACGCGCCTGCACGGCTTCAGTTCATCGTATCAAAGCCCGTTCTGGAACGTGGCAGCGTGGTCGCTGTCGGGTTCTCGATGAAGTCCGCGACCAGGCCCTGCACGAAACATCGCTTCGGCAGGCGCACCGTTAGACGGCGAGCATCGCTCCCGCGGCTTTCAACTACTCGCTTGCCTACGCATGCGGCGCTCTTTGAGCCATGACGCCGTTGGCCCTACGGTGGTTTGGGCTGCAAGGCATGGCGAAACGCGGAAGAGCGCAACGACTCACGCGCCGTCGTCCGCGCGCAGCACCCGGTAGCGCTCCTCGTCGATCCGCGCGAGGAAACCCGCGCTGGCCAGTGCTTCGAGAACTTCGTGGGTCAGTGCGCGTTCGTTCTTATTCGGCATTCCCGCCCAGCGCAAGGCGACGTCGCCGAGGTCCAGTTCGTTGTCCGGCACGAGCAGTTCACGCACGAACGCTTTGCGCAAGTTGAGCTTGCGCATCCGTCCGCTCGGCGCCTCAAGGGCAGCATCGAAGGCCGACTCAAGTGCAACGGCTCCCGATGGCGACGGCGATGCCACTGCGGGTTCAGCGAGCTGCGCCGCGGCCGGCAAGGGCGTCGGCGGGGGCGACGCGGCGGCGGGGCCCGCCGTGGCGCCGTCCGCGAGCACCGGCGCGGTTTTTCCGACGACGATTTGCGGCGCACGCGACACGATGAAGTCGGTCAAAGCCGGCAGTGCTTCGGCGAAGGCGACGACCGCCGTCTGCCACGGCACGGCATTGACGACCCGACGCCGCGTCTCGAAGGCGTTGAAGATTTTGCGGGCGACCGTGTACGGTGAGGCCGCAAGCGACGGCGGCGGTCCCGCAAAACCCGCCCGCGTCATGAACTCGGTTGCGACCGCGCCCGGATCGACGTAGGTGACGGCGATGCCGTCGGACCGTAGCTCGTTGCGCACGATGCGCGTCATGTTGCGAACCGCGGCCTTGGCCGGCGGATATGCGCCGAGCGCGCCGACCGGAATGCGCGCGACGCCGCTGCCGACGTAGAAAACGTGACCGTGCGATTCACGCAGCGCCGGCAGCGCTTCGCGCGTGAGCGCCAGCGGCACGATCACGTGCGTTTCCATCTGCTCGCGCAGCGCGTCGTCGCTTTGCTGCGCAATCGACCCGACCGCGACGCCGCCGGCGTTGTTGACCAGCACGTCGATGCGGCCGAAACGCTCCAGCGTGGCACGAACGATGCGGGGTGCTGCGCCGGCTGACCGCAGATCGAATGCCACGGTCGCGAGCCGTCCGGTCGCTCCCTTGAGACGTTCTTCGAGTTCCGCCAGACGCTCGGCACGCCGCCCGACTGCAAACACGTCCCATCCGGCGCGAACCGCGCGTTCCGTCAGCGCGCGTCCGATACCCGACGACGCGCCGGTGATGATGGCGACGCGGCGTGCCTTCACGCCTGGGGGACCGCGGCGCCGTGCGCGCGCAGATAAACGTCGTACGCGCGTCCGAGCGAATCCGGAAGCTCCGCGTAGTACCGCTGTTCGTCGGCGAGCGTCGGCTGCGGCCCGGCACGCACCTCGCGCCGTTCGCGCGCGAATGCGGCCAGCGTTTGCGCGACGGGCTTCTCGCTGCCGTCGCAACGCACGATGCCGAACGTCAGCTCATGCTTCGCGCGATCGAACGGCGGCGTGTCGGCCAACTCGCGCGCGTAATCGGCCCAGCACCACCAGAACGCGCCCAGCGCCCCCCGCTGGTGTAGTCGCTCCAGCACCGCCTGCGCGTAGCGCGTCATTTCGTCTTCGTCGAGACACGCATGTCCGCTCATTTCGCGTACGCCGTGCGGACACGTCGGATTGCCGAATTCGGTAAAGCACACCGGTTTGCCCGCGAACGACGCGATCAGATCGGCCAGAAACGGGACGACTTCGGGGTCGCTGCGATCGCGCGCGACCTTGCTGTACACCGAGTATCCATGCATGGTCGCAAACGGCCACGGCTGCGCGATCGAGGATGGGCGAATGTGCCGGTCCTCTTCGATGTCTTCACCGTGCAGGCCGGCCGTCGCCGCGACGTTCGACGTTTCGAATAGATCTTGCGTGAGTGCGGCACTCCACTCGCGGCCCTCTTGGGCCGTACGCGGTGCGCGGACGTTGGAGAACTCGTTGCCGAGGTCCCAGGCCAAAAGCGCCGCGTGATCGCGCGCGCGGTCACCGAGGTGGCGTGCGAGCATGCGTTGCCGTTCAAGGAGGTCACCGGTATAAAAATCGCCGCAGCCGTACGGGCTGATGGTTCCGTCGCCCACGATCGTGCGGAACCGCGTGCTCGCATTCGTGCGGTCGAGGGACCACGCGGGCAGCCAATTCACGCCGCTCATGTGACCGCAAAAAAGCGTGGGCATCGTCAGCAAGCCGTGGGCGTGCGCGCGATCGAGCAGGCGGACGAAATCCGTGGCGGCCCCGCGTTCCACGGCGTCGGGTTCCGGCTGGAAGTCAGCCCAGCGCAGAAAAAACCGCACCACGTTGAATCCCAACTCAGCGATCCGCGCCAGGTCGTCGTCGATCGCGCCCAGGTCGAAGCGCCGCCACATCTCCATAGCCGTCGTTCGCGGCCAGTAGTTGATGCCGAGCAGAAAGGGAGCCATCGCGCGCGCTTTCACGACCACGTCGAGGGCGCCTCCGTACGCGGTGCGCTCGAACTCGGGCGCGTGTCGGGGATCGAGGGCGCTTGGGAAGCGCGCGCGAACGTCACGGCCGCATGCAAAACGCGCGCGTCGGCATCATCATGGGAAGCATCTCGGATCTCGAAACGATGCGCTCTGCCGGCACCACGCTTGATGAGCTGGAGGTGCCGTACGAGATGCGAATCGTCTCGGCGCACCGCACGCCGGACCTCTTGTTCGAGTATGCTTCCACGGCCGCCGCCCGCGGCTTGAACGTCATCATCGCCGGAGCCGGGGGGGCCGCGCACCTCCCGGGGATGACGGCCGCCAAGACGCAGCTTCCGGTGATCGGCGTTCCCGTGCGCACGGCGACGCTCGACGGCCTCGATTCCTTGTTGTCGATCGCGCAGATGCCGGCCGGCGTTCCGGTTGCCACGGTGGCCGTCGGTAACGCGCAGAACGCCGCGCTGCTGGCGGCGCGCATCCTCGCGCTCGACGATGGTGCGCTGTTGCGGCGATTGGAAGAACGCACGGCCACGGCGGCGGCGCAGATCGCGGCGACGCGCTTGTGATCGAAACGATCGGAATTCTGGGCGGCGGCCAACTCGGCCGCATGTTGACGCTCGAAGCGAAGCGCATGGGTTACCGCGTCGTGACCCTTGAGCCGCTGCCGAACTCGCCCTGCGGACAGGTCGCCGACGAGCAGATCGTGGCCGCCTACGACGACCTGCGCGCCATCGGCGAACTGGGCGCGCGCTCCGACATCGTGACCTACGAATTCGAAAACATTCCGCTCGGCTCGGTCAGGGCGCTGGAAGCCGAACGGCGGCTCGTTCGCCCTAGCGGCGACGTTCTGCGCATCGCGCAGGACCGCATGCTGGAAAAGACGTTCGTCCGCGATGCCGGTTGCAGCGTGGCGCCGTTTGCCGGCGTAACCGACGCCGCGGCGTTGGCGCGCGCGATGCGCGAGATCGGCTTTCCGGCCGTCCTTAAAACCGTGCGCGGCGGCTACGACGGCAAAGGTCAGTGGATCGTACGTGATGAGGCAGCTGCGCAAGCGGGCTTCGCGGAAGCGAATGGTTCAGCGCTGATCTACGAGCGCTTCGTGCCGTTCGATCTCGAAGTGTCGATCATCTGCGCGCGCGGTACGGACGGCTCGAGCATCGCGTTCCCCATTACGGAAAACCGGCACGACCGCGGCGTGCTGTCGACCACGATCGTGCCCGCGCGCGTTTCTGACGTCGTGGCCCAACGCGTGCGTTGGGTGGCGCAGACGATCGGGGAACGGCTCGGCATCGTCGGAGCCTATTGCATCGAATTCTTCGTTCTCGGCGACGACGTGTACGTCAACGAGATCGCGCCACGCGTCCACAACAGCGGTCATTATTCGCTCGATGCGACGCAGGTTTCGCAATACGAAGCGCACGTGCGCGCAATTTGCGATCTGCCACTGATCGAACCGCGTCTCTTCCAGCCCGCGGCCATGCAGAACATCCTCGGCAGCGGAATGGGCGATCATCTTGCGGGGATTGCCGACCTGCTGATCGATCCTGGTCTCAAGTTGCACGTTTACGGCAAGCGCCACGCCGCTCTGCGCCGCAAAATGGCGCACTTCACGGTGCTCGCCTCGACGGTGGAGGACGCCCTCGCTCGCGCCGAGACCGGGCGCGCGAAACTCTCGTGGACGGACCTGCGCTCGCCGAGCCTTGCGCGTTAGAAGTCGTACTGCAGCTGCGTGCGGATGTACTTGAAGTCGTAGGGCAGCGTGGGCTGCTGGCGGTTGGCGAAACGTTCGCGGAATGAGACGCCTTTATACGGCGTCGTCGCTACGGGGCTAAAGTAGTACGTTACGTCGACGTCGGTTTCGTACGTACGATTGGACCCGAGTTGGTTGCCGTAGTCGTAGAACGCTTCGCTCAGGATGCCGCGCACGCGTTTGTTGTCGGGCATGAACGTCAGTGACGCTTTGTACGCCGTTCCGGGGCTCTGGCGCTCGACCATACCCTGCGAGATGCTCGTCGTATACAGCGGATCGGCGGTATACGATTCCGTGTAGGGCGACGCGATGCCGCCGAACGCGACGCGGTAGCGGCCGCCGCCCAGGGCGACGGACGCAGTGGTACCACCGGCGGGAAGGAAAACGCCTTTCCCGACAACGGCGGCTGAAGTCGCCGTTGTCGTCTCGTAGTGCATCGGTGCGGTGTCGAGACCGAAGGCGAATAACACGTTGCGGTTGAGATTGGCGCTCAACTGCAGGCCGTACGTTTCGTTGACGACGCGGCCGACGACCGCACGCCCGGTGGAATGTTCGTTGACGTATTGGACGGCGGCGGCCGGGTGGTACGGCGACATGGGCGCCAGCGAAGCCCGCGCTTCGGCGTAGAACAGGTTCGCGATATCGTAGAAACGGTAGTCGTCGGCCGTCGCCGTGACGGCGCTGCTGCGGTACGTGATATCGGCCAGCAGAAAGCCTGAGGTATCATGGGCTTTGTAGGCCGTGCCGCCGGCGGGACTGCTCGTCAACAGCGTATTGCGCTCGAACAGGGATGAGGTGCGGCCCTCGAAGCGGATCATGCGCGAGACGCCCAGCGTGAGGTGGGAGCCCAAGGTGTAATTGACATCGAGGCCTTCAAAGGCGGCTGCCTTCAAACGGGTGTCGGCGGCGAGGGCCCACGGCGTGTTGATGATCTGATCACCGAGCGTCGCGTTCGTATGCGCGTCGCGGTAGCGCAGGTAGGCTTCATCGAAGGTCGACAACGCGAAGCCGGGCACCGTATTGTCCACCCCGGCATTGTATTGCGCCTTCGGGCCGTTCGCGCCGAACGGGTACGCGCCGAAATAGCTCGTTGCGATATGCAGCGGTGACCGTGCAATGTCGTAGTCCAGGTGCAGGAAACCGCCGACGTTGAAGGCCGAACGGTTAGGGTTCGAGACGTTCTGCACGCCGTTCTCGCGGTCGAATTCGTACGCGCGGAGTTGTCCGCCAAATTCGAGACCCGCTACGCCGGGAACCGGCGAAAGGACGCGCGGCGTGGACGTCGGTGCCGGTGCGGCGGGACGCGCCGTTTCGGGCGGCGGTGGAGCGGCGTGCGCAACGACGTCGGGCCCGGTGAGCGCAAGGAGTAGCACCGCGACGGTCACACCAGCCGCCAACCGCTCAGTGCGAGCAGGGCAAAGATGATCGGTCGCAACCAACCTTCGCGGATCAAGCGAGACAGCCGCGTTCCGAGCCAAACCCCTGGTAATGAACCAATCGCCAAGCCGGCCGCCATCGCCCAGTTGACGTTGCCGAACGCGATGTGTCCCGCCGTCGCAAGCGGTACCAGAAATGCCGAGAAAGCGATTTCGGCTCCGATGAGCCGCCGTATCGCATATGCCGGCAGCGCAAAGACGAGCAAGGGCAACGTCACCGAACCGCTGCCGACCGAGGTCATGCACACGAGCACGCCGACCAGCGCGCCGATGGCGGCGATGGTCCAGGGGCGCCGCGGTATCGCCGTGGCGTCGACCGCGGTCTTCCCGCGCAGCAGCCACGTTGCAGCGATACCGACGCAGGCCACCAGGATCGCGATGCCGATGCCATGCTTGATGCCGGCCTCAAGTTGTGCGCGGGGGATGTGCGCTCGCAGGATGGCGAAGGCCACCAAGCCCGCGACCCCTCCCGGGAGTCCGCCGATGATCAGCCACTTGGCGACGAACCAATCGACGTTTCTCTGACGCGAGTGCAGGATGCAGGCGAGAATCTTCGTCGGCACCCCGTAAGCGAGATCGGTTCCGACGGCCAGCGTCGGTGACACGCCGAGGAACAGGATGAGGATCGGCGCCAACAGCGCATTGCCGCCGATACCGGTCAAGCCGACTGCCGTTCCGACCGCGAATCCGGCTAAGGAATAACGAGGGTCCATCCTGAGGGTTCCTCTGTTTAAAGTAAATGTTTACTTTAGATCAGTATAACCTTTACTTTCAGGTTTGGCTTTCCCCTCCCGGGCAGGCCCCGCGGATATTCAGAAGTCGTATTCCAGTTGCGTGCGGATGTACTTGAAGTCGTACGGCAGCGTCGGTTGTTGGCGGTCGGCTAGGCGTTCCCGGAACGAAAGGCCCTTGTATGGGCCTTTCTTGACGGGGCTGAAGTAATACGTGACGTCCACGTTCGTTTCATAGGTTCGATTAGAACCGAGTTCGTTGCCGTAGTCGTAGTAGGCTTCGCTCAAAACGGCTTTCACCCGTTTGTTGTCGGGCGTGAAAGTCAGACCCGCCTTGTACGACGTGCCAGCGCTGTGCCGATCGACCATACCTTGCGAGATGCTCGTGGTGAAGAGCGGGTCGGTCGCGTAGGCTTCCGAATAGGGCGACGCAATGCCGCCATAAGCAACGCGATAGAGCCCTCCGCCGAGCGCCGCCGTGGTGGTCGTTCCGCCGGCCGGCAAAAAGATTCCCTTGCCGGCGGCTCCCGACGATGTCGCGGCGATCGTATCGTAACGGATGGGAGCGGTATCGAAACCGACCTGGAACAACACGTTCGGGTTGAGGTTTGCCCCGATCAGGGCGCCGTACGTATCGTTCAGGATACGACGGACTAGGCGGCGACCTGCAGATTCCTCGTTGACGTATTGGACGGCAACCGTCGGATTGTACGGCGATGTGGGAGCCAGAGAACCACGTATTTCGGCGTAGAAGAGGTTGGCGATATCGTAGAAGTTGTAGTTGTCGAGCGAAGCCGTTACGTACTTATTGGGTTTGATCATCAAGTCGGCCAACAGGAAACCCGACGTATCCTGCGGTTTGTACGAGGGATTGCCCGCGGGTTGACTCGTCAGCAGCGTGTTGCGGTCGAACAGCGAAGACGTGCGGCCCTCAAATTTGATCATCCGCGAAACGCCGAGCGCAACGACTGGTCCGAACGTATAGCTGGCATCGATTCCCTGGAAAGCGACCGGCTTTAGGCGCGAATCCGAATTGGGAGTCCACGGCGTGTTGATGACTTGGTCGCCGGCCGTCACGCTCGTTCGCGCGTCCTTGTAACGCAGGTACGCTTCGTCGAAGGTCGACATGGCGAAGCCGGGGACGGTGTTGTCGATCTGGTGGTTCTTCTGCGGCGCAACGCCGTTTGCGCCGAACGGATAGGCGCCGAAGTAGGTCGTCGCGATGTGCAGCGGCGTGTTTCCGAGCGCATAATCGAGATGGAGGCTTGCGCCGAAGTTGAAGGCGGTGCGGTCGGGGTTGGAAGCGTTCTGCACGCGGTTCTCTCGTGCGAAATCGTAGGCTCGCAACGTCCCGCTGATCGCTACTCCCGGCAGACCGGGGATCGGCCCCGAGGGATGCGGCGTCGTGGTCGAAGTCGGCGCCGGAACCTGTTGAGGTATGGGCGTCGACGATGGGCTGGGCTGAGCATCGGCCGCGAACGTGCAGCACAGCGGCGCAGCGCTGAGCGCGACAAAAGCGGCAAGGCGTGAGAACACGTACTGAAACCTCTCCCTACATGCGTAGCGGTACGTAAGAACGTCGAGTTGACTTCCTTGTTATGGGAGCTGCGTATTAAGCGTCCATTAAGAAAGCGTTATCGTACGCGTTCGCGGTGTGGGAATTCGTCCAGAACGTCGGGAACGGGCCGGCGCGCGAAAAGGATGTCTTCGGCCAGCGGGCGCACGCCGGCCGACTCCAGGCGCGGATGCAGCCAAATGCCGTCGACGATCGAGCCTCCACCCAGATCGCTGAACACACCGCTGCCGATCGGGGCCAGTTCGAATGAGAGCGCCGCAGCGCTCGGACGCTTCCACGCCAGCGCATCGAGCGCCGTAAGCAATTTACGCAGAGCGGCCTCGTCGCAGCGCACGTATTTGGCCGGCACCGTTAGATAAATCTGCGCTCCGTCGCCGCCTTGCATGATGACGGCGGTATGGTCCATATCCCGAGCTTCTTCGAGGGAGCCGAGCGCCACGAATGAGTCATCGTGCGTTTCGAAGCCCGGTTCGCCCTCGAATTCAGCATCGACATCGTCATCGTCACCAGCGTCGTCGGCTTCTTCCTGCATTTCAAAGTCCGTGGCTACTCGGACGACGACGTTTTTTTCGGTGATATCGTGTCGCCGCACGCGCACGGCCGCCCGGCGCGCTCGGGCCAGGGTCAGCCGCAGCAAACCGATTGCCGCCATCAGGACGGTCAAGAAGACGACGGCGATGGTGCTGCGCTTGCCGTTCATGCGCTCGGTACGCTCGCAACGAGCGTGGACGGCTTGGGCGGAATATCGGTGAAAGCCATGGGGCGATCCCAAAAGTCGTGCGCGCGCGAGGCGCGTTTCGCACCGTCCGGCGGCGGCGGCGACCCGAGTTCGAGGGCGCGTTCGTACGCGTCGAGATACGCGTCGACCATGTGCTCGATCGTGAAGCGAGAGGTGACGCGCGTCCGGCAAGCGCGTCGATCGAGCGCCGCCAACCGTGGTACGCGCGTGACCGCCTCCGGCACGTCGTCGCACAGAAAACCGGTGACGCCATCCACGACGATCTCGGGGATCGAACCCATGCGCGCACCGAGCACGGGCGTGCCGCACGCCATCGCTTCGACCATCGTCAGTCCAAAGCGTTCCGGCCGGGTCGTCATGTGCACGAGCGCGAGCGCACCGCCGAGCAACGCATCCCGCTCCGCTCGTTCGACGGCGCCGAGGTACTGGACGCGGTCACCATCGAGGTGCGGCGCGACGCATTCTTCGAAGTACGTTGCGTCCTGTGGGATGGCTGCGATCAAGAGCCGGACTCCGGCACGCTTGGCGATCTCGATGGCCAGATGCGCGCCCTTTTCGGGATGGAACCGTCCGAGAAAGACGAGATACTCGCCGGGCCGCTCGACGAACGTGAATTCCTTGGGATCGATGCCGTTGTAGGCGGTGACCAGGTAATCAAGCCCCGGATCGCGATCGGAATCGCTGATCGAACAGTAGAAGCTGCGCTCGGCGGCCGCGTAGTAGGCTGCCAAAATCTGCGGCGACGAAAAGCCGTGGATCGTCGTCACCAGCGGCGGAGCGTCGGTCGTCAGCGCGTACGTCAGAGGCTTCCAATCGAAGCTGTTGTGGATGAGATCGAACGCGCGGCGCCGCCGGAAACAGTTGGCGATGTGCAGCGCCCCGTAGACGTCGGCGTCGAGCGCCGGGTCCTCGTTGAGTCCGACCGGCACGACCGAGCAGAGCCGCGCCGCCGTTCGAGAGTTGCCGCTGGCGAACAGCGTAACGTCGAGCCCTCGCGCCGACAGACCGTTGGCGAGGTTGGCCGCAATCTGTTCCCATGGACCGTAGCCGAGGGGCGGCGTGGGCCAGGCGATCGGCCCAAGGAGTGCAACGCGTAAGCCGGACAGCGCAGAGGGAACGTCCATCGCCTTACACGCCTAAGACTGCACCGTTGCAAAGGTGTAGGCGTAACGGTGCTGCAGCACGGCGATCGTCGCGACCATGGAGGGCACGACGACGGCGCCTGGGATCAAGTGCGTCAGAATATCGGCAGCGACTTCCCGCGCGCCCATGCCGCTCGGGGCAAAGCCCTTCTTCACCAGATTAGCGGCCTGTTCTTCGACCGCGGTATGGCAGGTCAGCATGACGACGCCGCGGCTCTGAAGCGCCTCGATACTGGTATCCTGCAAGGGGCCGGCGAGATCGTCCGGACTTGCATCGGTGGCCGGCCGGCTCTTCCGCGTTAGGTAGATGTTGCTGGTCGGCGTTGCGCCGGCTGCATCTTTGACGTCTAAAAAGTCGCCGATGCGATATTTGCGCCAGATGTCGTTCGAAAACGTGTAGGCGCTCGAGGGGCCGTGATTGGCGGCGACGAGCGCGACACGCTCGGGATCGTAACCGTAGCCATAGATCAGACCGTTGAGCGAGTTCTTCATGTTGTTGAGCACGCTGGGACGAAAGCCGAGATTCTCGTAGAGTTGCCGGATGTCGGCCGGCTTGTTGACGATCCGCTCGAACCCGGCTTCGTCGAAATTTGCCCGGCGCTCGACCAGAGCCGTACCGCCAGGAACGGCGAGAGCGCCTGCCAGACCGGCGGATGCGAGAAACTGCGAGCGGATCATGCTGCTGCGATACCCCTTCGAGAGGGGACTTCCTTGACGAGCCAAACGAGGGCGACATGAGAGCGCACCGCATTGCCGCCATCGCTCTGGGTTCGTTGTTGGCCGCGAGCGCCTGCACGAGCCGCAATGGGGAGCCTCCTCCTGCCGCACGGACCGCGGCGGCGTCACCGGCGCCGCTGCCCAGCGGCAGCGAGGGAGCGCTGATCGCGCTCGGGCGCGACATCATCGAACGGACACCGGCGCGCATGCCCGGATACGTGCGCGCCGGCATGTCGTGCGAAGCGTGCCACGTCGGTGCGGGAACCAAGCCGCACGGCGGCTCGTTCGTCGGCATCTACGCCACCTTTCCGCAATGGAACAAACGCGCGCGCCGTTACATCGCGCTGCAGGACCGGCTCGCCGAATGTTTTCTGTACAGCATGAACGGGCGTCCGCCGGCGTATTCGAGCCACGAGATGGTCGCGCTCGTGGCGTACATGGCGTTCTTGTCGCGTGGCACGCCGGTCGGCGAGAACCTCTCCGGTCAGGGACTGGAACGCGTCGTCACGGAGCGTACGCCGAGCATTGCTCGCGGTGAGCGGGTGTATGCTCAGCAGTGTACGGCCTGCCATGGGGCGAGCGGAGCGGGCGACGGGGGACGCCCGCCGCTGTGGGGAGCGCGCTCGTTCAACGATGGCGCAGGCATGCACCGCATTGCGACGATGGCCGGCTTCGTGCGCTATAACATGCCCTTCGGCTCTCCGCCCGACACGCTCTCGAAGCAGGACGCGCTCGACGTCTCGGCGTTCGTCCTTTCGCACGCGCGCCCGAAGTTCAATCGCCACGCGACCATCGTCTTCCCGCCGCTTCCGGCTTCGTATTTCTAACCGTCGCAGTTTGCTTGGATTCGTCCGAACCGGGGAATGGCAGCGGTATGCTTCGTGATGTTGGTTTGCTTCTGGCGCGCGGCGCCGTCGGTTTGAGCATGAGCGCGCACGGCGCGCAAAAAGCCTTCGGTTGGTTCGGAGGTCCGGGCCCGAAAGGCGCTGCGCAATTCATGGGTAGCCTTGGGTTCACGCCGCCCGAACGGTACGGTGCTTTAGCGTCGTACAACGAGATCGTCTCCGGCGTGCTGTGCACGCTCGGACTTGGTGGACCGCTCGGCCCGGCGATCATCATCTCCCAGATGATCGTTGCGATGAGCACCGTCCACGCTCCCAAGGGATACTTCGCCCAGGACGGGGGGGTCGAAATCGGCGTGGTCTACTCGGCGGCGGCAATGGCCCTCGCCATGGCCGGCTTCGGACGCTATTCGCTCGATCGGCAGTTCCAGATGAGCCCGCTCGAAGACGACCGCTTGATTACCGCCATTCTCTTGGGTGCCGCGGGAGCCGGCATCGCGGCGCTGCGCGAACGCAAACCGAACACGGGGTAAGCGTCTATGACGGCGTCACCATTACGCCGTTCTTGACGACTAATACGGGGTTACGGTACGCGCGCGCATCGCTCTCGATGTCGTGCGCGAGAACGACGAGGTCCGCAATGTCGCCTGGCCCTAGCGTACCCCGTGCGATGTCCAGGACGGCCGCGGAACGCACCGTCGTCGCGTACAAGACCTCGCGCGCGCTCATGCCCAGCACCGACTGCATCAACTCCAGTTCGTACGCGTAATCCCCATGGGCGTTGAACGGCGTACCGGCGTCGGAACCTCCCGCAAAGCGGACGCCGGCGCTTAGCGCGCGCCGCAGGTTGCGTTCGGCGTGTTCGTCGATCTCGCGCGCCTTACGGATGACGAAGTCCGGCATGCCGGCCTCCGTTCCGCCCGCAACGATGCAGCGGATGGCGGCCAAGGTGGGCACGAGCGTCGCTCCACGCTCGAGGAAAAGTTCGATCCCACGGTCGTCGACGAGATGGCCGTGTTCGATCGAATCGACCCCGGCGCCGAGCGCTCGCGCAATGCCGGCCGCGCCGATCGCGTGCGCGGCGCAGCGCATTCCATGGGCATGCGCTTCGGCGATTCCGGCGCGCAGTTCAGCTTCGTCCAGACCCGGACCGCCGGGCACGGCGCCTTGAGTCAGAACCCCGCCCGTCGCGATGAACTTGATGCAGTCGGCGCCTGCCCCAAGTTGCTCGCGCACGGCTTTACGAACGTCTAATTCGCCGTCGGCTTCGCGTCCGATGAAGCGGCCATGTCCGCCGGTCATGCAGATGGCGCGGCCGGCCGCGACGACGTTCGGACCCGCAATCGTTCCGGCGGCGATCGCATCGCGCACGTCGATCGCGATCGATTCGGTGCTGCCGAGGTCGCGCAGCGAGGTTACGCCGGCGTGCAAAGCCTCGCGGGCGTTGCGCGCCGCGAGCAGCGCGCGCTGCGTCGGCGTCGTCAGCTTGAAAAAGTTGGCCGTCTGCGCTTCGCCGCTCGCTTCGAGATGCGCGTGCGCATTGATGAGGCCCGGAACGACGCACGCGGCGTCGACCACCGACGCGTTTGCGGGAACCTCCGTTTCCGGGCCGCCGACGCGGGCGACGCGGTCGCCCTCGACGATCAGCACCCCATTTCGCTTGGATTCGCCGCGCTGGTCGTGCAAGGTTCCGAAGCGGATGGCGAGCGAGGAGTTCATCGGGTGGCGCGTTCGGGCACGTCGCTTTCGTTAAAGCTTTCCGCGGGAGTCTCGCCCGCGGCGTCGATGACGTCGAAGCACCGGTCGATCTCTTCGGTGCTGTTGTAATGCGCAAAGCTGAGCCTTACGGCGATGCCGCCCGTTTCCGGCGCCAGCGAGCGCAGTAAGCGCGGCGAATTAAAATCACCGACGCGCGCTTCGATCCGTGCCCGCTGGAAGCGTTCGGCCAACTCCAGGCTCGGTACGCCCGCTACGTTGAAGGCGAACAGTGGCAGGCGGTTGCGCTCCGGAGGGCGGCCATACAGCCGTACGTGCGCACGGCGTTCGGCGAACTTGGCGCGCGCGTAGGCGGAGAGCTCTTCTTCGTAATCGGCGATCAACTCCAGGGCGCGGCGTGGTTCGGCATCGATGCCGCGCAAGTACGCGACGGTGCCGAGCCACCCCGCCAGCCCTTCGTAACTCTGCGTTCCGCTCTCGATCGTCCAGTACCGGGCATCGCCGCCGGGGACGTTGGGGTCGTCGCAGTGCACGAAGCGATCGAGCGCCGCATCGCTTGCGTACCAGAAGCCGAGATGGGGCGCGTACATCTTGTAGGCCGAGAAGAAGACGAAGTCGATCGCCGGGTCGATGTCCAGCGCGAAGTGCGGAAACGCTTGCACGCCGTCGACGACGACCGTGGCGCGCGCAGCTTTCGCGAGGCGGGCGTAACGCCCGACGTCGAAAACGGTGCCGGTTACATTCGATGCCCACGGTAAGGCCACGATGACGGGCGCGCGCTCGAGAAAGGCGCGATATTTTGCTTCATCGAGATCACCGTGGGCGTCGACGGGCACGACGTCGATTTGAGCGCCGAAGCGGCGTAGCCAGACCCACGGCGCAATGTTGGCTTCGTGGTCGGACGCCGTTACCACGATGCGGTCGCCGCGCTGCACGACGGTCGCGAGCAAGCGCGATACCGCAAGCGCAATCGACGTTGCGTTCGCGCCGATGCCGACGCGCCCGACCGTCGTGCCGAGCAACGTCGCAAGTTCGGTTTTTGCCTCCGTGAGCAGATCGCCGGTTCCCAGCGGACGCGTGAAGATGCGACCCTTCTGGGCGTTGTCGTAGGCCAGGTAGCGCTGCATCCGTTCGAGCGCCGTATCGGGCAACTGCGCGCCGGCACCGTTGTCGGCCAGAATGCAGCCGCTCGACGCCGCCGACATGACACCCGGAAAGCGATCGCCGTTCACGAAGCGCAGGCCGCGGCGCGCGCCGCCGATGCTTCGAGCGCGCGATACGTGCGCGACGCGAGGTCGCGTCCTACGACGCCGGAGATGAAGCGCGACGCATCGCGCACGCGTTCCAATGAGACGCCCGTTTCGATGCCCATGCCGTCGAGCATGTACAGCAGGTCCTCGGTCGCGAGGTTTCCCGTGGCTCCGGGGGCATAGGGACAGCCGCCCAGTCCGCCGCTCGAACTATCGAAGGTCGCGACGTTCATCTGCAGGGCGGCCACGACGTTGGCCAGCGCCGTGCCGCGCGTGTCGTGAAAGTGCATGGCCAGGCGTTCGACCGGCAGCGTTTCCTGCAGCGCGGCGGCAACGTCGACGACGGCGTTCGGCGTCGCGACGCCGATCGTGTCGCCGATTGAAAGCTCGTCGACGCCCATCTCGGCCAGCGCCGCGGCGACGCGCACCACGCTCTCCACGGGCACGGCACCTTGGTAGGGGCAGCCGAAGGCCGTCGACACGTACGCGCGGACCCACAGGCCCTCGGTTCGCGCCGCCCGCACGACCTCGCCGAACGTCGCGAGAGACTCGTCGATCGTCATATTGATGTTGCGCTTCGTGAACGATTCCGAGGCGGCCGTGAAGACGGCAACGGCGCGCACGCCGGCAGCGCGGGCGCGTTCGAGTCCGCGCAGGTTGGGGGTCAAGCAGACATAGGTCACGCCGGGGCGGCGCTCGATCTGCGTCATCACCTCTTGCGCGTCGGTCAATTGCGGAATGGCGCTGGGCCGAACGAACGAGGTGGTTTCGATCATGGCGAGACCACTGGCCGAAAGCAAGTCGATATAGCGAACCTTGTCGGCGGTCGCAACGACGGCCGCCTCATTCTGCAAACCGTCGCGCGGGCCCATCTCGCAGACTTTGACCCGTTTGGGGAGCGAAGCGAGATCGAGAGCGCTCATTGGTTCATTCCTTCTGTTTTGAATCGACAGGGCTTTCCAGCTCGATGAGCGTCGCGCCCCCGCGCACGACGGCACCCGGTTCGACGTTGACCGCCCGAACGATGCCGTCGCGCGAGGCCTCGATGCGGTGTTCCATCTTCATCGCTTCCAGCACGACGAGCAGATCGCGCGCGCCGACCGCATCGCCCGGCCCGACCGCCACCTTGATGATCTTGCCCGGCATGGGGGAGACGACGGCGTCGGCGCCGGCGGTTGCCTGCGCGCTGCCCCCGCCGAGCTTCGGCGGCGGGGCGAACGTGAAGCGGTAATCGCGTCGGGCGTAGGTGACCTCCACCCCGGCGGCATCCACCCGAGCCCGGCCGGCATGACGCTCGTGACCGGCTCGAACGGCGACGCGCTCGCCCACCACCTCGCCCGCAATGACGGCCGCGGGCTCGCCATCGAGTCGCCAGAGCACTCCGGGCTGCGTCGCACCGTCGCGGGAAGCCGCGGCCGCGGTCCGTGAGGCCGTCCAGGCTACATCCCGGCCCTCTCCCTGCAGCCGCAGCGGAATGCCGACGCCGGCCACCCGCCACGAACGCGGGTCGGCCAGTACCGCCGCCGCCGCCACGAAGAGCGGACCGTCGCCGGCCGCCGCCCGTTGCGGTGTTGCCAGCGCCGGATGTTCGCCCAGAAACGTGGTCGCGGTGTCGCCGCGCCGGAAGTCGGGGTTGCGCACGATTTCAAGCAGGAGCGGAACGTTGGTCGCCACGCCGCCGATGTGCGTTGCGGCGAGCGTGCGGGTGAGCGCCTCGATGGCAGCATGCCGGTCGGGGCCCGAAGCGATCACTTTGGCGAGCAGGGAATCGTAATAGATCGAGACCGCGCTGCCGTCGCGCACCCCCGCGTCGATGCGCACATCGGGTGCGGGCGGCACGTTCCAGCGCGTGATCGTCCCCGTCGCCGGCAGATAGTCGTGCTGCGGATCTTCGGCGTTGATGCGCGCTTCGATCGCCCAGCCGCCCGGGACGATCTGCTCTTGTCGTAGGTCGAGGGCTGCGCCGCCCGCGATCGCCAGTTGCCGTCGAACGAGGTCGATGCCGTAGACGCTCTCGGTCACCGGGTGCTCGACTTGCAGGCGCGCGTTCATTTCGAGAAAGTAGAATGCGCCGGTTGCATCGAGCAGAAACTCGACGGTGCCGGCATTCGTGTAACCGACTGCCTGCGCCGCGCGCACGGCGGCGGCGCCCATTCGTTCGCGTAGCGCGCCGTCGAGCGCAACCGACGGTGCTTCTTCGATCAGCTTCTGATGACGGCGCTGGATCGAACACTCCCGTTCCCCGAAATGCAACGTTGTGCCGTCATTGTCGCCCAGGATCTGGAATTCGATGTGGCGCGGCCGCGTCAGGTACTTTTCGAGCAGCACGCGATCGTCGCCGAACGCGCCTTGGGCTTCGCGCCTGGCGGCGGCGAGGGCGTCTTCGAACGTCGCCAAGTCGTCGACCACCCGCATTCCGCGGCCGCCGCCGCCGGCCGTCGCTTTGATGAGCACCGGCGTGCCGATCGTCTCGGCTTCGGCGCGCAAGCGCGCGGTGGTTTGGTCGTCGCCGTCGTAGCCCGGCACGACCGGTACGCCCGCTTCCCGCGCGCGCCGTTTGGCTTCGCTCTTGTCGCCCATCGCGGCGATCGCCTCGGGCGTGGGCCCGACGAAGACCACCCCCGCCTCGATGACCGCGCGCGCAAAGGCGGCCCGCTCGGAGAGGAAGCCGTATCCTGGATGCAGGGCATCGGCCCGAAGCTCGCGCGCGGCGTGGACCACACGGCCGATGTCGAGATACGATTCGCTCGCGGGCCCTGGGCCGATGCGCAGTGCGTCGTCCATCGCGTCGACGTGCGCGGCGCGTTCGTCGGCGTCGGAATAGATGCCGAGCGGCACGATCCCCGACTCCCGCGCGGCGCGGGCGATGCGGATCGCGATCTCGCCGCGATTGGCGATCAGAAGACGCTCGATCGGGCGGGGCGGCGAACTCGGCATCGGCGCGGCTTTCGTGCCCGCCTGTAGGGGTCCTTACGTCCGCTTGGCCGGTCGATGCGTTACAATGGCGCTATGGATCTCACCATGGAGAGAGCCTTGCCCGGCTCGTCAGCCGTCCCTGATGGCCGACGCGTCGTAAAGCGACATTCGCTGACCACACGGCTGGCGCATTGGATCGTCGCGCTCGCGATGGTGGTGCTCATCATGAGTGGTTTTCAGATATTCAATGCTGCCCCGTACCTGGACGCGTCCGATCTCAGCAACGCGCAGCACCGGATTCTGTCCTTCGGAACCGCCGGCACGGACCAAGCTCCGGTGGGGACCACGACGCTTGTCGGCCACCAGTTTACGACGACGAACTGGCTCGGTTATACCGACGACGGACAAGGCGGTAAAGCGGCGCGCGCGTTTCCCGGCTGGATCACCTTTCCGGGCGTCCAGGACTTGGCGAGCGGGCGCCTCTGGCATTTCTTCTTCGGCTGGGTGCTGACGCTCGCCGGGATCGTGTATCTGATCGTCGGTGCCGTCCGCAAAGATCTGCGCCTCTTGATTTTGCGGCCCGCCGATCTTCGGGGTTTGCTTCCGATGCAACTGTACTATCTGCGGCTGCGCAAAGAACCCCCGCTTCACGGCAAGTACAATCCCTTGCAAAAGGCCGGTTACACGGTCGTCATCTTCGGACTGATTCCGCTCGTCGTGATCACGGGGCTCGCACTGTCGCCGGGCATCGATGCGATCGCGCACCCCCTGACGACCGTGCTGGGGGGACGGCAGTTCGCACGGACGTGGCACTTCGTCATCATGCTGCTGTTGATCGCATTCATCTTCGGACACGTCTTTCTCGTCGCCGCGACGGGTTTCATCAACAACATGCGCTCGATGGTCCTCGGAACGTATCGTTTGGGCAAACACGAAGGTACGGGCCCGTGAAACGCAGGTTGTTCGTCGCCTCGAGCCTCTCGGCGGCGCTGGCCGGTTGCGCGCCCGTAACCAATGCGCTCAACGACAACCCGACGATCCATGGCACGTTGACCGCGGGCTCACGCTTGAACCATTTCGCGATCGGAACGCGGGGCATGGCGCGCATCTATCCGGATAGCGCGATCATGCGCGACAACTATCCGGTCAACAGCCTGCCGACGCCGGCGACCGCGGTCTATGCGGCCTTGCAGCGCGATGGCTTTCGGAATTACCGGTTGCCGGTCGGGGGGCTCGTCGACCGTCCGCAGACCTTTACGCTGCCCGCGCTCCACGCGATGGCGCTGATCGATCAGACGACGCGCCACGACTGCGTGGAAGGGTGGAGCGTCGTCGGGCGCTGGAAGGGCGTGCTGCTGGCCTCCTTGCTGGCGCACGTGAAGCCGCGCACCAAGGCCCGTTACGTGGTCTTCCATTCCTTCGACAGCGATCAACAAGGAACGCCGTTCTATGGAAGCATCGATCTGCATCAGGCCGCGCACCCGCAAACCCAACTCGCGCTCTACTTCAACGGTCGCCCCGTCCCGGCCGACTATGGCGGCCCGGTGCGGCTGCGCATCCCGACGCAACTGGGCTACAAGAGCACCAAGTGGGTCCGCAGCATCGAGCTGGTGGACTCCTTCAAGCACATCGGTGGGGGAAACGGCGGCTACTGGGAAGACAACGGCTACGAATGGTACGCGGGAATTTAGGGAGTTTGCGTTACGGGCGCGCCTCGTGAAAGCGACGCTAAAATCTAACGTCTCCGGCGAGCGCCGCGTTCCCGGAACAGCGCGCCGTCGACTGACGCCCGCCCGGGCCCGAGCAACAGCAGCGTGAAGACGGCGGCGAGATAGATCAGCGGTAGTTCGAAGGTCGGACCGCCCGTGTTGCTGACGAACTTCGCGCCGTGGGGCAGGGCGACGAAGAAGATGGCGACGACCATGTTGCAGCCGATCAGAAACGCGAACAGCGGCGTCAGGATGCCGAGAATCAGCGCGATGCCGCCTCCGAATTCGGCAAACGCCGCGATGGCTTGCAGCCAGAACGGCGTGCCCGGCATCATCCGCGTATCCCACGTCGTCGCATGTTGGAGCTTCGGAAACCCGTGCGATACGAAGGCGGCGCCCACCACGATGCGGAGAGCCAAGAGCGCCAAGTCGCCGCGCGGCCCGAGCGCCGCTGAAACGAACCTCATGCGACCGCCTGCGATGCGGCGGCCGATGCGACCCGCGGCTGCTTGCTTGGAGCTCGGCGTCCGAGCGACAGCCATACGCCGCCGATGACCAGCAGCGCGCCGACAATGTCGCGCACGCCGAACACTTCGCCTCCGAACAATGCGCCGACGGCAACGGCCATGACCGGGATCATCAAGGCCGAGAGGCCCATGGCGCCCGAGGTAATGCGTTGCAGCAGCCAGTGATTACAGTAGAACGCGACCGCACTACCGCAAACCGCGAGATAGGCCAGCGCCGCGAGCGGCACGGGCGCGCTCGCGCGCTGCCAGTCGACGTGCTCGAACCCCAGGCCGAGCGCCGCCAAGCCGATCCCGGCGAGTAGCATCGCCGGCGGAAGGGTCGCAAGCGGGTGTTCATGAGCGAAGCGCTTCAGGTAGACGTTCGCGAACGCCGAGGAGGCCGCGGCGACGAGTGCCGCGACGATATACCCGAGGTCGCCCTGCACATTGCCGACGAGCGATATCACGGCTACGCCGCCGAGTGCGAGGAGTGCGCCCGCGATCGTCCTGCGGTCGGCGCGTTCCCCGATCAGCACGTGCGCGAAGCCGAAGATGAAGAACGGCATGGTCCCGAACAGAACGGCGACCAAGCCCGACGCCAAGTGTGTTTCCGCGACGTACGTCAGCGCGTAGTTGAGACCGAACATCGTCAGCGCCAGCACCGCGACGAGCCGCCACGGCGGTGCTTCGCGGCGGACGTTCACGCGTAGGGCGAAGGCGAACGCGTAGAGCACCAAGCCGGCGATGATGAAGCGCACGCCGGCGCCGAACAGCGGCGGCATTCCCACCAGTGATAGCTTGATGGCAAACCACGTCGTTCCCCAGATCAGCACGCAGGCGGCATAAGCGACCGCCGTCGCCGTCTGCGACGCGGCAATGCGGTTCCACTTCGTACGCCGGCCCGTGATCACGACGAATTCGACCTCAGCGGCCTCCGCGCAGTTGCAGTCGGCGCCCATGCAGCAGGAACGGCTTTGTGGTACGCTTGGCGCATGCCACTCGCCGGTTCAGGCGGTCCCTCGTGGGGAGTGCGTAATCCGCTCTCGCAAGAAATCCCGCGCGCCAGGCGCCGTGTGCTGGGAGGCTTTGGGGATTTCATGAAGCGCTTCTTCGGTTCGGTGCGACCGCCGCGCGCGGTCTCCGGCGATGACCCCGGCGACGAAGGAGCAGCCGGTGCGGGCGACCGCTCACCGCTCATACCGCGTGTGCCGGTACTGAGCGGCGCGGCCGCAAAGCGGTTACCGAGCGAAGTTGTGCAGACATGGGCCGTCAGTGGGCGGCCGTCACCACCGAACAGCGCCCAGCCGGCAAGGCTCATCGCGCTGATACCGGCGCGCGCGGGCGGCGAAACCTACAACCAGGGAAACGAAGGACCCGTGCAGTCGAACGGTCCGTAGGCATGAGCGCCGGCTTTATTGTGCCCCCACCAATCTTCCCATTCAGCTTGGTACTGCAGACTCGTTCGCTGCTTCGCCGGCGGTAACGAATGTCGCGTCAGGCTCGTCGACCAATTGACTGATGCGCTCGGCTGACCGGACCCGGCCATCGTGATGAGCGAAATTAGCACGGGTACCGCTTTGAGCGACGCGGTGTATCCGATGGCCTGGATCGCGGTCTGGCGCTCATCCATACTGGTCGACCGCCGAGCCAAAGCTGTCAATCTGGTCAGCTCCGACTCACCGCCTAACAAACCGAGAGCGAGGATAGCCTGTGTTCGCACGTCGGGATTCGCGTCGTCGCTGAGTCTTTCAAGTAGCGGCAGATACGACCGATCGCCCATATCCGCAAGGGCGCGAATGGCCATGCCTCGCCAAGTCCCAAATTGGCGCTGCGTTATGGCCTCGCTTGCAACCAAATGTTGACGCCAGTGCCGATATATGTTCTTTGAGCCGTCGGCCGCCTGTGCAAGAAGCTTGCGCGATTCCGCAGTGTTCAGGCGGTAAAGCGCCCGCAGTCCATGCGATTCTCCGTCAGTTGCATCTGAATGTCCAGTGCACGCTGCTGTGCCGAAGCGGCGTCAGGCATAAGGCGGCCGACGGAAAGCATCACAGATATCGTCAACCAAAGTCGGACGTGCATTTTGTTCATATCACATCCGAAAAACGCCGAAATGCGTGCGTTGTGACGGAGCGTGTGCGGCGGCGGCGAGCCCAAGGCCAAGGACGCGACGCGTGTCGAGCGGATCGATGACGCCGTCGTCCCAGAGGCGTGCGCTCGAATAGTAGGCGCTGCCTTCACGTTCGTACTTCTCGAGGATCGGGGCCGTGAAGCGCGTTTGCTCATCGGCGCTCATCTCATGACCTTTCGCTCGGTCACCGTCCATCCGAACCTGCAACAACGTCGAGGCAGCCTGCGCACCCCCCATTACCGAGATGCGGGCGTTGGGCCACATCCACAGCTGGCGGGGCGCGTACGCGCGCCCGCACATGCCGTAGTTGCCGGCGCCGAAACTGCCGCCGATGACGACGGTGAACTTCGGGACTTCAGCACAGGCGACGGCGGTGACCAGTTTCGCGCCGTCCTTGGCGATGCCGCGGTTCTCGTATTCTTTGCCGATCATGAAGCCGGTGATGTTTTGCAAGAAGATCAGCGGCGTGCCGCGCTGCACGCATAGTTCGATGAAATGTGCTCCCTTGAGCGCGCTCTCGCTGAACAGGATGCCGTTGTTCGCCAGGATGCCGACTTCATGGCCCTCGATGCGCGCAAATCCGCAGACCAGCGTCGCACCGTAACGCGTCTTGAATTCGTGGAAGCGCGAACCGTCCACGATCCGCGCAATCACTTCGCGAACGTCGTAGCCGTTGCGCGCATCGCGTGGCACGATGCCGTAGATTTCGCGCGGATCGTATGCGGGTGGTTCGTACGCGGGTGGTTCGTCGCTTAAAGAGCGGGCTGTCGGCGGCAAATTCGCGACGATGGAACGCACCAGCGCAAGCCCTTCCTCGTCGCTTGTGGCGTAGTGATCGGCCACGCCGGAGAGCCGCGTATGCACGTCGGCGCCGCCAAGGTCTTCGGCCGTCACGATCTCCCCTGTCGCCGCGCGCACGAGTGGCGGTCCGCCCAGAAAGATCGTTCCGTAGCCGGCGACGATGACGGTTTCGTCGGACATGGCCGGGACGTAAGCGCCGCCGGCCGTGCACGAGCCCATGACCGCGGCTACTTGCGGAATGCCTTCCCCCGACATGCGGGCTTGGTTGTAAAAGATGCGTCCGAAATGATCGCGATCGGGAAACACTTCGTCTTGTTTGGGAAGGAACGCGCCCCCGGAGTCGACGAGGTAGACGCACGGAAGATGGTTCTGTTGCGCGATCTCTTGTGCGCGCAGGTGCTTCTTGACGGTTAAGGGGTAATACGTTCCACCTTTGACCGTCGCGTCGTTGGCAACCACGACGCACATGCGGCCCTCGATGACGGCGATCCCCGTGACGATGCCCGCGGCGGGAACGTCGTCGGCGTAGACGCCGTCGGCCGCGAGCGGCGAAAACTCCAGAAACGGCGTCAGCGGATCGCATAGCCGCTCGATCCGTTCGCGAGCCGGGAGTTTGCCGCGCTTGCGATGTCGTGCGACGGCGACGGCCCCCCCACCCGCGCGCACCCGCTCGAGCCGCGCCCGCAGCTCCCGTGTCAATTCCGCCATGTGCTCGTAATTCTCGCGAAAGGCGTCCTGGGCCGGATCGATTCGCGTTTCGAGCAGCTGCATCGCACGTCGTTTCGCCGCAGCCCGCCGTTTCTCGTTTTCCGGCGGCGCCGGCCTTTCGTTTAAGTACCGGTTAGATTCGCGCGATAACCGGAGCGCAGCAACTAATTACGCGTTAGGATAGGGTCATGAACTCGAACGTCCCGCGGTCGTTTCGGCCGGCTGGAACGCCGCCTGCCTTTCCGCTCGCCTACTACACGGGCCCGTGGAATGTTCGGCTTGCGGCGCACCTGTTGCGGCGTGCCGGTTTTGGCGGTGCGCCGAGCGACGTGCACCGGCTCGCGCGCCTGCCGATGCGCAGCGCGGTCGCCTCGCTGGTCGATTTCCCCCCAACATCCACCCTGCCTGATGCGCCGAGTCTGCCCGACGAGGTGAGCCTGGAAGCACCGATGATGCTCCAGCCCGCTGCAAGAGTGGGTGCCGCGCGCGACCCACAACAGATCGTCGAACTGCGTAAGCAGCGGCGCAAACTCGAAGTGCAGACGATCCTCGCGACGCAGCTCTGGTGGCTCAACCGCATGATCGCGACGCCGGCGCCGTTACAAGAGAAGATGACGCTCTTTTGGCATGGCCATTTCACGACCGCTGCCATCCAAAAAGGCGTGACACCCGCCGAAGTCATCGCGCAGAATGCGCTTTTCCGCCGGTACGCGCTCGGCAACGCGCGCGAATTGACGCAGCAGATCTCCGTCGATCCCGCAATGCTCAAGTACCTCGACAACATCCACAACGCGAAGGCGCATCCCAATGAGAACTACGCCCGCGAACTGATGGAACTCTTTACGCTGGGCATCGGAAACTACAGCGAGCGCGACGTGCGGGAAAGCGCGCGCGCTTGGACGGGCCTGCGCGTCCGCCGTGGAACGGAGCAGGCCTTCCTCAATCCGCGCCTTTACGACGACGGCTCCAAGACGTTTCTCGGTAAGAGCGGCAACTTCAATGGGCGCGACATCGTCAACATCATTTTCTCGCAGCCGGCGGCGTCAAGATTTTTTGCGACCAAACTGCTCGAAGCGTTCGTTTACGACGATCCGGAGCCCGAACTCGTCGACGGCGTCGCAGCGCTGCTGCGCCGCTACGACTTCAATCTACAGCCCGTCATGGAGACGTTACTCGTTTCGAATGTCTTCTATTCGCCGCGCGCGTACCGGGCGCTGGTCAAGAGCCCGGTCGAATTCGTCGTCGGCAGCTACCAACTCTTCGGCGTGCCGCAGGCTGACCCGAGCGCCCTTGCGGCGCTGCGCCGCATGAACCAAGTGCTGTTCTATCCGCCCAACGTCAAGGGGTGGCCTGGCGGCAGCACATGGCTGAACAGCACGACCGTTCTGGCGCGCGAAAACTTCACCAATGCACTGATGACCTCGGGCACCGTGATGAGCGCGGCCGACTGGCTGCTGGCCGGCGGTCCCGGCAACGCCGGCGCCGCGGCCCGCACGCTGGTCGACACGATCGTGCAAGGCGACGTCTCGGAGGCGGCGCTCGCGAAGCTGCAGGGCTACTTGCGTGGTGACGGCACGGCGGCGCTTGGCGCCCTCTCGGGTGAAAACTTCGATCAGCGCATGCGCGGCGGCGCTTACTTAACGATGGCGATGCCGTCCTATGAACTGGCGTAAAGGGGTGACGTAATGAATCGCAATCGGTTTCTGTTGGGCGCCGTCTCGGGCCTCACGCTCGCCGCCAATTTCGACGGCTTCTTTGCCAAGGCGCTCGCGGCACCGGCGCTTCCCAATCTCCCGGGGGGTGCCGCCGACCGCGTGCTGCTGGTCATCAATCTGCAAGGCGGCAACGACGGCCTCAACACCGTCGTGCCGCACGGCACACCGGAGTACTATTCGTACCGACCGACGTTGGGCGTGGCGCCGAACGACGTGCTGCGCATCGACGAGCGCGTTGGACTCAATCCGGCGTTGGCGGCGCTCAAAGCGATGTATGACAAAGGACAAGTCGCCATCGTCCAAGGTGCCGGCTATCCCAATGCCGACCATTCGCACTTTCGGTCGACGGAGATCTGGCAGACTGCCGTTCCGGACAAGTATGCGACGACCGGTTGGCTCGGGCGTTATCTCGACGCTGCCAACCTGCCAAGCAATAATCTGTTCAACGCGGTTGCCGTCTCGCCGGTACTTCCCGAAGCCTTGATCGCCGAGCGCGTCGACGTACCAGCAATCGATGCGCTGCGCGGATATGGGCTGACGAGCGACCGCAACAAGGGCGAACGCGGCGCCTTCGCGGCCTTTGCCAGCGATACGCGCGCGCCGTTCTCGTCGCCGTACTTACCGCTGGTCGCGACGATCGAGGACCATGCCGAACGCGGTGCGGCCGAGTTGCCCAAGCTGGTCGCGGGCTACACCCCGAGCGCGGCCTATCCCGCCACGCCGCTGGGACGCAGTCTCGCGCTTGCTGCTCAGATCATCGGCAGTCGTTTGGGCACGCGCGTGCTGTACGTGCAGCATGGCTCGTTCGATACGCACGTCAGCCAGAAAGCGACGCAGGACCGGCTTCTCAAAGAGTTATCCGAGGCCGTCGCAGCCTTCTACGTGGACCTTGCCGCCCACGGAAACGACAAGCGCACCTTGACGATGACCTTTTCCGAATTCGGCCGCCGCGTCGCCGAGAACGCCAATCGCGGCACGGATCACGGCGAAGCGGCCCCGATGTTCATGATCGGCGGCGGTCTGCGCGGAGGTCTGTACGGCGAGCACCCGTCGCTCGCCAACCTCGATAACGGCGACGTCACCTACACGGTCGACTTCCGCAGCGTCTACGCGACCGTGATCGAGAAGTGGTTCGGCCGCCCGACGAGCGGCGTCATCGCCGGTTCGTTCCCGACGGTGCCGTTGCTCGGGTGAGGGCATCGTCCGACCGTCAGTCTGACTGCACCGTCCGGACATCCGTGCGCGCGAAGTCGTCGCCCTGGTACAACAAGTCATCGTCGCGATCCATGGCTAATGCGTATGCCGCGCAATCACCGAAATTCAGCCCGGCACGATGGCGCCCTTTGCCGTACCTCGCGTAGGCGCTTCGTGCGAGCCGCGCTTGCGACGGCGTAAAGGGAGTGACGGCTATGCCTGCGCTCTCAATCCACGTGTCGAGCGACGCGAGCGTCTCTTCGCCGCGGCGATGGAGCAGGACGATAGACGCTTCGAGATACGAAACGCTCGAGAGTTCGCAATCGGCCGACGCAATCGCAAGCTCGAATCGGTCTCGTTCGTTTTCCTCGTTTAAGATGGCGACGACGGCGGACGTGTCGACAATCACGAAGGAAGTCCCCTCTCATCGTAGCCGAGAATCTCTTCGTCTGTGCGAACGTCGCGCACGGGCAACGTGGCAACGTGATCGGCGATGGCCCGCATACGGCGCAGTCGTCCTTGCTGGATCCCTTTGCTGCGGCTCAGCTCGGACTTGACCGCAAGGCGAATCGCCTCAGTGAGGTCGACCCCTCTTTGTGTCGCAAGCTGCCGCACGGCCCGCTCCACTTCGGGGTTCTTTATATTGATCCCCATTTCTACCTCTCAGGCGATAAGTCTACCATAGAAGTGTTCCTGCCGCCACCAGCGGCGTCAACGGGCAGGAATCGGCGGGGCGCTGCGGCGTTTCTAGGGAAGATATGCACATATGGGACAAACCACGCTTTACGAACTTGGCAGGTGGGAATCGGTGACCCGCACGGTCACCGCCAAAGACGTAGAACGGTTCGCCGAGGCCACCGGCGACACGAATGCAGTCCACCTCGATGAGGCCTTTGCCGCGACCACGCGATTCAAGCACCGCATCGCTCACGGGATGCTGATCGGCTCGTACATCTCATCGCTCATCGGGACCGACTTCCCGGGTCCCGGCACGATCTATCTCAGCCAAACGATGAAGTTTACCGCGCCGGTTTACCTCGGCGATACGGTGACCGTACGTGCGACCGTTGCCGGCTACCGGCCGGAGAAGCACATTCTGACCCTCGAGACGGTGGTCACGAACCAGCACGGGGTCAAGGTCGTGACCGGGGAGGCGGTTTGCCTGGTCAGCGAGGTCGCCTCAGAGTTCGCCGGTGTTTCCGGTTGACGTTGCTCCCATCTATATGTAGAATGCATCTATAGGCATGAAGAATACCGTCGGAACTGATGCGGGACTGCCGCCTCGCGGCACCCCGAAAAACTACTTGATGGCTTGGTTGCTCGTGATGCTCAAGGATCTCAACCTGCACGGGTACGAGATCATGAAGGCCCTCAAGGAGAACTTCGCGGTCGTTTCCGACCCCGGGACGGTGTACCGAGCGCTCCGCCAGCTTGAGCGCGACGGTTACATCAGCTCCTGGTGGGATCCGAAAGAACAAGGGCCGGCGCGGCGTGTGTACACGCTCACCGACGGGGGCAAGGACGCCCTCGCTCTGTGGAGTTCGGCCCTCGAGCAATACCGTTCCAATCTCGACGCCTTCTTCAGCCTCTACACTGGGACGTGGGCCAAAGAGCACCCGTCCAAACCCGATGAGGAGTAACGGATGCAAAATCAAGAAATGACGTCGAGCTACGTCGAGCTTTCCAGTCAGGCCTACACTCTGTTCGTGGACGCGTTTGCGTCGGCCAATCAGCGCGCCCTCGGCTATGCCAAATCGCTGTTCGAGATCGCGGCGCGCCCCTATGCTTCACTGACGCCGGCCGCGGTTGCGCAAGAGAACTTCAGCCGCGCCAACCAGATCGTCTCATTGACGGTGGGCGAATTGCAGACGACCGGTCAAAAGACGGCCGAGCTCGCCGAAAAGGCCGTAACGCACGGCACGAAGCTGCAGGAAACATACGTTGCCGCGATGCGCGGCCTCGTGAACAGCGGCATCTCGAACATGAACTTCGTGAAAGAGACGACCGATCGCCAAATCGACGACCTCGCGAAGCGCTTCGACGAAATCCAAAGCCGGGCCACGGCAACCATCAGCAACAACTAAGAAGCGGCCGTCGGGAGAACCGACAGCCCACAAGGACAAGCCGCCGCTGCATTCCAGGGCGGCTTTTCGTTTTGTGCGCGCCGTGCATAGCGGCAAATCTCACTGAGGGAGCGCGTGCAAGTACTGCGAAGGTGTCTCGCCCGCAACGCGCCAGTGAGGACGAATCGATGGAAACCAAACGCGCTCCCGCCACCGCCCCCGACCCGACGCATCCCAAACCTTTGCTTGGACGCGTTGCGATCGTCACCGGAGGATCGCGCGGCATTGGTTCATCGATTGCGCGTGAACTCGCCGCCAGCGGCGCGACGGTCGTCGTCAACTACATCCGCGGCTCCGAAGCGGCCGCGGGCGTCGTCGCGCAGATCGAAGCGGCCGGAGGCTCGGCCGGCACCGAGGCCGGGGACGTCTCCAACTACGAGCAAGTCGGTGAGATGTTCGGCCGCATCAAAGAGCGCTACGGGCGTCTCGACGTCCTGGTCAACAACGCCGGTATCCTGCGCGACCGCACGTATAAGAAGATGTCGATCACGGATTGGCACGAGGTCATCGACACGAACCTCGGGTCGGTGATGAACTGTTGTCACCTCGCCGTGCCGATGCTCCTCGATAACGGTTGGGGCCGCATCATCAACATCTCGTCGTTCGTCGGCCAGATGGGCAACTTCGGTCAGGCGAACTATTCGGCGGCCAAAGCCGGCATTCTGGGGTTCACGAAGACGCTCGCCATCGAACTCGCGCGTTTCAACATCACGGTCAATGCGGTCTGTCCCGGCTTCGTCGAAACCGAAATGTGGAAGTCGGTCCCCGAGAACATCCAGGAAAAGATTCTCGAACGCATCCCGATGCACCGCGTCGCCAAGCCCGAAGAGATTGCCCGCGGCGTCCGCTTTTTCGCGATCGAAGGCGACTACATGACCGGCCAGTCGCTGAACATCAACGGCGGCATCTACATGGGATGGTGACGAAGCGCGAACCCTTAGACATTCAACTCTTCGGTCACGCGAACGTAAGCGTTTCAGGCGTGCCGGTGCGGTTCGCCAAGCGGTCGACGACCCTGGCGCTGTTAGCGTATCTCATCCTGCAGCGCGGTGCTCCGGTTGCGCGAAGCTCCCTTGCGTTTACGCTCTTTCCCGACGAATCCGAAGACAAGGCTTTGGCCGAGCTGCGCCGCTACCTGTATCTGGCCGCGACCGCGCTGCCGTCCCGCAGCGACGAGCCGTGGTTCGTGGCGGACGCGGAAACGGTCCGTTGGAACGGAAGCGCTGCGTGCCGCATCGATGTCGTCGCCTTCGAAAAGTCGGCTCAAGATCCGTCGACATACGCCGCTGCCGCGGACCTGTACGCCGGCGATTTGCTTAAGGACGTCTACGACGATTGGGTCGTAGTCGAGCGGGAGCGGCTGCGTGGGACGTATCTAGCATTGCTCCAGAACCTCGCCCTCGCCCACCGCCACAAACGCGAACATGGTGAGGTTCTGCGCTATGCCCAGCAGCTGCTCACCGTCGACCCTTGGCGCGAAGACGTGCTGCGGCTTTCCATGGCCGCGCACTATGCGGCCGGTGATTCAGCCGGCGCGCTAGCAGCGTTCGCCGACTTTGCGAAACGCCTCCGCGAAGAAATCGGCGTCGCTCCGATGCCTGAGACGCTTGCTGTTCGGGATTCCATTCTCGGTGGGGAGCCGATCCCTGGTGACGTGCGTGCCCCGCCAGGTCCCGGCACATCCGAGCGTGGCACGCGCACGCCCTTCCTGCCCTTTGTCGGTCGAGAACCGCAGCTCGAACTGCTGCGTGCCGGCTGGAGTCGCGCCGCGCGAGGCGCCGGAAACACGTTGCTGATCGGCGGCGAAGCCGGCATCGGCAAAACGCGCCTCTGCGCCGAGTTTGCGACCTTCGTGGAAGCCGAAGGCGGCCGCGTCTTCTTCGGAGGCACCTCGAGCCCGGAGTCCGTACCGTACCAGTGTCTTATCGAGGCGCTGCGCTCGGCGTTGCCGCTCCTCGTCGCGCAGCCCCTCGCCCCCGTGCGGTTAGCGGTTTTATCACGCGTCTTTCCCGGGCTGCTGCAGTCCGGAGCTGCCCTGCCGGCCCTTGCGCCCCTGACGCTCGAGCAGGAAACGGCTCGCCTCTTGGATGCACTCGCGGAGGCGGCTGCCGGGCTTGCGCGCCCGCGTCCGTTGCTCCTGATCCTCGAAGATCTGCACTGGGCGGGGAGTGCGACACTTCAAGCGTTCGCACGTGTGGCTAGGCGAGC
Organism: Candidatus Nyctobacter psychrophilus; assembly: GCA_014305025.1. Taxonomy (GTDB): domain Bacteria; phylum Vulcanimicrobiota; class Vulcanimicrobiia; order Vulcanimicrobiales; family Vulcanimicrobiaceae; genus Nyctobacter; species Nyctobacter psychrophilus. The sequence continues at coordinate 219,299 of JACRTY010000017.1, read as the reverse complement.
GGGCAAAGCGTCCATGCTGATCCTAGCCACGTATCGCGACGAGGAAGTGGGGCCGTCGCACTTGTTGCGATCCGTTGCGCGTGAGCTCCGCGCCGAAGATTGCCTGTGGTCTCTCGAGCTGGCTCGGCTCACCTGCGACGATGTCGCCGCCCTCGTAGCGGACCTCGAAGCTTTGCCCGAGCGGAATAGCGCACTCGTGGCAAGTTTCTACAAGCATACCGAGGGAAACCCGCTCTTTCTGAACGAGACGATAACGGACGCACTCGAAAGGCGATTCGACGCTACGGCCGGCCCCGCGGGCGTCGGCGACGGTATCGTGGGGATGATCAACGCCCGCACGTCGCAACTCGCCGACGAAACTCGCACGGTTGCCGAGGTAGCTGCCATCGCAGGATTCGGTTGCAATGCCGAACTCGTACGCGAGGTGACCGCTCTGTCGCCCCGCTCGCTGTCGGTTGCCTTCAACGAACTGCTCGACCGACGGATCATGCGTGAGGCCGGCGCGCAAAATGTCGCGGACTACGTATTCACCCATCATCTTATCGTCGCCGCCATCTATGGCGGCATCGATCCCTCGCTGCGCGCGCGACGTCACGCGCGCATCGCGCACATTTTGGAACGCACGTACGCAGATCGGAGTGCCGCGGTCGCGGGCGACCTCGCGAGACACTTCGATTCCGCCGGCCTCGACGAAGACGCGGCACGGTGGTACGCCGAGGCGGCGCGCACGTCGGCAGCCGTCTTTGCGATGGACGAGGCGATGCAGTTTGCGAACCGCGCTCTCGAACTGGAAAAAGAACGGGCGCGGCGCGTGGAGCTCTTGCGGTTGCGCGAGATGTGGCTCGGACAGCGCGGGAATCGTGCGGAGCAACGCGCCGACCTCGATGCACTCGAGGTCGCCCTTGGCGACTGCGCTCTGCCCGAACGCTTCGATTTGCTGCGCCGGCGCGCGCTGTTGGCACGCAGCCTCGGCGACACGGATGCGGAGCGGACGTTGATCGATGCGATGGCCGAGGTTGCCGAGCGTAATCGCGATCCTCGTCTGCAAGCCGAGGTGTTCCATCGGCGCGCAGCCCACGCCGTCTCGTGCAGCCGGCAAGGCGACGCACGAGAGCCGGCAGCCGAAGCACTGGCGCTCTTTGAGACGCTGGCCGACGGCCCAGCACAGGTTTCGTGCCTAAGCCTGCTCGTCGACATCGCCGCCAACATCGGCGACCACGCCGCGCTTCGTGACTATCGTGAAACGTTGCGCGAGCGGTCGTCGACGCAAACGGATCGTGCCGTGGAGGCCCAAGCATTGGGGGTTGCCGCGCACGCGGCCTTACTCGTTCAAAACTACCGTGAGTCCCGCGATCTGACGCGGGAGCTGCTGCCGCTGACCGAAATGATCGGCGATCGGGACGCCGAGGCGCTGGCTCACGGGCGGCTCGCCGTAACGAGCGCGTGGCTCGAAGAGTTCGATGAGGCGTCGGCCGAGTTCGATTGCGCCATCGTCTTACTCGAGGCGACCGGGAACAAGCGCGCTCTGTCGACGACGCTCACGAACCGCGTGCTGCTCGCAATGCGACTTGGGCGCTTCGGTGAAGCGCAAACGCTGATCGAACGCTCCAGCAGTCTGCTCGACGTTGTTCAAGAACGGCGCATGGCCGTGGCCAACGCGACGAACATGAGCTTCGTCCGCTTGCAGTTGGGTGATGTCGATGGTGCGCTGCAGTTTGCGCGGGAGGCGCATCACGGCGCCCGCGCGTTAGGTTTTCCGGTCTTCGAAGCTGCGGCGCTGGCAAACCTCGGCAACGCGGAACGCGCGGACGGTCAACTGGCCGAAGCGATCCACCACATGGAATCCGGTTTGGCCCTTCGACGCGAGCATCAAGCGCCTGAGGATTTTACCGACGATCTCGCGGATCTTACGCTGGCGTACGCCGAAGCGGGGCGGTCCGGCGATGCGTTGCGATGCGCAGAAGAAGTCGCCGCGCTTGCGCAGGAGTCGCTTGCCGGTGCGTTTTGGCCGCATTATGTGTTGTACGCGGCGGCGCGAGGTTTTGCAGCCGGTGGAGACGAGCCGCGCGCCCGCGTGTTCGGGCAGCGCGCGCGCACGGAACTCAATCGTTTCGCGAACCTGATCCACGACGTCTCTACGCGCAGCGGTTTCCTCGCCTTGCGGATGAGCGTGACCATTGCGTCATCGCCGTGCGCCAAGCATCGGACCGCAGGCTAGCACGCGGGCAGCACGGGCCCTTGATATGCTGACCCTACAATTCCGAAGCTATTCCTCCGGAGTTGCTCGTCGCTCCACTTCTCCCGCTTGAAAAGGACGTGTCCGCATGGTCAAACACATCATCATGCTCAGCGCACTGCTGGGCGTTACACTTCTTACAAACGCCGAGGCAGCCCCGACCCCCGTGCCCGGCGGCGCCAATGCCATCAGCGCGTTGTCGGGCAAGATCGGCCAGACCGTTTTCAACGGTAATCTACGCATCAAGATCATCGAACTGCGCGAGGCGACTGAGGCCGACAGCCACGGAATCGCGTATCCCCCGACGCCCACCGCCGACCAGAAAGTCATGTTCATGAGGGTGCTGCTGAGCAACGGCACGCACGACGTTTGGTTCGGAATCGTGCATTATACGCTGGCCGATAAGGACGCCATCAGCGTTGAGATCCCGACGAACTCGGTCGAAAAACCCTCGCTGCGGATCCTGCAAGGAGCCGCAGCGCGCCAGAGGGCGTTGTTCGTCGTCGACAAGGATTTCGTTCCGACCAAACTCATCGTCGACTGCGCGGGCTGCGCTGCGAATGCCGGCTTCCGTCCAATTCGCTTTACCATCGCCTCGCCCTGATTTCCCCATCGGCGGGGACGTCAGGCGGCTTTGAGCCCCACCGATTCGTAGATCGCCAGGACAGTTGGCCGCTCCACGTTGTGAACCTGGTGTGCGCCTGCGAAAACGAAGCAAAAGGATTGGTGCAGAACGCACGCGGCCGGCCCGGGCGGCCGGTAGAGTGAGTGCAACGGAGATCGAACCATGATGCAATCGTCGACGGGTGCGGAAACGCCGGCCCGAACGCAGGTGGCTAAGAGAACGAAATTGATCGCTGGAGCGACAGCCTTGGTCTGCATTTTTTCGGCGACGCGGGCTTACGCGACATGCGTCCACTCGTCTGACCCGTGGGCGGTAGTCCATGCGCAAGACAAGGCATACAACGCGCATGATGTTGATGCTTTTGCCGAATGCTATGCGGACGACATCGTGATATCCAACCTGGCAGGTACGAAGCGATTTGTCGGCATTTCCGCATTGAAGAAGAGATACGCATTCCTGAAAACCGCACCCCGACATTTTCACACGATATTCGCCAAAACGATCGTCGCTGGTCCGATCGTTGTCGTTCTTGAGCGCGCGATCGATCCGCCCAAGAAAAACTGGCCCAAGGAAAGCATCGCAATTTTCGAGGTCCGCAAGGGAAGAGTTGCGCACGTCTGGTTTGCTCCGCACAAATAGACGACGTGCCCGCGCAGCCACATGCACGGCCACGAGTCGCTTTACGAGGGCGAGAGCGTAGGCCGCGGTTCTGCGGCGGAAACCGTTTGGCAATCTCGAACCGGCTTCACCGAATCGCCAACAAGGGCGGAAGTCGGGCAAACTGGTCGCGCGTGTCATTCGCGTGTACCGGGGACCGGGGCCCGAGGGCTATCGCACGACGCTGTTGGCGCGCCCGGGACATCGAGCTTGCAGCCTATCCGGGCGAATCGTTTACCGTCGACGACGTTCTGCCGCGGCCGCCGTCTTGATCCCTCGAGGTCGACGCGTTCGCAGTGGCGCCTGATCTAGGCGAGAAAGGAGCCGCTCTCCGTCGACGAGGTGAGCGTCGCGCACGCCGGCGGCACGCTCGCTCACTAGAATCGACGCATGAAACGTACAAAGCGCTTGATCTTCGCTGCCGCGGGAGGGCTGCTCGTGGCGTGCTGGCTCGCGACGACGGCCGGTGTCGCTGTAACGGCGCGCGCGAATGTGCCAGCTCCGCTCGCCGACATAGCCTCGAACGACAATACCGCAGGCGCCGGCCTTCTCAACCACGGCACGCTCCACATTGCGCTCGTCGCGCGGCGCGGCCTCTGGTATCCCGATGGGCCGGGGACTATCGGCTTGCCGATCGAGGCCTTCGGTGAAGCCGGCCGTCCGCTGCGCATTCCGGGGCCGCTCGTGCGCGCGCCGCTCGGCACCCACGTCGTCGCAAGCATCCGTAACGATCTCACGCACGATCTCACCGTGCGCGGTCTCGCCGCACCGGCCCACGCGTTGACGACGGTGCTCCGCGTTCCGCGCGGTGCGACGCGCCGCGTTGAGTTCGACCTCGACCGGGCCGGCGCTTTCGGCTACTATGGAAGCGACAAAGGCGAAACCATCGATGGACGTATCTTCGCGGACGCCGAGCTCTCGGGCGCGATCGTCGTCGAGGCGCCGCACGTGCCGCGCGTCGATCACGTCTTCGTGCTCGGCCTCTACGCGCCGGTCAAATTAAAAGACGGAACGCCGAACTTCCTGTACTTCCTCGAGACGATCAACGGCCGCGCGTTCCCGGCTACCGAGCGGCTCGCGTACGAACGCGGCCGGACGGTGCGATGGGCCGTTTTCAACGCGAGCGCCATGCTCCACCCGATGCACCTCCACGGGTTCTACTTCCGCGTCGATCGACCCGACGCGTACGATGAAGTCACGCATCCTTTCTATCCGGGCGACGCCGATGAGCTATCGTGGACGGCAGATCGCGCGGGCGATTGGATGTTCCACTGTCACATCGACGATCACATCACGCGCCATGCACCGCTGCGCGACATGCTTGCGGGTAAAGGCGATCCGCAGCTCACGGTCGCCAAGCGTTTCCATCTTCCGAATCAACCGATGGGCGGGATGGTCATTGCCCTCAAGGTGGTGCCTCGGCCCGGGGATCGCGCCCCCATTGCAGTTGCGTCCGCGCGCAGACTCGCGCTGGACATCACGTCACGCGACGTGCCGAGTGGGCGGTTCGGCTTGAGCCACAATTCGTTCACGCTGACCGACGGCGATCGCACGGTCCCCGCGACGGGATCGCTCGGCCCGCCGATCGTGCTCACTCAAGGGCGCCCCGTCGCGATTGCGGTGACCAATCGCATGGACGAAGCGACGAGCGTTCACTGGCATGGCATCGCGCTGCAGGACAGCTACTACGACGGCGGCGCGGGAATGGGCATGTCAATGGACGGTCACATGCCCCCCGCTATCGAACCGGGTCACACCTTCGTCGCACGCTTCGTGCCTCCCGACGCCGGAACGTTCACGTACCACTCGCACATGGACGATGGGTGGCAACTCGCGGGTGGGCTCGTCGGTCCTCTGATCGTGTTGCCGCCAGGACAACACTTCGATGCGCAGAGAGACCACATCGTGATGATTTCGGAATCGTCTGAGAAGCCCGCCGGTCCGCCACTGGCGATCGACGGCGCGCTTTCGCCCCCGCCGCTCGCGGCAACCGCCGGCGTGCCGCAGCGGCTGCGTTTTGCGGACCTTACGCTCGGCGGCGAAAACCTCGTCGTCTCGCTCTCCGATGGATCACGCGTGCTGGACTGGACGCCGATCGCGAAGGACGGCCGCGACCTGCCCGCGCGGCTCCAGCACCCGGCAATCGCGATCCATGCGCTCACAATCGGCGAGACACGTGACTTCCGCTTCACGCCGGCGCAAGCCGGCACGTTGACGCTGGCCGTCTACGACTTGGATAACAACCACGCGCTCGTGGCCTCGCAGCAGATCCAGGTGTCCGCGCCGTGAGTCATTCGGTCGTTCGTCGCAAGCATTGGACCGCTCGCCGGACGCACGCTTTTACCGTAGAGTCGAAACCGTAATGAGAGGGTCGGTCGAGCGCGTGTTCACGGTTCGCATGTGGCATCCGGCCCGACACGAGCCAGGCGCCGTGCCGGATTGGCGCGGAGCCGTATACGACGTGCGAACGAGGAAGACGCTTTACGTCGTCGGCGTACGCGAAATAACTGACTGCATCGCGACGGCCTTGAGCGACAGGGAACTTGATGAGCGCGACTGCGCCGACGAATTCTAACCATAACCGGGCCTTTGCGCTGCCAGTGAGAAATCAGCGGGGATGATCTCGGTTCGCTTCCTCGGCACCGGTGGGGCGCGGTTCGTTGTGGCGAAGCAGATTCGGGCTTCGGGCGGGATGTGGTTTCGGTTTGCGCCCGACGACACAGAGGGCGCGGTCACGCAGATTCACGTCGATCCGGGGCCGGGCGCACTCGTGCGCGCCATGTCGGCGCTGCCGCCGTGCGATCCGACGGAGCTCGATGCGCTCGTGCTTTCACATAAGCATCTCGACCACTCGAACGACATCAACGCGATGATCGAAGCGATGACCACCGGCGGCTGGAAGCGGCGCGGCGTGTTGCTGGCGCCGCGTGACGCCTTTGAGGGCGAACCCGTCATTCTTCCCTACGCCGCGAAGTTCGTGCCGGTGCATCACTACCTCGGACCGAGCGCCGGTCCGTATGCCGTCAACGATGTCGAGGTCCGTACGTCGCTCCAGCATGAGCATTCCGTCGAGACGTACGGCGTACACTTTTCCTATCGCGGGGCGACGGTCTCGTATCTGCCGTGCGGCAGTTACTTCGAAGGATTGGCCGAAGACTACGCCGCGCATCACCCCGACGTGTTGATCGTGAACGTCTTACGCTATCGCGATGACATGAAGGTCGACCACCTCACGTTCGATGAGGCGCGCCATATCTTTGCGGTGGTTCGTCCCAAGGTCGCCGTGATGACGCACTTCAGCACGAAGATGCTCGAAGCGGGGCCGCAGCGGCTCGCGCGGGAGCTCGAGGACGAACTGAACCTGCGCGTCTACGCGGCCTCCGATGACTGGACGCTCGACGCGACGACGGAAATTGCGGCCGTTGCCGCCCGATGATTGCCGAGTCGAGGTCGAGACGGTTGCGCCGGATCGCACGACGTCGTTTCGCAAGGAGCACGAGCGTGAAGCCCGCTCAACGGAATGGAACTTTCCGGTCGTTTGGCACGAACAGCAGCATGAAGTCGCCGCACTCGAAAGCGTTGTCGTCGTCGGCGTGCTCGGATTATGGATCGCCGCGTCGCTTGCCCACGTCGATTCCATCATCGTGGCGCCGAGCCGGCGCAGGTGCGGCATCGGCCGCGCCCTCCTGGGACGTGCCGAGTCGCTTGCGAAATATTACAATTGCCACAAGGTCACCCTGCAAACGCCGGCCGACGGCGTGGCGCGTACGTTCTTCGAGGCGTGCGGTTACAAGCTCGAGGCCGTCCTACAGCAGCATACCTGGAAACGTGACGTGGCCGTCCTGCGGAAGTTTCTGCTGTGAGACGCCGCGTTATGCGCTACCGAAAAATCGCAGCGAGGTCGAGCGTGAACCCGGGAAGCACGGGCTCGAACGTCAAGGTCGTCGGGCCCAGGAACGTTTCGGTTTCGCAGTTCGGGCGGGAGACCTCGACGAGACGCCGGCGCGGGTCGATGTAGACCGCGAGCCGGCTTCCGCTTGCGATATACTCGGGCATCTTGCCGCGTATCTCGGCCGGCTTGTCGCTCGGCGAGAGCAGTTCGAACACGGCATCGGGGCAGATACGCGCGAAGCCCGCGTGTTGCGCCGGCGAAAGCGCATCGTAGCGTTCGTTTGAAATCCATGAGGCGTCGGGGGCGCGTAACGCCGTGGTGGGCAAGTGAAACCCTGTGGATGCCGGGTACACCCGCCCGAGTTTGTGTTGCTCGTTCCAAAGGGCCAGTCGAAAGAACAGCTTTCCTTCCCGTTCGCCGGCGTCGGTTCCGGTCGGCGGCATGACGACGAGTTCTCCTTGCGCGGTGCGCTCGAACCGGTGCAGCGGGTTGGCGCGCGAAAGGGCCTCAATCTCCTCGTCGGTGACGGTTGACGTCGGGCGAAACGTAATGGCCATGGCGCTATGATACACCTCGCGACGAACCGTGCGCACGGCTAGCGGATGGCCTCAGCGGTCGCCGGTTGACCGGCCGCGGCGTGACCGGACGCGGCGTGACCGCGCGCGGCGTCGGAACGGTCATGCGATAGCGCGCTCGGAAGCGCGTCGGTTGCGGCACCGGAAGAACGGTGCGTTGCGCTTGCAGAGCGCGCTGCTGGGGACGGTCGAGCGTTCGGGTGGCGGCGCGCCACGGCGGGGGCAGCGACGAACGGGCGCGTAAGGAACCATCGTACAGATAGACGTTGCCGCTTCCGCTGGTCGCGGTGACGACGGGTCCGCCGTTACCGACGGCGACGGCGGCCGCGTCGTCGTGCGCATCGACGCGCGCGCCGTTCGTGAAGTTGGTGAACACTCGTCCGCCGGCTGCCGTACGCGCGGTAAGTTGAGCAGCGCCCGCAGTTCCGATCGCCACGTTGCCGGTCGAGGATTCGAAACGCGCGAGACCGGGTCGAAAACTGCCGCCGTCGTACACGATCGAACCGCCGACGCTGGACGCTTCGATCTGCCGAGCGCTGCACCGTTCGAACGCCATGTTGGCCATCAGCGAGCGTGCCCGAATGCGCTCGAAGTTGGAATCGTTGGCCAGCAGCGCCCCATGATTGGTTTGCGCGAAAACCGTTCCGCCCACGTCGTCGAGCGTGAGGCGACCGCGCCCGACGAAGCCGATCAAGGTGCCGGCCTTATAATCGTGCACGTCGAGGTTGCCGCGAGCCGCATGCGCATACACGAAGACGCTGTCGGCGGGAATGTGGACCGTAACGGGGCCCACGTCGCTCGGGGACGTCGACCGCACCACGACCAGGTCGCGTGGGCCGGGGGGGATCGACGAGACGACGAAACCCTCGGGCGGCAACTGCTCGAGCCCGCGTGCCGTCTGCCCTTCCACGCCCGGGATGAGCACCGAACGGTCCTCTCCGCGCGGCCGAACGACGCGACGCGTCACCAGCAGCGACGGATCGCCGTCGACCGCAACGGCCGGGCGGTCCCACGTGCGAATGGTAACGTCACCCTCTCCGACGTTGACGCGGACGATGGGGGCCGCCACATTATCCACGGTGGCGACGTCGGCCCGCACCGGTGTCGCCGCTGCAGCGCCCAGTGCCCAGGCGAAGCCGAGCGCGAAGCGGATGCTCCGCGCCGGGATCAGTCCGCGCAGGCCACCCACTCTCACGTCCCAAGCGTATCCTGCTTGGGCGCCTCAGTCATTGGAAGGTCGTGAGCATCGGTAAACTGACGCGAAACTCCGATCCGCCGCCGGGCCGACGTGCCGCCGTGACGGTGCCCCCATGCACCCGTGCGATGCTGCGCACGATCGCGAGTCCCAGCCCCGTACCCGGGATGGCGCGGTTGCGCGACGCGTCCGTCCGGTAGAAGCGGTCGAAAATGCGGCCCAGGCTCTGCTCATCGATGCCGGAGCCGGTGTCGGCCACCGCGATGACGGCGCGCGCCTCGCCGCTTTCCACCTCTACGGTTACGTCGATGCGGCCGCGCTTGGTGAATTTTATGGCATTGTCGATCAGGTTCGTGACCAGTTGCCGCAACAGCCCCGCATCGCCCAGCACGGCGGCGCGGGTGGCTGAGGGGGACGGTTGGTACGCGAGTTCCAGTCCCTTGTCGTTCGCGCGGCCGCGGGTCGCCCCGATCGCCTCCGCCACAATCCCTTCGAGCGCGACCCGTTCGCGGGGGATGTCTTCGCCCGATTCCGCTTTTGCCAGCAGCAGCATGCCGTTGACCATGTTGGCCAGCGCCGCGCTCTCGTCACGAATCGCGGCAATGCTGTCGTCGCGCACCGCCGGATCGCGCGCCGCCCAACGTTCGAGCATCTGCGCGTTCGCGTTGATGACGGTCAGCGGCGTTTTCAATTCGTGCGAAGCATCGGAAATGAACTGCCGTTCGCGCGCGAAGCCTTCTTCGAGCCGATCGAGCATGGCATCGAAGGCGGCGGCGAGCGTGCCGAGTTCATCGCGCCGCCGCGACCATCCAAGGCGGCGGCTCAACCGGTCTGAACGGATCTCGCCCATGGCGGCGCTCAAGCGCTTGATCGGATCGAGCGCACTCTTGGCAATTGCAAATGAACCGGCAACGACGACGAGCAGCGCAACGACGATGACGGCGAGCAGCAGGTCGCGGATCCGCAGTAGCGTGTCGTCGTAGACCTCGAGCGACTCGCCGACGGCCACGATCAGTGCGCTACCCGGATAGGTGACCAGTTCGCTGCGGACCAGGAGGCTGCCGAGCGGCGGCCGATTCTCCGTGCTATACACGACCGGGTCGCGCTGCGTCGGGATCGTGGGGGCGAAACTCGCTCCGCCCATGTTCGTGCTTTTGGCGATCGGGTAGCCTTGGGGCGTATCGATTTCGACGAACGTCGTGGGGCCCGCCCAATGATCGAGCGCGCCGGTCGCCGTCAACTCTTGCGCGATCGGCGCCGTGTCGCCGATCGCGCTCAGCGCCGAATCGCCGCGCACGAGTTGTGCGATGTCGCCGCCCACGCGCGTGATCTTGGCGCGCGCCTCGTCGAGCAAGAGCGAGCGCAACTGCACCGCGAGAACGGCCGCAACCACGATGATCACGCCGATGAGGAGCGCGATGTAGAAGCTCGCGATGCGCCAACGCAGCGAGCGAAACGTCACTAGTGGTCCGTCACTCGCGCAACGTGTAACCGACGCCGCGCACCGTCGCGATCAACTTGTCGTCGAAGCCGTCGTCGACCTTACCGCGCAGATACCGGACGTACACGTCGATGAGGTTCGAGTCGCCCAGGAAATCGCTTCCCCAGACACCGTTGAACAGCTCGTCACGCGTGTGCACTTTGTTGCGGTGCAGCAGCAGGTATTCGAGCAGGCCGTACTCTTTGGCGGTCAGCGCGATCGGTTTTCCGGCGCGCTTGACCTCGTGCCGGTCGCGGTCCATGGTCAGATCGCGGAACGTCAAGACGTTGGATTTCGGATGACGTTCGCGTAGCCTGGCGCGCACGCGTGCCAGCAATTCGTCGACCGAGAACGGCTTGACCAGATAGTCGTCGGCGCCGGTGTCGAGCCCGCCGATCCGATCGGCGATCCGGTCCTTGGCCGTGAGCATGATGATCGGCACGGAACTCTTGGCGCGCACGCGACGGCAAATTTCCGTACCGTCCATCTTGGGAAGCATCAAGTCCAGCACGACCAAATCAGGTTCCTTGAGCGCCTTTTCGAGGCCGGTGAGACCGTCGGTCGCGGTGTCGACGACGTAGCCTTCATGTTCGAGTTCGAGTTTGAGCACGCGCACGATCTGCGCGTCGTCCTCGACGACGAGAACGCGAAAAGGCCGCGCTTCCGTTTGGGTCACGAACGGTTGCGGGCGAGGACCAGACTACTGCCGAGCGAGACCCAGGCGGCGACGGCCCCGCCGGCTGCCAACCACAGCAATGTCGACGGTTCGACGAATCCGTGGACCAGCGCAACGGCATTGACCGTCAGCATCGCATCGAACGCCTTGTCCCAGAAGAGTAACAAGAGCAGCCAGACGCACACTGCGAGCGCCGTGCCGAGTCCCACGATATCCCAGGTGCCAAAGGGTGACGTTTTGGCCGGGGCGTGCGCCCCTGCGCCGATCGTCGAACGCAGAATTGCGTCCCGCATTCCCGGTGGCGGCGTCTCCAGGGGCAGGGCGAACAGCGCCCGGTCCAGTTCGTCGAAATCGTCGTTCATTGGTTCACCAAACGCTTACGCAGCAGTTCCTTGGCGCGAAAGAGGTGGGTCTTGACCGTACCTATCGGCAGATCGAGGACGCGCGCGATTTCCTCGTATTGCCGTCCTTGTAAATGGTACAGCGTGATGGCGGTCCGGTACTTTTCGGGTAACGCGGCAATCGCCGCGTGCAATGCGCGGCTCTCATCGTTGCGCTCGGCGACCGCAGCGGGTCCCGAACTCGGGTCGGCCCGGTCGGGCAGCTCGTCCCCGCTTCGGCGTTTGCGGCGGCCCAGGCGGTCGCAGCAGGCATGGTAGGCGATCGAAAAGATCCAAGTCGAAAACTTGGCCCCGGGCTTGAAGGTCCGCAGGCTGCGGAATGCCTTGAAGAAGGCTTCCTGGGTGCAGTCGCGGGCCTCTTCCGCGTCCCGCATCGTGCGCAGGCAGAGCGTGTAGACCGCCCGGTCGTAGCGCTCGACGAGGATGCCGAAAGCTTCGGATCGCCCATTTTGGGCCGCAGCGACGAGCGCTCCATCGTCACCTTCGGGCGGATTGGAAACGGTCACGCGCTCGGGTGCCTCCAAAACCGCTGTCACGCCCCACGTACGGTCGGGGTGAAGCTGAAGTTTCGCGAAACACGCCACGCCGAGCGGCGTATGTGGGACATGCGGATCAATGACTCCTCGAGACCCGGAGGCTACCATGGACTTTAACACGATGACCGTCGCCGTCTTCGGGACTTTTGCGGTGTTTGGCTTCCCCATCGCCGCATTCATCATTCTTCGCCTGCTCGCGCACCGCGAGCGGATGGAAATGATCCGACATGGCCTTTCACCGCAGGCAAAGGCTGGCTTCGGTAAGGGCTATCAGATTCCGAGCGCGACCCCCGCAACATTCGCGAACGCGACGAACTCGAACCCATCAACCTTATTGCGTAAGGGGATTACGCTGACGTTCATCGGCCTCGCGTTGACGATCGGGCTTTCTTTCATCGGCCTCGACGGCGACACCGGACGCTGGCATCCGGGTCCGTGGCTACTCGGCGGTTTGATTCCGCTCTTCATTGGACTCGCCCAGGTAACGACGGCCTTCCTCACCGATCCCGATCTTTTTGCCCTGCTCGGCCGCCGCGGCTTCGCAACTCGGCCGCCGGGTCCCACATTCACGGACGTGACGCCTCCCCCGGGCGCACCCGACGTTCCCCACTACGACACCTCGTACACGTATCGCCCCGGCGATACGCAAGAACTCCGGCCGCCGACCGCGCCGCCCGAACGGCGTCCTTGAGCGGCAAAATCGCCGACCGTCGAAAAGAAACAAGAGCGGGGTCGATGCCCGCTCTCGTTTTGTGACTTGCGACGGTGAGGCTGTTTAGTTTTTGCAGGAGACGAGCGCCATCGCCCAACCGTGTTCGGTACGTGTCCGGACGAGATATCCTTCTTGCGTGCGGTCGTAAATCTGGAAGCCCGCTCTGAGCGCGTCGGCTAACGATTTGAAGACCATGAGACCAGCCATTTTCTCGGACCCTCCTTTCCGGTCGCGGAGACCATCTATCTCTATTAACGTCCCACACGGTCGAACGTTCTAGTCCTGAAGATGAGGGTTTCGTAAACTTTTCGTGGGGATTCTCCGGATTGGGTGCTGAACGTGGCCTTATGCCCGCTCTCCTGACCTCGCCGGCGGTTCACACAACCGTCGTGAGCGAGCGGCGCGAGCCGGCCTCGGGAATCGTCATCGTCGGACTGCGCGCGCCCGACCTGGCAGGTGCGGTGCGACCCGGGCAGTTCGTCATGGTCGTGCCGCCGGGCGGCGAGCGCTGTGCGACGGCGCTCGCTCCGTACGAATGCGACGGCGAGCGGGTCTCGTTGATGATCGTGGTGGTCGGATCGCGCACGCGTGAACTCGCAACGCTTGCTCCGGGCAGCGCTCTCACGGTGTTCGGGCCCCTCGGTAACGGCTTCGACGCGGCCGCATTGGGTGACGACGTCGGCTTGGTCGCGGGCGGTGTCGGCATTGCGTCGTTGCTCTTGCTGGCCCGCGCGCTGCGCGAACGGGAAGCGAGCGTGCGGCTGTATTACGGCGCGCGAACGGCCGCGGCACTGGTCGGCGCCGAGGCCTTTGCCGCGCTCGGTTGCGCGGTTACGCTTGCGACCGACGATGGCTCGTGCGGTTATCGTGGCTTCGTGACCGAACCGTTGGCGCGCAAGGGCGGCGAGCACGGGGCGCTTGCCGCCTGCGGACCGTCTCCGATGTTGCGCGCGGTCGGCCGTATCGCCGTCGCCGGCGGCGTGCCCGCGCAGCTGTCGCTCGAGGAAGCGTTCGCCTGCGGCGTAGGCGCGTGCTGGGGCTGCGCCGTTCCGCTCGGACGCGAGAGTGCGCAAGCGCCTGCGTTCCCGGCGCCCAGTTTCGGCGAGCGGCGCGACTACGTCCATGCCCGCATCTGCACGGAAGGTCCGGTCTTCTGGGCGCACGAGCTGCGATGGTAACCACGCCTCGCATCACGCCCGACCTGTCAACGAACGTCGGTGCGTTGCGCTTGGCGTTTCCCACGTTGATGGCTAGCGGCTGCTACGGTTCGGGCGAAGAATACGCGCCTTTCGTCGATCTGGCGCGCATCGGCGGCGTCGTGCTCAAGAGCGTGACGCGTTTCCCGCGTCTGGGGAACGATGCGCCGCGGCTGGTTCCGGTCGCAAGTGGACTGCTCAACGCGATCGGCTTGCAGAATCCCGGCATCGACGCCTATCTCGAGCGCGACGTCGCGAAGTTCGCCGAGCGGCCCTGCGCCGTCGTCGGCAGCGTCGCCGGATTTTCGGTCGACGACTACGGTTATGTGACGGAGCGGCTGGCGGCACGTGACGAAATCGACGCCATCGAGCTCAACATTTCGTGTCCCAACGTCGCGCATGAAGGTGAAACGTTCGCCTGCGATGCGGCGCTCGCCGAGCGCGCAACGCGGGCCGCGCGGCAGGCGACGACCAAACCCTTGATCGTCAAGCTGTCGCCCAACGTGACCGACATCACCGAGATTGCGCGGGCCGTGGAAGCCGCTGGCGGCGATGCCCTGGCGGTCGTCAATACGGTGCGCGGGATGGCGATCGACGTCGAGCGCCGCGCACCAATGCTGGGCAACGTCACGGGCGGCCTTTCGGGCGCGGCGATGCGGCCGATCGCTTTGCTCGCCGTGTGGGAGGTTGCCGCCGCCGTGCGCCTCCCGATCGTGGGCCAGGGCGGCATCGAAACGGCACGCGATGCGCTCGAGTTCCTGCTCGCGGGTGCAAGCGCCGTCTCCATCGGAACGGCAAACTTCACCGATCCGCGCGCGCCCGTCGCCATCTGCGACGGCCTGTCCACGTACTTGAACGAACACGGCTACGCCGCACTGCGCGACCTCGTGGGTGCCGCCAATCCAACGTTTCTCGGAACGCGATGAGCGCGAGCGGCGTCAAATCGGCGAAGCTGATCGTCGCCCTCGACGTCCCGACCTACGAGCAAGCCGCGGAACTGGTTGCCGCGCTCGGTGCGCTGCCCGTGCTCTTCAAGCTCGGCGGGGAAGCGCTCTTCGGCTACGGCGACCGCCTGCGCGATGAATTCGAACGTCTGGGCATCGACTATTTCGTCGACGCCAAACTGCACGACATCCCGCGTACCGTCGGCGCCGGCGTGCGCGCGCTCGTGCGCCCCGGCGTGCGCATCATCAACGTCCACGCGCTCGGTGGCCATGAGATGATGCTGGCCGCGGTCGATGCTGCAAACGCGCGCGCGCACGAAATCGGCATCGCCGTACCCGACGTGTTCGCGGTGACGTTGCTGACCAGTCACGGTGCTGCCGATCTCGGCGAACTGGGCTTACAGGGCGGCCCTGGCGAAAACGTGATGCGTTTGGCCGCCCTGGCGCGCGACGCCCAATGCGCGGGCGTCGTCTGCAGCCCGCACGAGGTGCGCGACCTCAAATCCTATTTCGGCGTCGATTTTGCGACCCTGTGCCCCGGCATCCGCCCCACCGGCGAAGTGCACGGCGACCAGCGACGCGTTGCCAATCCGGCGGATGCCGTCCGCGCCGGCGCCGATTACCTCGTGGTGGGGCGGCCGATCGTCGAAGCGCTCGATCCGCTCGCGGCGACGCGGGCGATTCTCGCGGAGATGGATACGGCGGTGCATGCAGGCTGAAGCGCTGGCGTTCGAGCTCGGCGAGCGAGGCGCGCTTCTGAGCGGTCACTTCCGGCTTTCATCGGGGCGGCACAGCGATCGGTTCATCCAGAAATTTCGCATCCTTGAAGACCCGGCGTTGGTAACCCCGCTCGCTGCCGCACTGGCCGAACGAGTGGCGCCGTTCCGCCCTACGATCGTCGTCAGCGCCGCGGTCGGCGGCATCGTGCTCGGTTACGAGACGGCCAGGCAATTAGGTAATAAAGCGATTTTCATAGAGAAGGAGACCGGCGCTCCCGCACTGAGGCGCGGGTTCGTCCTGACGCCCAGCGACCGTGCGTTCGTCGTCGAAGACGTCGTAACGACGGGCGGTTCCGTGCATGAAGTGCTCGACGTCGTTCGTTGGCACGGAGCGCAAGCCGTCGCCGTCGGCGTCATCGTGCGCCGCGAGCCCATCGACTTCGGCGTCCCGACCTTTGCGCTACTCGATCTGCCGGTCGTCTCCTACGATGCCGCCGACTGCCCCCAATGCATGCACGGCGAACCGATTACCGAGCCCGGCTCTCGGTATTTGCGTTAGCGACTGAAAGAAATCGGGGTGCCGGCGTTACCCTCAGGCTCGCTGCGGCAGAGTGCTCACCTTTACGCCGAGGGTCACGTGGTCGTTTCAAATAACCGCTGCGTCGAGTCGCCGTTCCACGCAGGGCCTTTGAGCGCAAGCAGTCAGATCAGCTGTGCAGCCGCAAACCAACACGCGGCGCTGGATCGGCGGTGGCTGCGCATGGCGAGCGCTTGCGGTTGTCGAACCTGCGCAGCCCATGCCGCCGTCGTTCGAACGCTTGCTGCGGCCCGCACTGCGCGGGTTTGCGCCCTACAAACCGGGCACGTCGGTCGAAGAAGTACGACGCCGACATGGCATCGCATCACCCGTTAAGCTCTCGCAGAACGAGAATCCCCTCGGTAGCTCGCCGCGCGCCATGGCGGCGCTGGCTTCCGTTGCGACCTTGAGCGATTACGTCGAAGACGAGCATCATGCGCTGCGCGAACGGCTTGGCCGCCCGTACGGTCTGGGTGCCGGCCATGTCGTCTGCGGGCACGGCAGCAACGAACTGATCCAACTCGTGTTCACGGCGTTCGTCGATCCGGGCGACGAGATCGTAACCGCCCACCCGACGTTCGCGCTGTTTCGCAAAGACGCCGACGTGGCAGCGGCGCACACGATCGAAGTGCCGTGCCGCGACGGCGTGCACGACCTCGACGCCATGCTCGCGGCGGTGACGCCGCGCACGAAAGTCGTTTTCGTCTGCGATCCCAATAATCCAACCGGCGCGCGCGTCGAGCGGGATGCACTCTTCGCGTTCGCCGACGCGCTTGCGCCTGATGTCCTGCTCGTGCTGGATCAAGCGTACCGTGAATACATGGATGTCGTGGGAACCGAAGGCGTGGACGTCCTGCGACGCCGCCCCGCGACGCTGGTTTTGCGCACCGTTTCGAAAATCTACGGGTTGGCGTCGGTTCGCTTCGGCTATGGGTATGCGATGCCCGAAATCGTCGGTTACCTCAACCGCGTCCGATTACCGTTCAACGTGTCGCGCACGGCAGCCGTGGCGGCGGTCGCGGCGCTCGACGATCACGCCTTCGTTGCCCAGACACTGCGCTCAAATGCAGCGGGCAAAGCCCAGTTGACCGACGGCCTGGAACGGCGCGGGCTGCACGTCTACCCGAGCGCGACCAACTTCGTGTCGGTGGCCGTGCCGGTTTCCGGCGACGCCGCATACGAAGCACTGCTCGAGCGTGGCGTCATCGTCCGTTCCGGCGACGGCCTCGGCATGCCCAACCGCTTGCGCGTCACGATCGGAACACACAGCGACAACGCGGCGTTTCTCGCCGCGCTCGACGGCTTGCTCGCGACGTGGCCGCGCGCGCCCGTTGAGGCGACGCCCTGATCTCCGACCTGCGCTTGCGTCACGGTACGCGTCGCGACCACGCTTTCGTGGTCGACCTCGGCCGCCGCACGGCAATGGATAGCGTGTCGGCGTTGCGCGATGCGGCGCGCGAGCAGATTGAAACCAGTTACGAGCGGCTGGTCGAATTCGTGACCGATCGCTCGCACGTGCTGCTGATCGCCGAGACCGCTCGCGCCGGCCCGCTGGGATTCTTATTGATGCTCGACGACGTACCCGACGAAGTCACGGGTTTGCCGCAAGCCTTCGTCGCCTACATGGCGGTCGAACCGGAGGCTCGGCGGCGCGGCGTTGCCGCCCGCTTGCTCGGCGCCGCTCAAGACGCGGCGCACGTCCGCGGCCTGCCGAATCTCGCGCTCATGGTAACCGAAGATAACATCGCCGCGCGCGAACTCTACGCACAAGCGGGCTTCGCGACCGAACGCCGGCTCCTGTGCAAGCGTCTGCCGACAGCTTAAATTGAATTCACATGCGGTCGGGCGCGCGGACTCCCAGCAAGCCAAGTGAACTGGACAGCACCGTCTTCGTGGCCAGCGAGAGACTCAAGCGGGCGGCCGATACGTCGAAATCGTCCCCGAGTACTTTGCAGGCGCCGTAAAACTGCGTGAAATCCGCCGCAACCGTTTGTGCGTAGCGCGCGAGACGGTGCGGCGCGAGGCCCATTGCGACCGAGCGGACGACGCCGGGAAACTCGGCAAGCCGGCGCGCGAGCGCGAGCTCTTCGGGCGCGACCAGACGTTCGAGAGTGGTTGCACGCGCGGCGGCTTGACGCAATGCCGGCGGCGCGTTGCGTTCGATCGATGCAATGCGGGCGTGCCCATACTGCACGTAGTAGACGGGGTTGTCGTTCGACTGCTCCTTCGCTAAGGTGAGGTCGAAGGTCATCGGTGAGTCGGCGCTCATCATCACGAAGAAGAAGCGCGCCGCATCGACTCCCACTTCATCGAGCACGTCGTCAAGGGGCAGCACGTCACCGTGCCGTTTGCTGGAACTGACGACCTCACCGTTGCGAATCGTGGTAATCTGCTGCGCGATCAAGACGTCGATGGCCCCCGGCTTGCCGAAGGCCGCGGGGATCAGCTTGATCCGCGCGATGTAACCATGATGATCCGGCCCGATGATCAAAATTGCGCGATCGTTGCGTTCCAGCTTGTCATAGTGGTATGCTACGTCGCCACCGTAATATGTCGGGCGGCCGTCGCTGCGAACGACGACCCGGTCTTTGTCGTCGCCGAACAAAGTCGCGCGCATCCACAGCGCGCCGTCGCGTTCCTCGATGAGACCTCGTTCGCGCAAGGCCACAATGCCCGCTTCGACGGCGCCGCTGGAGTGCAGTTCCTTTTCGCTCTGCCAGCGATCGAACCGCACGCCGAATCGTTCACAGGTCGCTTGTTGTTCGCGCACCAGCGCGTCCCGGCCGAATTGCGCGAAGGCCGGCAGCCAGTCGCTTTCGGGCAGCGTATCGTACGCGCCGGCGAAGCGTGCGCGCGCGGCGTCAGCGAGCGGCAACAGGTATGAGCCCGGATAACCGTCCTGCGGAAACGGAAATGCCGGATCGGCGATCTGCCGGTACCGCGCGTAGAGCGATCGTCCCAGCGTGTCGAGCTGGGAGCCCGCGTCGTTTATGACCCATTCGGTGGTGACGTCGATGCCGCAAAAGCGCATCGCTTTCGCGATCGAATCCCCAAGCGACAGGGTGCGGCCTTGCACGACCACGAGCGGTCCCGTCGGATTGGCGCTGCCGAATTCGAGCGACACGTGTTCGCCGGAAGGCGTAAGCGCGCGTCCGAACGCCTCGCCCTGCGCGAGAATCGTGTGCACGCCGCGCTGCCAGTACGCCGGTGCGAGCCGCACGTTGATGAATCCCGCGGCGGCCGTCGCTTCGTCGAGCAGGCCGGGCAGTCGTGGTTCGAGCGTGTACGCGCGCGCGACGATCTCCATCGCCAACTGTTGCGGAGGACGGCGCGCGCGTTTCGCCAGCTGCAGCGCAACGTTCGTCGCGTAGTCGCCGAAGGCGGGATTGCGCGGCGGTTCGAAGGCCACGCTTGGCGGCGTCCCGTCGGGCACGATCTCGGCTGCTGCTCGCGTAAACGCCAATGCAACCGTCGCCAGATCATCGGCTTGGGAAACCATTGCTCGTCCTCGTGACCACGCTCAAGGATGATACGGCTCCTGGTCAATGGTGGTATGGCTCATTGCGCGAAATCTTCGCCGCACGGTAGAGTTGTTCCAGCACGAGCAAACGCGCCCACTCGTGCAGCAACGTCAAGCGCGAAAGCGACCAGCGAAACGTGGCCCGCTCCAGCAGTGCTTCACTGGCTCCGAAGGCGCCCGCGACGACCAGCGTCAAGCGCGAGGTCGCGTGCGCTTCATCTGCCAACCGCGCGGCCAACTCTGGGCTCGACAGTTGCGTACCGGTGCGCTCGAGCAGCCACATCGGCTCGCCGGTTGGAAGCGCCCGCAGCACACGTTGCCCCTCATCGCGCACGGCCCGTGCCGGATCGCCGCCGTGCGCGGCGTCGACTTCGGTCTCTTCGAATGGACCGTAGCGTGGTAAGCGCCGCCGCAGATCGTGCGCCAGCGCGGCGACGGAAGGATCGCGCAACCTCCCGACCGCGACCAGTCGCAACTTCACGCGTTCCCTTTCGTGAGCGCGGCAGCCTCGCCCGCGACTCATGGCGGCAGCGCGTAGCCCGAAGCGCGGCGTTCAGCGCGGCCGGCGAGTTCCAGCCGGACGAGCGCTGCCACGACGTCGCCGGTGCCGGCCTGCGTGCCGTCGACCAGCGCGTCGAGATTGCATGGTCCGGCGCCCAGGAGCGTTAGCAATGCAGTTTCCAGCGGGTCGTCGGCGCCGGCGTCGATGTTGGGCAGCAGCGGAATGGAATGCAGCCCGATGGCGGCGAGCACGTCGGCGGGTCCGCGCGCCAGGGTCGCGCCGTCGCGAATGAGTGCGTTGCAGCCGGCGGCCTTGGGCCGGTCGACGTCGCCGGGATAGGCGAGCACGTCGATGCCCAAGGACGCCGCCCAACCGGCCGTGTTGAGGGCGCCGCTGCGCTCGGCTGCCTCGACGATGACGACGGCATCCGCCAGCGCCGCGACGAGCCCGTTGCGCTGCAGGAAATGGTACGGTCGCGCGGGTTCGTCGGGCGCATACGGCGACAGCACCGCGCCCCCCGCGGCAATCATCGCCGCTGCCAGCCCGCGGTTGCGGGGCGGAAAGAATTGGCGGTGGCCGCCGCCGAGAACGCCGATCGTTCGGCCCCCGCCCGCGAGGGCGCCGGCATGCGCGGCGGCGTCGATGCCCAGTGCAAGGCCTGAAACGACGCAGACGCCGGCGCGTGCCAGCGCGTCCCCGAGGGCCTGAGCGCGCGAGCGGCCCGCTTCCGAGGGCGCGCGGGAGCCGACGACGGCGACTGTTGCCGTAACCGGCGGCGGCCACGATCCGGCCACCCATGCACCCGCGCAGGGCAAACGCTCCTTCGCAGCTGGCCGCGCGGCGAAAACGTCGTCGAGGGCACAAAAGCGAGGGCGGTCGAGTGACATCGTCCACCCCTCGCGACGAGGCGATGGGACGGCAACGGCGGCGGGCGCTTCCGATAGCCGCTCAGCGAGGAAACCATTCGCCCCTTCAGAATGGTCGGCGGGATTGTGCGGACCGCTAACCCTACGACGACCGTCGGGGACGCCGGCCGACCCCAGGAGACGAGTCAGATGGCAGCACCCCAGGCCTATTGCGTCAAGTGCAAGACCAAGCGTGAAATGTCGGATCACAAGCAGATCGAGATGAAGAACGGCCGGCCCGCCACCGAAGGCAAGTGTTCGGTATGCGGGACGAAGATGTTCAAGATCGGCGCAACCTAAAGACCTCGCCGCGCCGGGCCCAAGGATGGGCCGGCGGTTCGGGTTTGCGGCGGAGCCCCTTGTGCTTTATAATCGGTGAGACCCCATATGTTGGGTCCGCTTGTCGCATTTTGCCGTCACGCGGGCCCGAGCCGCGTGGACGGCGGGTTTCCGGTGGAGGCTCGAGGCTCAGCTGATCTGTCCGAGTTGCCGCAAGAGCGAGACCCGCGTCGTCGATTCTCGCGACGACGAAAACGTCGTCCGCCGGCGCCGCGAGTGCTTGGACTGTCGCAACCGCTTCACGACCTACGAGCGCATGGAAGCGCCGCGGCTGTTCGTCGTCAAGAAAGATGGGCGGCGCGAGCAGTACAATCGCGAGAAATTGCTGACCGGCTTGCGCCGGGCGTGTGAAAAGCGGCCGGTCGCCGAGGCGCAGATGGAGGAAATCGTCGCTTCCCTCGAGCGCCAGCTCTTTTCGCGCGGCGAAAGTGAGGTGCCGACGCGGATGGTCGGCGAGAAGCTGATGGAAGCGCTCAAAGGGCTGGACAAGGTGGCCTACATCCGCTTCGCCAGCGTCTATCGCTCGTTCGACGATATCGACCGCTTTCAAGCAGAATTGGCCGAGCTTGCCAAGTGAAGCCGAGCCGGTGCGCGTCGGCGTGCGCCGGCTACCTGAAGGCGAAGGGCTAAACTTTCCCGCCTACATGAGCGCGGGCGCGGCCGGTGCCGACGTGCCGGCGGCGGTGTGCTCGGAGATAACCTTGGCCCCCGGGGCGCGCACACTGGTGCCGACGGGCTTCTCGCTGGCCGTCCCCTCCGGGTACGAAGTACAAGTTCGTCCGCGCAGCGGGTTCGCGCTACGCAGCGGGGTCACCGTGCTCAACGCGCCGGGCACGATCGACAGCGATTACCGTGGACCCGTCGGCATCATTCTCGTGAACCTCGGCGCTGAGCCCGTGACGATTCGACGCGGTGATCGCATCGCTCAGCTGGTGCTGGCGCCGGTCAGCCGGGCGACGTTCGACGCCGAAGACGAGCATGCGCCGACGCTGCGCGCCGCGGCGGGCTTCGGCAGCACGGGAGCGTGACGTGAACGTGTACGTCGTCGGAGCCGGCGCGGTCGGAACGTATCTCGGCGAGGCTCTCCGTGCGACCGGTGCCGCCGTGACCTACGCTCCCCGCAATCTCGACGACGTGCAACCGGTGCCGGTCGACATTGCGATCGTTGCGGTAAAGTCTTACGACACGGAGGGCGCCATCCAGACCTTGCAGCGCGCCTTCGGTCCCGACTCGGGCGCGGCGATTCTCACGGCCCAAAACGGCGTCGGCAACGAAGAACGGTTGGCGGCGGCGTTCGGTGCCGACCGCATCGTGGCGTGCGCGTTGACCGTGCCGGTGGCCCGCACGCCCTCGGGCGCCGTTGCGACCTCCAAACGCGGCGGCATGGCGCTCGCTCCGGTCGGGACGCTCGCGCACAACTGGCTCGTCGCCGCGTTCGATGCGACCGCGATTCCGGTCAAAGTGACCAGCGACTATCGGTCCCTCAAATGGTCGAAGCTCGCGCTCAACGTCGTCGCGAATGCCTCGTGCGCGATCCTCAACGTGATGCCGCAGCGGCTCGTGCGGCTCGAGCACGCCTTCGCCCTCGAGATTCGGGCCATTCGTGAGACGCGCGCCGTCATGGCTGCTCTCGACGTGAGTACCGTCGATCTGCCGCGTTACCCGGTGCGCGTGCTGCAAGGCGTCGTCAAGCTGCCGATGCCCGTGGCGAAACTCGTGCTGGCTGCGCGCGTTGCTGGCGCCCGCGGCCGCAAGCCGCCGTCGTTACTCCTCGATCTCCAAGCGGGCCGAGGCCGCACGGAAGGCGACGTGCTCAATGGCGCCGTCGCCGCAGAAGGGCGCCGTCTCGGCGTGCCGACGCCGGTCAACAGTGCGTATGCGCGCGTTCTTTCGGACATCGCCCACATGCCGCAACTGTGGGCGAAGTATCGCGAACGCCCCGCGGCCCTCGTCGCCGAAGTGGAAGCGGAAGAAGCGCGACTTCCGGCGGGTTGACCGCCGAGTGCAGCGTTGCGATCACGTGCGGCGCGAACGAAATCGGCACGAATTCGCCGCGGTGCTGCGTCAGCCGGAGGGCAACGCGTACGTCACCAACGCGGTCAAAACACGTGCCGCGGCAGTGCGCCGCCGCGTCGCGCAGGCTCCCGAACGAGAACGTCTCGGGCAGAAAATCCGCTGTGGAACGCTTGGAGTTCAACCGTGCTCGGTTTGCAGATACCGCATGAGCGCCACGGCGCTCAGGGCAGCAGCGGCTCCGATCATCACCGTCTGCGGCCGCAATGTGGCCGGCTCCGTGAGATAGGCGCGTTCGGGACGTGGGCCGCTCGGGCCATTCGCGCCGTAGTCGAGCGCCATCTTGAGCACTTGCGCGAGGTGCAAGGCATGGCGGCCGCTCGACTGCGCGATCTGTTCGCGACAACTGAACCCATCGCTGACGAGCAGCGTTTCCGGCAGCGCGGCGCGGACCTTCGGAAGCAACACCCGTTCGCCGGCTTTCATCGAAACGTCGTAATGCTCGCCCGCTTCGAAGCCGAAGGCGCCCGCCATGCCGCAGCAGCCGCTGTCGGGAACCTCGTATTCCACGCCGAGTTTTTCGAACATGGCCTTCTCGCCGTGCGTACCGAGCACCGAAGCGTGGTGACAATGTTCCTGAACCAGCGCCTTGCGCTCCAGACGCGGCGGCTTGTAGTCCGTTTTGGTCGCGACGAATTCGCCGAGCATGAACGTCTGCTGCGCCAGCCGCTTGGCGTCGGGATCGTTCGGCAGCATGTTGAGCAACTCATCACGGAAGACCGAGACGCAGCTAGGCTCCAGGCCGACGACGCACGTGCCCGCGCGGATGTGCGGACGCAACGTCGCGAGCACCTGGCGCAGAAACGTTTTCGCGAGGTCGAGCATGCCGTAGTCGTAGAGCGGGCGTCCGCAGCACAGCGTGGCCAGCGGCACGATGACGTTGAATCCGGCGTCTTCGAGCACGTCGACCGCGGCGTTTGCCGTGGCGGAGTGGAAGTAATTGTTGAACGTGTCGGGCCACAGGATGACCGGCGGTCCGTCGGGATTGCGAGGTTTTCGCCTGGCAAACGACGCTTTGAACGTTTCGCGCGCGAAAGCGGGAATCGAGCGCTGCGGCGCCATGCCGGCCGCGAGCTTCGCGACGTCGCGCAGCAGCGGCGTCTGCGTGACGGCATTGACGAGAGCCGGTGCATATGATGCGAGGTGCGCCCAGTACATGATGAGCCCGAACGCATAGGCGCTCCGCGGCCGCACGTGCTTCGCGTGGTAGTGCGAGAGAAATTCGGCTTTGTACGTCGCCATGTCGACATTGACGGGACATTGCCCCTTACAGCCCTTACACGCCAAGCACAAGTCGAGCGCCTCTTTGACGGCCTCTTCCTGCCAGCCGCCGCGCAACGGGTCGCCTTGCAGCATTTCGAAGAGCAGCCGTGCTCGTCCGCGCGTCGAGTGCTGCTCTTCGTGCGTGACCTGATAGCTTGGGCACATGACGCCGCCCGCGTGCCGACGGCACTTGCCGACGCCGACGCAGCGGTTCGCCGCGTACGCGAAACTGCCGTAATCCTCATGGAACGAAAAGTGCGTGTCCGGTTCCCATGGTTCGTACTGCGTTCCCAGCCGAAGGTTCGCGTCGGCGGGATCCGGGGCGACGACCTTGCCGGGGTTCATCTTGCCGGCGGGATCCCAGATGGCTTTAAAGCGGCCGAACGCTTCGACGATGCGCTCGCCGAACATGATGGGCAAGAACTCCGCGCGGGCTTGACCGTCGCCGTGTTCGCCCGACAGTGAGCCGCCGTAGCGCGAAATCAATTCCGACGCTTCTCGCACGAACGTGCGATACCGCCCGATGCCTTCGGCCGTGATGAGGTCGAACGACACGCGGCAATGAATGCAGCCCTGCCCGAAGTGCCCGTAGAACGCTGCATCGTAGCCGAACTTGTCGTAGAGGGCGCGTAGTTCGCGCAGGTAATCGCCAAGGCGTTCCGGCGGCACGGCGGAGTCTTCCCAGCCGGGCCAATAGTCGGGATGGCCCGGGACCTTCGCGCTCGCGCCAAGGGCCGCTTCGCGCACGCTCCACAGTTGCTGCTCGTCGAACGGGCGCTCGACTAGCTTCGCGTGGGGCGGTGACGGCAGCCGGCGGCACGCTTCCATAAAAACGCCCGCGTGCGCGTCGGCCTCGTCCTTCGTTGCGGCGCCGAACTCGGCCATCAGCCAGCCTTTGCCGGGCGGCAGCTTGTCGATATCTTCTTGCCGCATGCCTTTGGCGCGCATGAAATCGAGCAGCCGGTCATCGAAGCCTTCGAACGCGATTGGCTTGTGCGCGTTGACGAACGGCACCAGATCGGCGGCGGCATACACGTCGGCGCAACCCAGCACGACCAGCGTGCGGCAGGGCGGATTGGGAATGAGTTTGCACGTCGCTTCCAACACGGTGACGCACGTGCTCTCGCTGCCGACGAGCGCTCGCGCCACGTGGAAACCGTTCTCGGGCAGCAATTCGTTGAGATTGTAGCCCGAGACTCGACGTGGGATGTCGGGATACCGGCGCCGGATGTCGTCGGCGTAAAGGTCGCGCAGCGCTTGCATGCCGGCGTAGATCTCGCCGCGGCGGCCGCCGGCTGCGATGATCCGCTGCAATTCGTCGTCGCCGGTCGCGCCGACGCGCAGGCGAACGCCGTCGTACGTGAGGATCTCCAGCTCGACGATGTTCTCTTCGACCTTGCCGGCCATCTGCGCGTGCATCCCGCACGAGTTGTTGCCGATCATGCCGCCGAGCGTGTTGTGCGAATGCGTCGCCGGATCGGGACCATACGTCAGTCCTCGCGCGCCGGCCGCGTCGCGCAGATGGTCGAGGATGCAGCCCGGCTGAACGCGCGCCGTCCGCTGGTCCCAATCGATGTCGACGATGCCGTTCATGGACTTCGAGAAGTCCATGACGACCGCGACGTTGCAGGCATTGCCGGCCAAACTCGTGCCGCCGCCGCGGGACACGACCGGCGCGCCGAACTGCCGACAGGCGGCCACCGTGGCCACGACGTCGTCCGCGTCGCGCGGGATCACGACGCCCAGGGGAATCTGCCGGTAGTTGGAGGCGTCGGTCGAGTACAGCGCACGCGAACCGTCGTCGAACCGAACTTCGCCGCGGACGGTTTTGCGTAATTCGCCTTCGAGTGCGGCGCGATCGACGTGTGGTGCCGCAGCGCCCTCGCCCGCGCGCGCGGGCGGCTTGCCGTTGCCCTCACCCAGGCGGATGCGCTCGACGACCTCGAGCAGCGAGATCATGCTGCGTGACCGTTACGGAGGCTCTCGTTCAAAGCGCAAACTTCTGCGCGTCGGCGCGTTTGAATTCCAAGCCGATTCCGGGCCGCGAGAGGTCGGGCTTCAGAAACCCGTCGACCGGCGTGGGCGCACCGTCGAAAAGCATGTGCTCGATGCGGACATGATCGTGGAAATACTCGATGTTGCGCAGGCGTTTGGCGGCGCAGGCGACGTGCAGGTGCAGCGATGGCGCGCAGTGGGACGAGAGCGGCATGAAAAATGCGTCGCACAATGCATCGGCTTGCAGGAATCCGGTGACGCCGCCGCAGCGAGTGGCATCGGCCTGCAACACGTCGACGGCGCCGGCTTCGAGCAGGTTACGGAACTCAAGGCCTTGGTAGCCGTACTCGCCCATGCTGATCTCCATCAGCGGTGGAGCATGGTCGCGCATGAGCCTCAACCCGGCGAGGTCGCGGTGGTAAACCGGTTCTTCGAACCAGGTGACGCCGTACTGAGCGAAGACGTGAGCCAGCCGCAGCGCTTGTTTACGAACGTAGCCGCCGTTGGCGTCGACGAAGAGTTGCGCGTCGCCGATCGCGTCGCGCGCGGCGGCCACGCGTTTTGGGTCGGCCGCCGCGTCGCGCCCGACCTTCATCTTGACTTTGGGAATGCCCATGTCGACCCAGCCCGAAAGTTGGCTTTGCAGCCGCTCGAGCGAATACGAAGTGAACCCGCCGCTGCCGTACACGGGTACCGCGTCGCGCGTCATGCCGAGCATGACCGCAAGCGGCATGTCGGCGAGCTTCGCGCGCAGGTCCCAGACGGCGACGTCGATGGCGGAAATCGCCATCGCCGTGATGCCGTCGCGCCCGAGGTTGCGAATTTTTGCGATCGTCTCGGCGTAGATGGCGCCCGAATCGCGTACCTTGCGTCCGGTTACGACCTTGGCCAGCATGTCGCGGATCAGCAGTGCGGTCGCGCCGTCGGCGTACGTGTATCCCAGGCCCTGCTTGCCGCCGCCCTCCAGTTCGACGACGACCAGCGTCGTCGCATCCCACTCGAGCGTTCCGTCCGATTCCGGTGAATCGGTCGGAATCTTATACGCCGACGCGGTCACTCGTTCCAGCGTGGCGTCCAGGGCGGCCGACTGCACTGTCTGCACCGCCTTCAGCCCTTATCGCCTTTATGCGTTGGAATCATTCCGGCGAGCACGTTCTTGGCGGACTCGACGATGATGCCGAATTCGTTCGGGTCTCCCTGGACTAGCGCGGACGTCATGTTGTGCGCCTGCTCGAAGGTGATGTGCGGGGGGATGATCGAGATGTTGGCGTCGACCATCACTTCCAAAATCGCCGGACGGTCGGCGCGCAAGACGCGGTCCCACGCCGCGCCGAGGTCCTCCGTACGGTCGACCCGCACGCCTTCGAGCCCGAGCATTTTCGCATACTCGGCGTACGCAAAATCGGGCAAGTCTTGCGAGGCCTCGAACTTGGGCTCCCCGGTTTCAATTCGCATTTCCCACGTCACTTGATTGAGATCGCGGTTGTTCATCACCAAGATGATCAAGCGCGGATCGCTCCACTGCTTCCAATACTTCTTGATGGTGATCATCTCGTTGATGCCGTTCATCTGCATTGCGCCGTCGCCGGTCAAGGCCATGGCGACACGGTCGGGGAACGCGAACTTCGCCGCGATAGCATACGGCACGGCGGGACCCATGGTCGCGAGGCTCCCCGAGAGCGAAAACTTCATGCGGCGCCGTAGTTGCAGATGCCGGGCGAGCCAGTTGGTGGCCGTTCCGGCGTCGCCCGTGATGATGCAGCGATCGGGTAGACGCGTCGCGAGTTCGGTGAACACGACCTCGGGATTGATCTCCTTCCCGGTCGTCGTTGCGCGCGTTGCGTTCACGTCTTGCCATTCCTTGCGGTTTTTGGCCAGCTTTTCACGCCACGACGTGTCGCTCTTCTGCTCGATGAGCGGCAGCAGCTCGTGCAGCGTGTCGGCTGCATCGCCCACGAGGTTTACCTCCATCGGGTAGCGCAAGCCAAGCGACTTCCCGTCGATGTCGATCTGCACGCCGCGGGCTTGGCCTTCTTTGGGCAAGAATTGGTCGTACGGGAACGTCGAGCCAATCATGAACAGCGTGTCGCAGTCGCGCATCATGTCGGAACTGGGCCGCGTGCCGAGGAGGCCGATATCACCCGTCACCCACTCGAGATCGTCGGGCAGCACCGCCTTGCCGAGCAACGCCTTGGCAGCGCATGCCTGCAGCTTGTTGGCAACCGCAATCACTTCGTCGGTGGCATTGGCGGCGCCGATGCCGACGAGCATGGCCACGCGCGTCCCGGCGTTGAGCACCTCAGCGGCGCGCCGCAGATCCACGTCCTTCGGGATGATGCGCGGGGCGCTGAAGCCGACGCCGCTGTGAACGTAATTTTGTTTCTGCGGCGGGTGTGGGACGGCAGGCTTCTCCTGGATGTCCTTGGGGATGATGACGGCCGTAACCGAGCGCGTCGTCATCGCGATGCGCATCGCGCGGTCGATGACGTGCCGCATGGCAACGGGACTCGCGACCTGCATGCAATACTCGCTGGCGACGTCTTTGAAGAGACTCATCAAGTCGACTTCTTGTTGGTAGCTTCCCCCTAAGCCCGTCGTCGCCGCCTGGCCGACGATTGCGACCACCGGCATGTGATCCATCTTGCCGTCGTAGAGCCCATTGAGCAGATGAATCGCTCCCGGGCCCGACGTCGCCATGCAGACGCCGACTTCGCCCGTGAACTTCGCGTGCGCCGTCGCCATGAACGCGGCCATCTCTTCATGGCGGACTTGCACGAGCTGCACGCGGTCGCTGTACTTATTGAACGCGCCCATGAGCCCGTTGATGCCGTCGCCCGGATAGCCGTAAATGCGTTTGACACCCCAGTCACACAAACGCTCGAACAGAAACTCACTGACGTTCTGCGCCATTGAAAGCCA
The DNA here is from genome assembly GCA_014305025.1 of Candidatus Nyctobacter psychrophilus. GTDB lineage: Bacteria > Vulcanimicrobiota > Vulcanimicrobiia > Vulcanimicrobiales > Vulcanimicrobiaceae > Nyctobacter > Nyctobacter psychrophilus. The sequence continues at coordinate 189,362 of JACRTY010000017.1, read as the reverse complement.
TCTCCTTGGAAAACGTTGATAGACTTACCGCAGTGAGGGCCGTTTCAATCGCGGCATGAGGCGCGCCGTTCAGCGATACAGGTCGCGTCGGGTCGCAGGAAGATCGACGAGTCCGTCGGCGTACGGCTTGACGAACAGGACCTGGAACAGACCGAGGTCGCCGCGCGCGAATGCGGCAGCGCTTCCGGCAATGTACGTGCGCCAGATGCGGTACGCCGCCTCGCCGGCGATCGCACTTGCCCCAGCGCGGTGTTCTTCGAGGTTCGCCAGCCAGCGGCGAAGCGTGCGCGCGTAGTGCTCACGCAGATTTTCGACGTCGCGAATTTCGAAGCCGATCGCTTCAGCCTGCTCGAGGAAGGCGCCGACGGGCCATACTTCGCCGTCGGGAAAGACGTAGCGCTCGATCAGCGTTTCGCGCTTGCGCATGCGGCCCTCGGGGCTTTGCGCTGCGATGCCGTGATTGAGAAACGAGCCGCCGGGGCGCACGAGATCATAAGCGTGGCGCAGGTATGTCCGCAGATGCTTGCGGCCGACGTGTTCCACCATGCCGACGCTCACGACTGCGTCGAACCGCTCGTCGCCGAGTTCGCGGTAATCGCGCAACTCCACGCGGACGCGATCGCCGACTCCGCGCTCTGCGATACGGCGATCCGCCTCTTGCTTCTGCGCGGAGCTGAGCGTCACGCCGAGGACGTGCGCGCCATAGCGTTCGGCGGCACGTATGGCGAGCGCGCCGTACCCGCATCCCAGATCGAGTAACCGCTGCCCGGGCCGAATCCGCAGTTTGCGCAGGATGTGGTCGATCTTCGCGATTTGAGCCGCCTCGAGCGAATCGTCAACAACGTCTTCGTTGTAGTAGGCGCACGAGTAAACGAGGTTTTCGTCGAGAAACGTCTTGAAAAACTCGACCGGCTGATTGTAGTGGTGGGCGATCGCCGCCCGGTCGCGGGCGATCGAATGCCGGCGTCCGCGTAAACGCGCTTCACCGTCGAGCGGCGCCAATTTTGGCGGCGCGGGCAAGGCGAACGCATCGCGCAGCACCGGCAAAAGCGTCGCGGGCCGTAGGCCCTCCAAGGCGGTCCGAACCGCGTCGACGGCTGCTTCGACGTCGCCTTCGAAGTCGATCGCGCCCGCAGCCAAAGCGCGTGCGCCGTTGAGCGAAACCGGTGGACTGAATACTTTGCGCAACGTCCACGGGGCTTTCAGGACGATCGTAAACCGTTTGGGTCCGCGCGCCGGTTCGATCCCGCCATCCCATAATCGGACGTCGAACAGGCGCAGATAGTTGCTCCCGAATATCGCTTGCAGAATCGCCAGCGAGTGGGCACGGGCGCCGTCTTGGTAGGCGAAGCCCGATAGACTCTTAGCCACGGTTTTCTTCGTAGCGACTACAACTGGAGAACGCGTAGTCCTCGCATTGTACGAGCTGCCCCTGAGCGCCGGACTCCAGCATGCGATACGAAGCGATAGCCGAGCGCATCAGGTACATACCCGGCACACCGGCGCACAAGGCCACCACGACGATGACGGCAAGGGCGCCAAGGGCATTTCTCATCGAATGAGGCGAAAGCGCAACCATTGCTCTTCTGTGTTACCACAGTCGGCAACGGTTCAATCGCGGTGCAGCGTGCGCGCTCGCCGGCGCGCTGAAAGTACGGGCCTGAACGAAGCCGGGGCGGCCCCGCGGCCGGGCCCGGCGTGACAAAGATGAACCGGCGTTTCATGGCGAAAGCGGCGCAGCATGCGACATCCCGCGGTTCCCGAAACGCTTGACGGCTGGCGCATTCTGCACCGCATGGTGCGCTTCCGGCGGCGGGCCTTCGACGCGCTGCCGGCGGCGCAGCGCTTCGAAATTGCGGATGAAGCCCGCAGCTATTTCGATCGCTTGGCCCGCTCGCAAGAGGGCGACGTTTCGCTCGCCCAGCTGCTGGGCCACAAGAGCGATCTCATGCTCACCCATTACGCCGAGAATTTCGACGCCTTGGCCGCCGCCCAGACGGCGTTCGATAAGCTGGCACTGGCCGACTACACCGAAGACGTTTCTTCGTACGTGTCGGTCCTCGAACTGGGCTTGTATGAAGCGACTGCCAAGTTGCATGCGTCGCTTGCGGACCGCGGGCTAAAGGCGCGCTCCCCGGAATGGAATAAGGCGTTCGATTCCGCACTTTCCGAGCAAGAGCGGCAGCCGCGTAATGCGGAACGTTTGTGGGCGAAAGTTCCGGCGCGCCGCTACGTCTGTTTCTATCCGATGGACAAGCGGCGCGGCGAAAGCGTGAACTGGTATGAATTGCCGTACGCCGAACGCGCGCGCCTGATGGTCGATCACGGCAAGATCGGGCGGTCGTTTCACGGTGTGGTCACGCAAGTGATTTCCGGTTCCATCGGCTTCGACGACTGGGAATGGGGCGTCGATCTCTACGCCGACGAGCCGTTGATCTTCAAGAAATTGATCTACGAGATGCGCTTCGACGCCGCCAGCGCTCGGTATGCAGCGTTCGGGCCTTTCTACACCGGCCTGCAGTTTTCGATCTCGGAACTGGCGCGTTATCTCGAGGGCGACGGCGTGCCGCAGTTGGTAAACGACGTGCTCATCGGTGCAGCGCATACGTTTTGAGTGCAAAAAAGAGCGTCATCGCGCACGCGATCGCAGTGACGAGCACGCGCACGACGTCTCCCGGTAACCGCTTCACGAGGTGCGCGCCCAGATAGCCGCCGGCGACCGCGCACGCACCGGCGACGAAAGCCGCATCCCACGCGATCGCGCGCGCGATGACGAACGGAATGACGGCGACGCCGTTGACGGCGACCGACAGCAAGACTTTGAAGGCGTTGGCGCGGCGCAGATCGGTGATCCCCAGCAGCCCGAAAAGCGCAAGCATCAGGATTCCCATCGCGGCGCCGAAGAAGCCGCCGTAGACCGAGATGCCGAACTGGGCCGCTAAGCCGAGCGGCGATTCGATGTCGAGCGAGCTGCCGAATCTCGTGCGTTGCGAGGCGCGCGTCAGCGCCGGACCCCAAATGAACAAGACCGTTGCGATCAGCAGCAGCACGGGGATGAGTTGCGTAAAAAAACCGTTGGACGTGCGCAGCAAAAGCAGTGCTCCCGCGACGCTCCCCGCGATGCTGACCACGAACATCGGCAGCAGGGTTCTCGGCGGCGTGCCGAGCTCGCGCCGGAACGCACTCGCCGACGCCACGCCGCCAAGCCACATGGCGGTGTTATTGGTTGCATTCGCGTTGATCGGCGCTATGCCGATGGCAAGCAACGCCGGAAAGGAGATGAAGCTTCCACCGCCGGCGCCCGCATTAACGCCGCTGGCCACGAAGGCAGCGGCGCCGATCAAGGCAACGGCCTGCGGCGTCATGCCTGAGCGTGCTGCACGAGTCGATAGACGACGCCGCACGGTTCTTCCGCCAAGAGCTCGAAGGCCGGTAGCACCTCGATGACGGCGCGTTGCACCGGCGTGTGATAGACGAGCGTCAGCGGCCTGCGCTGCGCCGCACAGCGGGCCGCGATCGGCGCCAGGACCGCGGCGTCGAAGGGGTTGTAGAGATAGACGACGAGCGGGCCCCGTGGAAATGAGTACTTCGCCGCGTCGGCGCAGACGATCCGGACGTCGCGACAGCGAAACGCGTCGCGCGGTGCGCAACGGATGTTGCGCCGCGCGATGGCCGTCAGCGCGGGTGAAAGTTCGACGCCGACGACTTGTCGAAACGGCCGCATCGCGGCCAGCAAGACGACGCGTCCCATGCCGGCGCCAAGATCGATGAACGTCGCATCATTGAGGGCGAACGGAACGTGCGCGATCAATCGTCCGAAATCCCTGACCGGCGTCGCTTCGTAGTGCGTCGCATGCGCGAGGTTTTCACCGATCGCCTCGGGATCGAGGTCGCCCAGGAAGACGAGCGCTTCGGTGACGACGCCGCGCTCGGCGTCGAAGCGCTGACCGGCGCGCCGTCCCGCGACGTGGGCGCCGAGCGTTGACCGCCGCCGGTTGCGGCCGGTGGGTTTCTTCATGGGGGGAACTCGAAGTAAGACGTCAGTGGCAAGCCGCGCGCAACTCGGTCCCGGATCGGCGTACGCCGACGTCTCCGAAAAGGGCGTTCGCCTCGTCTTGATCGTCGCCGGCGTCATGGCGGCGTCGCTGATGCAGACGCTGGATTCCACGATCGTCAACGTCGCGTTGCCGAACATTCAAGGCAACCTCGGCGCGGGACAGGACGAAGGCTCGTGGGTCGTGACCGCATACGTCATCGCGGCGATCATCATCATTCCCATCACGCCCTGGCTGCAGAACCGTTTCGGCCGCAAAAATTATTACGTCGCCTCGATCGTAGGGTTCACGCTGGCGTCGGTTCTGTGCGGCGCCGCAAGCGATCTCTATTTTTTGATCTTCTGGCGGTTCATCCAAGGTCTATTCGGCGGCGGCCTGCTGGCTACGGGACAATCGGTTCTGCGCGATACGTTCCCGCCGCAGCGACTCGGTGCAAGCCAGGGCATCTTTGCGCTGGGCGCGATCATGGGGCCGGCTCTGGGACCGCCGCTCGGCGGCATCCTCGTGGACAAAGCCTCGTGGAACTGGTGTTTCGACATCAATATCGGCCCCGGCATTCTGTCGGCCATCCTGTTGTTTGCGTTGCTGCGCGACCCGGCGAAACCGCGCAAGACTCCGGTCGATTCGCTTGGCCTGGCATTGCTCGCGGTCGGCCTAGGCGCCATGCAATACGTCTTGACCGAAGGCGAAAGGCACTATTGGTTCTCGGACGCGACGATCGACGTCGCGACGGTACTGTGCGTCGGAAGTCTGGTGTCGCTCGTCTTGTGGGAGCTGTTCGGCGCGCGGAATCCGGTCATCGATCTGCGCGTGCTGACCAATCGCAGCGTTTCGGCGGGCTCTTTACTCGCGCTCGCCCTTGGGGTCGTGATCTTCGGATCGACCTACACGCTACCGCAGCTCTCGCAAGGTCCGCTCGGCTTTACCCCGACGCTCAGCGGCGAACTGTTTCTCTTGCGCGCGGTTCCGATCGCGCTGCTGACACCGGTGATCGTGCGGCTCGTGGCGCGCTTCGACGCTCGCTTTTTCTTAGCGGGCGGCTTCCTGTTGTTGGCAGGCGGGACTGCGTTGCAGGCCACGATCACGACGGCGCAGGCCGGTTTCTGGAGCTTCGCGCTGGCGCTCATTTTGGTCGGCGCAGCCGGATCGTTGCTGTTCGTGCCGCTGACGATTGCCGTGCTCGGCTCCACGACGCCCCAGGAAGGTCCCAAGGCGAGCGCCTTTACGACGCTCGCCTTACAACTGGGCGGCTCGATCGCCGTCGCCGGACTCGACGTCGTGATCGATCGCCGCTGGGCCTTTCACTCCGCGATCTTGGGCGCGGCGGTCAACCGTTCAAGCCCGGCGGTGCAGCAATTTCTGCAACACGGCTCAACGGCCCAACTGGCACGACTCGTCAACCTCCAAGCCGCGATTCTCGCTTACGCCGACGCGACGTTCGCAACCGCCGCCGTTGCCGCGTTGTTTCTGCCCCTCGTGTTCTTCATGCGCAAGCCGAAAGCAGCCGGTCGCGCCGGTGAAGCCCGCGGATAATTGCGTCGAAGAGGCTGCGAGCGGGATCTAGTTGTGCAGCGGCCTCGTCGGCAGCTTCGCATCGATGATGCGGTCGGCATGCGGCACTCCAAAGAAGTGCTTGTCGTAATAGACGACGACCCGATCGCCCGAGTGAATGAGTTTTTGGTCGCGGTTGACGTTCGAGTTCGGCCCGAAGAGCTTCGTGACGCGGGGCACGAGCGCGAAGCCCTGCACGGTGCCCGTCTTGTCGCGCACCTTGACGTTGTCGAAGGAAACGTGAACGACCGTACCTCTCCACACGGCGCCTTTCGCAAGCGCCGCCATGGGAGCCGCGCCCAAAACGGCGACGAGCGCCAGCGCCGCGGTCCGCAGCACCGGTTCTGTTCCGTTCATTGAACGCACGCTGCAACGTGGGTGTTCCTCGCACACCGATGCATGCTGGTCGCTTGGATCGTTCCCGCGCAGTGCGCTACCAAACGCCGGATCGTTCTGCTTGGCAGCAGCGTTATGCCGCAAGGCCGCGGCGCTCGAGCGAGCGGTACGCGAGCGCCTCGGCGACGTGCGCGGCCAGCGGCTGAGAAGCGCCGGCAAGATCGGCGATCGTACGCGCCACGCGCGCGATGCGGTCGAAGGCGCGGGCGGAGACGTGGTTCTTCGCTGAGGCGGCCCGCAGCAGCGCGGTCGCGCCGTCATCGAGCGCACAAAAATGGCGCACGTCGGCGTCGGCGACCGAGGCGTTGGAACGGTACGCGGTGTCCTTGTAACGCCTTTGCTGGACGGCGCGCGCTGCTTCTACGCGAGAGCGAATTGCGGTGGAGTTTTCGGCCGGACTGCGCGCCAGCATCTCGTCGAAGGGCAGCCGCGCGACGTCGACGTGCAGATCGATGCGGTCGAGCAGCGGCCCCGACAGCTTGGCGACGTACCGCGCCACGGCCGCGTCATCGCAGCGGCAGTCGTTCGTGCGCGTGCCGCGAAACCCGCAGGGGCACGGGTTCATCGACGCGACCAGCGTGAAGCGAGCCGGGTACGTAAACGTTCCGGCGGCACGCGCGATCGCGATCGTGCCCTCTTCGAGCGGCTGCCGCATCACTTCAAGGGCGCTGCGTGAAAATTCGGGCAGTTCATCTAAGAAAAGCACGCCGTGTTGCGCGAGCGAAATCTCGCCCGGTCGCGGCGTCGAGCCGCCGCCGCAGAGGGCGATCTGCGAGATCGTGTGGTGCGGGGCGCGAAAAGGCCGCGCGGATACGATTCCGGCGTCGTCCCCCAACAGACCGGCGACGCTGTAGATCTTGGTGACGTCCAGCGCTTCGGCCGCCGACATGGGCGGAAGAATCGACGGCAAACGCCGCGCCAACATCGTCTTTCCGCAGCCGGGCGGCCCGACGAGCATGACGTTGTGCCCGCCGGCAGCCGCGATTTCCAGCGCCCGCTTGGCCGCGCTTTGACCGCGTACGTCGCGAAAGTCGCTGCACGCTCGCGCGACCGCGGTAAACTGCACCTCGTCGCTATAACGCAAGCCGGCGCCGTGCCCGAGCACGACGGCGACGGCATCGTGCAGGCAAGCAACGCCGTACACCGTGACGCCGTCGACGAGTGCGGCTTCGCGCGCATTGGCGCACGGCACGAGCAACGCATCGAAGCCCGCGTTGCGCGCGGCGATCGCCATGGGCAACACGCCCCGCGTCGCGCGCACGCTGCCGTCGAGCGCGAGTTCGCCGAGCGCGACGAAGCGTTGCAGGGCCAGCGTGTCGACGTGTTCGTCAATGCCCAGGAGCGCGAGCGCGATTGGAAGATCGAAGCCGGGGCCGACCTTCCGGATGTGAGCGGGTGCCAGATTGACGAGCACCCGCCCGGCGGGGAAGGGATAGCCCGAATTGACGACGGCCGCGCGGACCCGCTCGCGCGCTTCATTGAGGGCCCGGTCGGGCAGCCCAATGAGACCGAAGGCCGGCGTGCCGGCCGCGCTGTCGGCCTCGACGCGAACGACGTAGCCCTCGATGCCGAGCATCGAGGCGCTGTGCGCCAGAGCGATCACGCCGGTCGTATCGCGACGGTTCGGACGACGGCAAGCCCGGATTTCCCCCTGCAGCCGGAGCGGCACGGCCGGAAGGCTTCTCCACACGTTGCACAAGCCAAAAGTCCAAAATGTGGATAAAGCCGCAAGGCTGAACGGCCCCCCTCGCTCACGGAGGGCTCGGGCCCTAGGCGCGCGCATGATGCTCGGCGGAGGGACCGCCCGCTCGTGAATGTTTATCGCTTCATCCCCGTCGCGCTGCTGGTGGCGCTGGCTGCCTGCTCGTCGTCGCATCCATCGTCATCGTCGGGGTCGTCGAGTTCGGCTCCGAACGCCGCCGCCTCGGGCGGCAAAACGATCGGCGTTTCGATTCAGAATCGCGAAGCGCAGTTCTATCAGCAGATGGAATCGGGCATGAAATCGGAAGCGGCGAAGTACGGCTACACGGTCGACGTCGTCGACGCGAGCCGCGACAATTCCAAGCAGCAGAGTCAAGTCGAAGACTTTATCTCCCAGAAAGTCGCGGCAATCGTGCTGACGCCGTACGATTCGCAAGCAATCGGCAGCGCGATCGTCGAGGCCAACAATGCCGGTATCCCGGTGTTCACGGCCGACATCGCCAACGCGTCGCGGCGCGGCAAGGTCGTCTCGCATATCGCGAGCGACAACGTGCAGGGTGGCGCCCAGGCTGCGAAGCTGATGTGTGCGGCGCTCGGTAAGGGCGGCGGCAGCGTCGCGATTCTCGACGAGCCCGAGGTGACGAGCGTGCAAGACCGTGTCAAAGGCTTCCGAGCGGGGCTCGCGTCCGGGTGTCCCAACGTGAAGGTCGTCGCCGATATCGACGGCGGCGGTGAGCGAGCCAAAGCCAGTTCCGCCACTGACGACATCCTTCAGGCCCATAAGAACCTGCGCGGCATCTTCGGGATCAACGACGACTCGGCGCTCGGGGCAGCCAAGTCGATCACGGCATCGGGCAACGGCGGAAAGATCGTCGTCATCGGTTACGATGCCACGCCCGAAGCGCGGACCGCGATTGCGGGCGGCTCGATGTACGGTGACGCGATTCAACACCCCGACCAGATCGGCGCCAAGACGATCGACGCGATTCACGATTACTTCAACGGTAAAACACCACCGGCGAAGATCGCGGTCGTCGTCGGCACCTATACGAAGGCGAACGCGAAGTAGTCCCGGTGAGCGGCGCCGTGGCGCCCGCGCCCTTTCTGCGCATGAACGGGATCGTCAAGACGTTTCCCGGCGTCAAGGCGCTCGACGGCGTTTCCTTCGACGTGCGCGCCGGCGAAGTGCATGCGCTCGTCGGCGAGAACGGCGCCGGCAAATCGACCTTGATGAAGGTGCTCGCGGGCGCCTATCGGGCGGACGGCGGCACGGTCGAGATCGACGAGCGCGTCGTGACGATCGACGGCCCAAAGGCGGCCGAGGCACTCGGCATCGGGATGATCTACCAGGAATTCAATCTCGTTCCCGACCTTCGCGTCGTCGACAACCTGCTACTTGGTCACGAGCCGGTGCGCGGCGTGTTTCTCGACCGTAGCGGCGCGGTTGCGCGGGCGAGCGCGATCCTTGCCGAACTGGGAGTCAGCGTGCCGCTCGATCTGCCGGCGCGCCGGCTTACCGTGGCGCAGCAGCAGATGGTCGAGATCGCAAAATCGCTCGCGCGTAAGGCGCGCATCATCGTCATGGACGAACCGACCGCGGCGCTCACGGAGCGCGAGATCGACGCGCTGTTCGCGCTGATCCAGAAGCTGCGCGCGCAAGGCGTTGCCTTCGTTTACATTTCCCACCGGCTCGAAGAACTGCCGCGCATCTCCGACCGGATCACCGTCATCCGCGACGGGCGAACGATCGAGACGCGTCCCACGGCGGCGCTTCCGCAGCATGAAATGGTCGCCATGATGGTCGGACGCTCGCTGGCGACACATTTTCCCAAACTGCCGCCCGTCGACGAGCATGCGCCGGTCGTGCTGTCCGTGCGCGGCCTGTGCGCGCAGACCGGCGTGGCGGTGCACGATGTGACGTTCGACGTTCGCGCGGGCGAAATCGTCGGACTTGCGGGACTGGTCGGAGCGGGGCGAACCGACGTCGTGCGGGCGGTCGCGGGCGCCGACGTTCCAAGTGCGGGTGACGTGTTCGTGCAGGGCCGGCGCGTTGTCGCGTATTCGCCGCACGATGCAATCGGTGCCGGGATCGCGTTCATTACCGAAGACCGCAAAGGCCAGGGGCTCGTGCTGGGCATGAACGTGCGCGAGAATACGACCTTGGCGCACCTCGGGCGCTTCGCGCGTCACGGCTTCGTCGATCGCACCAAGGAAGAAGCGACGACGACCGACGAGATCGCCGAACTGCGCATTCGCACGCCGAGTTCCGAGCAACTCGTGCGCAATCTGTCGGGCGGTAACCAGCAGAAGGTCGTCCTGGCGAAATGGCTGATCGGCGACGCCGCCGTGTATCTTTTCGATGAACCGACGCGCGGCATCGACATCGGCGCGAAAGCTGAGATCTACGCGCTCATGGTCGGCTTGCTGGGGCGGGGCAAGGGGATCGTCATGGTTTCGAGCGAGTTGCCCGAAGTGCTCGGCATGTCGCACCGGGTGCTCGTCATGCGGCAGGGTCGCCTTGCCGCTGAATTTGCGGGCACGGAGGCGACACCCGAGCGGGTGATCGCCGCCGCGGCGGGGTTAGCGGCGTGAGCGTCAACGATGCGGCGCGCGCCGGCGACGCGACGCAGGCCAAAGCCACGCTCGAAGCCGACGCACGGGGCGCTCGCAGCCGCCAAAACCGCGCGCTGCTGCTACGGGTCATCGGCGCGCTCGCACTCCTGGCCGTCGTTGTCGCGGTCGTCGACGCGCTGTCGCACGGCGCTTTTCTGACGGCCGGCAACCTCACGAACGTACTGCGTCAGATCACCTACAACGCGATCTTGGGAATCGGCCAAACCTTCGTGATCATCACGGCGGGCATCGATCTGTCGGTCGGCTCGCTGATCGAACTGACGGGCGTCGTCATGGCGACGTTTGCCAACAACGTGCCGTTTCACGGCCCGTTGTTGCTTGGAGTGACGTTGCTCGTCGGGCTCGCAGTGGGGTGCTTTGCGGGCTTCGTCAACGCGGTGCCGGTCGTGCGCTTGAATCTGCCGCCGTTCATCACGACCTTGGCGATGATGCTGATGGCGCGCGGGCTTGCCTTCAAACTCGCGCATGGCCAGCCCGTGACGCTCACCGACTCGACGGCTTTCGATGCCACGGGAACCGGCTTTCTGTTCGCGCCACTGTTGCGGCCGCTCGGTTTTCCCGGCATTCCGGTGCCGGTGCTTTGGATGATCGTGCTCGTCGTCGTATTCGCGGTCGTGTTGACGCGCACGCGCTTCGGCCGCTACGTCTTTGCCATCGGCGGCAACGAAGAAGCAGCGCGGCTCGCGGGCATCAACGTCGCGCGGGTCAAGACGCTCGTGTACGTCATCTCGGGGGGTTGCGCGGCCGTCGCCGGGCTGCTGTTGATGGCGCGCTTCGGTTCGGGTTCGCCCAACACGGGCATCGGCAGCGAATTGCAGTCGATCGCCGCCGTCGTCGTCGGCGGCACGAGCCTGATGGGCGGCCGCGGCAGCGTCGTCGCGACGTTCTTCGGCGCGCTGCTGATCGGACTGCTCAACAACGTGATGAACCTGCTCAACATCGAATCGTACACGCAGGACATCGTGCTTGGCGCCGTCATCCTCGTCGCCGTCGTTGTCGACGAACTCCGTAAGCGCTATCTGCGAACGTGACCAAACGACGCGTCGCGTTTGCCGGGCTGGGGCTGGCCGCGGCCGGGATGGCGCTCGGCGCCTGGACCCTGGCCGACGCGCAAACGTTTCCGCCGCTGGTCGCACCGCCCCAGCCCAGTGCCTCCTCGTCGCCCGCCTGTGGAAAGGGCGTGGTCGCAAGCGCCGGAACGCCGCGGACGCGCGGCCGCGTCACCGTCGAGACGGTCACGCTGACCGTGCAGGCGGCCACCCCGTGTTTGGTTTCCGGTTTTCCGGCCGTCACTTTTGCCGGCTCGGCGACCGCATCACGTTTACGCACCGGACGGCTCAGCAATCCGAGTAGCGCGCTGCTCGACCCTCAAAACCAGGCAACGTTCGCCCTGCGCTACGTTCGGGCGCCAGGCGCCAGCGCCGCCGGCTGCGCCTTGGTCATCGTCGTCGGCGGAACGCCGGCCGGCGGTGCGCCGCTGCGGATCGCGCCGTGCCAGGCGCTCTCAGAAGTCGATGTCTCGTCGTTCACGTCGCTGGCTCAAGGGGCGACGCCGACGCCCGTCCCGCTGACGCCGCCGCGCACCTCCAACGTCACCCGGCCGTGCGGAAGCGCCGACCTGGCGGTGCGCGACGCCGGCTCCGAGCCCGGCGCCGGTACGCAGCGCGCGGTCATCGCCGTGCAGAATCGCTCCTTGACGTCGTGCCTGGTACCCCGCGCGATGCGCGCGCAATTGCTGGGAACGCAAGGCCGACTGATGGCGCTCACCGTCGTCGCTTCGGCGCGGGGAACCGCGGGCGACCTTGCGCTGCGCGCCGGCCACGAAGCCTCGCTGACGCTGGCCTTTACGACCGCCGATCCCCACGGCAACGCCTGCCCGCAAAGCCGCGCGGTCGCGCTGGTCTTCCCAAACGGAACCTTTACCGCCTCGGCGCCCGCCGAGCTTGCGCCCTGCCCGGGACCTGACGGCATTGCGATCCGGGAGACGCCCTTACGCCCGGGCGTTCCGCTGCCCGGCTTCGAGTAAACGGAGGCGCCGGTCTTGGGCCTTTGCTCGGGCGCGAGACCGTGCCCGCGCGGACGTATCTGTCTCCTAGCGCGCGACGGCCTTGGCGTCGCGCTTGGGCGGGGTCAGCAGCGTGCCCTGCGTGCCTTGGATGCCGATGAGCACGTCGCAGTTGGCTTGGGCGGCGATGACCTCGATCGCACGCCCGAGCGGCGCACCCGTATACTTGCCCTCGCGGTACGAGCCCAGCACGATGAGATGCACCTGCGCGTGCTTGGCCAGTTCGAGCACGCCGGCGGCGACTTGCCGGGCGCGCACCACTTCGGTGTTGATCTCGACGTTGTTGGCGCGTGCGATCGATTCGGCGACCTGCAACACGCCCAGCGCCTCGCGATGCTCGGCCGCCATCTCCGCGTTGATCGGCAACGTGTGCGGCACTTCGATGACGTAGGCGGCCAGAAGTTGCGCGCGTTCACGCCGCGCGACCCGCGCCGCGAGCGACATCACGTGTTCGGAGTGAATTTCTTGGGAGAACACGACCAGGACGCTGCCGATCATCTCGGCCACGTCGCGCTCGGTGAGGCGGGCCGCGCGTTCGGCGCTCGTCGTCGGCGGGTGCAGCATCCAGTACAGCGTGGCGCCGATCGCGAGCAAAATCGCAAGGGCGGCGAGGACGCCGGTGACATGGACGGTGGTCATGAGCGTTTCGTCCTCGCGTACGCACGGAACCGGACGACGGCAAGCCCGATCAACGCCAGTCCGAGAACGACGCCGGGGAGTGCCGTCAGCGAGAGCCGTGCGGCGGCCACGGTTCGGTAACAGATGGCGGCTCCCAGCGCCGCAAAGATCAGCGCATTGATCAAGCGCGCGCGCGCATAACCTTCGCTGCGGACCATGCGCCTCATGGCGCCGCCGCGTTCACCGTCGCGGCTCGTTCGTCCATCCGGCTGACGTTGGTGAGGTATTCGTCCATCAACTCCAGTTCGCCGGCTGCGCGCAGGATGTTGATTTGCGCCTTGCGCCAGTCATGCGGTTGCGAGCGGAGCACCGGCAGCCCCTTGTAGCGCCGGTAGACCATGTACCCCACGATGCCGCAGACGATCCACGTCGGGCCCGCAATGCGCCCGATCGCATGCGTGATCATCGTGAACGCGAGGATCGAAGCAATCCCGCAGAAACCGAGCACCGCGACGAGCGGAAACTCGACGCGGTTGCCGCGATACGTAAACGGCACGTTGAACGGCATCTTGAACTTGCGGGGACTCTGCGCGTCGTTGAGACGCAGCGCGATCAGCGCGATGAAGACGAACGAGTAGCTGGCCGCGGCGCCGAAGGCATACAGGTCGCCCAAGAACGTAATGCCGCTCTCGCCGCGAAAAAAGTGCGCGTACACGAGCTTCACGGGCGGTGAAAGACTCGGTAACGAGGCAAAGACCAGCTCGACGACGCCCACCCCGCAGAAGGCGGCGATCGAGACCGCCGGCGTGCGAAAGCGGGGATGAACGCGCTGGAAGAGGCTCGGCAGAAGTTGTGCGCCGCTCATCGCGTAGGCGATGCGCGAACTTCCGAACACGCCGGAATTGCTGGAAATGAGCAGCAGAATCGCGCCCAAGACCGGCACGTACAACGCGGCCAGGGTGCCGAAGTACGGAACGTACGAAGCCAGCACGGCCACGGCTGCGCCGTTGTTGTCTTGATTGCCGAGATACTGCCACAGCGGCTGCGTGTGCCCCAATGCATCTTTTGGAAGCGCATGCCACGGGTGCATCCCGAGCGCCAGATTCGAATACGCCAAGGCGAAGATCAAGATCGTGAGGATCAAGCCGATCGACGAGCGCGGGATGACGGAGGCGGGCCGCTGCGTTTCCTGCGCCGCCTGCGAGATCGATTCGAGTCCGACGAACGAGATGATCGCCAGCGACACGCCGTTCATGAGGCCGAAGGTCGACGGCCAGGCGATCTGCATCGTGTGCACGAGCAATTCGGGATCGAACGCGAATAAGAAGCCGAAGAAGAGGATCGACGTCTCGCTGACCACGTCGAGTCCGCTGACGATTTCGTTGAACGCACTGGACTCGCGCACGCCGATGATGTTGAGGGCGGCCAGCCCGCCGATGACGGTCAACACGACGCAAAAGTGCACCCACGGATGCGCGACGAAACTGAGCACGGGGATCAGTTTGCTTAGGTAGTCGATGCAGCTCCAGGCGAACAGCACGATGTCGATCGTAAAATCGAGCAATACCGCCCAGCCGGCGATGAAGCCGAAGATGTCCCCCAGTCCGCGGAAAACGAAGTATTGGCCCCCGCCCGCAACCGGATACGCGGCTGCCAATTCCGTGTAGGCGAGGCCGATGCAGACGTACACGATGCCGGCGAACAGAAAAGCGACGTTGGAGGCGCCGGCCGCTGCGCCGAGCACCAGTCCGAGGCCGACGAAGATGTCGGCCCCGACGTCGGAATAGCCCCACGCGAACGAGCCCCAGGGGGTCACCGAGCGCCGCAGCGACGGCTCTTCGACGACGCGTTGACCGAGCGCGCTAGCGGCCACGGGACGGCCTCATGCAAACGCTCCGCGGTACAGCCGCATCACGGCGCCGTCGATGGTCAGCACGTCGAAGCGCGCCGTCGCGCAGGGAGCGACGAACTGCAGATAATCGGCGGCCGCCGCCCGCAGACGTTTGCGTTTGCGCGCGTCGACCGCACCGAGGGCGCTCCCGAACCTGTGCGAACGCCGAGCCTTCACCTCGACGAAAACGATCGTCTTGCCCTCACGGGCGACGATGTCGATTTCACCCGCGGGTCCGCGGACGTTCCGTCCCACGATGAGCAGGCCGAGCGAAGCGAGATACGCCGCGGCGGCATCTTCGCCGTCGCGCCCCAGGCGCACGCGTGCGTTCACGGCGCTGCGGTTCCGGCATCACCGCGGTCGTCCAGTGCGAACAGTGAGAGCGCAGCCGCCACCCGCCAGAATCCGCGGCGATGATGCGGGCAGGGCCCGTGTTCTTGGAGTGCGGCGATGTGGCGCGCGGTGGCGTAGCCCTTATGCTCGGCGAAGCCGTACTGGGGATGCTCGCGGTCGAGTTCCACGAGCAACGCGTCGCGGTGGACCTTGGCCACGATCGAGGCCGCGGCCACCGTCGCGCATTTGGCATCGCCCTTGATGACCGGCAACTGTTCGCCCCCAAACGCGCGTACGCGCACGGCGTCGGTGAGCAAATAGTGCGGTTGCGGTGCTAGTCCCGCCAGCGCCCGTTCCATCGCAAGCATCGTCGCCCAGTAGATGTTCAAGCGTTCGATTTCCGCGACGCTTGCGCTTCCGATCGCCCATGCGATGGCGCGCTCGCGGATCTGCACGGCCAACTCGCAGCGGCGTTCGGGCGCCACGCGCTTTGAATCGTCGAGGCCGCGCAACATCAGCGGCCCATCGGCGACGATGCAGGCCGCAACGACCGGACCGGCGAGCGGTCCGCGACCGACTTCGTCCATGCCCCCGACGAGCGCGAAGCCCCGCTCGTGGGCGGCACGTTCGTAGCGGTGAAGGCGCACGAGTCTGCGGCGTTCTCGTTGGCGCGCGAGCCGGCGCCGGGTTGCGGCGTCGCTCGTCACGAGGTCGCTTCCAACGCGGCCGGAGATTCCAAGGTCATGGGACCGAGCTTCCCGTCGCCCCAGTCGCGCAGATAGGCCCAGGCGGCGTTGTGCACGTCGGGTATCGTACCGCGCCGCATGAAGCCGCGCGATTGCGTAAACGTTGCCAAATCCGGAACGGCCCGCTTCGTGGCCCCTTCATCGTGGGTTTGGGCGTACCAGCGGCAGAAGCGCGCGACGACGTCCTCGGGATCGAAACGGGCTCGCGGCAGCGCTCCGACCAGCGCCAGCTTCCATTGATGCTCGGCGTCGTCGATCTTCGGGGGAAGGACGCCGGCGGTGTCCATGATCTCGAGCGATCCCACGCGAAACCACTGACGGGCGCGCGTTACGCCGGCCCGATCTTCGGTCCGAGCAACGTTGCGTCCGGCGAGCGCATTGATCGCGGTCGACTTTCCGGCGTTCGGGATGCCGAGCACGATGGCGCGCGCCGGTTTACCATCGCCCGTCAGCGTTTGCAACGCCGCGCGCAGGTGGGCAACGCCTGCGCCGCTCTTGGCATCGACCGCGACGGCCTGGACATGGCGGGCAGCATAGAAGGCGAGCCACGCCTTCGTCAGCGCCTGATCCGCCAGCTGCGCGCGCGAGAGGACGAGCAGATGCGGGCGCGACCCCGCTACGCGCGCGAGCGCGGGATTCGTGCCGGTCAGCGGCACCCGTGCATCGGCAATCTCGAGCACGGCGTCGATCACGCGCATGTCGTCGGCGAGCCGGCGCATGGCCGCCGCCATGTGTCCCGGATACCACCCAATCGCCTGAGCGGCGTCTCTCTGGGGAGTGGAAAGCGCGCGGCTCATCGCAGTACGCCGATGTGCGCCGGCGGCCAGACGGCGAAGACGGCGCGTCCGATCAGCGCCCGCGCCGGGACGAAGCCCCACGAGCGCGAATCGTCGCTGTTCGCACGATTGTCGCCGAGCACGTAGTAATCGAGCGGCGGGACGATGACGTGCGGAGCGCTCCGCGAATCGTGAAAGCGTACGTAGGGCTCAGCCAAAATTGCTCCGTTGAGCCGCACGATGCCGCGTTGGATCGAGACCCGGTCGCCGGGAACGCCGATGACGCGCTTGAGATACACTTCGGGTGCGCTGCGTTCGTGCCGGAAGGCGACGATGTCGCCGCGCTGCGGCGTTCCCAAACGGTATGCCAGCGCATTGATCAGCACGTACTCGTCGGGTGCGATCCGCGGTTCCATCGAGAAACCGCTGACTTGGCCAGGGCGCAGCCCCATGGCTGCAAACGCGATCGCGATGAGCACGGCGCTTTGCCACGTAAGATTCGCCGCTGCTTTGAACCGCATGGTCCTTAGCCGTGAGGAGGCTCAGATTTAGCGCCATGCGCTAAATCTGAGTCTCCTCAGTGGAGGATGCCGATGCGGTTCGGCGGCCAAAATAAGAGAAACGCATGGCCGGTGAAGCCGGCGCGTTTACCGGCCTCCGGTCCGCTGGCGAACGTTCCTCCGAGTTGGGCGAAGCCCCAGATGTGCGAGTCTTCCGAGTTGTTGCGGTTGTCGCCCATCATGAAGTAGCAATTCGGCGGAATCGTGTTGGGCGCCGTCCACGCCCCTGGTTTGGGAATGTTGGCCTGTTCGGGATCGAGCGGCGTTCCGTCCACGTAGACGTTGTAATTCTTGATCTCGAGTTCATAGGCCGGACGCTGCGCTTCATACGGTTCAACCAGCGCCTTACCGTTACGATAGACGATGCCGTTGTGCACGCGCAGCGTCTCGCCGGGTGAACCGATCAGGCGTTTGATGAAGTCGTTCGTCGTCGGAATGGGCGGGGGAAAAACGACGATGTCGTTGTCGTGAGGCTTGGCGAGATGGTATTCGAACTCGTTGACCAGCAAAACGTCGTGGATCTGCAGGGTTGGTTCCATTGAACCCGAGGGGATGAAAAACGTTCGCACGACGAACGTGATCAGGAAAAGGGCAACGAGCCCGGCGACGATGAACGCGTCGAGGTATTCTTTGACGACGACCGAGAACGATGGTGCGGTCGTCGCGGCGCGCCGTTCGGTCGGCGCCGCCAGCCCTCCGCTCGAGCGGGGACCCGTGGTCACCGGACGCAAGCTCATTGCGACGCGCACGACGGCAAGGACGCAGATGAGGCCGAAGAGTTCGAGTGGGGTCACGAGGAGGCGCGCGCGACCTTCTTTTCCTTGATGCGCGCGGCCTTACCGACTTTGTCGGAGAGATAGTAGAGACGGCTGCGCCGCACGATGCCGCGCTTGCTCACTTCGATGCGTTCGACGCGGGGACTGTGAACGAGAAACGATTTCTCGACGCCGATGCCGTGCGAGATGCGGCGCACGGTGACCGTTTCGCCGATCGCGCCGCCACGCCGCACGATCACCACGCCCTCGAACATCTGGGTACGCTCTTTGCCGCCTTCGACGACCTTCGAGTACACTTTGACCGTGTCGCCGGGGCGAAAGTCGGGAACGGCAGCCTTGCGCTGTTCTCGTTCGAGCAGATCGATGACGTTCATGGTTCCTTCGCGTCCGCAAGACCGGCCGGCCCTCTAAAAAGGGCACGCAATAAAGCGCCCCGGCCGGACAACCCCGCGATCATATCACGGGAGGGTCATCATAGCAAACGAGCGTGGTCTGCGTGGTCGTCATAGAAGGTCCTTGCGTCGTGCAGCGGTGCGTGCGCGCGACCGTTCGCGCCGCCACGCCGCGATGCGCGCGTGATCCCCGGAAAGCAAGACCTCCGGGACATCGAGACCGCGGAACGACGGCGGCCGCGTATAGGCCGGCGCGTCGAGCAGGTCGCCCGTGAACGATTCGCTCAAAAGCGAATCGGCGTTGATGGCGCCCGTCACGAGGCGCACGGTCGCATCGAGGACGGCAAGCGCCGGAATCTCGCCCCCCGTCAGCACGAAGTCTCCGAGCGACAGTTCTTCGGCGCCGTACAGGGGGGCAAGGCGTTCGTCGATGCCCTCGTAATGACCGCAGACGAGCACGAGCCGTTCGAGCGTGGCATATCGTTCGGCCGTCGCTTGACGAAACGGAACGCCCGCCGGCGTCGTCACCGCGATGGCCCGGCGCTCCCCCTCCGGCGCTGCCGCGATGATTCCGTCGAGAATGCGGGCGAGCGGTTCGAGGCGCAGCACCATGCCCGGCCCGCCCCCGAAGGGTCGGTCGTCGGCGCGCTCGTTGCCGGGCAACGCGTCGCGTACGTCGTGGAGGGCGACGGCGATCAAGCCCCGCTCATGCGCGCGTCCGACGATCGATAGGCCGAGCGCCGGCGCGAACATCTCGGGGAAGAGCGTGACGACATCGATGTGTAACACGGTAGAAGCGTGTTCGGCGTACGAGTCGTGTCTGCCGCGTTGCGACTTGTCTGGCCAGGACTGCGCCGGCGACGGCCCGAGCATGCCTTCGAACGTGCGACGCGTGCGCTTGCTGGGCAACGGCCGCACGAGGCGCTCGCGGCACTCGACGCTGCGCCGTTGGATGCTGCAACGGCGAACAAGCGAGGCGTCGCGCTGGTCGCGTTAGGGCGCCGTGCGGCTGCGCTCGAGGCCTTCTGCGATGCGCTTGGGTTCGACGAGCGGCATGCTCCCGCGCTCACGAACATCGGCAACCTGCTGTTGGAGGACGGCCTGCCGAACGACGCAATCGATTATTTCCGAGCGGCGCTCGTCGCGCAGCCGCTTTACGGAATCGCCCACCGAAATCTCGCCGTTGCGCTCAAGCGCCTGGGGCGGCGGCGCGAAGCCGTCAGAGCGTTGCGGACGGCGGCTCGACTCGAGGGCCGGCGAGCCGGCGGCGGTGCGTGATTTCTTCGACGTAGTCAAACAGTTGCGGCAAGGACAGACGACCCAATTCGCCGTGCGCCGCGAGGCCCTCGCCATCGCTGCCTTCGTCGCGCAGATAACAGCGCGATTCGACGTCGCCCGGCGACTCACTCGAGAACGACACCGCGAACCCTTTGCCCATCGTTTCATCGTAGATGCGAAGCGCGGACGGATTGAGAATCTCGATGCTGTGCGAGGAGTTGTGGGCGTCGAAGATGGTAATGGTGAGGTAGTCGCGGTTGACGATCTCGATGGAGCCGACGACGAACGTGTTTTTCGTCGAGAAGAACTCGTGACCGCGCTTGTTACGCGAGGACACCTCATAGAAAACGCGATGGCGGACGAAGCGGCCCAGTATTTTGCGCAAGGTCGCAATCGACGCGAGCGTCTCCGTCCTGTTTCCGCGCGTGTAGATGATCTTCAAGCGCTCGTCGCCAGTCCTCGCGGAATATTGGACGCCCACAGGGGCGGGGACGCTCCGTTGGCCGGTAGGAGGGAGGACTCCTTTGCTCTCGCCGGCTGACATGCTGATCATCGGTGCGGCCGCGCTGTTGTTTTTCGGACCGGATCAATTACCGAAAGTCGCGCGCCGTACCGGACAAGTCGTCCGCGAGGTTCAAGCGACGTCGCAATCGTTCATTCGCGAGATGGAAAGGGCCGCCGACGAGTCAGATCTCCACGCGGCTCAAGCGGCCTATGCGCGCGGGCCGCAGGCCGAGCCCTTCCCTGACATCAATACCCACACCGCCGAGGAGCCGGCGCAGCAACCGACACCGCCGGAGGGCGACTGGAGCGACCCGCCTACGCCCGAGCCGCGACCGTCCCATGACGTCACCAAGCCGCCCGACCCGCCGGTGTAGCTTGCAACGAAGCGCGCGGCCGCGGCCGCGTACTACGCCTTAGACGTTGAAGCGGCTGCGCAACTCGTTGACGCGGCTTTCGATCAGCGAACGCGCCTGTTGCTGCAGTTTGGCCTTTTGTTCATCCGGCAGCCGGGAGTACACCAAGTAGCCGACCGCCGACGCAATTCCGCCGACGACGCCAGCCAATACCGTCTTGCCGGCGTCGCCGGACGATCCGGATTCGTAGGAGTCCACGCCCGAGTAGGTGGTCCCCGGCGTCGTGCTCGAGCCCGGCGATCCGTAACTCGTGTTCGTATTCGTCGTCGCCTTGGGGTCGTCGGCGATCGGTTTGAAGATGTCGCTCATATTCGTTGTTGTTTCGCTCCTCGGCTTGGCGTTTACCCGTCGCCTCCTTCGCGAATCACCACGACGTGATCGGGATACTGCGTCGCGATGCGTTCCACGGCGAGCGCCGCCGTGCCCGCGATTGCGCGCACGGCGGCATGGCCGCGGGCGGTCTGCGGCCATGCGAGCTCCAGTGAACCGCTTTCGCGCCGCGCATCGACGTCGATCTTCGCGACCTCGCTCAGCCCGAGCCACGCTGCTTGGAGGACCGCCGAGACCGCCGCGCACACGACGTCGTCGCCGCTCTGTGCCCAGCCCGCGTGCCCGGAAGCCGAAAAGGATGCCACGCGATCACGGTCGTCGCGCCGGATGCGAACTTCGACCATAGGGGCCGATGGTTACGCCGGCAACTCGATTTTGTCGATGCGAATTTCAGCGAAGCGCTGGCGGTGGCCGATCAGTTTGCGGACGCGCTTCTTCGGCTTGTACTTGAAAACGAGGATCTTCTTGTCTTTGGCTTGGCGCACGACGGTGCCGCGGACCGCTGCCCCTTCGACCAGCGGCTGCCCGACGCTCACCGGCGCCTCCGTGCCGCCGGCCAGGAGCACGCGCTCGAAGGTGACTTCGGCCCCGATCTCATGCTCGACCAGATCGCACCGGATCGTTTCGCCCTCACTGACGCGAAGTTGCTTGCCGTCCGCTTCAATGATGGCGTACATAACCGCGGGATTCTAGCAGAGCGACGTTCCGGCGTCAAAGACCTCCGAGGCTCGCCGATGATGAAATGCCGCCGAACCCCGGTAGGACTGATGACTTCGCGGTTCGGGACCCTTGGCTTAAGGAATCCCTACCTCGGGGGCATAAGGCTGTCGACCCGGGCAGTGTCTGCTGCTCCGGTCTTTCTCCTTCGGCCCGTGAGCATCTCTTGAAAGGCATCACGTGAAAGTAAGGTCGTTCCTAACGGGAGCGGCGCTCGGCGCGCTGTTTCTCGCCCCCGCCGCTCTGCCGGCCCAGGCTGCGGCACTCAATTTCGTCGGGCGCCCGGCTCCGACGCAGGCGGTCGACTTCATGGTCCACCTCCCCGTGAGAAACTCGGCGCAGCTCGATCAGTTGGTCCGCATTCAGTCCACCCCGGGCTCGCCCCAATATCACCACTTCCTAACGCCGGCGCAATTCCGCCGCGCGTTCGGCGCGACGTCCGATACCGTCGCTCGCGCGACGAGCGCGTTGCGGACCAGCGGCCTCGCGGTCACCAAAGTGGATTCGCAATTTCTGCACGTGCGCGGCACCACGGCGGCGGTCGAACGTGCTTTCGCAACGCAGCTCGGCGTGGCGCGCGAACCCCGCAGCGGCCGGACGATGCTCGCGGCCAAGAGCCGCGTGACGGTTCCGGCGGCGCTCGCTACGTTAGGCGCCAGCGTGTCCGGCTTCGGCTACCACATCCAACCGCAGCCGCAGTTCAGCAAGATTCCGGCCAACCGTTATTCGCCGTTCGGCGGGTATTGGTTCACCGACCTCAAGCAGGCCTACGACTATCCGAGTTACGGCGTCGCCAACGGTAAGGGCGTGACCGTTGCGACGGTCGGTGAATCCGACTTCAGCAGCGATGACGCGAACCTCTATTTCGCGCACGAAAAACTGGGTGCGGGAGGCCTCGCGCCGGCCCCCACGGTCGACCACGTCCTCCTACCCGGCGCCGCACCATTTGATCCGAACAGCGGCATTTCGGATGAAGCCAACCTCGACGTGCAGCAGGTCGGCGGTAGCGCCCCCGGCGCCCACGTTTTGGGCGTTTCGATCGGCGGTCCGGGCGAGCCGTTTCTCCAGGCTTATTCGTACATCGACGAATACAACGTCGCCGACATCGTCAGCACGTCGTACGGCGAGTGCGAACTCTATTACACCGCCGCCTACAACGGCGGCACGAGTTACGTCGACATCCTGAAGTCCTACCACGACGTATTCCGCCAGGGAAATTCCGAAGGCATCACCTTCATCTTCAGTTCCGGGGACAACTCGGGCCTCGGCTGCTTCCCGACGGCCTACTTCGGTCCGGGCACCGGTAAGGTCTACCAGCCGATTCAGGGTGCCGGTATCTGGGTCGATGACCCCAACGTCACCGGCGTCGGCGGTACCAACCTCAAGACAACCTACATCCCCGGTGGCAAAGATTCGAAGTACATTTCTGAAAACGAGATTGGCGATCGCATTTTGACGCCGCTCGACTTCTATGGAACCGGCAACGCCATCGTTCGCGCACTGTGGGGTTCGGGCGACGGCACGAGCGTCATCTTCGGCAAGCCGGACTATCAGAATCTCGTCAACACGGGCTACTCCTCGCGCAGAGATCCCGACGTGTCGATGCACATGGGTGGCTGTCCGTTCTACGGTCCGGGCGTCGTTGTGGAGTGCAGCCCCGACCGTGACAGCTACGACATCGCGGCGATCGGTGGTCAGTTCTACGGGCTGATCGGCACCAGCGCTTCGGCGCCGGAATTCGCCGGGTTACTCGCGGTCAAGGAGTCCGTTACCGGCAGCCGCGCGGGCAATGAGAACTACGATCTCTACACGCTCGCGAGCCACAACGCCACGGGCAAGTACTTCCATCAGGGAATCCCGTCGTTCAACGGCGTCGTGTATCTCCCGGCCGGCAGACTGGGTTACAACCCCATCCTGGGCGTCGGCACGCCGTACGGCAGAAACTTCGTGGGTCTACCAACCGTGCAGGCGGCAGGGGAGCCGCAAACGGCGACCAACCCGTAAATCACTAATCGCTCGGACACAAGAGAAGCCCGCGGCATCGTGCCGGGGGCTTCTCGCTTAGTGCACGTCGACGTACACGTCGTCGCCCTCGATGCGCACCGGGAACGTTCGAACCGGTACGACGGCGGGCAAGGTGAGCGCTTCGCCGCTGCGGACGTCGAAGTATGCGCCGTGACGCGGGCATTCGATGCGGCAGCCTTCGAGCGTACCTTGTTCGAGTTCGCCGCCGTCGTGCGTGCACACGTCTTCGATCGCGTATAGCGCCCCTTCGCACTTACAGAGCAGCACCGCTTCGCCGCCCGTCACGACGCGTTTTGTGGTGCCGTCGGCGATGTCTGAGACTCGGGCGATGGGTTTCGATCCGTCAGCCATGGCGTAACGCTTCGAGGTCGCGATTCCACTTACCATGGCCGCCGGCATGGCTGGCAACGATCCGCGTTTTCAACCGGCGCGTTCGACCGTAAGGCATTATGGTAGAATAGCAGAATGTCGCTTAATATAAAGAACGCAGCGGTGGAACGCCTTGCTGCCGAAGTCGCCGCGCTCGCCGGGGAAACTAAGACCGAAGCCATTCGACGGGCTCTATTGGAGCGAAAACGTCAGCTTGCGCAAACGGAGGCTACAGCGGCGCCGGTCCTAGCCTTCCAGGCGTTCCTAGAGCGCGAAATTTGGCCGATCATACCCGCCGATCACGTCGGGCGCCGATTGACGCGAAGCGAAGAAGACGAGATCCTTGGCTACGACGAGCACGGCGCATGATCGTTGACTCTTCCGCGCTCGTCGCCATTGCTTTCCGCGAGCCGGGCTACGAGCGACTCGTCGAATGTATACAGAGTGCGACCGTGATCGGGATCGGCGCACCAACGGCAGTGGAAATGGCGATTGTCCTCGGCCGACGCCTCGGCTTCACGACGCCGTGGATGGTGCACCGTATCTTGCAGGAAGGGAAGATAACGATCGTGCCGTTCGACGCCCGGCACTGGTCCGTAGCACTCTCTGCCTACGACCGCTTTGGACGCGGTCGCCATCCTGCGGGTCTCAATTTCGGCGACGCTTTGAGCTATGCTACGGCGAAGGTCGCCGGTCGGCCACTGCTCTGTGTCGGCGCTGACTTCGCGCAGACCGATTTATCTCTCGTGCCGATCGAGCCAGACGCCCACGATGAGCGTCCGCCGACGTGAAACTTGCACGTGTGATCCGAACTGCAAGCGCCCTACGATCCCGGCAGCGGCCGCACGCGACGGCTTAGCCGACCGCGCCTTCCATTTCCATCTTGACCAGACGGTTGAGTTCGACGGCGTATTCCATCGGCAGTTCCTTGACGAAGAAGTCGAAGAAGCCGTTGACGATCATCGCGGTCGCGTCGGCCTCCGAGAGGCCGCGCGACATCGCGTAAAAGAGTTGCTCCTCGCCGATCTTCGAGACGCTCGCCTCGTGCTCGACCGTCGCTTTTTGCTGATCGATCTTCATCGTCGGCTTGGTGTCGCTCGACGACTGCTCGTCCATGATGAGCGCGTCGCATTTGACGCGCGTCTTTGCGCCGACGGCGTTGGGGAAGATTTCGACGAGCCCGCGATACGTCGTTTTACCGCCGTGCGCGGAAACGGACTTGTTGGTGACGACCGACGTCGTGTTGGGCGCGGCGTGGATCATCTTGGCGCCGGCGTCCTGGTGCTGACCTTCGCCGGCAAACGCCATCGAGAGAATCTCACCGCGCGCGCCTTCGCCCATCAAGTAGATGGACGGATACTTCATTGTCAGCCGCGAGCCGATGTTGCCGTCGACCCATTCGACGGTCGCATGCGCGTGGGCGTATGCGCGCTTGGTGACGAGGTTGAAGATGTTGCGGTACCAGTTTTGGATCGTGGTGTACCGAATCGACGAGCCTTCCATCGCGATCAGTTCGACGACCGCGCTGTGCAGCGACGCTGTCGAAAACTGGGGCGCCGTGCAACCCTCGATGTAGTGCACTTTGGCGCCCTTGTCGGCGATGATCAACGTGCGCTCGAACTGACCCATGTTTTCGGTGTTGATGCGAAAGTAGGCTTGGAGCGGCGTCTTCACTTCGACACCGGGCGGAACGTAGACAAACGAGCCGCCCGACCAGACGCTCGAGTTGAGCGCGGAGAACTTGTTGTCGCCCGGCGGGATCACCGTCGCGAAATACTTCTTGACGATCTCGGGATGCTCGCGCAACGCCGTGTCCATGTCGCAGAAGATGACGCCGTCTTTCGCGAGGTCCTCGCGGACGC
Organism: Candidatus Nyctobacter psychrophilus; assembly: GCA_014305025.1. GTDB lineage: Bacteria > Vulcanimicrobiota > Vulcanimicrobiia > Vulcanimicrobiales > Vulcanimicrobiaceae > Nyctobacter > Nyctobacter psychrophilus. The sequence continues at coordinate 163,370 of JACRTY010000017.1, read as the reverse complement.
TGTGGTAGACCACTTCAGACTCGTACTGCGCCGAGACGCCGGACAAAAACTTGCGCTCGGCCTCCGGGATGCCCAAGCGATCGAAGGTCCGCTTGATGTCATCGGGTACGTCGTCCCACGAGCGCTCGGTTTTCTCCGAGGACTTCACGTAGTAATGGATGTCGTCGAAGTCGATCTCTTCGAGCAGGGCTTTGTCGCCCCACGGCGGCATCGGCTTGGCGCGGAAAATCTCGTACGACTTGAGGCGGAAGGCCGTCATCCAGGCCGGCTCGCCCTTCATGCTGGAAATACGCTCGACGATCTCGCGCGTTAATCCCTTGTCGGACTTAAAGACGTAGTTGGCTTCAGAATCGTGGAAGCCGTGTCGATAGTCCTCGTCGAACGACGATGGGGCGGTCGCCTGCGGGTCGAGTGCCATATCACTACTGTACCCACGGCTCGCCTTGATAGTCAAGATACTTCAGAAGTATCTTCGGAATTAGAGGTCATGAGGCCCGAACCCGATCCCGAGGCTGTAAAACGCAGAACCCAGCGGCTCGACTTTACGCTCGGCGCCCTCGCCTTACTGATCCTCGGCCTGGGGGCATTTCAACTCTTCGGCCGCTATCAGTACGTGCACACAGCCGGTGCCAAAGTCGTCCGCATCGATCGAGTAACCGGCGAAAGCTGCGTTATGCCGTGCCAGAATGCCGGCGGCACGGCGTATGGGCCTTACTACGCGCCCTATTCGCCCGATGCCACGGCTCGCCCGGACAAGGTCTGCCATACGGCCGACGTCGTGCGCGTCGCCGCTCAGTTTGCCCCACCGGCCGACCGCACGCCGACGCCGTATGGCAAGGGCGGCTTTCGCCGCAGGCCCGGGCATCGGCGGCGCTTCAACGGGCCGCTCGACCACGCGGTCGAGCTCAGTGACGGCCACGTTTACACCTTTGGTCAGGACGCCTACGAAAACGAGGTGGCGAATTGGTCCACCGGTCAGGAAGTTCAGGTCTGTGCCACCTGGTCGAGGCTCGAGCACCGGCCCTTCTATTCCGTCGGCTCGGCCGAGGAGGGAAATCCGGCCACGCTCGCCTTGTAGGCGCTTCACCCTTTACAGCGGGGGGTGCGGGGTATATCATGTCCGTCGGGCCCGAGTGGGCGCGCGCAGCGCGAACGACTCGGGCCTCATGCCGTAAAAGCGGCAACGGGGGACGGCACGCCCTACGTGCCATCGCGGAACGACGTCCGTGCGCCGCAGAGACGGCACGCCGGCAAGATCGTTCCGAGGGGTCGGGGACGCAAGTGCACTGCACGCGCCAGCCGGCGTAGCCTGGAGGTGGGATTTCCCAACCAAACCCGAGGAGAACAATTGGAAACACGTGGAACTCATATCGTCTGCGAGCTGTCGGGCTGCAGCCCCCACATTTTGACCGACCTCGACGGCGTGCGCACCATTATGGAGTCCGCGGCTCGCGAGGCCAATGCCGAGATTTTGAAGGTCACGTTTCACCGCTTCCAACCGCAAGGCGTTTCCGGCGTCGTCGTCATCGCCGAATCCCACCTGTCGATCCACACCTGGCCCGAATCGGGTTATGCGGCGGTCGACTTCTACACGTGCGGCGATCATACGGATCCGCGGCGGGCGTGCGAATTCGCAGCCAAGAGGCTTGGGGCCCAGTCGATGCTCACGACCGAGGTGAAGCGCGGCATCGCGTCGACCAACGGATTGTACACGCACGTCGTGCACGAGCACGCCGGCCGCTCGATGGCGAAACGTTCCGCTTAGTTTAGTAAGGAAAGTCCACGTTGCCCAAACCCACGCTCACGCGCTCGCGCATCCTTGGAATTGGACTGGCGGCTGCGTCGCTTGCCCTTGCCTCGTGCAGCCACTCGAACTCGACGCCGCCGGTGCCGCCGGCGACCCCGACGCCGACTCCCACGCAGTCGGGCTCATTTCCGACATCGGCGTGCGCCAATCCGAACGTCGCCTATGAGCCCGACGGGGGCAACGGGAACGGCTTCCACGGCGTGCAGACGATCCAGTACGCGAACAGCAACGGCAACCTGTGCACGTCAAACATAACGTCGTTGCCCCGGTCGGTGAGGTTTGCGTCGTCGGTTGGTTCGCTTGCGTTCACTTCCGATCTGACGGGCGCGCTCGCGCTGTTGCAAAATCCAGCCGGGAGTTACACGCTCGTCCAAGACGTTTTCGGCGCGGCGTTCGGGACGATTACGCCCGTCGGTACCCCCTATGACGTGAGCGTGCCACCGACGGCTGCCCCGAGTATGAGTCCTACGGCCGTGCCCCTCATATCGGATGCGACGTCGGTGACGATTATCGGCACGGCGACGCAAGGCACGTCGCCCGTGGGCCTGGTGACCGGGCCGGCTGCATCGGCGATCGTCGCGCTGACTTCGCTCAACAATGCGCCGCCGCAGTACGGCGGCGCCATTCCGTTCTCGGGTTCGAATTACATGATCCAGCCGCCCACGTTGCCGCGCTCGATCGTGCGAGCTTCCCCCGACGTCAACGGGAGCATTCTGCTGGCGCGGGGACCGTCCGACCTCCTCGTCTTCGGCGGAACGATCGTGTCGACGGGCTATCAGTACAATGCACAAGCCGACGACACCACGCTCGGGTCGGGGGCGACGTTGCGGGGCCAGGGCAACCTCGCCTTTGACCCGCGCGACGTGTCGCGCGTTCTGGTCGGCGGCACGAGTTCGGGTGCGGGGAACGTGTTGACGCTGATCACCGGGCTCCCGACGAAAATCGTGAAGTCGTCCAGCGCCGTCCTTCCGGGCAACATCAACTCGATCGAAATCGATCCGAGCGGAACCTATGCGTACGTCGCGACCGACCTCGGCGTCGTCGTCGTCAACGGCGTCGCCAGTGGAACGCTTGCCGTCGTGCGGCCGGGATTTGAGCCGGGTTCTGCAGCGGGTACGAACGCACTGCCCTACACCAACTGCAATGGCGTGCCGGCAGCACTTACGTTCGCTTCGTCGGCTCGCATTACAAGCGACGGACGGCGTCTGGTCGTGTTGGGCACGCAACCCGGGACCACGTGCGCGTCGGGTTACAACGCCAGCGTCGTCGCGATTCCGTTCAACCCCGGCGGCGGCAGTACGCCGTCGCCTGGCCCCGCCCCGAGTCCCACGCCGACGCCTCCCGCCGGTACGACGCCGGTTCCCAATCCGTCGTCGTTCGTGCAGAACAACGTCATCGCGCCGCCCTCGGCCGCCGACTACTTCCTCGTTCATTAGTAGTGCCGAAAACCGAGCACTGGCAGTGGTACGTCGAGGAGTTTACGCCGACCGAACTCCACCATCACGCGATCGATGAGACGTACTTCGCGGGCCGCACGGCCTTCCAAAACGTCGCCGTCATCCGGACGGCGACGTTTGGAAAGATGCTCGTCCTCGACGGCGATACGCAGAGCGCCCAGGCCGACGAGAAAATCTACCACGAAACGCTCGTGCACCCGGCGCTCGCTGCGAGCGCAAGCCCCGACGACGTGCTCATTCTGGGCGGTGGCGAAGGGGCGACGTTACGGGAGGCGTTGCGCTGCCCGGACGTGCGCCGCTGCACGATGGTCGACATCGACGGCGACGTGGTCGAACTCTCGAAGCGGTACTTGCCCGAGTGGTCGGACGGTGCTTTCGACGATCCCAGAGCACGCGTCATCGTGGGCGACGCCCTCGCGTTCTTGCGCGACGACGACGGCACGTACGGCGCGATTTTGAGCGACCTCACCGAACCGCTTGCCGACTCGCCGTCGAATCCGCTTTTTAGCCGGACCGTGTTCGCCGACATCAAGCGGCGCCTCGCGCCGAGCGGCGTGTACGCGTTGCAAGCCAGTACCGCCGGCTTCCACAACATGGCCCTGCATGCCAAGATGGCCCGCACCTTGCGGCGATTTTACCGCTACGTCAGGTCCTTTTACGCGCACGTGCCGGCCTTCGATAACGACTGGGCGTTCCTGGCCTGCAGCGACGCGGTCGACGTGGCGGCCCTTCCTGCGGCGCGCATCGATGCATACGTCAATCGACTTCGCGGTGAGAATTACTTCTACGATGACGAAACGCATCGGCGTCTCTTTAGTCTGCCGCTCTACCTGCGTCGCGAACTGGCGCGCGAAGGGGACGTCTTTGAGTAGCGACCGCGTGACGCCGCTCGATTTCGATACCGCGATCGCGCGCTGGGATAAGCAGAAGGCGAACTTCGTCAAGACGCTCGACCTGACGCTGGTCGAAGTGGGCCGCGGCAAAGCGACGATGCGCATGCCCTTTCGTTCGCAGATCGCCAACAACGCGGGTGCCGTCCACGGCGGCGCGATCGTCAGCTTGTGCGACACCGTCTTCTGGGTCGCACTCGCATCGCTCTACGGACCCGAGCAGCCGACCGCAACCGCCTCGTTGACGTGCAGTTTTCTGCGCCCGGCGCTACCGCCGCACGACTTGGTGGCGCACGCGACCGTCCTCAAGCCGGGCGCGCGCATCGTCTACGGTGAAGTGCACGTTCACAGCGGCGAAAAACTGGTCGCCCATACGACGTTGTCGTTCCTGAACACGCCGCTCGGCGACGGGCGGGGCAGCAGTCCCGCCGGACGGTTACGCAGCGTCGCCGAAACCGAGCCGACGTGAGGAACACGCCATGATGCAGACGAGTTCGGCGGCTGCACCCAGCGCCGAAGAGCAGCCAAACCTGCGCCGCACGGCGCTCTACGGCGAGCATCTTGCGCTGGGCGCGCGCGTCGTGCCGTTCGCCGGCTTTGAGATGCCGGTGCAGTACGCCGGCATTCTGCGCGAACATGCGGCGGTGCGGGAGCGTGCGGGCCTGTTCGATCTTTCGCACATGGCGCAGTACGAATTGCGTGGCCCCGGCGTTGCCGCCTGGGCCGACACGCTGACCGTCAATGCGATCGCGACGATGAAGCACGGTCAGGCCCGCTACAACATTTTTACCAACGACCGGGGCGGCTGCATGGACGACGTGCTGTTCTACCGCCTGGGCGAAGAGCGTTTTCTGCTCGTCGTCAATGCCGGTAACGCCTCGAAGATGTGGCCGTATCTGCAAGAGCAGGCGGCCGGTCAGCGTGATATTGCCCTCGAAAATCATCACGGCTCCCACGCCCTGCTCGCGGTCCAGGGACCGCGCGCAGTCGAGATCGTTGCTCCACTGTGCAACTTCGATGCGGCAGCACTGAAGTATTACTTTTGCGCCGAAGGAACCGTCGACGGCGTGCGCGCCGTTATCGCGCGCACTGGCTATACCGGCGAAGACGGCTACGAACTCTTCGTCGAGGCGAGCTTAGCTCCCAGCCTCTGGCAAACGCTGCTGGCGCGGGGCAAAGAGGCCGGCCTCCAACCCGCCGGGCTCGGCGCGCGCGACATGCTGCGGCTGGAAGCCGGGATGCCGCTGTACGGCTTCGAGCTGAGCGAGGAGATTTCACCGCTCGCGGGCGGTCAAGGCTGGGCGGTCAAATTCGATAAGCCCGCGTTCACCGGCAAGCAAGCACTGCTCGCGCAGCGCGATGCCGATGCCTTCGAGCGCGTCGCCGGGGCTGTGCTTGCGGGTAAAGTACCGGCGCGTAACGGCTATTCCGTCTTCCTCGCCGGCGAACGCGTCGGCGAGGTCCGCAGCGCGAGCCTTGCGCCGTCGTACGATAACCGCCAAATTGCAACCGTGCTCGTGAACAAGGCAGCGCACGAGCGTGGCACCGCGCTCGGCATCGAGATTCGCGGAGTGCTCCACGACGCCACGGTCGTACCCATGCCGTTCTATAAACGGGAGAGGACGTGACGATGCCCAGCCCCGATGGCCTTCTCTACAGCAAGGAACACGAGTGGGTGAAGGTCGACGGCGAAATGGCCACGGTCGGCATCACGGACTACGCACAGCAGTCGCTCGGCGATATCGTCTACGTCGAATTGCCGCGCGTCGGTCAAACGGTGCGGCAATTCTCGTCGATCGGCGTCATTGAGTCGGTCAAGGCCGTGTCCGACCTCTTTACGCCGATCAGCGGTGAAGTAACCGAAGTAAACCCGGCGTTGGACGCCGATCCGGCGCTACTCAACCGCGACGCGTTCGGCGACGGGTGGCTATATCGTCTGCGTTTGAGCGACAAGCAAGAATCGCAAGCACTGCTCGATCCAGCCGCTTACGAGAAAGTCATCGCCAAGTAGGCCGCGATGCTTGTAGACTAGCCGGCGATGTACGCACCCCATACCGACGCCGATATCGAGGCCATGCTCGCGGCCGTCGGCGCCCGATCGCTCGATGAGCTAGTCGCCGTACCCCAGGCCGTTGCGATCCGTTCGCCGCTGGAGATTCCCGCGGGCCTGCCGGAACTGGAATTGTACCGGCGCATGTCGAGCTATGCCGCGCGCAACGGGGCGCTCGACTACACGTCGTTTCTGGGCGCGGGGGCGTACCGGCATTACGCGCCGCCCGTGATCGGGACGCTTGCGATGCGCGGTGAATTTCTGACCGCGTATACGCCGTACCAAGCCGAAGTATCGCAGGGCTATCTACAAGCAATCTACGAGTGGCAGACCGACATCTGCTTGCTGACGGCGCTCGACATCGCCAATGCCTCGGTCTACGACGGCGCGACCGCGCTGGCCGAGGGCGCCATCATGGCGGTCAATGCGACGGGTCGCCGGGCGATTCTCGTCTCGCGCGCCGTGCATCCCAACTATCGCGCCGTACTGCACACGTACGCGCGTGGACTCGAACTTGCGATCGAGGAATTGCCGGTTGCGAACGACGGCACGACCGACTTGGCGAATCTCGAAGCGCGCCTGGCCGAGGGCCGCTTTGCGGCCGTGGTCGTGCAGAATCCGAACTTCTTCGGCGCGATTGACGTGCCGCCGGACGACGCACGGCGCGTCGTCGAGGGAAGCGGCAGTATCTTGATCGGCGTCGTCGCCGAAGCGATGTCCCTCGGCGCATTGGTGCCCCCGGGCAAGTGGGGCGCCCAGATTGCCGTCGGTGAGGCACAGTCATTCGGTGTGCCGGTCGCGTACGGTGGGCCGTACGTCGGTTTCATCGCGGCGACGAAGGCGCACATGCGGCGCATTCCGGGACGCCTGGTCGGCCGGACGGTCGACGCCGACGGGAAGACGGCCTACACCTTAACCTTGCAGGCGCGCGAACAGCACATCCGCCGCGAAAAAGCGACCTCGAACATCTGCACGAATCAGGCGCACTGCGCGTTGATCGCGACGATCTATCTTGCTTGCCTGGGCGGCAGCGGTCTGCGCCGCTGCGCGACGCTCAACGTCGAACGTTGCGCGACGTTGGTCCAGCGCGTGACCGGCATCCCCGGCTTCACGCGCGCGTTTTCCGCCGCGGCCTTCAACGAAACGGTGATTCGCGTGCAGCGCGACGCGACCGCGGCCGTGGTGCTCGCGGCACTCCGTGAAAAGCGTATCCTGGGCGGCGTGGACCTCGGGCGCTGGTATCCAGAACTAGCCGACTGCATATTGATGACGGCAACCGAATTGACGACGGATGAAGAGATGACCGCACTTTGCGACGCGCTCGCGCACCTCGCTGTGGGGGGTCATCTTGTCGGCGCATGACGGGTCCCTGCCACCACCGCCGAGTCGCTTCGAGTTCGGCGCGAGCGAACCGCTGATCTTCGAACAGCACGGTCGGGCGAATACCTATCTGCCCGACGGCCGCACGCTCGAGGAGTTTCTTCCCAAGGAGCTCTTGCGCGACGAATTGGCGCTGCCCGACAACAGCGAACTCGACGTCGTCCGGCACTTCACGCGCCTCTCGCAGCGCACATTCTCGATCGACACGGGCTTCTATCCACTGGGCTCCTGCACGATGAAGTACAACCCGCGGATCAACGACGCGATGGCGAATCTGGCGGGGTTTCGCGACTTACATCCCTTCGTTCCCGACGAGTTGGCGCAAGGCGCGCTTGCGTTGATGCACGATCTCGAGCGCTATCTGGCCGCGATTTTCGGGATGGCGGCGTTTTCGCTCAATCCTGCGGCCGGTGCGCACGCCGAACTGACGGCGCTCTTGATCGCCAAAGCTTACTTCGCGAAAACCGGCCAGCGGCAACGCCGAACCGTGATCGTGCCCGACACCGCGCACGGCACGAACCCGGCGTCGGCCGCGATGGTGGGTTACAACGTCATCTCGCTGCGCAGTGATTCGCGCGGGCGCGTCGGCGTCGACGACATCAAAGCCGTCGTCAACGATGAGACGGCCGTCTGCATGATGACCAACCCCAATACGCTCGGACTCTTTGAAGACCACATCGCCGAGATCGCCGCGGCCGTTCACGCGGCCGGTGGTCTCATGTATTATGACGGCGCCAACGCGAATGCGCTGATGGGCAACGCGCGCCCCGGTGACATGGGCTTCGACCTGATGCACCTCAACCTGCACAAGACCTTCTCGATCCCGCATGGTGGGGGCGGCGCCGGCCACGGCCCCGTCGGCGTCGCGGCGCATCTCGTCGAGTTTTTGCCGACGCCCGTCGTGCGCCGTGAGGGCGATACATACCGGCTGGACTTTGACCGCCCCGATTCGATTGGGCCGATGCGCTCCTTCTGGTCGAACTTCGCGCACGCCGTGCGGGCCCTGACGTACGTGCTGGCGAACGGCGGCGACGGACTGACGAAGATTTCGCAGCTCGCAGTCCTCAACGCCAACTACCTGCGCGTGCACGTTCGCGACTTCTTGGAAACGCCGTACGACGAATCGTGCCGTCACGAGTTCGTCGCGTCCGCCCAAAAACTCAAACGCGAAACGGGCGTCCGCGCGCTCGACCTCGCCAAGGCGTTACTGGACCACGGCTACCACGCGCCGACGATCTATTTCCCCCTGCTCGTTCCCGAATGCTTGATGATCGAGCCGACCGAAACCGAATCGAAGGCCACGCTCGACGGGTTCATCGCCGCCTTGCGTGGGATCGTCGAACAGGCCAAGGCCGATCCCGAAGCGGTTCTCGCGACGCCGCAAAAAACGGTGGTGAAGCGAATCGACGAAACGCGAGCGGCGAGACAACCAGACTTGCGGTGGATGCCTCCAGCCGTTTGACGCTCCAGGCGCTTTGGTGGGCGATTTCCGTTTTGCTAGGCCGTCGATGCGCGATATATGCGCACATTACCCTTGGAGACCGCCCTTTGCCCATGCCCGATGGCAAAAGTTTGATGTCTCCGGTCCTGCGGCTTGCAGCTGCAAAGGAAACTCGCGTGTTCGTTGTCTTCGGCCGGCGAGCAGCCGCAGAAAACGTACGACGCAACCTATTTTGGCGGCGGTGCGGCGGCTTCGGTGAGGGAACGCTGCGGCGGCTCGAGCGCCAGGGCGACGGCGGATTGCGGCGTGAATGCGGCGCCCGCCGCCAGTAGTCGTCCTATGTCGTCCGGGCTGAGATATTTGTGGAGCAGCGCAGCGAGACGCTCGTGGGTCGCCGTCTCGGTGAACTCGCGCTCGAAGCCGTGTCGCAAGAACGCTGCGTCGGCGTAGCCTTCGAGGAGAGCCGCGTACGGAACGTGCCCGTCGAGCGCGAGCGCCAATGCGAGGTGCTCGATTGCGACGGCAAGATACGCGGTGTCCGGTTCGCGCGCTTGCGACTCCCGGATGGCCTCGCGCGCGGCTACGCAGGCGCCCGGCACGTCGTCGCTTGCGGTCAGATACCCTGCGAGGTTGGCAAGTGCGAGCACGAGCACCGCGCGAGCGCTTCCCGTGCCCAGCGCGGACAGCGTCTCATAGGCGACCGCGATCGCGCGCTGCGTCTGACCCCGAGCGTGTTCCATTTCTGCTAGGGAGACCGAGGCCGTCAGCGTACGCGAGTCGTCGCCAAGGAGACGCGTTTCGATGCGCGCAGGTAGCGCAGGCGGCGGCTCGCGCAGGCATCGCGCTCGCCCGCGGCGTCAAGCTGCTCTCTGGCGTACAGGCGGGTCGATTCGAGCAGTCGGTAGCGCACCGCATCGCCCACGGGTTGCGCCAAAATCAGCGACTTATCCACGAGGGACGCGAGCACGTCGAAGACGCCGAGCTGGTCGAGGTGTGCGTCGCTCCCGACGCAGATGGCCCCTTCGAGCGTAAAGTCGCCCGCGAAGATGCTCAGCCGCCGAAAGAGCGCGCGTTCGCGCTCGCCGAGCAGGTCGTAGCTCCAGTCGATCAGCGCGCGCAGGGTTTGCTGACGTGGTAAGGCGTCGCGGCTGCTCGCGGTGAGCACGCGGAAACGCTCGTCGAGACGCTCGCACAACTCCCGCGGACCCAAGATGTGCACGCGCGCGGCGGCGAGCTCGATCGCGAGCGGAATTCCGCCCAGCCGGCGGCAGATGTCCGCTACGACGGGCGCATGCTCGTCGCCGAAGGCGAAGCGCTTGTCGACCGCCTGCGCCCGCTCGACGAAGAGCGCGATCGCCGCGCACCGGCCGGCATCGCTTGCGGTGAGGTCCTGATGCGCATGGCGCACGGGAACGTCGAGCGACGGCAGCCGATACGCCTGTTCACCTGGTAATTCACGGTTAGGCTGCGATCGGAGGTTATTCCTATGCTTACACTTCTCATGGCTGCCGCCATGGCTCTCTTTGGCGGCGCTGGAATGCCGGCGCACGGAGGGCAAAACACCATATCATCGCACGGCGCTGCACCGCTTTCCATGCAGTGCCCCCGCAATAATCCGCGCTGCGGAAAATAACCGGAACCGCCCGCTCGCCGCTGCACGGCGGAGGGGGCCGCTTGCGGCTTTGAGGTCTACCGGCTCGGCACGACATGGCCCGTGCGCTGGAGCATCGCGAGGTCGTCGGCGTCCGGACGGCCGGCCGTTGTAAGGTAGGCGCCGAGGACGATCGCGTTGGCGCCGCTGCGCATGCCGAGGTCTTGTAAGGCGGCGAGCGTTATTTCGCGGCCGCCGGCCAAGCGCACGACGGCGCGGGGCAATGCGAGTCGTGCGAGCGCAACGAAACGGAGCGCTTCGAGCGGCTCGACGAGCGAGCGGCCCGCAAGCGGCGTTCCCGGACGCGGGTTGAGGAAATTGATCGGGACCTCGCTGGGCTCGAGTTCCTGCAGCGCGCACAAGAAGTCGATGCGGTCTTCGACGGTTTCACCCATGCCGATGATGCCGCCGCTGCATAGTTCAAGGCCGTACGCTTTCACGCGCAGGCACGTTTGCCAACGCTCCTCGTACGAGTGCGTCGTGCAGATGGCCGGGAAGTGGCGGCGCGACGTTTCGAGATTGTGGTTGACTTTGTCGACGCTCGCATCGACCAGCGCGGCGACATGTTCGTCCTGCATGATGCCGAGCGAAACGGCGACCGTCATCGTCGGAAGCTCGGCCTTGATCTGGCGCGATGCTTCGCACACCCGCTCGAGGAGCGTACGCGACGGGCCGCGCACGGCCACGACGATGCAAAATTCGCTCGCTCCGCGATTCCATGCAGCGTGCGCCGCGCTGACGAATTCACCGGCCGGCTGTAAGCGTTCGGGCTCCACGTCACTTGCGTAACGCGCACTTTGTGAGCAGAAATGGCAGTCTTCCGAACAGCCGCCCTTCTTCGCGTTGAAGAGGACCTCGAGCGCCGCTTCATTGCCGTAGGCGCGGCGCCGAACTTCATCGGCGAGGCTCAAGAGGCCCGCAATTTCCGCTGGGGGGATGCCGGCTAGCGCTTCCAGCTCCGCTCTTGGAAGCGGGCTACAATGGTCAAGGGCGGTGCGCCGGGCGGTGGCGAGGGCTGGTTGCATGCGGCCATCGTGCGCGCACGCATGGGGGGGTCCCTTCGTCACCGTGGTGCTACAGGTTTGTAAAAAGCGTCGCAGCGCCGGAAACGCTTCGGGTCGCGTCGGGGTCAAACGGCACATTGCCCAGCAGCGCGACGTGCACGTCGAGCGCGCGTCTCACCTGATCGCGGTAATCATCGTCGGAGGGCGCTGTGCGTTCAACGAAGACGGCGCCGCGGACGGTGACGTCGTGCGCCGCGAGATACGCGAGCGTCAACAATGCATGGTTGATGCAGCCGAGCCGCAAAGCGACCACGAGGATCGCTTCGCAGCGAGCACGGGCCGCCACGTAGGCGAGCGTCTCGCGTTCGTTGAGCGGCACGGCGGCGCCGCCGGAACCTTCGATGACGAGGGGATCTGCGAATGCGTCGAGTCGCGCGGCCAGCGCGGTGGCTTCGAGCGGTTCGCTGCCTGCGTGGAGCGCGGCATTCCACGGATCGGCCGCGAGCGGAAAGCGGACGAATTCGTAGGCGTCGCAGCCGCTCAAGCGAGCCGCATCATCTGCATCGCCCGGCACGCCCGGCGACAAGCCGGTCTGCACGAGTTTCACGATGGTCGGGGTCTGGCCGCGCTCGCGTAGGGCGCGCGCCAGCGCGGCGCAGACGCGCGTCTTCCCGACGTCGGTGTCGGTCCCGGTGACGAAGTAGCGCATCAGGCGGGCTGCACGTGCAGTGCGGCCAGCGCGTCAATGAGCGCGTCGATCTCCTGTTCCGTATGGTTCGCCCGCACGACCAAGCGCAGCCGCGACGTTCCCGGCGGTACGGTCGGGGGGCGGATCGCCGGCGCAAAGATGCCGCGCGATTCCAGCGCGCGGGCGCCGGCGAGCGCGCCGCGTTCGGAGCCGATGATAATGGCGACGATCGGGCCGTTGCCGTCGGCCACGGCAACGCCGTGCCCGCGCAGCCCGGTGCGTAAGCGTTTGGCGTTGTGCTCCAGACGCACGCGCAACGCGTCGCCCTCGGCGCTCTGAACGATCGCCAGCGCTGCACGGGCGGCGCAAACCACGGCCGGCGCCGGGGCCGTGTCGAACACGAACGTGCGGGCGGCACTGGCGAGCAAGGCGATCGCGTCGGCCGGGCCGGCCACGAACCCGCCGGCTGCACCGAGCGCCTTCGACAGGGTCCCAATGACGATGATGCGCTCGTCGGCGAACGCCGTCGCCAATCCCCCGCCATGCGCGCCGCGCACGCCGAGCGCGTGGGCCTCGTCGACGATGAGCACGTCGCCGGCATGCAAAGCGGCGACCAGAGCATCGAGCGGTGCCAGCGAACCGTCCATCCCGAACACCGACTCGGTGACGAACAGCGCCGCATGATCGCCATCTCGCCGCCCGGGTAGCGTAGCATGCGGCACGATGTTGCGCGGCAGTTTTGTCAGGCGCAGCGCATCGATCGCGCAGGCGTGCACCAGCGCGTCGGAATACGCGACGTCCACAAAGGGGGCCAGCGTCGCGATTGCGCCCAACGCTGCAAGATATCCGGACGAAAAGAGGAGCGCGCGTTCGCGCCCGGTCCATGCGGCGAGTTCGTTTTCGAGCTGCGTATGCTCGCGGTGCGCGCCGCTCAAAAGGCGAGAGCCGCCACTGCCTGCCAGTGATGCGCTGCGCTGCGCCGCTAGTACGTGCGGATGGCGACTGAGGCCCAGATAATCGTTGGATGCAAAGTCGATCATACCGGCGGGAACATGTGTACGCGGCGTTCGCAGCTGAGCGCGCGCTTCGAGCGCGGCGACTTCGCGCCTGACCCCCGACAGATACGTCAAGGCGAAACGGAATCAAGCGCAGCGACGAGTGCGTCGACGAACGAGTGCAGCTCGGGAAGGCTCGCGACCAAGGGCGGAACCAGTTGGAGCGTCGCGCCGATCGGACGCGTAAAGTGGCCGCGCGCGTAGAGTTCGTTGGCGATGCGCCAGGCTGGCGTCGGTGCATCGAACGCCGCGATACCCTCGGCGGCGACTTCGATGCCGATCATCAAGCCGCGACGACGCACCTCCCCGACCAACGGATGAACAGCGAGCGGCGCCAGCACGGTATCGAGCGCCGCGTCGGTGCGCGCAACGGTTTCAAGCGTCTCTTCGCTTGTGAACAAATGGAGCGAAGCCAGCGCGGCTGCGCATGCGATCGGATTCCCGGCGTATGAGTGTCCGTGACAAAAATGGCGTGCCTCCCCATAGCTGCCGAGGAATGCTTCGTAGACGCGTTCGCTCGCGAGCGTTGCCGAAAGGGGGAGCGTCCCTCCGCTCAATCCTTTCCCGAGCGCGACGATATCGGGGTCGAGTGCGAGTTGCTCGAAAGCGAACATCGTGCCGGTCCGCCCGAATCCCGTCGCGATCTCGTCGACGATCAAAAGTGGCGTTCGCGGACCTCGCAACATGGCGTAACGCTCCTTCGGCACGATGCGCATCCCGGCTGCGGCCTGAACGATCGGCTCCACGATGATCGCCGCGACGTCGTCGCGCTCGAGTGCCGTCTCCACATCATCGTAGAGCAGCGAGTCGACCGTAATCGCGGCGAAGCGTTCCTTGAACAGTGCGATATCGGAAACCGCCATCGCACCCGCCGTATCGCCATGGTACGCATCGCGGAGCCGCACGAAACGCGTCCGTTGTGGTTCGCCGACGTTCTGCCAGTATTGCACCGCCATTTTGAGTGCGGCCTCAATCGCGCTCGCGCCATCGCCGGCAAACATCACGTGCGCACATCGCGTCAACGCGCACAGCCGCGCCGCAAGCTCCTCCGCAACCGGATTATCGGCGCCTAAAGCGGTTACGTGATCGAGTTCGCGCGCTTGGCGCGCGATCGCGGCGACGATGGCCGGATGCCCGTGGCCGTGAACGGTCGTCCAGACCGACGAGATCGCATCGAACACCTCGTGCCCGGCCGTGTCGACGAGCGTCGTGCCGTGCGCTCGTACGAACGTGCGCGCAGCGGCATCGAACGATGCCATCTGCGTGAAGGGCAACCAGTGATGCGTCGCTATTCCGTGCTCATCATCCAGGAAATGCCGAAGCGGTCCGTCAGCATCCCGAAGCGTCCGCCCCAAAACACGTCCTCCAGCGGCTGCGTAACTTTCCCGCCGGCAGAAAGTGTTTTGAATACACGCTCCGCTTCCGCGCGGTCGGACGTGCCCAGCGAGAGCGAGACGTTAGAATCGGTGCCGGCGTGATGCTCGTGTTCGGGCAGTCCGTCGGAAGCCATCAACTTCAGGTCACCGGCAACGAGCGTCGCGTGCATCACGTGCCCCTTGGCGTCGTCGCCGACTTCTTTTTCCAGCGGTGAGCCTTCGAAGCGGTTCAGGTTTTCGATCTTGCCGCCGAGCGCGGTGGCGTAGAAATTCAGCGCTTCCTCACAGTTGCCGTTGAAGTGCAAATAGGCATCGAGTTGCATGGGATCGTGCTCCTTGGCGGTCGGTGGTCGTTGAGCGCGTGCTTCGCGCGCCGCTACGCCGATCCCGCAGCGATGCAGCTTTGAGGTGAGCCGCCGGCTACAGTGAACGAGCGCGCGCGAAGAGCGCCCCGACATTGAGTCGGAAGCCGGGAAGAGCCGCGTGGGTCAAGGTTGCCGACGCATCGTAGTCGTGTACGCCGAAACCGTCGTGCACGTTGAGTGCGGTGCGAACGGGATCAACGACGATGACCGCCGAGGTGCCGGCCGAAAGATACGTGCGAATCTTGTCTTCGACATCGCGTCGCCGGTCGCCGGGCGAGAGTATCTCGACGGCAACCGTCGGCGCGGCGAGCGGCACTTCGACCATTTCCGCCGGCGCATCAGCGGAGAGCGCTTCGTACGAAAGGTAGCCAACGTCGGGAACAAGCGGCCGCGTTACTTTGCCCGGAGGCGTCACGCGAAAGCGCCATTCCGGCCCGACTCGACCGTGGCGTCCCTCCTCCGCCCACGCGGTGATCGCGTTGCCGATCAACTGTTGCAATCGTGAGTGCGAGTACGTCGGGCTCACTTTTTGGAGGGCGCGCCCGCGCACCCATTCGGTTTCGGGTTTCGTTTCGGGCAGGACGATCTCGTGCAGCGACATTCCACATGATTCTATCACGCCGGAGGCGTTCACCGGCAACGCCGCAAGGCTTCAGGTCAGCGAGTCCTGTCTCACGCCGTCTTTCCACACGGCGCGAACCCGCCGCAGCCGGGAGATGTCGTCGAGCGGGTTGCCTTCGATCGCAACCATATCGGCTCGCGCCCCGGAACGCAGCACGCCGATATCGTCGCACCGTAAAACGCGGGCGGCGACCGACGTGGCCGCCCTCAACGCCTCGAGCGGCGTCAAACCGTGCTCGACCAACAAGGCCAGTTCGCGCGCGTTGTCGCCGTGCGCGAAGGGTCCGATGTCGCTGCCGTTAGCAATGGTCACGCCGCTCGCGCGTGCTGCCGCGAACGATGTGCGCTTGCGCAGGCGCGCCGGATCGTCGTCGGCCAGACCGCGATAGCCTGCCATCGCTTCCGATACGGCGAGCGTCGGCACCAAGGCGACGCCGCGTTCGGCCATCAAGGCAAAGACCTCCGCATCGCCGCCGTCACCGTGCTCGATCGTGGCGACGCCGGCGAGCGTGCTGCGGCGCATGCCCTCGGACGTCGTTGCATGCGCCGCTACGGGACAGCCGGCATCGTTTGCGATCCGGACGATCAGTTCCAATTCGTCAGCCGAGAAGGCCGGCCGCGCGTCGCCGTATGGACCGTAGCGGTAATCCGCGTAGACTTTGATCCACTGTGCTCCGGCGCGAATCTGCCGGCGGGTCG
Source organism: Candidatus Nyctobacter psychrophilus (assembly GCA_014305025.1). GTDB lineage: Bacteria > Vulcanimicrobiota > Vulcanimicrobiia > Vulcanimicrobiales > Vulcanimicrobiaceae > Nyctobacter > Nyctobacter psychrophilus. Next base: position 146,886 of record JACRTY010000017.1, on the reverse strand, counting down.
CGGCCGCGATCGATTCCCGACCGTCGACTTCTTCGGCGCCTTGCGGTACGCACACGTGCGAAGCAAACCCCGTCGGCCCATAGCTGCCGCGCGCTACGATCGCGCGGGTTACGCAGAAGAGGCGCGGCCCCGCGATGATGCCGCGCTCGATCGCCTCACGCAACCCGACGTCGGCGTCATCAGCGCCTTCCGTGCCGAGATCGCGCAGCGTGGTGAACCCCGCAGCGAGCGTTTCAGCGAGCGCGCCGACGGCGCGGGCAACGCGCAGCGCTTGCGGTTCGCACAACACTTGATCGTTCCACGAAACGCGATCGTAGGGATGCAACAGCACATGGCTGTGCAGATCGATGAGTCCGGGCAGCAACGTTGCGCCTTCAAGAGCGATGATCTCCGCATCGCCTACGTCGAGGTCTTGCCCGATGGCGACGATGCGTTGACCCGACACGAGCACCTCGGCAGCACCGAGCCGATGCTCGCCGTCAAAGACCGCTGCCGGCCGGAGCAGTTGCATGAGGACACCATATCATGCGTGGCGCCAAGGCGCTCCTCGAACCCGCGCGGCGTCGTCCTGACCCAACGTGCACGACCGCGGGAAGGTCGATCGCCGAAGCGGCGCGCAGGTCACCGCATGCCGAAACCGCATTCGCCCCGTCGCACGCAAGCCCCTGAAGTGACGCTGCTGCCGGGCGCAATCGTTTGCGATGTCGCGACAGGCCAGACGCTTTCTTCGGACGACTGGTTGGCGGCCCGCGCCGAGCGCGAAGGAAGAACGCGTGATGAATGCGTCGATGAACTCATGAACGCCATCTCACGCGGCGACCTCGTCGTTGAAGGCGGCTGACGCCGCCCTCAGCGTAGAAGACGATTTCGCCTACGACGGACAGGTTTCCAAGAACCGCCGCAATGGCACCGGCAACCATGTTGGGGACGACTCGTTTGCCGAGTTACAGCAATTAACGTTCTATGTCGCAGAGTAAAAATTTCACGCCGCTCCGGCCGAGCGTCTGCGCATCGTCGAGTAGGGCCTTCCCTTCGGGCGTTCCGATTGCCGCGACGGCGCTGCCGTATTCGTCGAAGTAGAGTTCGGCGACACGGTAGGCGGGCGTCGGGCTGCCGTCCTCTTTGGGGAACACCTTGGCCAGTTCAGCCCGGCGCACGCCCGGGACTTTGCCGGCGAGCGGGACGTGCGTCGAACGATAGTGCTCCTCGAACGCCCGGGGATCGGCTGGATTGTCGTAGATGACCGTCAACTTTACACTCATGAGGTTGAACCTGCCCAGGGTCCGTCTCCGCCAACCTGACCGAACGTTCCCTTGCGCCACCGTTGGGCAGCCGCCGAGGCGGTCGCCGTGAAAAGTCGTGATCCGCATCATAACCGTTGGTTCGGAGGGGTTTTGCCGCTAGCTTCGCCTAGCGATCCAAGCCTCCGGTGCAGCCGCCCCTTCTTGGTCCGGGTTGTTAGAATCAGAGAAACAGAGGCGCCCTTGCGGGCGCCTTTCCCATCGGAAAGCGGGTCATGCGGATCAAGTACGAGGTCTCGGCGGGGGGGCTGGTGTTCCGGCAGAGCGCCGCCGGCCTCGAGGCGCTCTTGATCGGCCGTGGCACGCCCCGGGTGTGGACTCTTCCCAAAGGGCACGTCGAGGCCCGGGAAACGCTGGAGATCGCGGCGCTGCGTGAGGTTCGGGAAGAAACGGGCTGCTGGGCCGAAATCTTTACGAAGCTCTCGGAGATTTCGTACTGGTTTTACCTCAACGGTGCCAAGCACAAGAAATCGGTCCATTTTTACTTGATGCGGTATCTCTCGGGCGACACGGCTAATCACGACCATGAAGTCGACGAGGCCGCCTGGTTCGAGGTCAAGGCGGCCAAGAGGGCGCTGAAATACGTCAACGAAAAACGACTCGTGGAGCTCGGCCTCGAAGAACTGGCCAAAATGGAAGGCGACCCTCTCGAGCTACGACCGGCAACGCTCGGCCAGAATAATTCGGGGGTACGCGAATCGGCGACTCGCTAGGACAAGCCGAAGGCGGACTGCGCGTTAGCCTCGACGGCTTTGATGGGCCGCTCGACCTGCTGCTCCATCTCGTTCGCGAGCAGAAAGTCGACATCGTCACGGTTTCCCTCGCGACCGTCGCTCAGCAATACTTCGACTACCTCGCCGTCATGGACGCGCTCGACGTGGAAGTTGCGGCGGAATACCTCGTGATCGCCGCGACGCTCCTCTATCTCAAATCGCGCTCGCTGTTGCCGGCGATCCCCAGTGACTTTCTGGCCGAGGGCGAAGAAACGCCCGAAGAAGTTGAAGAGCGGCTGCGTCGGCGGCTGGTCGTGTACTCGAAATACAAGGGCGTCGCGCGGGAGCTGCGCGTTCGCGCCGACGATGCGCGGGCGTACCTGTATCGCGACGGCGGCGATCCGTCGACGGACGTGGTGCAGCGGTACCGGATCCTGCCCGACAAGCTCGCCGCGGCGCTGTTGGCGGCGGTCCGCAGCGCGAAGCCCGAAAAGCGCACGATCGCACGCGACCGGTTTTCGATGGCGCGGCAAATGGAGTTCGTCACTCGGACAGTGCGCGAGCGCGGCAACGTCGAATTCCGCGAGTTGTGCCGGGACTTGGACCGCAGCGGAATCATCGCGACATTCCTTGCGATCCTCGAACTGATCCGCCAACGTCGCCTCGCGTACGTGCAATCGGCGCCGGCCGACCCGCTGCGCCTCTTGCCGTTCATTCCTGCGGAGGTCCATGCAAACTGAGCTGACCGACCCCGGCCCACTGCAGCGCTCGCTCGAAGCCCTGCTATTCGTGGCCAGCGAGTCGCTTTCGATCGAGCGTCTGGCCAAGTTGACCGGCGCAGAGCCGGTCGACGTAGCTGCCACGTTACAACGTATCGGAGCTGACTATGCCGAGCGGGGCTTGGTGTTGCGCGAGATCGCCGGCGGCTACCGCTTCGCAACGTCGCCGGCCGCGCGCGAGGCCGTCGAGGCGTATCTTCTGCCGCCCAAGACCTCACTGTCGGCGGCAGCCATGGAAACGCTCGCCATCATTGCCTATTTGCAGCCCGCGACCAAGGCGGAAATGGAAGCCGTGCGCGGCGTCAACGTCGACAGCGTCGTTGCGACGCTCGTCGACCGGCGGTTCGCCTTCGAGAGCGGCCGGCGCGACGTGCCCGGGCGACCGGCGGAATATCGGACCACGCCCGAGTTCCTGGAAGCGTTCGGTTTACGTTCGCTTCGTGACTTGCCGCCGGTCGATCTGGAGGCGGAGAAAACCACCGATGAATCAGTCGAAGAGGAGCCCACATTCACGATCACGCTATGAGCGATGCGCAACACACCGACATCTGGGAGCGCATCGAAGACAACGTCAACACCGTCGCGCACGCGCACGAACTGATCCGGCCCGACGAACATTTCGAGCTGACCGACGATCAGCTCGACGCCGTCCGAGCGATTTCCGACGGACTGGCCGCGGGGCGGTTCGAGTTTCTTTTGAAGGCGCCGACGGGTTCGGGCAAGACCGAAGTGATGTTCCGTGTCGCCGTCAATGAAGCGCTGCGAACCGGCGGCTACGTCGTTCTGGTCGCGCCAACCCGCGATCTCGTGCGCCAGGACTGCACGTATTTTCGCGATCGTCTCGATGGTACGGGGCTCGGCGTCGGCGAGGTCCATGGCGGCATTTCGCCCGCCGAACGCCGCACCATGCTCGACGGGTTGGCGCGCGGCACGGTTCGCTTCATCATCGGCAGTGCCATGATGATTTCGAATCCGCCGCTGTGGGATCTACTCGACCGCAGCGCGCTTACGATCGTGGACGACGTCAATGCGTTCGACGAGCGCGAACATTTGCGCTTGCTCGAAGGGCTCGACTGCCCGCTGCTGTTCGCGTCTGCGACACCGAACGAATTGCGCACGTTTCTCGAGCGCGTCGGCGCCTTCGGCAACGCCGTCTCCATGCGAGCAATGCCCTTCGACGTGCTGCCGACGAAGGTCCACCGTACCGTCGGCGTGTGGGGAGAGCCGGCGACCGAGCAACTTGCGCGCGCCGACGGGCTGATTCGCGAACATCTTGCCCGTAAATCACGCATCTTCGTCATCGCCCGCACGCGCGGCGACGTGCCGAAACTCGCTAAGCGTCTTGAAGAAACGTATGGCATCGAAGTGCAGCAGCTGCGCGGCGACATGGCCGACAGCGCCGAGCACAAGAAACGCAATCGCCGCAGCGGCGTGACCGTTTACGGGAATTCGACGCGGGTCGAGGAAATGCGCGCGTTCCGAGAAGGGGCGCCGGCGCTGTTGGCGGCGACGAACCTGGTCGGCAGCGGGCTGGATATTCCGGCGGCCGACCTCATCGTCATCACCGACAGTGATGCCTTCGGCGAGAGCGAAGTGGAACAATTGATCGGCCGCGTCGGACGGCGGGAACGCCCGTCCGACGCGGTGTTACTCACCGAAACGACGTTTGAGAAAAACCCCTCGCGCGCCATGGGCGCCAGCGGCCGGGCGCTGTCGTTTCGGCCGACCGGCATGCGCGCGAACTCACTGCGATTTCGGCGTTAGGGTCCATGCAGCACGCACCGGTCGGGTCGTTCGACGAACTCGCCGATGCGTACGATCGCTACCGCATCGGCTACGCCCCCGAACTGTACGATGCGCTTTTTGCATACGGTTTGGACGCGGGGCAGCGGGTCGTCGATGTCGGCTGCGGAACGGGCCTCGTAACGGCCGAACTGGCGCGCAGGGGCTGCTCGGTGACGGGCGTCGACTGCAGTGAGGCGATGCTGGCGCACGCGCGGGAACGCGTCAGGCCGGCGTCGTTTAGCAACGCTCGGGCTGAATGCCTGCCGTTCGGCAGCGCAAGCTTCGACGCGGCGACCAGCGCCCAGGCGTTCCATTGGTTCGACCAACCGCAGGCGCTCGTCGAATGCGCGCGTGTCGTGCGACCCGGCGGCATCGTTGCGATCTGGTGGAAGGGCCTAATGCGCGGCGACGCGACGCGTTTGCTGCGGGAACAGGCCGCGCATGCCGTCGGTCAGCAACCGCCCGCGGACATCCTGGCCAATGACTTCGACGCATACGACGGCGCGCCGTTCGTCGACAAGCACCTGCGCATCGTGCCGTGGATCGTCCACATGCCGGTCGGCGAATTTCTCGGCTACGAACGCTCGCGGGCGATGGCGCGCGACACGTACGGCGAACGGTTGGAAGACTATTTCACGGCGTTGCGCGAGCGGCTGGGCCCGGCGGAGGGCGACCTCGCTCTTTCGTATGTGCAGTTGCTCTATTTGGGGCGCGTTCCCACGGTCGCATAAGCGTGTATTTAGGGCTACACGTCGGGACTGCAACCGGCCACGAGGCTGCCGTTGCTACGGTGGCCAGTCTGGGCTGCACCGCGATGCAGATCTTTTCGGGCAACCCCAAAACGTACCGGTTGGAAGCGGTCGACGCGCCGGCGCTCGAACGGTTTCGCAGCGCTCGAACGGCAGCCGGCATCGAACGCACGGCGATCCACACGTCGTATCTCATCAATCTGGCGAGCGACCAGCCGAAAATCGCGAACAATTCGCTGCGCTTGCTGCGCCACGATCTGGCCGTTGCGGCCGCCGGCGGCATCGATTTCGTGAACACCCATCTCGGTTCGTACGGAACGCGCGACCGCGAGCAAGGCTTCGCTGCGGTCGTGCAGTTGTTGGAGAAGGCGTTGGCCGCCATCGCGTCCGGTGTTTATCTCGTGCTCGAAAACTCGGCCGGCGCAGGAGCGCTGTGCGGTGGAACGCTCGAGGAGCTAGGCGCGTTCGTGCGCACGCTGAATCACCCGCAGCTCGGCATCTGTCTGGATACCGCACACTCCTGGGCCGCCGGGTACCAAATCGATTCGGCACAGGCCGTGGACCGGTTCATCATGCTCGTCGACCAATGCATCGGTCTGGATCGCGTGAAGATGTTCCACTTCAACGATACGCAGGTTCCGTTGGGCGGCAACCGCGACCGGCACTGGCACATCGGTGAAGGGCTCATCGGCATGGCCGGCTTCCGCGCGCTCGCCCGGCACCCTGAACTGCAGGGCAAAACGGCGATCTTGGAAACGCCCGGCGACGCTACCGACGACGCGCGCAACATGCAGACATTACGCCTCATCTTCGCCAGGGCCCGCAGCGACGACGCGGCGCCCCTCCCGACGGGATCGTGATCGCGCATTTTGACATCGATGCCTTTTATGCAAGCGTCGCGCAGCGAGACGATCCGAACCTGCGCGGCAAACCGCTCGCCGTCGCGGGAGCATCGCGACGAGCGGTCGTGCTTACCGCCTCATACGAGGCGCGCCGGTACGGCGTGCGCTCGGCGATGCCGTTGTCGCAAGCCAAAGAGTTGTGTTCTACGTTACTGGTTTCACCACCGAACTTCACGCGGTATCGGGAGCTGTCGGCGGCGGTGTTCGAAATCTTCGCGCGTGGTGGTGACGCCGTCGAGGGGCTCTCGCTGGATGAAGCGTTCGTCGCGCTGGGCTCACGGGACTTACCGCAAGCCGTAGCCTATGCGCAAGGCGTGCGCGCGGCCGTGCAGGCCGAAATCGGCTTGACGATCAGCGCGGGCGTCGCGAGCGGAAAGATGCCGGCAAAAATAGCCAGTGACGACGCCAAGCCCGACGGACTCATCGCGATAGAACCAGGTCGCGAAGCAGCGTATCTTGCGCCGTTGCCCGCCGGCCGCTTGTGGGGCATCGGACCGAAGACGCAAAACCGGCTCGCTGCACGGGGCATCACGACCATCGGCGCGCTGGCCGAACTGTCCGACTTGCTCGCCTACGAATTGTTCGGACGCGGCGGCAAGGCCGTGCGCGAACTCGCCCGTGGCTACGATAATCGCAAAGTCGAAGTAGATCGCCCGACGCGCTCGGTGTCGAGCGAGGAGACCTTCGAATACGACATCCGCGACGGCGCGGAACTGCACTCGGCCCTGCGGTCGCTGTCGGCCGACGTGGCGCGCCGCCTCGTGGACCACCGCTTACGCGGCTCGACGATCGGCGTGAAGATCAAGTTGTCAAGTTTTACGATCATCGCCCGCCAAACACAGTTGGCCGTCGCCACCGACGACGCCGCGATTATCGAGCGGGCGGCTTTGCGGTGCTTGCTGCGCGCCGGACTCGATGGAGCCGCCGTCCGTCTTCTGGGCGTTCGCGTCGCATCGATAACCGACGATCCGCTGCGCGAACTGTCGCTCTTTTCCAGCGACGCAATCCGTAGAGTGTGATAAGCGCGGCTGGCTACCGTACCAAATACCCGCTCGCGTGCAGGTACGGCCCGCCTTCTTTGGCATCGTAGATGCCGGGCAGCAACGTCACTTGGTGCGCGCCGCGTACCGGCCAGCGCCATGCGAACAGGACGGAATTCGGAAAGCGATGCCCCGAACTCGACTTGTTTTGCCAACTGCCGATCTCGTTGATCGTTTCACGCCCGTCGATGACGATGCGCGCATGTCCCGGTTGACAACATTTTTCGCCAAGGGTGCCGATCAGCGCGAACCCCGAACCATCGAACCGAATCGTAGCCGGCAGATGTGAGATGTCGCGCGGCACGAAAATGGCCTCATCCCAGGACGGACGGCCGACGGTGGCCGAAGCGTCCAGTGCCGCGGCGGCAATCTCGGCTGCTAAGCCTCCGTTGGTTTGCCAAGCCGTGACGGTCGCCGCGGGAGGAGGACCGTCGAAGAAACGGCCGTACGTACCGTCGGGCTTGCGCGCCGAGTACGCTGCCGATGCGTTGGTCAGTAACCAGTGTCGCGCGAAGGCCTGGTTTTCTTGTGTCGCCAGGACGAACATGGCCTCGACCAGCGGCTCTTCGAGGTCGTTCTCGGCTTGCAGATCCATGAACACGCCATGCGGATCGGACAGGTAGCGTGCGACTGCGTGTGCCGTGCCCAGCGCTTGCGTGCGATACGCGCCGATGCTCGTCGCGTGATAGAGGGCGATGCCGTTCCAGATCATGTTGCCGTTGACCGACGCAAAATAGCGATGCGGAACCTGCCTGCAGTGGCGGCCGTCATCGAAGACGTAGACCGAGTACAGCGGCAAGCGCGGATCGAGGAAATAATGCCGGATCGCATCGTAGCGCTGCATCGCGATGCTCAGATAGCTCGCATCGCGCGTCTCGTCAAATAAGAGGAGCGCCGCCTTGACGCCGTTGGAATCGGATTCAAGCGTCTTGAGATGATCGCCGCGTCCGAAAGGACGTTGGTAACGGATCGAGGGACACGCGCCGACGTTGTATACGCGCGATTGGTCGACCGCCGCAAAGGCAGCTTGCGCTTTTTCCAGCGCCTGTTCGTCACCGGGCAGAACATCATGTTCGCGCGAAGCGGCGACGGAATCCCACATCGGAACGTCGCTCCACAGCAGGCAGCGCCGGCCCTGACAAGGCGGCGCATACCGTCGCGCCGTGTGCGCCAGCGCTGCGAGGATGGGCGGCACATGAGCGTCGTGGGTGGTGAGCCAGCGCAGGTAAAGGGTATTCGTCAGCGAGTCCGAGCCCCAGTCGCTATTGTGGATCCAGCAGCGCGATTCAGGACAGTCGCGCCAGTAGCCCTTGCCCGCGTAGAAGGAGCGCAAGAGCGAGCTGACCGCTTGGTCCCCGAGGGTCGCATAGGTCGGCGTTTGGCCCGCTGGGGTCTGGCCCAGCATCGGGGTTTGAGCCACCAACTGTCCGGGATGCCCCGCCAGGGCAAGGCAGGTACCGAACAGCGCGACGATCAGTACGCTACGAAGGAGCTGACGACCGCGCCCTGGTTCCATGCCTGACATACGTTTTGTATCGGTCTTTCGATTGCCGGCGCGCAGTCACACTGGCGGCGGCCCCGGCGTTGAACTTACCGGGCCAAGAGGCGAAGGAACTCTCGCTCGGGGAACTCGCGGTCGTCGTTCAAGCGCCCGAACGTCTCAACGGCGATTTGCGCGGCCAGCGCGCGCTTGCGCTCGAGGGCAACGCCCAGTTCCCGGTAGGCCGCCTCCAGGGCCTCGCCGTCGACACCCGCGATGTCGCCCTTGAGTTGCGCGATTCGTTCGTCGAGTTGCACGCCCAGTTGTCCCGTAACCTCGGCCTCGATCTGGCGATAGCGCAAGAGGAGCCTTTCCAACTGCACGACGGTCGGTAAGCGGGATGGTCGCTGGCCGGCGTTGCGCGCCGGGCGGCGTTTGCCCCGCGCCGCACGGCCGTTGTTGGTGCTGACTGGCGGCGCATCGAAGGCGGGATAGACCCGCAGGATCGACGCGATCTTTTGCGGCCCCTTGGGCGACTGCAGCCCCTCGGCCAGCCCGACGGCGATTAATTTCGTCCGCAGCGCCGTATCGTCGATCCGCTTGAGGAGCCGCGGATCGGCATCGCGCGGCGGTGAGCGGTCGCCGTGAAAGTCTTCGGGCCGCGCGTCGGCAAGCGCGAGCGCCCGTTCCAGTAGCATCTGCCGGTCGCGCTCCGCCATGCCGACCGCTTCGTCGCAGCCCCAACGACGCCTGGCCGAGCGCCCCATGCAGGCGCCGTCAGCGCGCGACTGGTTGGAAAACCGCACCTGACTCGTCACCGATCGACGGCCAGAAGCGCGCGCCTAGATGTGGTCGGAGCTCCACGTGGGATCCGCTCTGCTCTCCAAGGTTTGATCTTTGACCGCCGCCCACCAAGCGCGCGCGGGCGGCGACAGAGGAACGATCATGAAGACGGCATCCCGGCGCGAGCGCACGGAGCCGCGCGGCAGAACGTCCCGGCCGGGTAAAGGCGGTAGCCAACCGGCGACGCGGCGTAAATCGCCCGCGGCTGCGCGCAAAAGTGCGGGCAGTTTCGCTCGGCCCTCGTCGCCGTCGTACGCGAAATCATCCAACACGAACGTGTCCTGTGCCGGTATGCGGCGGCCGATCGCATACGCTATTACGGTTCGGGCACGACGTACGGCGAGATGCACGGGCTGGGTCCCGTTGCGAATGGGAGCGTTCCAACGATCGCGCATCCAATCCCATACCAGCGGCGTACGCCGCAGGCTCCAGGTACGCTCGGCGTCCAGTGCCTCAAAACAACGGCGCACGCCAGCCCACTCGCTCGTCGTCAGCGGAAGCGCGCCGGCCGGGGAGCCGTCGAGCGATGCGGCGCGGACGGTAAGGAGGCGCGACGGCAACCGCACGAAGCCGAGTCGTTCGTAAAAGGCGGGATGGATGTCGGAATACAGGAAGGCGAGGTCGCGCCCGGCGGCGCGCTCCGCGTCGAGCAAAGCGCCCAGCATAATGCTGGCATAGCCGCGGCCGCGCAGCTGCGGCGGCGTAAAGACCGCGCCGATGCCCGTGGCGCGCAGCGAGCGTCCTCCGAAGCGCAACTCGCGGTCGTAATTCTTGCACGAGCACGCGAGTTCACCGTCTTCGCGCAAAGCGACGGTGAAGGGACGTCGCTTTCCGTAGACGCTGGTCGCGACCGCGCGAAAATCATCGGCGTAACGCTCGAAGCTACGCCCCTCGCCCCACGTTTCGAACGTGTGCGGCAACACGTCGCGCACGTAGGCTTCGACGCCGATCGGCTCCAGCACGATGGCCGGCACTACTGATGTCCGAGCAATTCTTCTAAGAACTCCGGCGTCCCGAGGCCTCGGGTGGGACGGCCCGAGGCACTGATCGAGAGATGCGCGCTCGCGCGCGTCATGGCGGTGTAGAGCGCACGACGATCCTCGGCCGCGTATTTATCGCGCAGCTTGTGGGCGTGGAGTGCGTAGGTAAACTTGGCCGTGCGCGCAGCCCGCGCATCTCCGACATTTTCTTTGGGAATCATGCCGGCCGACGGCATGAACAGGAAGGCATCGGGCGTGTAATAGCGCGGCCATGCGCCGGCGCGTACGTCGACCGCAAAGACCGCGTCGAACGTCGAACCCTTGGCGGCCTCGACATCGAGCACCATGACGGCGTGCGCATCGTTGGCACCGAGCGCAAGTAAGTCGTCTTCGATTCTCGTTACGCGTTCGAAGTATTGCAGGAGCTCGTACAGCGAGGCAAGCGGATCGCGGACGGCGGCCGACTCGAACATGGTGATCAGCCGGGCGATCAGACGACGTTCGAAGCGGCCGCGCGCATCGTCGCTCGACGTCGCAAGTACCGTCTCGTCGAGCACCAGCTGCACGAGTTCGCAGGGCTCGAGCGTGCGCGCCAGCGCCTCCCAGCGGTCTCGCGCGGCGCGAAAAGAAGCCAACCGTTGTCGCGTCTCTCCAGAGAGTTCGGCATCGACGTCGCCGCGCACGACGTTGCGCCCCAGCCGCACGTCCCGGCGCCGATCCCATCGTCCCGCCCGAGCACCGTGAACGTCGTCGGGCAGAGGGAACAGCAGCGCCTGGGCTTGCGGCGCATCGCCGCACAAGATCGCCAGCGATGCATCGTTCAGGCGCAGCCAGGGTGAGGCCAGAACGCGCAACAGAAAATCGTGGCGGTATGGATCGACGGCCGACCACAGTGCCCCCAGTGCATCGCCCACGACGGGAAAATCGAACAGGCTGGCCGAGCCGGCGACCTCGACCTCAATGCCGCGCGCAAGCAACGCATCGATGTAGACGCCCGCGCACCGAACGTTGCGCTTCAGCAACGCGATTCGTTCGGGTGGGGTACCGCGCGCGATGAGGCGCAGCACTTCCTCGGCGACGTAGCGCGCTTCGTCGCCGGCATCGCCGGCGCGGTAGAGGACGACCGCCGGATCGCCGGTCCGGTCGTGGTCGCCTCGGGCTTTGGGGTCGAGCACGGACCGCGCGGCCCGTTCAATGGCGGGTGCGCAGCGGAACCTGCCGTCCAGTTCGTGTGTCGTTGCGGCCTGCTTGAGCGCGGCAACGCCGCGCCCGCCACCGGCGAAGCTGCGCGTATTCTGCGCTTCGTCGCCGGCGAAGGTGACGTTGCTCATGCCGTCAGCGGCGATGCCTTCGACTAGTGCAAGCTGCGCGGCAGAGAGATCTTGAGCATTGTCGACGAGGATCGCCGCATAGGTTTCGCGAGCCCGTAGCCGTACGTCGGGCCGAGCGCGCAAGGCGAGCGCAGCTTCATAGACGGCGTCGGTCGGCGTGAGGCAGCCGTTCGAGACCAGAACGTCGACGTAGGAAGCGTACAAGCGCGCTAAAATTCGAACGAGATCGACTTCCCGTTCGCGTTGCCGTTCGAGTTCTGCCGCGCTAACGCGTAGCGAGTCGCGGTATTTACCCGGCGTTTCCGCAAGCAAAGCGGCATCCGCGAGATTGGGCGGATTCGCGTAGAAGGCCGTCGCGCCGCGCAGCCCGGCGATGCGAAAGTCGTCCGGCGATACGAGTGCAGCGCGCAATTTGCGGATCAGCCGAAACGCCGCGGCCGAAAAACGCTCCGGCGCGCGCAGTCCCGTAATCTCGGGATCGATGTCGGCGCTGACGAATTCCGTCCAGTCAAGGGCAAACAGTGCCGCCCCGGCGCGCTCGAAGTGCATCGATGCGGTGATGTCGTCGATGGCGTCCACATCCCGTCCGCAGTGCTCGCGCAAGATCCGAAGTGCGATGTCGCCGAATGAAGCCGGGGCCAGGCGCGCGGCCGCATCGTCGCCGAAGCCTTCGCGCAATCGAGCGACACCGGCGTCGCTTGGCGCAGTGACGAGGATGGTGCCCCGATGTTCGAGCGCGAGACGGTGCGCGCGAGCAACCAATGCGAACGTCTTTCCCGAGCCGGCGGCCCCGCGAACGGAGAGTGAACCAGCTGTCGGCGGGTGAGCGATGACGCGGCTTTGGGTCGCATCGGCGCGCGCGGTAGCGAGCAACGCGGTCAATGCCCGAACCGGTCCTCGCGCCGCTGCGGCCGCTCGCGGCAGGCGTTGGCGTAGGTGCAGTACGCGCAGGCCGACGGATCGTCGGTCGGAGGGAACCGTTCGAGCGGCGCATCGGCGAGCGCCGCGGCCAGTTCCGTCATTTTGGCGCGCGCGCGCTCGAGTTCATCAAGGCCGATCGTTCCCGTCGTCGCGTCGGAATGTGAACGGTGCTCCGCATGCGGAACGACTTCGAGTTCGATCGGGGCGACGTCGCGGCCCGCGTCCTTAAGCGGCACGAGCGCTAAACGGGTCACGCGGTCCCCGGCGGCGGTGCGCGCGAAATAGTAAAAGGGTAATTGAAAGTCGACCAAGCGCGCGACCTTGTCGCGATACCGCTCGGCGCTTTCGGGAATCGTTCCCGTCTTATAGTCGACGACCGTGACGTTGCCCGTGCGGTCGTCGCGGTCGAGGCGGTCGACGAAGCCGATGAAATCGTACCCGTCCAGGTCAAGCTCCACGGCCGTCTCGCGCCCGATCACGGTAAAGGGGCGTGCGCGGAAACGCTCGACGAACCACGTGAGGTACCGCTGTCCGGTGCGTAGTGCTCGCCGGCGCTGTAATTCGAATTCAACGCTCGTTTCGAAATCGCCCCGGTGATGCTCGAACGACGTGCCTAGGTAACCGTCGAGTTTACGCTGCAACACATCGAGCGGCGCGGCGTCGGCGCGCGGGAATTCCTCGTGGAAGCGTTCGAGGGCCGTATGGAAGGCCGTGCCGTAGAAAGACGCCGACGAACCGGGATCGTCGACGGCGGCGCACACGTAGCGGTAATACCAGCGGCGTTCGCATTCGGCGAACGTGCCGAGCGATGACGCGCTGAAATGCGTTTTACGGCGCGGCACGGGGCGCGCTGCTTCTGGCTCGCGAGCCGCGAGCGGCCGGCGCTCGAGCGGCACGGACCGCTCACGGTGAGTCCGTTTTGCGCCATGCTCGAGCGCGCTTACGAACTCTTCGGCATTGAAGGCATCGCCGGGCAAGCGCTTCGCATCCGATGCGGCCGCGAGCGCTTCGAGCGTCGCGAACGTCCGCCGTTCGCGCTCGTCGAGTTTCTCGATGAGCCCAAAGGACAGGGCGATAGTTTTTAGGTATTCCGAAGCGGTGACGCCTTGCGCGCGGTAGGCGCGAGTGAGGTCGTCGAGAGCACGCGCGAAGCGGCGTGCTGCCACTGCCGATTCGTGCGCGAGCGGAACGCTGTCGGCCGCGATCGTCGCCGCTACCGCGCGCCGTTGTCCGGATGCCGCGATGATGGCGCGTGAATCGGCCAGCGGCAGCCCCGTATACGGGGCGCACAGCGCGCGGCGCGCCGCGTCTTCCTTGTATTGCGGAGCATAGCCATGCACCGCGATACTGAGAAGGTCGCCCACGAATGCGACCAATCGTAAAGCGGGCGCACCGAGCTCGCCGGGGAGTGACTCGACCACGGAATGTTCATTTCACCGGAACGGGGCATGCTCCCGGTGAAGGACGCGACGATGCGCAGAATCGTGGTCGGCGTTACCGGAGCCAGCGGTAGCGCGTATGCGTTCGCGGCTTTGCGCGCGTTGCGTGCGACGCAGTGCTGGGAAGTGCACCTGGTCGTTACGCCGGCAGCGCAGCGCACGATTGCGCTCGAAACGTCGGCGTCCCCGGGCGATCTTGAAGCGCTCGCCGACCGCGTTCATCGTGACGACGATCTGGCCGCACCCGTTTCGTCGGGATCGTTCCTGACCGACGGCATGCTGGTCGTGCCCTGTTCGATGAAAAGCGCTTCGGCCATCGCCTATTCATTCGACGGAAATCTACTCGTGCGCGCCGCCGACGTTGCCCTCAAAGAGAAGCGCAAGCTGGTGCTGGTCGTGCGCGAGACGCCGCTGCACCTCGGGCACCTGCGCACGCTTGCGCGCCTGGCTGAAATCGGGGCGGTGATCTTGCCGCCGATTCCTGCCATGTACGCCAAGCCGCAAACCGTCGACGACGTCATCGCCCACACCGTCGGCAAGGCGCTCGATCAATTCGGGATTGAAAACGACCTCTTTCATCGTTGGAGTCGATGAAAGGCCTCTCGTCCTAAGAAGCGCTGACGTTTACCAGGCGCTCCGCGAGCGCGGCGTCGCTCGGCCGGTCGACGTTGATTGCGATTTCGGCGTGCGTGCAGATCGCGGCTGCAGCCGGTGCGCCGAGGAGCTGCGTTGCGCGGCGTTGGACGTCGACGAGGGTGAGGCGGCCTGCGGCGTAACGGGCAAGCACTGTGGGACCGAAGATCGAAGCAAGCCGCAGGGGATTTTTACGCGCCGTACCAAGTCTGCCCAGAAGACCATCGAGCGCCGGTAGCACGCGAGGCCGCAGTCTCACGACGCCCGCGCCGCAATAGGTCCCACCGCGTAAGCGCGCCCAGGTGTGCGGCACGCCGGGAAATTGCCGCTCGTGGGTCGCGCGCTCGACGCAGCCGTAGACGACGTCGGCGTCGCTTTCCCGTGCCAATGTGAGAAACTCGTCGAGGGCAGCGCGGCTCAGTATCGGCAGATCCGAGGCGCATATCAGAAGGGGCTCGTCGCCGGGCGCGCCACGCACGCCCGAGTGCACACTCTCCAGCATCGTCGCACCGTCGGGTCGTAGTTCGTCGGCGAGCGCCAGATCGCCACGGCCGTGCGCTGAGGGCGGAGTAACGACGACGATGCGCGTGACCGCGGGCGTTGCGCGTAGCGCCGCCAAGGTTCGTTCGATCAGCGTGCGATTGGCGACGGCAACGAATGCTTTGTTGGGTGCGCCGGGCGCCAGCGCGGCAACCGCATCAGGCGGTCCGCCGGCCAGCACGACGGCGCTGATCGTCCTCGTCAACGCCAGGCCGGATCGTGGTGCAGCGGCACGACGAAGGATGCGGCGACCGGCGCAGGATCGAGCCGCGCCTCGATCGCGCGCGCGCTCGCTTCATCGCGAGCCAGCGCAAAGAGGCACGAGCCCGAGCCGGAAAGCAGCGCATGCGCCGCGCCCGCCGCGCGTAACGCCGTGGCACCCTGCGCGACCTCGGATGAAGCAGCCACGATGAGATCGTGAAAATCGTTGACCAGAGCGGCGCAAAAAGCATCGAAGTCCGCGCGTTGCAGCGCGTCCACCGCTTTGCGAGAAACGCTTTGCCCACGTGGTCCGCTCTCGCGTGGGACGCTTGCGCGCGCGAGATCGAGACGCCGGTACGCGTCGGCGGTCGCCACGGCGGCGTGCGGGCGCACGACGATGCACCACCATGGCGGCAGCGCGCCGAGCGCCGTCACCCGTTCGCCCACGCCTTCGACCAGCGCCCCGGTGCCGCACAAAAAAAACGGCACGTCGGAACCGAGGGTGCTAGCCACGGCGAGCCAATCGCGTTCGTTCGGAGCCCCAAGCGTTCCGTTCATCGCCGCGCGCACGATGGCGGCTGCGTCCGACGAGCCTCCGCCGAGACCTCCTCCGACGGGAATCGCCTTGTGCAACGTTACGGCAAATCGGCCGGCCAGACCGCAGGCAGCCAGTGCGCGGTCGACCAGATTATCGCGCTCGAGCGCCGGATCCTCCACGCGCAATCCGGGCTGCACGCTCGCCTCGAGTTCGATGCGGTCGTACAACGCGAGCGGCAGCATGACGCTGCGCAATGTGTGGTAGCCGTCGCTGCGCCGGCCCAGGACTTCGAGCGTCGCATTGATTTTCGCCGGGGCCAGCAGCGTGGGCACGGACCGTTCCTTCGGTCGTCGCTGCCAAAACCCGGGCTGCCTCCACCCCGTGGGTTCGCGCCGCCCGCTAAGCGAAGCATTGCTACCCGTGACGCCGTCCTACGATGCCCAGCGCAACGAATTTTGTGCCTACGTCCTCCCGGAATCCGAAACGCCCTTCGGGCTGACGCTCGGCAACTATAAGACCTTTGCTTCCTGTACGCCCAAAGGCGGCGTGCGCGGTTTATGGGACGCCGACAGCGACCGCATCATCTTCGGCACGCACCAGATAGCATACCGCTTACGCGATCGGGACCGCTCGATTGCGCCCGCGCAGATCGAACGGTCCTTTACGTTTTTGCCCTACGCGCAAATTTCAGAGTTTGCGCTCGACGAGCGGTTGCTGGTTACCGAGACGTTTTACGTACCGCACGGCGGGCGGCAGGCGCGCACCGTCGCGTTCGTCATCGAACTGGGCCTGCACAACGTCGGCGCCGAGCCGGTCGATCTCGCGGTTTTTCCGTGGGCCTTGCTCGTGGGCCAACGCTTTTACGGTGAGCCCGAGAAGGAAGTCCACGCCGCGCTCGACGGCGCGGCGATTTCCGCCTGGAATGAAGAAACCGGCGGGGCCCGCGTGTGGGGCGGTTCGCGCAAGCCGCATGCCGCGGTCGTGGCTCTGCGCGAACAGGTATTGCTCGCCGCGATGCGCCGCGGGACGTTGCGCGAGGAAGGCCATCTCGACGAGGTGACGCCCGAACTCGCCGAAGTGGCGTGCGGGCGGATCTTCGGGGCGTTCGAATTTCGCATTCCCGTTGCGCCCGGCGGCCGGGAAGCGCTGCGGCTGGTCGTCTCCTACGCCGGGGCCGGTCGGCAAGCGGCGCGGGAAGCGTTCCAAACGCTGCTGGCCGACGACCATGCCCTCGACGAGACGCAACGGTACTACGGCCAAACGCTGGCCGACGCGCGCTTCATGGTACCGTCGCCGGTCATTAGTCGCGGCGTCGTGTGGGCCAAAGCAAACATGCTGCGCATCGTGAAGGACTATCCGCACGGGTGGGGCGCGACGAACTCGCCGCCTTCGGACATCTTGGTCTCGCGCGACACCTCATGGTTCGTGCACGGCTTTGACTACCTCTTGCCCGAGTTCAGTCGTGACGCGCTCGAACTGTTCAATCGCAACGTCGAACCGTCGGGCCAAGTCGTCGAGTACGTGCGCGGTGCGAGCGGTTTCCGGACGTCGTACGACCTCAACATCAACGACGACACGCCGCTGCACCTCATCGCGATGCTGCACCACTACAACGCGACGCTCGACGACGCGTGGGTGCGCGAGCATGTGGGACTCATCATTAAGATCGCCGACTACATCCTCTCGCAGCGCGATCCGAACGGTCTGGTGTATTGCAATGCCAAGGGCGTCGACATGTACGGCATCACGTCGTGGCGCAATATCATCCCCTACTATACGCTCGACGGCGCCGTCACCGAAATCAATGCCGAAGCGGTCTTCGCGCTTCAAGCGGCCGCCATGCTGTGCGCGGTTGCAGGCGACCACGCGCAGTGGGAGCGTTTCGCACGCGAAGCCGAAGCGCTGCGCGCCGCAATGATGACGAGCCTCTTCAGCCCCGATACGGGCGGCTTCGTCCTCAACTACGATAAGGACGGCAATTATCAGGACAACTTCACCGCCGACGAACTCTTCCCGGTCCTTTTCGGGGTCGCCGATTCCGAACAGCGCCGCGCGATCCTGGCGCGCTTGTCCGAGCCGGACTTCCTGACGCGGGTCGGCTTGCGAACGATCTCGACCGCCGATTCATGGTATTTCCCGTCGCATGGTTTTGGGTTGCTCGGGGGGGTGTGGCCCGACCTCACGTTGTGGTTCGCCGTCGCGCTGGCGCGCAACGGTTCAATCGACAAATGCGCGCATTGGCTCGCGGCCATCTACGCCGCGATGGAGGACGGCGCGGCGCGCAATGCGGTGCCCGGCCAATATGCGGAATGGTTCGACGGCGGATCCCTGACCAATCGCGGCATGTACATGTCGCCCTGGACCGGCGCAAAATATCTCTGGGCCGTGGCCGAGACGGTCTGCGGCATCGACGGTTACCGCACCAGCGGCCGGCCGCACCTCGCGCCGCTGGTTCCGCAGGGGTGGCATTGGATGGCGGGCGTCCGGGTGCGCCTCGGCGCCTCCCGCCGCACGTACGTCATCGACGTCGACGGGCAAACGATCTACGGCGACATGCGTGAGGTGTCGGCCGAAGAACCGTACCGCTGCATGTATGCCGGCCGCGATGTGAGCGACGAGGTGACGGCATCGCCGATCGAGGTTGGAGTCGTGGCTTTCGAAGACGAAGGGGGTGCGGTGCGTGCCTTCGTTTGCAACCTCGACGATGCCGAACGCGACGTCACCGTGGCGTTCCGCGACGAAACCGTACGACGGCGAGTCGCCGCGGGTGCTTTGCTGCAGCTCAGCCTGCGCGGCGAGCCGGTCGACCGCGAGGCCTTTTCCGCCCCCGCCGATATCCTGGAAACCTCGCCCGCCGGAGTGGCATGATGGGCCCGCGCGCCGGTCTGTCATCGGTCCTCGTGTTGGGGGCGATCGTGCTGTTGGTCGCGATCGCCGTCGGGAACGGCATGGGCAACCGCGTCTTGGGCCAAGTAGCGGGGCGCGCGTCCGATGTTGCGACGACGCCCCTGCCGCTGACAACTGCCTCGCCCGATGCGGCCGGCAATCCGAAAAGCTTCTCCTGGAAGCGGCGCCAGGTTCTCAGCGTCGCCACCGATCCGGCCTTTCCCGATCCCCGTATCACACCCGAACCGACTCCGGAGCCCACGGCCAGACCGACCGCCCCCCCCACGGCGCGGCCGACGCCGACGCCTCCGCCGACGCCCCGGGTCACGGCGTCTCCACGGCGCTCGACCTACACCTCACCGCCACTGCTCTTTCCGATGGGCACCCATTCGCCCGCGCTCGAACCGTCGCCGGCCGGCAGCGGCCTCGCGAGTCCCAGCCCCACCCCGACACGCAGTCTACCGAGCACGCGTCCTTGACCGAACGCCGCCTCGCGCGGCCATGTGGGCGGACCAGGGCGTGGCTGAATCCCGCCGGTTGGCGCAGCGCGTTATGATGTGAAGATAAACGCCGAAGCATGCACCGGCGAAGGAGACTGACGACGTGGCAAAGGGCCAGCAGAACGGCGCGCAGACGGGTACGATCACGGCCAAGCGCGGCCTCGCCCAAATGCTCAAGGGCGGCGTGATCATGGACGTGGTGACTCCCGAACAGGCTGCGGTCGCCGAAAAGGCCGGTGCGGTGGCCGTGATGGCGCTGGAACGCATCCCTGCCGATATCCGCACGGCCGGGGGAGTGGCCCGCATGAGCGACCTCTCGCTCGTGCAGCGCATCATGGACACCGTGACGGTTCCCGTCATGGCCAAGGCCCGCATCGGTCACTTCGCCGAGGCGCAATGCCTGCAGGCGCTCGGCGTCGACTACATCGACGAATCCGAAGTGCTCACCCCGGCCGACGACAAGTATCACATCGACAAGGAGCCCTTTACCGTCCCGTTCGTCTGCGGCGCGCGCGACCTCGGCGAAGCGCTGCGCCGCATCGCTGAAGGCGCGGCGATGATTCGTAGCAAGGGCGAGGCGGGCAGCGGCAACATCGTCGAGGCCGTGCGTCACATGCGGGCGATCCGCGACGCGATCGCGGAGTTAGCGGGCGCGCCAAGCGAAGAGCTGATTGCGCGCGCGCGCGAGCTCGGCGCACCGCTCGAGCTGGTTCGGGCCGTCGCCCGCGAGCGCGCATTGCCGGTCGTGTTGTTCTGCGCGGGTGGCGTTTCCACGCCCGCCGATGCGGCGTTGATGATGCAACTCGGTGCGGAGGGCATCTTCGTCGGCAGCGGGATTTTCAAGGCGGCGGCGGTCTACAGCAACGGCGCGCCGGAGTACGACCAGAACGGCTTTCCGAAGGTCGATCCCGAGATCGCGCTGCGGTACGCGCGGGCGATCGTCGACGCGACGACGCACTTTGAGGACCCGCAGGCTGTCGTGGAAGCGTCGAAGTCACTGGGCGGCGCGCGCCCGATGTACGGCATCGACCTACGAGCGCTCGACGAAAAACAGCTGCTGAGCGTTCGCGGAAATTAAGAGGTCAGAACCTCTTTCGGGGATCGTGGCGCCACGCGTCGGCGTACTGGCGCTTCAAGGTGACGTCGTCGAGCACGTCCGCGTGCTGCGCTCCCTCGGCGCCGATGCGTCGGCGGTCAAGACTCGCGCAGAGCTGGATGCCGTGCGCGGACTGATCGTGCCGGGGGGCGAGTCGACGACGGTGATCCGATTGCTGGATCGCTTTGGACTTAGCGAGCCGCTCAGGACGCGTGTTGAATGCGGAATGCCGTTCTGGGGCACGTGCATGGGCATGATCGTCGCGGCGCACGACGTGGCCGGTCTCGAGCAGAAGACACTGGACCTGCTCGACGTGACCGTGCGCCGTAACGCCTTCGGACGCCAAATTGCCTCCGCCGAGGTTCCGCTCGCGATCCCCGTACTGGGCACCGACCCGTTCCCCGGCGTCTTCATTCGCGCACCATGGGTCGAGCGGTCAGGTCCCGGAGTCGAGGTTCTGGCGACGCTTGCGGGCCACCCGGTCTTCGTGCGGCAAGGCAACGTGATGGGCACGTCGTTCCATCCGGAACTGACGAACGACGTGCGCCTTCACGCGTATTTCCTTGGAATGCTGCTCCCTTACGGGGAGGGCGAGGCTTCCGGAGCCGGCGATGCGACGGGTCCAGTCGGGGCCCCAGGGGTCGCTTCAGGCGCCGGCGGCATGGCGGGCGACATCGGCTCACCCGACTCTCGGGACTCCGGCGTCATTCCGCGGTCGTCGGGGTCGAGGCCGCGGTCGTAGGGCGGATTGACCGTCTTACCATCGGCGAACGTCGCCGTCAAAACGCGACAAACCTGCGGGTGCGTGCCGGCGAATGGAGCGCCGTCGAGTTGGTCCGATTTGACTTCGATCGGTGCTTGATAGGAGAAGGTGCCGTTGTTGGTCACGGTGACCGTTTTTCCGGCGTAGCGCACGCGGAACGTGACCGACTTGAGGTTGCGGTCGCGCTCGTTCTGAAAGTACTTGATGTTGAGGCTGTTGCTGGCTACGACGTTACCGTTCTTGGCAACCGAGCACGAGGTGATCGTGGCGGGCCCGGATTTGAAGGGAAAGCGCTGGACCGGTAACGGTTGGGCGAGTGCGACCCCGCAGAGCGAGGCGACGGCGGCGACGGCGAGGCCGGTGGTTATTCGATGCATGGAACCTCCGAGTGGCGTAGTGCGGTAAAGCCCGACGTGGGACTGACCTTCGGTGAACGCGAGCATGGTCCGGGTCGTCTCACCCAGACGTGCCCAACTTCCGCAACGGGGAACGGGCTGGCCGCCCGGCGTAATTTGTGCGCCAGATGGCTACCGAATCGAGTGCGACTGCGCCAAGCGCGCCCGCCGTGCCCCCGGTGGACGTCGTCATGAGCGAGGTGATCGCGAGCTTAGCGCTGGCCGCTCATGCCTACCTCAATCCGGCCCAGACCCCGGAGGAGGCGGTTCCCGATCTGGCCGCGGCCGAGATCGCGATCGACGTGGCGGCCAAGGCCTTCGAGCGGATAAGTCCGAGGCTCGGTTCCGGCGAGCGCTCGGCGATGGCCAGCATGCTCACCGATCTGCGGTTCAGCTACGTCAAGAAGCGGGGCACGTGACCGACGTCCTGGTCCTCAACTTCACCTATGAAGCGCTCAACATCACGAGCTTCCAGCGTGCGGTCAAGTTGCTCTTTTCGGGCAAAGCGGAAGTGGTTCACGGCCGGGCGCAGATGCTGTGCTCCCCGAGCTACGAGATGCGCCTGCCGTCGATCATTCGCATGCTCTACTACATCCGCCGTCCGACGCAAAAGGTCGCGCTGACCAAAAAGAACATCCTGCTGCGCGACGACTACACCTGCCAGTACTGCGGATTGCGCGGCGAGCGTTTGATGACCGTCGACCACGTGCTGCCGCGCAGTAAGGGCGGGCCCTCGACGTGGGAAAACTTGGTATGTTCCTGCATGCGCTGCAACAACCGCAAGAACAACCGCACGCCCGAACACGCCAACATGACGTTGCGCCGGAAGCCGAAAGCACCGAAATACATTCCCTGGATTCGCGTCAAGCGCAACACGCTGCCCGGCGAATGGCACAAGTTTCTGTTCCTATACAACATCTCGATCGACGAACGCCTTGAATAGTGCTCGTCTTTTAGCGCGTGGACGTCGTCGCTACGCGGCTTGTGGCCCATAGGCCACGGCGCCGCTAGGCTCCTCGCCACGCACTAAAATACGAGCACTATTCAGGATCTTTAGCGCGGGGGGATTGTTCGGAAGGCGACGGAAGCGGTGCGGCCGTGGATCAGTCGCGGACCCCGTACTTCGATGTGTTGCTCGACTACGTCGACTCGGGTGTCATCCCGTTTCATACGCCGGGCCACATGCAGGGCCGGGGCATGGACCGCGCGTTTCGGGATTTTCTGGGCGAAAACGTGCTGGCGATCGATCTCACGCAAATACGGGGTCTCGACGATCTGCTGCAGCCCGAGGAAGCGATCGAAGAAGCACAGTGCTTGGCGGCGGAAGCGTACGGTAGCGACCACTCGTTCTTCCTCATCAATGGTTCGACCAGCGGCAATCAAATCATGATGATGACCGCGCTCGATCCGGGCGCAAGGATCGCTATTCCGCGCAATGCGCACAAGAGCGCGATGGGCGGCCTGATTATGAGCGGCGCGACGCCCGTCTGGATGCAGCCCGAAGTCGATCAAGCTTTGCATACCGATCACACGGTTACGCCGCAGACGGTCCGTGCGACGCTTGACGCGCACCCCGATATCAAAGCCGTTTACGTCGTCAGTCCCACATATTACGGGGTCGCCGCCGATCTGGAATCGATCGCGGCGCTGGCGCATGAACGCGGCATACCGCTGCTCGTTGACGAGGCCTGGGGACCGCATTTCCACTTCCACCCCGCCCTACCAATCGACGCGCTCGAAGCGGGCGCCGATCTGTGCATCAATTCGACCCATAAGATGCTGGGCAGCCTCTCGCAAACCGCCATGTTGCACGAGCAGGGCGGCCGCCTCAAACTCGATCGTCTCAAAGCGGTCGTCAAACTGTTTCTTTCGACGTCGCCCAACCTCGTCTTGATCGCGTCACTCGACGTCGCGCGGCGCCAGATGGCGCTCGAAGGGCGCGCGCTCCTCTCGCAGACGATCGAATTGGCGAACGACACGCGCGCACGGCTCAACGCGATCGAGGGCGTGTCGTGTTTCGGCGAAGAGCAAGTCGGCAAACCCGGCGTGTTCGCATTCGACCCGACCAAAATCACGATCACCGTCAAGGCGTTGGGCTACACGGGCTACGAGGCGGAAGAGATCTTGCGCCGCCGCTACAACGTGCAGTGCGAACTGGCCGATCTGTTCAACTGTCTTGCGCTGTTCACGATCGGAACGACCCGGGAGGCGGCGGACCGGTTGGTCTACGGCGTCAAGGAATTGGCGCGCGAAGATCGGCCCATTGACGTGTTCTCGCCTTCCGGCGTGCTCGAACGGCGCCTGCAAAGCGGCACGTACAACCTGCCGGACATCCCGCCGATTCGCATGAATCCGCGCGATGCGTTCCTGGCGGCAACCGAAAGCGTTCGCTTCAAGGACAGCGCCGGACGCATCTGCGCCGAGGTAATCACGCCCTATCCGCCGGGCATCCCGGTCATCTCGCCCGGCGAGGAGATCACCCCCGCGGTCGTCGCCTACCTCGACCTCGAAAAGAAGGCCGGCGTGCGGATGCAAGGTCCGTACGATTCGGAACTTCGCACCATTCGCGTGGTAAAATAGTCTGTCATGATTCGCTCGTTGCTTCCAAGGGTCGTACTTTGCGGCTCCCGAACCGCCGCTGGAACGGTCACCGCCGCGGTTCGCCTAGCGGACTAATCCCGGCACCGACCGACGTCTCGACGAGGATGCGCATTGGCCGTTAAAGCCGAGTCCGTCTCATCGCACTGGGAACTCACCCAGCTCCTCGACATCTTTCCGCTTCCGATCAGGCAAGCGCTCGTGCGGCTGCCCAATCTGGAAGCGCTGATCGAAGTCGTGCTCGACTTGGGGCGGCCGCCCGAGGCGCGCTTCCCCGACGACTTCGTGTTTCTCGCGGAGACGAACGTCACGTTCGAGGACCTCGCGCACGTCAGCGCGCGGCTCTCGGCGTTCGGCAGCGATAACCGGGCGGGCATCGAACAGACGCTGCATCGCGTCTCGGCCATTCGCAACCGCGCGGGGAAGATCGTCGGCCTCACCTGCCGGGTGGGTCGGGCACTTGTCGGCACGGTCGACATCATCCTCGACGTCGTGCGCAGCGGAACGTCAATCTGCTTGCTCGGGGCGCCGGGCGTGGGCAAGACGACGATCCTGCGCGAGTGCGCCCGCGTGCTCTCGGACGACCGCAAGCGCGTCGTCATCGTCGACACCTCCAACGAAATCGGCGGCGACGGCGACATTCCGCATCCCGGCATCGGTCATGCGCGGCGCATGCAAGTCGCCGATGCCGCGCTGCAGCACAACGTAATGGTCGAAGCGGTCGAGAACCACATGCCCGAAGTGATCGTCATCGACGAGATCGGGACCGAAGCGGAGGCGAGCGCCGCGGGCACGATCGCCGAACGCGGCGTGCAGTTGATCGGTACGGCGCACGGCCGCACGCTCGAAAACCTGCTCATGAATCCGACGCTCTCCGACTTGGTCGGCGGCATCAGCACCGTGACGCTTTCCGACGAAGAAGCGCGCCGCCGGGGTACCCGCAAAACGGTCCTCGAGCGCAAGGCGCCCCCGACCTTCGACGTGCTCATTGAAATCAACGATCGCAACCGTCTCTCGATCTATCAGAACGTCGCGGAAACGGTCGATGCGCTGCTGCGCGGTTATCAGCCCCAACCCGAAGTCCGCTTGCGGACGTCGGGCGGTGTGCAGGTGCTGCAGCAAGCCGTTCCCATCGTCGTCTCCAAGCGCACCGCTCCCGCTTACCAGCGAACGACGGCTGCCGAGAGCGAGTTTGCCGCGGCCATCGGCAGCGGTGAATTGGACCAGCGCCGAGAGGAGCGCGAAGGTAAGCACGTTGCGCTCTTCCCCTATGGTGTTTCGCGCAATAAGATCGAGCGCGCCGTGCAGAACTTGGGCGTCAATGCATCGATCGCGCGCAAATGGGACGAGGCCGACGTCGTGCTGACCCTCAAGTCGCTCGAGCGTAAGGAGTCGGAAAAACTGACGTCGATCGCAAGCGAGAACGTGCCGATCTATTCAATCAAAACGAATACGACGGCGCAGATCATGCACGCACTCAAAGACATCTTCGCGTTGCCCTCGATCGATACCGAGGAAGTTGCGCTGCGCGAAGCGAGTGAAGCGATCTATAAGGTGTTGCTCGACAACCGCCCGGTTGAATTGACGCCGCAGACGTCGTATGTTCGGCGCATGCAGCATCAGCTGGCCGAACAGCACCGCGTCATGTCGCGCAGCACCGGCATGGAGCCCAATCGGCGCGTGCTCTTTTTTCGCGGCAACGACCTACCGTACGGTACGGGAGCGTCCGCGTAGGGCCCCGTTTCATCTGCATCGAGGGAATCGAGGGCAGCGGAAAGTCGACGTTGCTCGCGGGGCTGGCGGCGCGGATGCGTGAGCGCGGTCGTGACGTCGTCGTCACGCGTGAGCCCGGCGGAACGGCGCTCGGTGAGCGGCTGCGCGATGTCTTCACGGCCCCCGATCTGGCGATCGATCCGCTGGCCGAAGCGCTGATCGTCAGTGCTGCGCGCGCGCAGCACGTGAGCGAAGTGATCGAGCCGGCGCTCGCGGCGGGACGGTCAGTCCTGTGCGACCGGTTTGCCGCTGCAACGCTCGCCTATCAGGGTTACGGACGCGGCGTGCCGCAGGAAACGCTGCGCGGACTCATCGCGTTGGCCACGCGCGGACGCTATCCCGACCTCACCTTGCTCGTCGACGTTTCGGTCGACGTATCGCGTAGCCGCGTACGCGCGCGCGCCGTCGCGACCGGGGAAGCGCAGGATCGACTCGAACGCGAAAGCGCCGCCTTCCATGAGCGCGTTCGGGACGGATATCTCGACCTCGCACGCCAGGACACGAGGATCGTCACGCTCGACGGCACGCTCGAACCGGAGGCTCTGTGCGACGCCGCTTGGCAGGCGGTCGTTGCGCAGTGCGCGCTCCCAACGTGAGCGACGGCGTTTTCGGCGTTGTCGGCGCGCGCGCGCCGCTCGCATTCTTTTCGCGGCTGGAGCGCATCGGCCACGCATACCTCTTCAGCGGACCGGCCGGCGTCGGGAAGAAGACGTTTGCCCGCCGTCTCGCCCAATCGCTGCTGTGTGAGGCCCCGAAAACGGCGCTGCTCGGGTACTGCGAACGGTGTCCGTCCTGTCGTCTGTTTGCCGCGCGGACGCATCCCGACTTCGTGGAATCCGAGGCGACGATCAAAATCGGCAAAGAGGGCGGGAGCGCCCAGCACGATGCGGAGTTTTCGGCGCGCGATCTAGTGCGCGAGCTGTCGCTGCACGGCTACCGCAGCCGGTATCGCATCGTGTTGCTCGGCGACGTCGCGTTCGCGACGCACGAAGCGGCCAATGCCTTACTGAAGTTCTTCGAAGAGCCGCCTGGGGGCGTCGTCGTCTTCCTCACGAGCGACGCGCCGGGATCGCTCCTGCCGACAATCCGCTCGCGTCTCGTCGAGGTGGCATTCTCGCCGTTGTCCGCAGCCGACGTCGCAAGCGTTCTCGTCGCCGACGGCATTGCCGGCGACAAAGCGCGCCTGGCTGCCGAAGTCGCACTGGGCAGCATTACGCGCGCGCGTTCGATCCTCGACGATGATGCAAGTGGTTTTCGTGAGGCGGCCTTCGCGTGGTTTGCGCATGCGGCAAGCGGCGAACGCCCCGACGGCGGATTTTTAAGGCTCGACGACCGCAGCCTCAACGGAGCGCAAAAGCGCGCCGTCGTGCTCGACCTCATCGAAATCGTGCGCACGGCCGCGCGCGATTGGGCCGCGCTCACGCTCGGGGGCGAAAGGACAACGTTGCTCGCAGCCGATCAACGGGAACGGTTCGCGCGCCTACCGGCTCGCAACCCAAGCGCGCTCGTCGCACTCCTCGCCGGGGCCGCCGAAAGCGAACGCCTCGCCCGAACCAACGTGTCCGCCGGACTCGTCGTCGATCACCTGCGCATGCAACTGGCGCCGCGCTAGATGGTCACCACCGAGCCGATGAGCGGCCGTAGGAGAGGTCGGCGTACGTCTTCGCCAGCACGAGAGCGACGTAACCGGAGCACACGGCTCGCACGGCGGCGCTGACCAGAATCGCAATGATGTCTGGGGCGGGTAGATTGCCGGAGAGCAGCGGCGCCTGGACCGCACCGACCACGACGGCCGGTATGTACAAAATGCCGGCGATGTAGATGGCCGTCACGAGGGCGGTGGGTAAGGGCGCTGCCCGTGCGCGTTCCACCGAAATCTGCAGAGCGGCGCCCCCCGGTACGCCGCCAACCGCGGCCGCGGGCAACGTGTAGATGAAAAAGAAGAGCGCGAGCAGCCCGAGTACGAGCGGGCCGGCGAGTGGGATGAACGAACCGAGCAGCCCAGCGATATAGACCACGAATCCGAAGCCGATTGCGGCCATGAGTATGTCGCCGGCTTTACGGCGCGCTTCTTCCCAGGCATCATCGAACGGCGCGCGCTCGCGGCGCCAGGCGGTGTCCGCGACGATGAGCGCAACCGCGAATCCGAAGAATCCGATCAACTGCGCTGCGAGCCCGGCGATACTCGAATTCGCCGACCCGAGAAAACCCGACCCGCCGCCGTTGCCGGGCAGCACGCGAAACAGCAACGCCTGCGCGACTCCGGCGACGAACGGCGCAAGTGCGATCTGCGGATGCCGAACCAGCAGTGGGAACGCGCGCAGGTAGCTGCCGAGATCGGTTTTTCCCGCGCGGCGCATCATGCGCGCGCCGCGCCGAGCGCGCGGCCGCAATTGCAGGTGCGCTCGCCGGGAGTGGTGCGGGCGATCTCGGCGATTGCGGTCTTGATGCGCTCGTTGTTGCGCGCGAGCACCTGGAGCACCGCTGCGTGCGTGACGGGCGGCGCACCGGGCAACCCCACGTCGTAGTCGGTAATCAGCGAAATGTTCACGTAGCACATTTCGAGTTCACGGGCCAGATAGCACTCGGGGTATTGCGTCATGTTGATCACGTCCCAGCCTGCATCTTGATACCACTTGGATTCGGCCCGCGTCGAGAAACGCGGTCCGGAAATGACGACGATCGTTCCGCCTTCGTGGACCGTGATGCCGAGGCTTTGCAGCGCGGCGGCAGCGATGCGGCGCATTTGCGGACAGTATGGGTCGGCGAAGCTGACGTGCGTCGTGATCGGTCCGTCATAGAAGGTGTCTTTCCGGCCCGCCGTTCGGTCGACGACTTGATCCGCGACGACCATGTGCTCGGGTTCGATCTCACGCCGCAGTGAGCCACTGGCGGTCGGTCCGATGATGCGCGTGACCCCCAACTGCTTCATCGCCCACAGGTTGGCGCGATAATTGATCGCGTGCGGCGGAAAGCGATGGTCGCGCCCGTGGCGCGCCAAGAACGCGATGCGCTTGCCCGCGATTTCACCCAGCGCAACCCGGTCGCTCGGCAGACCATACGGCGTCTCAACCCAAACGTCGCGCGCGTTCTCCAGCAACGAGTAGAAACCGGACCCGCCGAAGATTCCGATCTCGGCTTGCTCAGACGGCACTACTCTTTGAAGTCGCTCGGCTTGAGTTCCTCGATGAACTGCTTGAAGCGTTCGTTTTCTTCGGCTTCCGTTTTCTTATCGACGACGGTCTCCTCGAGGACGATCTTGTCGGACACGAAGATCGGCGCTTGCATGCGCAGGGCGAGCGCGATGCCGTCGGAGGGCCGCGCATCGATCTCCTGCGTGTCGCCGTTTTGCCGAACGATCAGCTTGGCGAAAAAAGTCGATTCCTTGATATCGTGGATCACGATTTGTTCGAGGGAACCGTGCAGCGACTCGAGCATCGTGCGCATCAAATCGTGCGACAGCGGCCGCGGCACGGCGGTTCCTTCGAGTGCCAGAGCGATCGCGGTCGCTTCGAAGGGCCCGATCAGGATGGGCAGATAGCGCTTGCCTTCCAGGTCCTTGAGGATGACCACGGGGTCATGGGTCAACAGATCAATCCCCAGCTTGTCGACCTTCATCTGGCGCATACGGCAAAATCCTACGCGTCCAGGACGATTCCTTGCCGCGCACGAACCGCGAGCGTCGCTTTGGCACTCTCATGCGGAATCGTCGGCCTTCCCAACGTCGGGAAGTCAACGATCTTCAATGCGCTCACCCGTTCGGCGCAAGCGCTGGCCGCCAACTACCCGTTCGCGACGATCGAGCCGAATGTGGGAGAGGTCCCCGTGCCCGACGATCGTTTAGCCGTGCTGGCGGACCTCGTGAGCACCGAGCGAATCGTCCATGCGTCGATGCGCTTCGTCGACATCGCGGGGCTGGTGCGGGGCGCGAGTGCCGGTGCGGGTCTGGGCAACGCGTTCCTTGCGCACATTCGTGAGGCGGACGCCGTGGCGATGGTCGTGCGCTGCTTCGCAGACGACGACGTCATCCATGTCGAGGGAGCGCCGGAACCGCTACGCGACATCGCGATCGTCAACATCGAAATGGCGCTCGCCGATCTCGCGACGCTTGCTAAACGCATCGAGCGGCTCGAACGCGAAGCCCGCGTCGTCCCAAAAGTCGCGCCTACCTTGGCTGCGGCCAAACGTCTTAGAGCAGCGCTCGAAGAAGGCAGCCCCGCTCGCTCCTTTCCCGCAGAATCCGCAGAAAGAGCGCTCGCGCGTGAGAGCTTCTTGTTGACCGCTAAGCCGTTGCTGTACGTCGCCAACGTCGACGAAGCCCAGATATCCCAACGGGGACCGCTCGCGCAAAGCGTGTTCGCGTTCGCTCACGATGAAGGCAGTCGTGCCATCGCCTTCTGCGGTAAGATCGAAGCCGAACTGGCCGGTCTGGATGAAACGGATGCCGCGCCGTTTCGCACGGAACTCGGCATCGACCGCAGCGGACTCGATCAGTTGATCCTCTCCGGTTATGACCTGCTCGGACTCATGACGTTCTTGACGGCGGGTGAAAAAGAGGTTCGGGCGTGGACGATCGAGCGGCAAACCAAAGCGCCGCAGGCAGCCGGAAAAATTCACTCCGACATCGAGCGCGGTTTCATCCGGGCTGAGATCGTTTCGTTCGAGGACTATGCGCGGCTCCGCACGATGGACGAGATTCGAGCGGCCGGCTTACTGCGCAGTGAGGGAAAGGAGTACGTCATGCAGGAGGGCGACGTCGTCAACTTCCGCTTCAACGTCTGATGTAGCCCATGGCGCCGTAGCGTAGTTCGCGCTAGGCTCCTCGCCACGGGCGAAACCGGACGTTGAAGCCCTCCGAAGCGGAGGAACTGGGGGAAATTTTCGCGTGTCAGGGTAAAGGCCACGTATGATTTCGGCTGTGCGTGAAGTTTCGGTTTTTGGTGACGCGATTGCCTACTTCAATGAAGCGGCCGCGTTGCTCGATCTCGATCCCGGAATCCGGCGGCTGCTCACCAAACCGTCGCGGCAGATCATCTTTGCGATTCCGTTCACGCGTGACAACGGCGAGATGGAAGTCTTCACCGGATACCGCGTGCAGTACAATTTTGCGCGCGGGCCGGCCAAGGGCGGAATACGCTTTCACCCCGGCGTTACGCTCGACGAGGTAACGGCGCTGGCGTTCTGGATGACCTGGAAGTGCGCCGTCGTCGATCTTCCCTTCGGCGGCGGTAAGGGCGGGGTTACGTGCGATCCGACGACGCTTTCCAAAGGCGAACTGGAGCGCATCACGCGCCGCTATGCAGCCGAACTGGTCGAAGTCGTCGGTCCCGACAAAGACGTGCCGGCCCCCGACGTCGGCACGACCGCCCAGATCATGGCATGGTTCATGGACACCTATAGCATGCACGTACGAGAACACGTGCCGGGCGTGGTTACCGGCAAACCACTGGAAATCGGCGGCTCCAAAGGCCGCGTAGAAGCGACCGGCCGTGGCGTATCGCTCGTCGCGCTCGCGCAGATGCATCGCATGGGCATCGGAACCAAGGGCGCGAAGATCGTCGTGCAAGGCTTCGGAAACGTCGGTTCGATCGCTGCCAAATTGTTCGTCGACGCGGGCTGCACGGTGATTGCGATTTCGGACGTGACGGGCGCGTACTACAACGAACGGGGCATCGATGTCGCCGGTGCCATCGCGTACGCTCAGGAACACGCCTCGCTCGATGGCTACCGCGGCGGCGAGCGCATCACGAATGAAGCGTTGCTCGAGTTACCGTGCGACGTGCTCGTTCCGGCGGCACTTGAAAAGCAATTGACGATCGCCAACGCCGCCGATGTTTCGGCGAAGTTGATCGTCGAAGGGGCGAACGGGCCGACGACTCCCGAGGCCGATCACATCTTCGCGCAACGCGGCATCGTCGTCATCCCCGATATCCTCGCCAACGCAGGCGGCGTCACGGTTTCGTATTTCGAATGGGCGCAAGACCGGGCCGGTTACTTTTGGAAAGA
Source organism: Candidatus Nyctobacter psychrophilus (assembly GCA_014305025.1). Lineage (GTDB taxonomy): Bacteria > Vulcanimicrobiota > Vulcanimicrobiia > Vulcanimicrobiales > Vulcanimicrobiaceae > Nyctobacter > Nyctobacter psychrophilus. Next base: position 114,694 of record JACRTY010000017.1, on the reverse strand, counting down.
ATCGGAGGTCAACGAACGGCTTGCCGACGTCATGCTAGAACATTACGGGGCCGTCGTGGAACTGGCGCAACTACGCGACATCCCGCTCCGAACGGCCGCGTACATGCTGGCGATCGATCGCGTCGTGACGTCAATGCGCTTGCGCGGGGTGTACGCATAGTGCTTGGTTGCGGAGGTTCGCGCAAGAATCCCACTCGTCTTTTTGCCCGGCTCATCGTCGCTCGTCGCTCAAATGACTCGCCATTCTGCGCTCCTCGCTCCTCGATCCGGACAAAAATCCTTCGTGGTCTTCTTACGCAAATCTCCGCAGCCAAGCACTAGTCGGATACGGCTGCGCTGAATTAGCGTTCGGCCGCCCAACGTTCGAGGGCGACGAGCGTCGGCGCGAGCGACCCTCCGGCCGGGGTCAACTCGTAGAGCACGCGGAGCGGGGGGCCCGGTTCGACGCGCCGTGCGACTAGGCCGGCGTTGTCGAGATCTCGCAATCCGCTACCGATCGTGCCATCGCCGAGCTGAGGGAGCGCCTCAACCAAATCGTTGAACCGGTGTGGCCCGTTGGCCAGACGCCGTAGGATGGCGGCGTGCTCATGCTGTCCGAGCGTAACGAGTTCGTCCAGAAAAGAGGTAACTTCACGGCCGCGCTCATGCGCCATCACCGAGGAATATCGGCAAGCCGCTGATCCGGGTCGCAGCGCGGCGGCGACAAGTGCCGCCACTCACACGTCCGCCCAGCCGCGCGTAAAGCGCAGGAAGACCGGCGAGCGACGAATCGTGCACGATTTGCCGTGCGAATCACGCAGGATCGAAGGCTTGCTCCGCATGGTAAGAGCTGCGCGAGAGCGGGCTGCTGACGACTTGGCGGAAGCCCTTCGCGAGGCCGATCTCACGCAGGCGCGCGAACTTCGCCGGGGTGACGAACTCGACGACCTCGAGATGCCGTTGCGTCGGCCGCAGATATTGGCCCATCGTAAAGATGTCGACGCCGACCGCGCGCGCCGCGTCCATCGTCTGGGCAACCTCCGTCTCGCTTTCTCCCAGGCCGAGCATGAGCGACGTCTTGATGAAACGCACCTTGCCGCTGCGCTTGGCGTGCTCGAGAACGGCCAGCGACTGCGTGAAGTTCGCTCGCCGGTCGCGCACGGCGGATTGTAAGCGCTGGACCGTTTCGAGGTTGTGCGCCAGTACTTCGGGGCCGGCATCGAGGACGACGTCGAGTGCGGCGCGATCCCCGGCGAAGTCGCCCGTCAGACATTCGACTTTCGCCTGCGGCGAAAGTTTATGGATCACGCGCACGGTGCTCGCAAAGATGGCGGCGCCTCCGTCCGCGAGATCGTCACGGTCGACGGCGGTTAACACGAGATACTGCCAACCGAGATCGCGCACCGCCTCCGCCACGCGTTTGGGCTCCAGCCAATCGACCTCGCCGCGCGGGCTGCCGGTCTTGACGTTGCAGAAGCGGCAGCCGCGCGTGCACGTATCGCCCAAAATCATGATCGTCGCCGTGCCCGCGCCCCAACACTCGCCGATGTTCGGGCACATCGCTTCCTGGCAGACGGTGTGCAGGTCGAGCTTTTTGACGTCGCGCTTGAGACGCTCGTAGTTCTCGCCGTGCGCGAGCGTGACTTTGAGCCAGTCAGGCTTACGCTGCGGTGCCGGATTCGTGAGGTCGATCATTGCGCTTCCCCGCGACGATACTGACGATCGAATCGCCACATTAGGTTCCAGAGAGCAGCGTTTAACGCGCCGGCGAAAACGGTGAGAGCTTGTATCCCCGGCGTTACGCTTTGTACATCGAAGTAGATCACAACGGGTATCGTAATCGCGCTGGCAACCCAGAAGACCTGATGAAGCTGCGGTTTTCCGCGCAACGTAGGCCACGCGTTAGAATTCGCTCCGAAAATCTGCCCCAGCAAGAGGAACAGGACGGCTTGGTTTGGCCATGGGCGCCCTGCCACGAGAGCCATGGCCATAGCGCCGAAATTGACTACGCCTACAAGGCCGACCATCCCGAGCATCGATGTTCTTGCTGAGATCATCATGCGACCAGTGCCCTACTCTCGGGCTTGAAGCGGCGCTCAAGCGCGGCCAGCAAGGCGTCGCGCCCACCTTCCCATGACACGTTGTCGCTAAGTTCCCGTGAGATCGACGTGATCCCGAATGCCGGCGTTCCGCAAGGCGTAATCAGCCGATCATAATCCAGTCTCGTGCAGACGTTAAGCGCGAGGCCGTGCATTGTCGTCATCTGTTTTACTGCTAAACCGATAGCGCAGATTGCCCTGTGCCCGACATAGACGCCGCGGTGCTCGGCTCGGCGCACGGCGGCGATTCCGAAGGTGGCGAGAGCGTCGATTACCGACGCTTCGAGCGCTGAGACGAACGGTTCCACTTCTCGAAAGCGCGGCAACTTGACGATCGGGTAGACGACTACTTGGCCGGGCCCGTGATAAGTGACATCCCCGCCGCGCTCGATTTCGACGAGATCGATGCCGCGCAAGGACAGCAACTGCATCGGCACGAGCACGTTTTCAGACCTTGCCTTGCGCCCTAGCGTAATGACCGGCTCATGTTCGACGACGATCCAGGTATCGGGCTCCTCGCCGCGCGCCACCCGCGCATGCAAGTCGCGCTGAAGTAAGAGCACCTCGCGATATGGCCGGCGCCCAAGCTCCAAGATGTGAAGCGAACTCATGCCATCACGCACGCGACGGCGACACCGCGCTATCCGGCCGCAACCGGCGCTTTGGCAGCCGCCGCGCCGCCTTTGGGCTTGGCGTTGACGACGTGGATCGCTTTGAAGTGCGCGGCTTCCGCCGCGTCCATAAGCGCCTCAGTTAAGGTCGGATGCGGATGGATCGACAGTCCGATGTCTTCAAGCGTCGCGCCCATCTCGAGTGCGATGACGCCTTCGCCGATCAGTGACTCAGCCTGCGGCGCTACGATGTGCATGCCCAGCAACAGATCGCTCTTAGCGTCGCCGACGAGTTTGATGAGACCATCCGACTCATTCATGGTCCGCGCACGGCCGCTGGCGGCGAGCGGAAACTTGCCGATGCGCAGCTCGTAACCGGCTGCTTTCGCTTCCTCTTCGGAGAGGCCGACCGTTGCGACTTCGGGATCGGTGTAGACGCAGTTGGGCACCGCAATTGGGTCGTACGCCGAGGAGACGTCGCCACCAATCACCTCGGCCGCAACGACGCCTTCCTTCATGGCTTTGTGCGCGAGCAAAGGCGCTCCCGTGACGTCGCCGATCGCGAAGATGCCCTCGACCGGGGTGCGCCGCTGGGCGTCGACCGCGATGAACCCCTTGTCGTCGGTTTGCAGACCGGCGCCGGCCAAGTTGAGGTTATCCGTGACCGGGCGCCGTCCGACCGCGACCAGAGCGACCTCGAAGTCGCGTGACTCGTCCTTGTTGCTCGTGAACTCGCCGTTAAGCACGGCCTTGATGCCGCCGGCGGTCTTCTCCAGCGAAACGACCTTCGTACCGAGTGCGATCTCGACGCCCTGCTTCTTGAGGATGCGCGCCATCGTCTTGGATATCTCGAGGTCGGTGCCGGTCAGGACCTGCGGCATCATCTCGACGACCAGCACCTTGGCGCCCAGGCGCGTGTAGACGGTCGCAAACTCGAGGCCGATCACGCCGCCGCCGATGACGAGCAGCGACTTCGGGATTTTTTTCAAGCGGACGGCGTCGTCGGAATTGATGATCGTCTCGCCGTCGCGCGGCCACGCTTTGACGTCGACCGGCGCGCTGCCGGTCGCGATCACGACGGCTTCCTTGGCGGCGTACGTCTCCGTGCTGCCGTCGCGTTTTTTCAGCGCCACGCGCTTGGGTTCAACGAACGAGGCTTCGCCGTACGCAAAGGCGACGTTGTTGGCTTTGAAGAGCGTATTGACGCCGCCGACGTTGGCCTTCACGACGGAATCAGTGAACGCGGCGACGCCTTCGCGATCGACTTCCGGCGCGGCGACCTTGAGCCCGATCTTGTCGGCTTCGCGGATGTGGCGCGACACCTCGCCGACGTGCAGCAGCGCCTTGGTCGGGATGCAGCCCCAATTCAGGCACACGCCGCCGACCTCGTCGCGATCCATACAAACGACGTTCTTGCCGAGTTGTCCGAGCCGAATGGCGGCATGGTAGCCGCCGGGACCTGCGCCGATGACGATCGCGTCGACCACCGTGTCAGCCAACTTGGAAAACCTCCATCGGGCAGTAACCCGTCCACCCATCGCTGGGGTTGCCGCCGCCGACTGCGAAACCCTTGACCGTCTCGAGAGCGCCCGCGGCCCACAGTCTCCGTCCAGCGGCTCAATGCCGGTCCGCAAACCTGGGATGACGGCAGCGCCGTCCCACTTGCGGACGACGTAACGTTCATCGTCGCGGAGCTGCTCGCGTAAGGGGACCGCTGCTCCGGCGGCAGAAAGCGTTTCCTGGTGCGTGAGGTCGGCTGGCCGGCGGCGATTCCGGTCGTCGACCGCAACAGCATCGTTCCGATCTATCAGCAGATCTACGAAGACCTGCGCGAATCGATTTTGGCTGGGACGCTACCCGAGACGACGCGCTTGCCGCCAGAGCGCGTGCTGGCCGAGCGTCTCGGCGTCAATCGCAGCACGGTCGTCCATGCTTATCGGGCGCTCGTCTCCGACGGGCTCGTCGAGCAACGCGTCGGCTCGGGCTCACGCGTTGCGCGAGCTATCGGCCATCCTCCCCGCACGGCGGATGTCCCGTGGTGGATTACATTGCCGCCGTGGCAGGTGGGTGCTTTTCCGCAAGTCTTGGGGGAGCTGGCAGCGACCTTTCATGGCGAGCGCATCTCGTTCGTGCAGGGCGTACCGCCCGTCGAGCCGTCGCCGCTGGAAGAACTGGCCCGTTCGTTCGCGCGCGTCGCGGGCGATCCCGATTACGTCTTGTCGTACGGTGATTCGGAGGGGCACGCGCCGCTGCGCGAAGCGATCGCGGCCCGGATGCGCGCGCGCTCGTGCAACGTCGATGCGCGCGACGTGCTCGTGCTGACGGGATCGACCCAAGGCATCACCCTGGTGGCGCAGTCGCTGGCGGAACCCGAGGACGAAATCATCGTCGAGCAGCCGACCTATCCCGGAGCGCTGCAAATCTTTGCGATCGCGCGATTGCGCGCCATTCCCGTGGCGGTCGATCACGGCGGCATCCGCGTCGATCACGTCGAGGAAATCCTACGGACGCGCCGCCCGCGCTTCATCTATACGATGCCGTCGTTGCACAATCCAACCGGCGTGACGATGAATGCCGACCGCCGCCAACGTCTGGTCACGTTGGCGGGCCGTGCGCGCGTGCCGATCGTCGAAGACGACCCGTACGGCGCACTCGCCAAGACGCAAACACCGCCGCTCGTCGCCCTTGCCCCCAAGTCGGTCATCTACCTCAGTACGTTTTCCAAGACGATTGCGCCATCGCTGCGCCTGGGATGGCTGACGGCGCCGCGCACGATCTACGAACGGCTTCTGCTGCGCAAGCAATCCTATGACATGGCCACCAGCCTCTACGTCCAGGCAGGCGTTTGCGACTACCTCGCGCGCGATTACGACGCGCACGTCGTGCGGCTGCGCGGGGAACTTACCGCCCGGCACGCCCTCGCCCGAGCGACGATCGCCCGGGCATGGCCCAAGACGATGCGGCTGACGCCGAGCGCCGGTGGTTTCTATCTCTGGATCACGGCGCCGCGCGACCTGCGCGCTCGCGCCTTGCTCGACGCCGCCGAACGTGAGGGAGCGACGTTTCTCTTCGGGGAGGCGTTCTTCGCAACGTCGGGCGGCGATCACAACTTGCGGCTTGCCATTACGCCGGTAACGCACGAGCAGCTGGTGAGCGGCATCGAGCGCATCGGTCGCGCGATGGCGGCGTTGTCGGGGCGGTGACGTTCGCGAAGTTGCTGTTGGAGTGGTCCGCACGCAACGGACGCGCCGATTTGCCGTGGCGCCGAGAGCGCGCTCCGTACGGAATCGTCGTCAGCGAATTCATGCTGCAGCAGACGCAAGTCGAGCGCGTGGTGCCGCTCTTCGAGGCCTTCGTGGAGCGTTGGCCTTCCTTCGCCGCCTTGGCGGCCGCTTCACGGTCCGACGTGCTGCGCGCCTGGCGCGGGCTCGGCTACAACTTGCGGGCCGTACGGCTGCACCGCCTCGCGCAGGCCGTCGTCAATGAGCACGACGGCGTCCTGCCGGCCGATGAAACCGTGTTGCGTTCGCTGCCCGGAATCGGGTCGTACACGGCGCGCGCCGTGCGCGCCTTCGCGTTCAACGTCGACGTGCTCGCCATCGATACGAACATTCGCCGCACCGTGCACCGCACGCAATACGGCATCGAATGGCCGCCGCGCGCGAGCGCGGCACAACTCGATGCCGCGGGTACTGCGCTGCTTCCCGCCGGCAAGGGCTACGCTTTCAATTCCGCCTTGATGGACCTCGGTGCCACGGTCTGCACCGCGTGGGCGCCGAAATGCCTCATCTGTCCCCTCCAAGCGGTGTGCGCCGCTGCCCCGCTCGACGCCGCCACGGTTGCTACGCTCGCGAAGCAGCACGCGCCCAAACGTGGCATCCAGGAGCGCTTGCCTTTCGAGGCCACCTCGCGGTACGTGCGAGGCCGCGTGGTCGAACGCTTGCGCTCGCTCCCGGAGAACAGGCGCATCTCGTTTTTGGATCTGTACGATGACCTCGCGCCGGCCCTCGCGCACCACGACGCCGGCGCCGTCGCGGCAATCATCGAAGGCTTGGAGGCGGACGGCGTTCTGGAAACGGGCGCTGCCGGAATCAGACTTTCAAACTGAGGTTGATGTCGAGGGAGGCGACGCGACCGTCAGTGAACGTTCCGGCATGAAAGGGCGCGACTGGCTCATCTCAGCGTGACGGTGATGCTCGCAGTGCAGTGGCCGTTCATCTTCGTCCGGTGTCGCCGGGCTCGCGCCGCGTAGGAAACCTCATCGCTACGAACGCCGCTGCCCTAAACGCTCGTGCGGCGATTCCATTTCCCAAGCGTCGCGTCTCCCGAACCATCGCGCTGCGTGAACTGGAGCTGCTCGAGGCGGCCTACCCGCTGGCGGCCACGGCCCTTGAATACACTTCGCCCTTTACGTTGCTGATCGCCGTGATCCTGAGCGCCCAGTGCACCGACGCGCGCGTCAACCAAACGACTCCGCATCTCTTTGCCGCCTACCCGACGCCCGAGACACTGGGTAGCGCCCAGCAAAGCAACGTCGAGCAGGTCGTCAAATCGTGCGGATTTTTCCGCATGAAAGCCAAGAACATCATCGCCGCCGCCCACGCCATCGCAACCCGCTACGGCGGTGAAGTTCCGCGCGAGCGGGAAGCACTCCAAGCGTTGCCCGGCGTTGGCCGCAAGACGGCCAACGTCGTGCTGTCCGTCGCGTTCGAGGAGGCGGCGCTGGCGGTCGACACCCACGTCTTTCGAGTAGCGCACCGCCTCGGGCTGACACTGGGCAAGACGCCACGCGACGTTGAGGACGACGTATCCCAACTCGTCCCGCGCGAAAAGCTACGTCACGCGCACCATTGGTTAATTTTGCACGGCCGTGCCATCTGCAAAGCACCGGTGCCATTGTGCGAGCGCTGCCCGGTGAACGAATTGTGCCCGACCGCGCCGCTGGTTGCTCGTGCGCACGAGACGCGCCTCAAGAAGGCACGCCTCAAGAAGGCGCGCCTCAAGAAGGCTGGATCGGGCCAAGCGCGTCAAGGTGCGCCGGACGCGGCAATTCCGCGTCGGCGGCGATCGCCTTGAGCAAGCGTGAGGGGGTCAGTGCTTCGCCGTAACCTTCCTCCGTGGAAAGTTGGGAGAGATTGATCAACGCCGGCACGTCGGCGCCCGGATCGAATTGGTACTCGCCGTCTAGACCGAGGCCGCGCACGATGACGAGTTGACGCCTGCTATCGACATCGAGGCTGGCCCGTTTGTCTGCAAAGCGCAGGCGAACGCGCAGCGGATGCTCCAGGCGAATGAACGTCACGCCCGGCTTGCCGAGGACCGTGTTGAGCCGGGCGGTGCCGGTTCTCAGCGCCGCGGCGAACGCTTCCAGCGACGCGGCCACGTCGTCGTCGCCGCCGGAGCCGCGCGCGTCTTGGGGGACGGCGGCGTCGACGGCCGCGCCAATGTCTTTGCGGGCACGAATGCGCATCGCCATCGCGACAATGGGATTCGGATTGAGGCCGCCTTCGGAATCCATGCTGCGTGCTGTTTCGCCCTCGGTCGCCGCAACGCTTCAGCGCGACGCAGCGCGGCTGACGCAGGGCTTCCAACGGCGCGGGCCGCAATGCGAATGTGGACGTGAGCCAACAGCGCAACTCTTCGGCCATCAACGTCGATAACCGCATCGTCTCGGTCGCCAACCGCGGCCGGCACGCAGCGCGCATTCCCGATACGCCGGAGCGCCAACGCCTCGAACGCCAGCGCAGCGTGCGCGAGGTCGTCTTCGGTGCTCAAGACGGCATCTTGACGACGCTCGGCATCGTCACCGGCGTCGGCAGCGCCGCGTCGGATCGCACGATCGTCGTCATCACGGGCCTGCTGTCGCTGTTCGTCGGCGCGATCTCGATGGGCGTTGGAGAATACTTAGGGGGCAAATCAGAGCGAGAAGTCGTGCAAAATGCGATCGCTCGCGAGCAGCGCGAGATGGCCGAAATGCCCGATGAAGAATACGCCGAGCAAGTTGCGTACTATCGCCTCAAAGGCTTCACCGACGCCGAAGCGGTGACGATCGTCGAGCGCTTGCAGAAGAATCCGGACATCTGGCTGCACGAGATGGTGCGTGACGAATTCGGTATCGACGTTCGTGAATCCGAGGGTCGCGGTCTGCGTGAAAGTTTCGGGATGGCAGGGTCTTTTGCGCTGGGCGCCGCGGTGCCCGTCGTGCCCTATGCCGCGGGCATGGCGCTCGGTAACGCGATGTGGCTTGCGCTCGGTTTAGCAGCGGCGGCGCTCTTCGGCATCGGCTACTTCGCGGGAACGCTGAGCGCACGAAACGCCATCCTCAAGGGCATTGAGATCGTGGCCTTCGGCGCCGGCGTCTTCGGCGTGTCGTGGGCGGTGGGGCACTACGTGCCGTCGCTCTTCGGGCACCCCCCGGTCAGCGTCGGATAACCGGCGGCGGCTTCTTGCCGATCATGCTGCGCGCAATGACGAGCCGTTGAATCTGCTGCGTGCCCTCGTAAATCTGGGTGATCTTGGCATCACGCATCATCCGTTCGACCGGATATTCGGTGGAGTATCCGAAGCCGCCGAGAATCTGCACGGCGTCGGTGGTGACCATCATCGCAACATCACCGGCCTTGAGCTTACAGTACGCTGCCCATACGCTCAGGTCCGCCGCGTTCTCGTCGCATTTCCGGGCCGCTTCGTAAAGCAGTAGCCGCGCCGCTTCGAGTTCGACGCGCATGTCGGCGAGCATGAATTGAATGCCCTGCTGCTGCGCGATCGGCTTCCCGAAGGCAATGCGCTCGGTCGCGTAAGTGGTGGCGAAATTGAGCGCGCCCGCCGCGATCCCGACCGCCTGCGCAGCGATTCCGGGGCGCGATTTGTCGAGTACGCGCATGGCGGTCCTGAAACCGCTGCCTTCCTCCCCGAGCAGATTCTCGGCCGGTACCTCGCAGTTCTCGAAGATCAATTCGCACGTCGGCGAACCGCGGATTCCCATCTTTTTTTCGAGCTTGCCCACCTTGAAGCCCGGAAACGTGCTCTCCACGATGAATGCGCTGATGCCGCTGGGACCCTTCGCCGGGTCGGTCACGGCGAAAACGGTCACCACGTCCGCGACGCTGCCGTTGGTGATCCAGACCTTGTTACCGTTGAGGACGTAGTGATCGCCGCGCTTCTCGGCGCGCGCGCGCATCGAACCCGCGGCATCGGAGCCGCTGCCCGGTTCCGTCAGCGCATAGGCCCCGATCATTTCGCCGCTCGAGAGTTTGGTCAGGTATTTTCGTTTTTGCGCGTCGGTTCCAGCAATGATGAGCGCGAGCGCGCTCAATTCCTGAACGGCAATCATCAGGCCGCTCGAAGCACACGCTTTCGAGACTTCTTCGACCACTTTCACGTAGGTGAGAAACGAGAGTCCGAGACCGCCGTACTCTTCGGGAAACGGTACTCCGAGCAAGTCGTTGCCGGCGAAGAGGTCATAAACGTCGCGCGCGAACTCGCCCTTCTCATCGATTTCAGCGGCGCGAGGCGCCACTCGTTCGGCGACGAGTTCGCGAACGACTTCGAGGATCATCGCGTCGTCTTCCGACGCCGTCGCATGAGGGGACGCGATGGCCATGGTCTACTCCCGGTCTAAAGAGGATGCTTGCCGGGGACTTCGGTCGCCGCAGTCGTCCTCCCGCGACCCGGTTCAGGTGCCGGGAGCGACGTCCTCGCGCACGATCGTGACCCAGAGCGCGATGATGAGGAACGTCGGAACCCATTGTCCGACAAATAGCGCATCTTCACGGCTGCCTGCCGCTTTGAGGGCGAGCGAGGCAAACAAACTGGCGGCGGCACCGGCCATGAGGCCGCTGCGCAACGTCGCGTTGGTGTCGGCCTTCTTGATCGGGGATTCCAAAGCCGAACTGGCGGAATGGGCTGCGGATTTCACGGCGTTGCCTGAACCGCGCTGGGCTTGCTCGATATCATAGTCGTTCATCTTCCGCGCATACCGTCGCAGCAAGCAATCGAAACGGGCAGGGTTGCCCCAGAGGCAGGCGGCGCGCGCTCGTCGTAAGCGCTGGGCGCATGAACAAAGTCGTGGCCGACGCGGCCGCTGCCGTCGCCGACGTGCCGAGCGGAGCGTCGCTTGCGGTCGGGGGTTTCGGTCTGTGCGGCATTCCGTTTCACCTGATCGGCGCGCTCTTGGAGCAAGGCGCCGGCGATCTCGTCACCGTCTCGAACAATTGCGGCGTCGACGGTTGGGGACTGGGCGTGCTGCTCGACGCCAAGCGCATCCGCCGTACCACCGGTTCGTACGTTGGAGAAAATCGTGAGTTCGAGCGGCAGTTTCTGAGCGGCGAACTGGAAGTCGAGCTCGTTCCGCAGGGAACCCTCGCCGAACGCTTGCGCGCCGGGGGCGCCGGCATTGCGGCCTTCTATACGACGGCCGGCGTCGGCACGCAGGTGGCGGAGGGTGGGTTGCCGTGGCGCTACGGACCCGGAGGCACGATCGCGGTCGCTTCCCCGCAGAAGGAGACGCGCCGCTTCGGCGACCTCGACTACGTGCTCGAAGAAGGCATCGTGTGCGATTATGCGTTCGTGCGGGCGAGCGTCGGCGACCGGCTGGGAAACTTGGTCTACGATGCAGCGACGCGCAATTTCAATCCGCTCTGCGCTGCAGCGGGGAAGATCACGGTCGCCGAAGTCGAGCGGCTGGTGGAACCCGGCGAGATCGATCCGCAGAACGTGCATACGCCGGGCATCTTCGTGCAGCGCGTCGTCGTCGTCGGCAGCGACGGTAAGCGGATCGAACGCGTGACGACGCGCAAACGGTCCGAACGCGACGCGGCGCCGGCGGCCGCGGGCGAGGAAGTGTAATGGCGCTCACGCGCGATCAACTGGCGGCGCGCGTTGCACGCGAACTGCGCGACGGCCAATACGTCAATCTCGGCATCGGCCTGCCGACGTTGATTCCGAATTTTGTCGATCCCGGCATTCACGTCGTTCTGCAAAGCGAGAACGGCATTTTAGGCATGGGGCCGTATCCGTATGAGGGCGAGCAGGACCCCGACCTCATCAACGCCGGCAAAGAAACGGTCACCGTGTATCCGGGTGCATCGTTTTTCGATTCAGCGGCATCGTTCGGCATGATCCGCGGCGGCCACATCGATCTTGCGGTGCTCGGCGCCATGCAAGTCTCCGGCCGCGGGGATCTGGCGAACTGGATGATTCCGGGCAAGCTGGTCAAGGGCATGGGCGGCGCGATGGACCTCGTCCACGGCGCCAAACGGCTCATCGTGATGATGGAGCACGTCGCCAAAGATGGCACCCACAAGATCGTCAACCACTGTACCTTGCCGCTGACGGGTCGCGGCGTGGTGCACCGCATCATCACCGACCTAGCGGTGCTCGACATCGAGCCCGACGGCCTCGTGCTGCGCGAGTGCGCGCCCGGCATTAGCGTCGACGACGTGCGCGCGGCGACGGGGCCGCCGTTTAGGGTTCAACTAAAGGGCTGAGGTCGCTTAGCAGCATTCGAAGCTCCCCGTCCGCGGACTTGGGAGTACGGCGCCGCGCACTCGCGCCGGTACGCGGGTTGTTCATCGTGAAGCCGCCGCCAGGGCGGCGCCTCCTTCGCGCAAGCGAAAGGCGGCGAGTTCGATCGCCAGCCAGCCTTCGCAAGCCAGCGTTGCGGCGAAGGCGATGCCGAGTTCGGCGAAGTGCCCGTGCAGTAGGGCGACGATTGCCGCGACGAGCGCGGGAGGAATGAAACACGCTATGGTGACGAGGGTGCGTAGTGCGCCGATCGGTCCGCGCGCGTCGAGCGGATTGGGAAAGAGCGCATAGAGTCCGACGCCGAGCGCCTGTAACGCCCAGCCGCTCGCGATTCCCGCCGGCAACGAAATTGCGGCGAAGATCGTATCGCCGAACACGACGGCGACCGCAAGCGGCGCAAGTCCGAGAGCGGTTCCCAGACGCCACGCGCGCGCCAACGTCGACGCTGCCAAGCGCAGGCGAAGCGCATCGGGGGACAGCCAAAAGAGCGGTTTGCCGAGATCGGTGACGAGACCCGCGCTCGCGCCGTACGGAACGATAAAGATGACGAAGAGCCCGAGCGCTCCCGCGAGCAGTGCGAGCGGAGTGGCATCGTGATAGTGCCGCGTCAGCAGTGCCGTACCGGCGCCGCAGGCCGCCCAAAACGCGCAGCACAGTAGCCAGAACGCGAACGCACCACCGACGCGGCGGAACGTGATCCAATCCTTCCAGACCAGCGCCAGCGCTCCGCGCGGAACGGTATTCGTACGGCGCCGACGTTCGCGCGACGATGTCCGAAGCGCGGGCGAACGGGCGCGCTGGCGTGCGCCGACCGTCCGCTGCGATGCGGCATACAATTCAGGCAGCGCGTCATTCCCGAGGGCGGCAACGACTCCGATCAACAGCGCGAAGGTCAGCAGCGGCACGAGCATTGCGATCCAGTCGCCGGCCAACAGTGGAGCGAGCGCGAGCCCGGGATCGAGCTGCGTCGTCCGTACGAGCGGTCCGCGAATCCGCTCGCCCATGAGCCCCCCGATGCCGTAGGCAAATCCGAGCGCCGCGACCGCGCAGGCGACGCCTCGAACCAGTCCCTTCCACCGGCCGCGCGCGAGCAAGAACGTCGGCAGTTCGAGCGAGATCGCGATCCCGAACACGAGAATGGCCGCCGCGAACGCGCGTAGTGTCGCGCTCGAATCCGAGCGTGGCGGCGAAAACACCAGCAACGCATAGATCAGCATTGCGAACGAACGCAGCCAGCCCGTCACCATCTTGCGAGCCTGCAGCCAGACGGCCATCGTCACCGGACGCAGCCCGGCATTCGAAAAGAGCACCGGCTCGGCCGCGTTGCGGAACGGCGTGATGCGACCGAAGGCCGCGGCGGCGGCCATCGTGCCGAGCAGAGCGAGGTACAAGCCAGCGCCCGCCGTCGCAAAATCGGCACGCAGAGCGATCGGCGTCACAGCATGATGGTGCAGCGCTTTCAAAGACCGCACGACGGCGACCGCACCCATGGCCAGTGCGTAGACGATCCATACCATGAGGCGCAGCGGCGAGCGCCCGATCGCGGCTATCTGATGGCGAAGGTATCGCACCTCGAGTAACCAGAGCGCGCGCATCGGCGGTCTACGCGGTGATTTCTAAGAAGACGTCTTCGAGCGTCCGGTGCGCATCGCCGTTCGCGCGTAACTCAGCAACGGCGCCTTGCGCAACCGTGACGCCTTTCTTGAGGATGATGATCCGGTCGCATAGCGTTGCGGTCGATTCGATGAGATGCGTGCTGATCAGTATCGACGTGCCGTCGGCTGCGAGGTCGCCGATCAGCGTGCGCAGTTCACGTTGTCCGCGTGGGTCGAGTCCGATCGTCGGTTCGTCGAAAAGGAGTACCGGCGTGTTGGCAAGCACCGTCGCCGCAATCAACGTCTTCTGGCGCATGCCCTTGGAAAGCGATCCTCCGACGGTATCGCGTTCTGCGCTCAAACCAAAGCGCGCAAGCAAGTCGTTCGCGCGCGGCTCCCAGCCCGGACCCAGTCGCGCGCTCGCTGCGACGAAGGCGAGGTGTTCCCATACGGTGAGCATCGGATACACGTCGGGCGTTTCGGGAATCAGCGAGATCGTTCGGCCGCGGTCGCCGCCCAGGCGGCGGTCCCCGAACAGTATCGTGCCGACGTCCGGCCGCAGCAGTCCGCATAAGCACAGAAACGCGGTCGTTTTACCGGCGCCATTGGGGCCGAGCAGACCGACGACTTCTCCCCGAGCGACATCAAAGGTCAAGCGGTCAACGGCCAACGTCTGCCCGAAGCGCTTGGTGAGGCCGTCGACGTGCAAAAGGCTGCCGGCGGCGGAAGCGTTCACGGCGCCGGGACGGCGGCGGAGCCCGTCACCGGCGGCTGAAACGACAGCTCGACGTTGCCCTTTTCGAACTGCGTGCGGTACAAGCGCGCGTACGTTCCGTCCTTGGCGAGCAATTGCGTGTGCGTGCCGCGTTCGACGACCTTGCCCGCTTCGACGACGAAGATGACGTCGGCACTCAGGATCGTGGACAGGCGGTGCGCGATGACGAGGCTCGTGCGCCCGTGCATTGCCTCGTCGAAGGCGGCCTGAATGAGCGCTTCATTCTCGGAATCGAGCGCGCTCGTCGCTTCGTCCAAAATCAGGATGCGTGGATCGGCCAAGAGCACGCGGGCGATCGCGAGCCGCTGGCGTTCGCCGCCCGAGAGTTTGTGACCGCGCTCGCCCACGACGGTCGCGTAGCCGTCGGGCAGGGCTGCGATGAATGCATGGATGTTGGCGGCGCGTGCCGCCGCTTCCATCTGCGCCTGCGTTGCGGCATCGTTGCCGTAACGCAGATTGGCGGCGATCGTGTCGTGGAAGAGGTACGTCTCCTGCGTCACGATGCCGATGTGCGAACGGAGCGAATGCAGGTCGAGGTCGCGCACGTCGACGCCGTCGAGCGTGATGCGCCCCTCTTGCGGATCGTAAAAGCGTGGTACGAGTTGGGTGATCGTCGTTTTGCCGGCGCCCGACGGTCCGACGAAGGCCGCGACCTGGCCCGGCTCGATGCGCAGATCGACGCCGTCGAGCGCTTGGCGGCCGGCCGCGTAGGCGAAGTGTACGTCCTCGAAACGCAGCTCGCCGGCCACGCGCGGCAGCGTGCGTGTGCCCTCGGTTTCGGACGCCATGTCGAGGTATTCGAAGATACGCTCGAACACCGCGAACGCGCTGACGATCTGCACTTGGATGCCGGCCAGCGCCGAAGCAGGGCCGTACAGCCGCCCCAGGAGCGCGACGAAGGCCACGATCGTCCCGACGGTCAGTCCGTAATAGATCGCGAGATAGCAACCGCCGAGCCAAACGATGGCGGGTCCGACGATGACCATGGCGGCGATGGCGGCGATGAACCAGCGCCCGACCATCGCGAGGCGAATCTCCAGCTTCATCAGGTCGGTCGAGACGCCGAAGAACCGCTTCGCCTCGAAGGCCTCGCGCACGAACGATTTGATGAGCGTGATGCCTGAAATCGACAGCGTCTCTTGGGTGAGGCTCTCGATCTGGTCGCGTTTTTCGCGCGTGGCGCGGCGCACGACGTACATGCGGCGCCCGACGGGCCCGAGCGGCACGATCATGAGGGGCACGACGGTCAGCGCCAGCAGCGACAGTTTCCAATCCATCACGAACATGGTCACGACCGTCGTCGCAATCGTCGCGATATTGGTGACGATCGTCACGAGCGTTCCGGTGACGACGTTGTCGACGTTGTCGACGTCGTTCGAGACGCGGTTCATGATTTCGCCCGTCTTCGTGCTCGTGAAGAAGGCGATCGGCATGCGGTGCAAGTGTGAGACGAGGCTCGTACGGATGTCGCGCATGATGCCTTCGCCCACGAGCGAATTCAGGTAGCCTTGATAGACGCCGATCAGGGCGGCGAGGAGGGCAGCAACGATCATGCCGGCCACGTCGACCCACAAGCCGTGCAAGTCGTGGTGGGCCAGCGCTCCGTCGATGAGGCTGCGCGTAAAGAGGGCCGGTGCGAGTCCGAGCGCCGAACCGGCGATGATACAGATCAGCACTAGCGACTCTTGACGCCAGTAGGGCAAGAACAGGCGGCCGAGCCGGCGCCAATCGATCTTGCGTTCGACTTTCGGCTTCTCCGGATTGAACATGCTCGACCACATCAGATGGGTCGGAGGGCCGCCTAACATCGTTCTTTCGACCGCCGTTAAGGATGAGAAGTTGCTGAGAGCCACGCTCGCGTCGCCAGGAGGACGGGCCTCCCGTGCGAAGCGGAGCAGCGATTCTATGGTTGCATTTCGAGGAAGCCGGCGGCAGGCTTGCATTGTAGCCGCTCTGGTGTTTGCCGGCGGTGGCGTGCCGGCCCGAGCGGCGACGGCGCTACCGGCGCTCGATCATCTGGCGGCGACCTGGAGAAATCTTCACGACTATAGCGTGACGATCGTGGCGCATGAGGTTATGGGCGACCGCTCCAGCGATCACGAGTTGCAGTACGCGTTCCGCAAACCGCACCAAGCGCGGCTCGACGTCATTAAGGGCACCAAGAGCGGCTCGACGATTCTGTGGGACGGCGGCGACCGCGTGACCGCGTATCGCCGCGGGCTCTCGCTCTTCAAAATGCACGGCAGCGCACACGATGTCGATCTCACGTCCTTGCGCGGCAACGGCATCCTCAATCCCGACGAGGGTGACGTGGTCGCTTGTCTTGACGCGCACCGCGACCGCATCGTCGAGCGCGCCGGTCCGACGGTCGACGGCGATGCGACCGACGAACTGGTCTTCTCCAACGCGAACATCAGCTGCCCCGACGACCCCGCTAGCGACAAAGACGTAACGCTCGACGTGATCGACGTCTCCAAACGAACCGGCCTCGTCGTGCTGCGTAAACGTTACGTCGGCAAGGATGTCGTCGAGCATTGGGAGCTCAAAGACTTCAAAATCGACTCCGGTCTAACCGACGCCGACCTGCACTAACCCGACGGCTCAACCAGGGAGAGCCTGTCTACGTCTGGCTGCGCTGAGTCGACTCGGGCCCAAAATATGATCGATGCCTTTTCGTACCTTTCGGTCTTGCTCTCAATTATCATCGGGCTGGGAATGTCGCATTTGCTCGGAGCAATGGTACGCGTGATTCACAACCGTTCGGGAACCGCGTTATACTTGCCGAGCATCGTATGGGCTGCTAACTTATTCCTCTTACTGACGTTGGTGTGGTGGGCCGATTTCAATCTGACCCGACACCAACATTGGACTTTTCCGATTTTCCTATGCACCTTGAGCATCCCGGCGGCGGTCTACGCCGCGTCGGGACTCATCTTGCCTACGGGTGAAGCTCAAACGCAGACGAATATGCGTTCGGCTTACGAGGAGAATCGTCGTTGGTTCTTCTCACTGATTGCCTTCGCCATTGCGCTCAGCTTCGTTCAAACGTATCTGCTCGACGGCCGCATCGCATTTGATGCTGACGCGCAACTCAAGGCCGCCATTCTTCTTGTAACGCTTGTACCGATATTCACGAAGGCCGATATCGTTCAGAGGACCGTAGCTGCAATCAATCTGGCTTGGGTCCTCGCTTATATCACGCTACTTTTCTACAACCTGCGCTACTAAGGCGGTGGGTCAACGCGTCACGTTGCTACACGCACTTCGGGCGCGAGAACGAGTCGTCACGCGTGGGCTGGGCTGCGGAGATTCGCTAGCTCACTGAACAGTTCGCGTTCGCGTTCGCTCAAATTGGTCGGGAGCAAGCCGACCAGACGTACGTATTCGTCACCGTAGCCGCCGCCTCTGACCTTGGGCATCCCCTTGCCGGTCAGGCGCAGCATCTTATTGTTCTGCGTTCCGGGCGGAATCGTCATCGTCACGTCGCCCGTCATGGTTGGAACCAGCACATCGGCGCCGAGAACAAGGTCGTAAACCTGCACCGGCAGATCGACGTACAAGTCGTCGCCTTTCCGTTCGAAGGTGGGATCGCTCGCGATCCGCGCTTCGAGCAGCAGATCGCCGTTCGGGCCGCCGCCGCTGCCGCGGCTGCCTTGACCCGCCAGTCGAATGCGCTGACCCTCACGAATGCCGCGCGGAATCGTGACGTCGAAGCGGCGGCTGTTTACGATGCGTCCGGTACCGTGACACTGCGGGCAGATCGTATTGTTCACGATGCCGCTGCCGCCGCAACGCGGGCAGGCGTCTTCGATCTGTAAGCTGATGCCCTTCGAACCGCCGGCAAAGGCTTCGCGGAGGGTGAGCTCGAGCGTGGTCTCGAGGTCGCCGCCGCGCTGCGCGTACGACGGAGCCGATGCTTGGGCGTTGCCGCCGCGGCGGCCGATCCCCGAGAAGAAGAGGTCGAAAAAATCCGAGAAGCCGCTCGGGCCGCCGGCGCCCGCGCCGGAGAATTGTGCTCCGGCAAACGGGTCGCCCGCGCCTTGCGCCGAGCGGTAACGGCGCTGCGTTTCGGCTTGTTGCGCAGCTTGCGCCCAGTCGCTGCCGAGCGCATCGTACTTGCGGCGTTTCTCGGCGTCACCCAAGACCTCGTAGGCCTCGGAGATCTCCTTGAATTTCTCTTCGGCCGCTTTGGGACTCTTGGGATTGGCGTCGGGGTGCCACTTGCGTGCGAGCTTGCGGTACGCCGACTTGACGTCTTTCCCGGCAGCGTTTTTGGGCACGCCGAGCACCGCATAGTAGTCTTTGTAGTTCACTCTAGGGGTGCCGGCGCTGTGCTTTCGTCGACCGGCGTGACGTGCTTGGCAACGACGACCATCGCCGGGCGCAGCAGATCGTCGCCCATCCGGTAGCCGCGTTGCGCTTCTTCGATGACGATGTCGTCGGCGTAGTCGCTCGTTTCGCGCGTGGCGATCGCTTCGGCGACATGCGGATCGAACGGTTTTCCGACCGTCTCGAGCGGCGTCACTTGCTCGCTCGCGAGCACGCCTTCGAAGCCGCGTAAGGTGGCCTGCAAGCCGCCCCGCAGACCCTCCGAATCGTCGAAGGCGAGCGCGCGCTGCAGGTTGTCGAGCACCGGTAAGAAGCGCTCGAGCAATTGCCGGCGGGTATACGCGAGTCGCTCCAAGGCGCTGCGTTCGGCGCGTTTGCGCACGTTGTCGATTTCGGCGCGCGCGTACTGCAAGTCCGCATAACGCTCGTCGGCGAGGGCCTTGGCGGTGGTCAATTCCGCGGCCAGATCGGATTGCCCATCGGCGGCGGCCGGGGCACCGAGGTCTTCGGTGCCCTCCGCCGCAGCTTGCGTGTCGATGTCCATGAGCGAAACTACTTCGCTTCTTTGAACTCGGCGTCGATCACGTCGTCGCCGGCCGGTGCTTCTGCTCCGCTCACCGCGCCGTCGCTTGACGCTGCTCCATCCGCCGCGGCTCCATTGGGCCCGGCCGCACCCGCGGCACCGCCGGTCTTCTGATACAGCGCCTCGGCCAACTTATACGATGCCGCCTGCAAGGTTTCGGTCGCGGTCTTGATCTCGGCCGCCGTGCCGTTCTCGCTCTTGGCGCGTAGATCGTTCAGCGCGTTCTCGACGTCGGCTTTGGCGCCGGCTTCGAGCTTGTCGCCGATCTCCTTGAGCGATTTCTCCGTCGAGTAGATCAGGCTGGAAGCTTGATTGCGCGTTTCCGCCTCTTCCTTCTTGCGCGCATCTTCCGCGCTCGAAGCTTCGGCGTCGCGCACCATCCGGTCGACTTCGTCTTTCGAGAGATTCGTCGATGCGGTGATCGTGATCGCCTGTTCTTTGCCGGTACCCAGGTCCTTGGCCGACACGTTGACGATGCCGTTGGCATCGATGTTGAAGGCGACTTCAATCTGCGGCACGCCGCGCGGCGCGGCCGGAATGCCCTCGAGCCGGAATTGGCCCAGACTCTTGTTGTCGCGCGCCATCTCGCGCTCGCCTTGGAAGATCGCGATGTCGACCGACGTTTGACCGTCTTCGGCCGTCGTAAAGACCTGCGACTTCTTTGTCGGAATCGTCGTGTTGCGGTCGATCAATTTCGTGAATACGCCGCCGAGGGTCTCGAGGCCGAGCGACAGCGGGGTAACATCGAGCAGAACCACGTCGCGGACTTCGCCCGCGAGCACGCCGGCTTGAATGGCCGCACCGATCGCAACGACTTCGTCGGGATTGACCGACTGATTGAGTTGGTCCTTACCGGTCAGCTTCTTGACGAGGTCTTGGCACACGGGCATGCGGGTCGAACCGCCGACCATGACGATCTCGTTGATCTGGCTCACGTCGATCTTCGCATCGGCGAGCGCGGACTTGAACGGCTGCACCATGCGATCGGTCAGGTCGCTGGTCATGCGCTCGAAATCGGCGCGGCTCAACGTGATGTCGAGGTGCTTCGGACCGCTTTGATCCGCCGTAATGAACGGCAGGTTGATGTTGGCCGAGGTCAAGGTCGAGAGTTCGATCTTGGCTTTTTCCGCCGCTTCGGTCAGGCGTTGCAAGGCCTGCTTGTCGCCGGAGAGATCGATGCCCTGATCCTTGCGGAATTCGGAGACGAGCCAGGTGACGATCTTGTCGTCGTAGTCGTCGCCGCCGAGGTGTGTGTCGCCGTTGGTCGACTTCACTTCGAAGACGCCGTCGCCCACTTCGAGGATCGAAACGTCGAAGGTTCCGCCGCCGAGGTCCCACACGAGGATCGTCTCGGAGCCTTTCTTATCCAGCCCGTACGCGAGCGCCGCCGCCGTCGGCTCGTTGATGATGCGCAGCACGTCGAGTCCCGCGATGCGGCCCGCGTCCTTGGTCGCCTGCCGCTGCGCGTCGTTGAAGTACGCCGGCACCGTGATGACCGCTTTGGTCACCCGGTCGCCGAGATACGTCGACGCGTCGTTGACGAGTTTTTGCAGGACCATCGCCGAGATCTCTTGCGGCGTATAGTCCTTGCCGTCGATCTTGACTTTGAAATCCGTGCCCATGTGCCGCTTGATCGATTTGATCGTGCGCTCCGGGTTGGTGACGGCCTGACGCTTCGCCAGTTGCCCGACGAGGCGTTCGCCCGTCTTGGTGAAGGCGACGACCGACGGCGTCGTGCGACTGCCTTCCGAGTTCGCGATGACGGTGGGCGTCTGCCCTTCCATCACCGCGACGACCGAATTGGTCGTGCCGAGGTCGATTCCGACCACTTTTGCCATAAATTCTCACTCCTGCTCCGAACGCCGAGGACCAGCTACGCGCGATTTCACGCTTTGCCTTGCCGCTTACCGACATTCAAGGATGCGCCGTCTCTAAGCGCGGCGCTGCTTATTTCCGTAAGCTTAGATACGCCTGGACCCTTTAAGGGTTTCGGCCGCGCGGTGCCTCTGCTTCAGCGCAAAAGCAGAGACCTCGCCGCAGCCGCGACGAGGTCTCCACACTGTCGCCGCCCGCGTTACGGGCCGGCGTTGGGGTCTTGCTGCTGGGGCTGTTGCTGCTGTGGAACGAGCGCACCGACGTCGGCCGGCCGCTCGACGACTTTGACGCTGACGAGCTTCTTGATGCCCGAACTCCAGACTTCGAGGTTGACCGTCTGCCCCGGTTTGACGCCTTCGATGACCTTACGTAATTGGGCGTCGCTCGTTATGTCCTGGCCGTTGGCGCGCACCACGACGTCGCCCGGCTGCAGCCCAGCCTGGTCGGCGGCTGACCCCGACACGACTTGGGTCACGGCGACGCCCTTGCCGTGGTAGTTCAACTGAACGCTCAGCGCCGGCGTCACGGTGGCGAGCGCCACGCCGATGAAGCCCTGGTTCGTGCCCTGGTGCGTTCCGGGGCTCTTCTGCAGCATCGCCACCTGCTCGCGCACGGTGTTCGAGGGAATCGCAAAGCCGATGCCTTGGGCGGTGCCCGGATTGGCGGTCGATTGGTTGACGCCGATCAAGCGCCCGTCGGTGTCGATCAGCGGCCCGCCGGAGTTGCCCGGGTTGATCGGAGCGGAGGTCTGCAGCAGGCCCTTAAAGTCGATCGCGCCGCCGGCTTCCGAGCCGATCGTTTCGTCGCGGTTGAAGCCCGAGACGACGCCGAGCGAGACGGACTCCTTGAGTTCGAACGGCTCACCGATGGCGATCGCAAACTGTCCAGCCTCGAGTTTGGAGGAGTCGGCGATTTCGATGGGCGGCGGCATGTCCTTGACGCCGTCGACCTTGATTACCGCCAGATCGGCCCCGATGCTGTCGGCGAACAGATGTCCGGTCACGCGCTGCCCGCTGCGGAAGACGACTTGGATGCCGGAAACGGTGCCGCCGGTGGGCGGCCGCACGACGTGGGCGTTGGTGACGATGAGTCCGCTGCCGTCGCCGTTGCGCGCGTAGACGAAGCCCGAACCTGACGCGCGCGCCCGATAGCGCTGCACCTGCTGCGGCCCTTGCTGCCCGAAGAACTGCGCGAACGGGTCGAGCGGAACGACTTGCTGCCCGTTGACGGTGACGTTGAGCGCCACGACCGACGGGGCCACGCGCCTGACGGCGCTGACGATCCGTTGCTGGTCGCTGCCGCCGGCGGTAATCGGAGCGGCATAGACCTGCGGCGGCGTGTTGCCGGGGCCCGCGATGCCGGCGAAGTGGGTGCTCGCGAACAGCATCATCGAGAAGCTGCCGATGATGGCGCCGATGAGGGCGACGATCGCCGTCGAGACGATACGGGATTTTTGCATGAGCGGTTCTTTCACTTTCTTCGGGTCGAAACGTTCTGCCGGCCAACTACTCGCCGGCCGGGCACAGGTCACGCGGTCGCGGCAGTTTTCCCTAAATTCTCATTTTCGACTCATCGGCCACGACCAGCCCGTCCCGCACGCGTATGACCCGCTCGGCGTTGCGCGCAGTTTCGGGATCGTGCGTCACCATGATGATCGTGCGCCCGCTCCGATTGAGCTGCAGAAAGAGCGCCATCAGCTCTTCACTCGTCTGCGAGTCGAGGTTCCCCGTCGGCTCGTCAGCGAGCAGCACGGCGGGATCGTTGACCAGCGCCCGGGCGATTGCGACGCGCTGCTGCTGTCCCCCGGACAGCTCGCTCGGCTTGTGGGTCGCGCGGTCGCCCAGACCGACTTCCCCGAGCATCGCGGCGGCCCGCCGGTCCCGCTCGCGCACCCCGACGCCCGCGTAGAACAACGGCAGCGCGACGTTCTTGAGGGCGTTCGTACGGGCCAGCAGGTTGAAGCCCTGAAACACGAAGCCGAGCTTCTTGAGGCGGATGGCGGCCAGCGCATCATCGCCTAAGGTGCCGACGTCGATGCCGTCGAGATGATACGTGCCGCTGGTCGGCCGGTCGAGGCAGCCGATGAGGTTCATCAGCGTCGACTTCCCCGAACCCGACGGTCCCATGATGGCGACATACTCGCCGCGGGCAAGATCGAAGCTGACGCCGCGCAGCGCCGGCACCTCGAGCGTCCCCGTCTTGTACGTCTTGACGATGTCGCGCATCGCAATCACGGGGCCGTCCACCGCTCGGGCGCCGTTATTCATAGCGCAGCGCTTCGATCGGATCGAGGCGAGCGGCGCGGTAGGCGGGATACGTTCCGAACACCAGCGTCACGATCGTGGCGAAGCCGACCGCGATCGCGATCGACTGCAGCCAGGGCAGGGACGGTACGACGCCCGAGATCGCGACGAGCGCAAAGCGGTCGACGAGCCAGCCGACGCCGACTCCGATGACCAGGCCAATGCCGCAGCCGACGAGCGACAGCAGCAGCGCTTCGATGAAGAACTGCGCGAGCACCTGAAAACTGGTCGCGCCGATCGCTTTGCGCACCCCGATCTCACGCGTGCGTTCGGTGACCGAGACGAGCATGATGTTCATGATGCCGATGCCCGCGACGACCAGCGACACGGCGCCGATCAAGGTGACGACTAAGGTGAGCGCGGCGAAGATGCCGTCGATCGACGACGAAAACGTCTTGCGGTCGAAGGTCTGATATTCGGAGCGGCCGGCTTTGAGGGTCCGCAGGTAGGCTTTGACGGCGGCTTCCGTCTGGGCGATCTGCGACACGTCGGCGACGATGAATTGCGCCGCGAACAGCGGCCGCGAGCGCAAGAAGTCGTGCTCGTACGTCGTGTACGGGATGCTGATGTCGCCGCCGAACTTGATGGGCAGGATGCCCTGCGTCGGGGGGCCTTCCACCCCGATCACGACGTAACGCCGCTCGCCGATACGCAAACTGCTGCCGACCGGATCGTTGCCGGCGGGAAAGAGCCGCTTGAACGCGACGTTGGTGATCACGCAAACGTGCGCGGCCGAGGCGACGTCGTCGTGGGAGAGGTTGCGCCCGAAGATCAGCGGCACCCGGGCGAAGGCGACGTCGGAAGCATCGGAGATGCCCAGCCGCGCATGTTCGTGCCCCGCCGTGACGACGCGCGCCACGTAGCCCGCCGGGAACGCCACGACGATGTTCGGGACGGCCGCGTGAACTTTGTCGATGTCGGCCACGGTGAACGAGGCTTTGGTGAAATCGGCCTGCTGCTGGTTGGGGAAGAGATAGAAGCTGCGGTCGTTGAGGCTGCCCAGCACGCCCGTCACCGCGCCCGCCATGCCCTTGCCGAGAATCTGAATCGCGATCACGGCGGCGACGCCGATGATCAAGCCGAGGATCGTGAGAAATGAGCGCGTGCGGTTGTCCGCAAGCACGCCGAACGCCTCGCCGACGAATGGTCCGACCTGTCGTAACACGCGTCTACTGCTTACGAGCGCAGCGCTTGGATCGGGTCCATCTTACCGGCGCGCATCGCGGGATACGTTCCGAAGATGACGCCGACGAAGGTCGAGAAGCCGGCGGCCGTCGCGACGATGATCAGCCAGGGAATCGGCGCGGGTCCGAGCAGACCCGAGACGACGCCGTAAGCCAGCAGCACGATTGCGATGCCGAGCAGCATGCCGAGGCCGCCGCCGATCAGCGACAGGATGACCGCTTCCATCAAGAACTGCAGCACGATGTCGCGCCGGCTGCCGCCGATCGCTTTGCGAATGCCGATCTCGCGCGTGCGCTCGGTGACGGAGACGAGCATGATGTTCATCACGCCGATGCCGGCGACCAGCAGTGCGACCCCGCCGATGGCCGTCAACCCGATGCCGACGACGCCGATCGTCTTGATGAAGGCACCCTCGAACGCCAGCGCATCCTGCACCTGATACGCAGCGTGCGGACCGTGCGCGTGCCGCAAGGTCGCCACGACCGCGGTGCGCACGTCGTCGAGCGTTTTTCCCGGTTGGGCGTAGAGGTTGAGCGAGTCAACCGGTCCCGGCACGAGTTCGTGAAACGTCGAGTAGGGCATCTCGGCGTAGTCGGTGCCGCCGGCGCTGCTGAAGATGCTCGAGGTCGCGTCGGAGTACACGCCGATCACGCGGAAGCGCGTGCCGTCGATGCGCACCGTCGCACCCAGGGCCTGGCCCGAGCCGAAGAAACGGCGTTCCATCGGTTCCCCGAGCAGGCAGACGCGTGCAGCGGTGGCCACGTCGCTAGAGTCGATGCGCCGCCCCTCGCGCAATTGCAGCGAATCAACGATGTAATCCGTTTGGCTGACGGCGGTGCCGATGTAGTCCGTGCCGTTGGCCACGATGTGAAAATTACGCTGATAGGTCGGGAAGACGTGCGCGACGATATCCGCATCGTCGGCTGCGACCAGGGCCGCGTCGCGATACTGGATGGCGGCGGCGGCGGGATCGTCTTGCTCGGGATCGACGGACACGAAGAAGCCGGGGTTTCCGAGCGAGTTCAGCGTTCCGCTGATGCCGCCCGACGCCGCCTTGCCGATGCCCAGCACCGCGATGACCGACGCCGTGCCGATGATCATGCCGAGCATCGTCAGCATCGAGCGCGCGCGGTTGCGCCAGATCGCTTCGAACGCCTCGCGCGCGTAGGCCCAGAAGCGCGTCATGGCCCGGCGGAAGTCACCGGCGAAGGCGAGGGTGCCGGCGTGACGCGATCGTTGGCGGCCACGGTCGCCGCCTTGTCATCGACGACGATGTTGCCGGCATGCAGGCCGGAAAGCACCACGACCTGCGTATCGTTCTGCGCGCCGAGCTTGACCGCGGTGCGCGTGGCGCGGCCACGGTCCACCACAAAGACGTAGTTGCCGCGATCGTCCTTGCGAACGGCATCGGTTGGAACGGTGAGCACGTGCGGCTGATCGTGCGTGACGATGTCGACGTCGACGGTCATTCCGTCGCGCAGAAACGGCAAGGTGCGGTCGAGAGCAATGGTCGTAAGAACTTGGCGCGACGTGTTGGACGGATCGTCCGATTTTTGCGCGATGGGGGAAATCGAAACGACCCGTCCGCCCAAGGTCGCCGTCCCGAAGTCTTCGCCGCTGACGACGGCGCGCTGCCCGGCGCGGACCGCGGCAATGTCTTGCTCGTCGACCTTCGTGCGCACGATGTACCGCTCGTCGGCAGCCATCGTGAAGAGCGCTTGCCCCGCCGTCACGGCGTCGCCCGGCTGCACGGGCCGCAACGAATCGCCCGGCTGCGACGCAACGCTTTCGATCACCCCCGCCAGCGGCGCCGTTACTTGTAAACGCGCCACTTGCCGCTGAGCAAACGCGAGGTCGGCCGCGGCGCGCTCCGAATCGGCGCGCGCGGATTGCAGGTCGCCGGCTTTGGATTCGCTGGCACTGGCGCGCGCCGACGCGAGCGCCGCTTCGGATTCGCGTAGACTATCCTGCGCGGAACGGACGCGTTCGCTCAGCACGGCGTTCTCACGCGCCAGGGTGCCCCCTAAAATCTGGCGTTCGCTGCGGGCTTGGTCGTAGGTCGCCTGCGCTTCGTCGTACCGCGCCTTCGACTGCATCAGAAGATCGCGCGAGATGCCTTTTTGCGCGTACAGATACTGGTTGGCGTCGTAGGTGCGCTTGGCTTCGCCCAAATCCGTTTGCGCTTTGGCCAGCGCCGTATCGGCGGCCAGGCGTTGCTCTTGCGCCGTTTGGCCGCCGTAACCCAGGCCCGATTGCGCGCCCGCGACGAGGTCTTGGCGCGCCTGCGTCAGCGCCGAGCGCGCGGCGACGAGGTTGGCCTGTGCCTGCAGCACGGCCGAGCGGTTCTGTTCGGGCAGCACGCCGTTTGTCTCGGAAACGCTCTGCGCCTTGCCTTGCGCGGCGAGCACGTTGTCCTGCGCGTCGTGCAGGTTGGAGATCAGTTGATCGTTGATGATGGTCGCGAGCAGCTGACCCGCCGCCACGCGTTCCCCCGCGTGCACCTCGATCAGGCCGAGATTGCCGGCAGCCGACGCCGGGATCGTGATGCTTCGCGGCAACTGCACGACGCCCGTCTCAGGCAGTTTCGTGCGGAAGGCGCCGTAATGCACCACGACCTCGCGCACGGGCATCGCCGCGGCGCCGTGCCGTGAGGCGAAGAAGCCGACGATCACGATCAGTGCCAGCGCGGCGACGACGATCAGCGTGTTGCGACGACGATTCATAGATTTCTCAAGTCCGCGGCGGCGGCGGTGTCCGCCGGCGCGAGCGCGACGCGCAGGCGGATCAGCGCCGTGACATACGTAACGCGCGCGGCGATGAGGTCGTTCTCCGCCGAGAGCGCCGTCTGTTGGGTTTGCGTGGCATCGGTAAACGACACCAAGCCGTTTTTATACTGAAGCTGCGCGATGCGGGCCGTCTCGCGGCCGAGTCTGGCGCTTTGCTTAGCGATCCCCAGCCGCGTGTCGGCCGAATCGAGATTGCGCCGCGCCGCATCGACGTCGGCCACGACGGCATCGTACGCGTTGTACAGCGACGCGAGAGCGGCATCGATAGCGGCGCGCGCCGCATGGTGCAACGCTGCGCGTTGACCGTAATCGTAGAGGGGGGCGGCGAAGGTGGACGTCACGTTGAACTGCCAGAAGCCGGGGCGCTGCCGGTTGACCGGCGGAATGGGAACGGGCGGCGGAAACGGGACGTTCGGAAAGAGCTGTCTCTCGGCGAGGTAACTGGCGAGCGCCGCGGCGTTCTGCGCATCGATCTGCTGCTGCTCTTGCACGAGCGACGTCGGCGACACCTGGCTGCCGAACGAGCCGCCCAACTGCACGGTCGGACGCAGATCGTTGTCGACCGCGGCGTCGCCGAGTTTGGAGGCGTCGAAGTTCGCCTTGGCTTCGAGAATTTCGGGGCGGTTGAGCTTCGCGATCGTGCCGAGTTCGGCGCTGCTGGTCTTGGGCTTCGGCGGTTCGGGCAGCACTTTGGGAAGGGCGAAGGTCGAGCCGATCGGCGCGCCGATCTGCACGGCGAGCGCTTCGCTCGCGTTGCGTTCGTCGACGCGCGCCTGCACGAGCACCGCGCTGCTGCGGCCCAGCGCCACCTGCGCGCGCAGCACGTCCACGCCCGCCACGCGGCCGACGCGTTCACTGGCAAGCGCCGCATCGAGCAACGCCTGCTGATAGCGCACGTCGTTGCTGTCGAGAACCACGACTTCTTGCAGGGCCGCGAGGTTGTAGAAAGCGTTGGAAACGGCGATCGCCGTCTGTTCTTCCAGGCGGCGTAACTCGTATTGCGCGGCTTGCGTCGTGCGCCTCGCCTGTTGCGCGACGAGCTGTTGGCCGCCGTTGAAAAGGTTGTAGGTCGATTGCAGTTGCGCCGTGTTCTGCGAGAAATTGTTGACCGGCGCGATCCCGAACTGAGCGAACGAGCCGCTGACGTTGCTCGACTTTTGGATCTGGTTCTGCAGGGTGCCGCCGAGCGTCGGAAATTCCACCGCGCGGTCGCGCGTATACGTTGCGTCGTCGCTGGTGATCGTGGCGCGTTGCGCCAGCAACGTCGGCGCATGTTGGAGGGCGTATGCGACGGCGAAGTAGCCGTCGAAGGTCCGCCCGACACGCGCGCCCGGCACGCCGCTGAAGCCCGGCAGCGGTGCGGCGCTCGGCGCCGTGGGCGGCAGCGGTGAGGGACTGCTGCCGGGCGCAACGACGGCTTGCGGTGAACCGGCCGGTTCCGGAATGGTGCTCGCGTTCGGTGAGGCGGGCGTCGGTTCAACTGCCGCCGCCGGCACCGCGACCGGGCTCGGTTCGGTGCTCCCGCTTGACTCCGGCGACTCCGCCGGTGCGGGCGTGAAATCGGGAACGGGTAGGGCGGTCGGCGTCGAGCGTGCGGAACCGGCAGCCGCAACCGCCGATACCGGAAGCATGAGGGCGAGCGCGAGGGCGATGGCGCCGGGCGATCGCGTCACTTCGCCGAGGCGACGCTGATCGCGGTTTCGGTCAGCACGATCACGGCGGCGGCGACGAAGGCCGGCGTGCGCCCGATGCGCGCGAAGATCGGTAATCCGATGCCGATCAGGACGAACGTCCAAATCTGAAACGGGTTGAAGACCGCCAGGAACGCCGCGAGTTTGACGTTGCCGGCCGGCACGAGCCAGGCGAGGCTGGGGAGCACCGTCAACAGGTCGCGCGTCGTGACCAAGGCAGCGGGACCGCGCAGCGCGACGAGGACGCCCGTGACGAACGCTCCGAGTCCGAGGCGAATGAACGCGATGTTGGCGATGAAGGCGAAGAGCCGTCCCCACGTTCCGTCGCCTTTACCGGCGGCATTGGCAATCAGCGCGATCAGCGTGCCCCACGCGATCGCCACCAGAACGCCGATGGGGTAGAGCCACGTCGCGATGCGTTGCGTCGCGACCGAGATATTCGTGACCGCTTGACGTTGCTCGGGCGTCATAGCGGCGATTTTCGGATCGTGGCTGGGATTGAGGGCGATGAGATTGCGGGCGATGTGTTCGCCCGCGGGCAACTGCAACAATGCGCCCGCGATGCCGAAAACGGACGTGGCGACGAACGCCCACACCCAGGTGGGGCGTTCGCGTAACGCTGCAAACGCGCTTTGGGGCGCGACGATCACGTCCCATAGCGTGGAAAGGCCGCTGCGTGTAGAAGGCGCGGATGCCGCCTCGACGCTCATGCGAAGGACCTCCTGGGAAGCTGGTACGGTGCTGCACCTTCCAAAGTTTCGTGCGTCGCACGTACGCGTAGACCGGCCCGCGCGCCGACCGTAGGGATTCGACGAAGACGAATTCCTACGGTGCGAAGATCAACGCCACCATGATGTCGATGCCGAACGCGATCGCCAGCGCCGTGGTGACGCGCATGTTCGTAAACGCGATTAGGCCGTAGGCGAACAGAACGGTCGACCATACATCGAAAAGCCCAAAACTCGAAAGGAAGACGACCTCGCGATCGTTGTGCGGCGACGCGAAGATTGCCAGATTATCCGGCGCCGCGACGGCGAGGGCCTTTAAGCTCCCATAGGAAGCGGGCGCACGCAGCCAGATGGCGATGCCGTCAACGATGGCGCCGAGCGCACCGGGAACCGAACAGACGGCGGCCAGCGAGAAGAAGGCGCCGTAGCCGACGGTCAGGCGCCGAAATCGAGCGACCAGACTGGTGACGATGGCCGCGAGGCTCCACTGCACGACCGGCTGTACGCATCCGAAGAGCGCGCTGTTGAGGAACAGATCGTGGCGGGTTGCGGCCGTGCCGCCTGCGTGAAAGGCCGAGTGCGGATCGTGCCGCGCCGCCAAGGTCAAGACGTGCGCGAGCGCCGGCGTGCTCAGCCACAGGTCGAAGAGGCCGCACGCGACGACGACGGCGTACGCCGGGAGCCACGACCGCGTAGCCAAGACCGCCTCGTACGCGCGCCGCGGATGCAGGATGATGTCGCGCAGGAGCGTCAGGCGGAGAAGCGGACGGCGCTCAGCCGGCTCGATGTCGTCGCGCTGCTGCACCGGCCGACCCATTCGCGGACGGGCTGGGATTCTCCGCATCAGCGGCGGCCGTTCATCCTCAACGACCGCCGGTTGATTGGCTCGCGCCCGCCGCAGTTCTCCGGTCAGCGATTTTCGTCTTCAGCGTTCCCTGGCCCGTCGTGTACCGTACCGTCTTCCGGGCGCCCGTGAGGGCAGAGCGACCGGTGTCTCTTTGGCGGCTGGCGCGTCGGCAAGCTTTGGGGCCACGGCCTGAGGGCCGGCCACATGGTATCCGCCCGCGTGACGCGACGTGACGGTGACGACTTCGGGAACCGTCGTCGGCTTCGGAACCGGAAGCCCATCCTCGCGCAGGCCGGCGACGTGCAGTTCAATGGCCGCGCGGATGCGGGTACGAACCTGTTCGCGGCTCGAGCCCGTGGCGACGCAGCCCGGTAGATCCGGCACATAGGCGCCGAACGAACGGGGCCGGTCACCCTGCTCGATTACGACGTAGTAATTCACGTCAATTTCAATCCTGATTGCTTTTCCACGCTCTTCACGAGCGCTATGGGCATGTCGTCCCCGAGGCTGCCTGAAACCGTTACCCGACCAAGCTTGGAAGGGTGCTTGAATTGCCGATGGCCGGTTTTACCGCCGGGCAATTGATACCAGCCATCTTGTTTGGGTTCGCGGATGATTTCTCGATTTTTCTTCAACGTCGCCCAGCAATCATGGTATCAATGAGCCCGTTAAGAAGCGCCTACGGTCCCTTCAGCAGCTCCGAAACCGGAAGGCGCCGTTCGATCGCCGCGGCGGCGCGCTCGAGGTGCTGTTCGCGCAGCTCGAGGAGGCGTAGCTTTAGGTAGGCGACCATGCGCTTACGGGCACGCGCGGAATACAGCAGGTTAGGGTCGGCCGCCAGCGGGCCGATGAGTGCGGGGGCGTGGTGCCGCTGGTGCCGGTGCGGCGGCGTCGTGCAAGAAAGAGTCACGGCGGCCAGGGTGACGAAAACGAGCGGAACCATAGCGTATCCTCCCGGCTTGTCTCTTCACGCCGAGAACCGGATCCGCAAGCCCCGTTTACGAGAGACAACTTTGCTGCAGCAGAACGGTCGTAGTACCGCGCCCGTGCCGCTCGTCGTCGCGCCCCCGCCCGACGGACCGTACGTGCGAATCATTCCTTTGGGTGGTTGCGGCGAGATCGGCCGCAACATGACGATCATCGAGACGCGCGACGATCTGGTCGTGGTCGACTGCGGGTTGATGTTTCCCGACGAGTCGATGCTCGGCGTCGACATCGTGATCAACGATTTCACGTATCTACGCGAGCGGCGCGACAAATTCCGCGCGTTGCTCGTGACGCACGGCCACGAAGATCACATCGGCGGCATCCCGTATTTGCTGCGCGAGTTCGACGTGCCGGTCGCCGGGACGCCGCTGTCGCTAGCCCTGATCCGCGCGAAGGCCCGCGACCATAAGTTCAACGATAAAGCATTCGTGATCGTCAACCCCGGCGAGCGCGTGCGTTACGGCGGCATCGAGACCGAGTTCGTGCACATCAATCACAGCGTGGCCGGCGCCTGCGCGCTCGCGATCACGACCGAACTCGGCACGCTCTTCCACACCGGCGACTTCAAGTTCGATCAGACGCCCCTCGACGGCAAGCCGGCCGACTTCGCCGCGATCGCCGGCATCGGCGACGAGGGCGTGCTCTGCATGCTCTCCGATTCGACCAACGCCGAACGCTCGGGTCACACGCCCTCCGAACGCGTCGTCGGTGAGGCCTTCGCGAACATCTTCGCCCACGCGCCGGGGCGCATCATCGTGACGTCGTTCGCGTCCAACGTGCCGCGCATCCAGCAGATCGTCGACACCGCGCTGCGCTTCGAGCGGCGGATCGCGCTGCTCGGGCGTTCGCTGATGAACGTCGTGCAGCATGCAACCGCGCTCGGCTATCTCAATCTGCCGCCGGAGCGGGTGATCCGCCTCGAGCAGCTCGACGCGTTTCCGCCCAGCGAGATCGTGGTCATCACGACGGGCTCCCAGGGCGAACCGATGTCGGCCCTCTCACGCCTGGCAGTCCGCGACCATCCGCGCATGAAAATCGTCGCCGGCGACACGGTCGTCATCAGCGCGACGCCGATCCCGGGCAACGAGAAGAGCGTCGGCAAGACGATCAACAACCTGTACCGCCTGGGCGCGACGGTCATCCACGGCACGGCGCGCGGCACCGCCCACGTCTCGGGTCACGCTTCGCAAGAAGAGTTGCTGCTGATGCTCAACCTCGTGCGCCCGAAGTACTTCGTGCCCATCCACGGCGAATACCGGATGCTCGTCACGCACGCCGGACTCGCGCAAAAGACCGGTGTCGCACCCGAGAACTGCTTCGTCATCGAAAATGGCGACGTCGTCGAGTTCACGCCGGCTGGCGCCGAGAAGATCGGCAAGACCTACGCCGGCAACGTGATGGTCGACGGCAGCGGGGTCGGCGACGTCGGCGAGGCGGTCCTGCGCGACCGCAAGCACCTCTCGGCCGACGGCATCATGCTCGTCGTCGTGACGGTGGACGCGGAGGAGTCCCGTGTCGTCGCGGGCCCCGACCTCATCTCACGCGGGGTCTTCTATTTGCCCGAAGCCGACCAGGTAACGCGCGATCTCGAACGCCGCGTCGCCGACATTCTCGGCGGCTGTTCCGCCGAGGGCATCCGCGACGTCAACACGGTCAAAGAACACATCCGCCAGGGGCTCTCAAAAGCTGTCTACGAGCGCACGCGCCGCCGGCCGATCGTGGTGCCGGTGGTGATGGAGGTCTAGCGGTTTGAAAACGTTACGGTTACGATGCGGAAATCTAAGGGGCTTAGGATACGATGAGTGAGATGGCCACCGAATATAAACGTCGAGACATCACCGTCGACGAGTACCATCGTATGGCCGAAATCGGCATTTTCGATCCCGACGAGCGCGTCGAACTCATCGACGGCGAGTTGATCGAAATGGCGCCGATCGGTAACCGGCATTGGTCACGCCATGCTACGATAGTCCATTACCTGCACGACATGCTCGGGAGGCGCGCCTTCATCGTGCCGCAAGGCTCATTTCCGCTCGATCGCCGCTCGGAACCGCAACCCGACGTCGCGATTCTCGCGCCGCGGAACTATGAAGAGCGCCGCCCCGATCCAGGCGAGATGTTCGCCTTGATCGAAGTCGCGGAATCGTCAATTGAATTCGATCTCGGTCGCAAACAGCGACTGTACGCCTCGCGCGGCATTCCCGAATATCTGGTCGTCGACATCGGGGAGAACCGCCTGGTCCGGTTCACCCAACCGTCGGACGTTGCGTACGGTCAATCGCGCAAAATGGGCTACCGCGATCGCTTTAGTCTCGTCGCGATAGCCGAAGTCACGCTGAACGCCGATCCCTTCCTCGCACCTCGCTAAACTCGACGTCGGGGCATTGCGGGCCCCCAAGGGGCTGGTCACCGGTTCACGGAAGATCGCCCGATGGCGCCGGTCCTTGCGCTCATGGCAGTCCTCCTTCTGGGAGCGAGGGGCGCGCCCGCGCACCCGGCTCCCTCGCCGACGCCGCGTGAGCCGCTGCGCATCATCGGACGGGTCCATGCCGTGACAGCGTTCTGCAAAGCGTTTCAGACGCACTTTAACGGAGCCGCCGTCCCGTTGCTGGCGGCCGACGATCAGCTGAGTTACATGCACTACACGATGGGACTGATCGAACCCGACAATCGCGATCGTGTCCCCGAACAGCGTCTTTATGATGATCGCGTCAAGCTGATGGCATACTTGAAACAGTTGTTCGCGCAGATTGCGCCCGCCCAGAGCGAGATCAATGCGTTGCGCGATACGGCCAAGACAGCGTCGGATCCGCAAATCGCCAAAGCGACGGTCGAACTTGCTTCGCAGTTGCAACGGGCGCTCGACAGGCAGCACCAACTGGCGATCGACTCACTGGGGGTCGTCCATGCCATGATGGATGTGGCGACCGGCACGAATCTGACCTGGATTCCCCATCCGTTCGATCCACAGGGCCCGCCGTCGCCACCCCCGCTCCCCGGCGGCTATGACCTTGAGACACAGAGGATGCCCCAGGCGTCCCGCGACGTGCGTAACATCATCAGCTTCGACAAACAGCTGGACCGCATCGGCGATGCCGAAGGCGACGCCGCCCAAAGCGCCGACACGATCTTGTCGAGCTGCTAGGTCAGTTTCCCGAACCGGCCGGCGCCCCAAGATGTGCTGCTGGTGTGCCCTCTTTAAAGAGGATTAACAGACTATTACCAGAAATCGGCTCAGCGTACGGCGGTCGCTCTAATGTAGGGCGTCCGACCGTGACCCTATTTGACCCTATTTGAAAGGATACTGCATGTTGACTCGCAGCTTGAAGTCTGCGATCATCGCCGTCCTTCTCATGGTCGCCCTCCTCAGTCAGGGAACATCGGTTCTGGCCGGGACGACGGGCAATCTAAGCGGGACGCTGCTAGATCAAAAGACGCATCAACCCATCGAGGGCGCGACGGTCACTGCCACCAGTGCGTCGCAAGTTGCCTCGGCGCGGACGGACGCGACCGGGCGCTTTACCATCTTAAGCCTTAACCCGGACACGTATACGGTTTCCGCTGAAAAGCAAGGCTACAACCCTGCCTCGACCCCGGGGGTCACCATCTCGGCCGACCAAACGGCACGCGTCAACCTGACCACGGAAAATCTCCGTACCATCGCCCGCGTCACGACGCGTGCCCGGGCGAACCTGGTCCAGCCGGGCGTCACATCGGACACGTACAACATCAACAGCGCCCAAGCCGCGGCGGCGGCGCCGCTCGGCAGCGGCGGCAACCTCAACAACGCCTATTCCGCGATAGCAGCGGCGCCGGGCGTGAACGTGCCCATCGGCGGCACCGGCTGGAATAACAACGCCGTGTACATTCACGGCAATCAGTCGTTCTTCACGAGCTATGAATACGACGGCGTTCCGGTCAACCGCGCCTTCGACAACTACAATTCCTCGACGGAATCAAACCTCGGCTTGCAACAACTCGAGGTGTACACCGGCGGCGGTCCGTCCTCCAGCTCCTCGGCGGGCACGTCGGGATTCATCAACCAGGTCATCAAGACGGGGACGTTTCCGTCCTTCGGAAGCCTCGACACCGGATACGGCACCGGGGCCTTCTACCACTCTTTAAAGTTGGAGTACGGCGGTGCGACCCAGAACCGCAACTTCAGCTACTACATCGGCGCCAGCGGCTACAATCAAGACTTGCGCTACGTCGACAACAATCAAGCCGCAACATTAATTCCGCCGGGCGCGGAATACGACTTCATCCCGCAAGAGTATGGGTCATATAATGTTGGAGCGACAGGCACGAACGGGCGGGGCGTGTGGCCGGTTTGTCAACCCGGTAGCAACGTGAGCCCCATCGCCGCGACAGCTCCGGTGAACGGCTTCGGCTACGGCGGTCAGTGCTTCATCGGTAACTCAGCCTCGAACCTTGCAGTGTTCGGCAATGCCTCGTCCATCTCGGACCGCGAAGACGTCCTCAATCTGCACTTCGGCATTCCGCACAAGGACGGTTCGAAGGACGATATCCAGCTGCTCGGAAGCGTCTCGGCTTTACAAACGACGTACTACTCGAGCCCCAACGATGCGGGAGGCTACGGGCCGTACACGCTCGACGTGACCGGTCAGCCCTATTGCCCGCCGAGCGGTACGGGGGCACCCGGGTGTGCGGTGACGGGGGGGGCGAACTATCCGTTCTACCTCGACGCGTCGAACGTCTACAATTTGCCCTTCGGCACGGTAATCCAAAATGCCAACGGGTTCGATCTCCCGACGAAGACGTATTTGCAGCCCTCCAGCCCCGGAGCTCGGCCTGCGCTCGCACAAGTACCGGCCGACCGGAAAGACACGATCTGGAACGACACGGGAATCGTAAAACTTCAGTATACGAAGAGCCTCGGGTCCTCGGCGTACGCGCGCGTCTTCGGGTACACGTTTTTCTCCGACTGGACCCAAGCGGGCGCGAATTCGGCGTTTAACTGCTACACCTATGGGAGCTTTACCGACGACTGTGGTGTCGCCGCCAACTACGACTTGATCACCCACACCGGAGGCGGTGAAGTTCAGTTGGCGGATCAGATCGGCCAACATCTGCTCAACCTCACGGGGAACTACACAACGGCCAACGTTTCCCGCTTCAACAACAGCGGTTTCGTCGGGAATAGCTTGCGCGGTGGGTCGCTCGTCGGCTACGCCAGCCAAAAGAACGGCGCGTACACCTGCTACGATCCGTCGACCGGTGATCCCGTCGCCTGTGGTGTGCCCCACTCGCCGTCCACTGACGTCGCCGGAAATGGGCCGTATCCACTAGCACCCGCCGGCTCCCCAGCTCAAACGGCAGGGGCGCAATGGATTACGCTCCAGAACGGCTCGACGTACGGTACGTTCAATACGGTCAAGCCGTTCTTCTTGTTCACGTCGTTGCAAGACGATTGGCGTCCGACGCAGAACCTAAACATCAACCTCGGCCTACGTTTTGACAACTATCGCTACGACCTCGCACCGGTTACGCCAGGCACGGCGTACTACGCTGCGGCGATCTCGAGCTACGTTTGCCAAAACGCGAGTGGTTCGGTCCTCACGACCCCCCTTAAGCCCGGCGCCCCGCCGCCGGCACCAGTCGTCTACGAGGCTACCTGCCCGAGCGGGTACGCACATCCGGCGTTTTCCGCGTCGTCTCCGGGCTCGTACGTACTGAGACACCTCTCACCGCGTGTGTCGATGACATATACGGTCGACCCGCTGACCGTTCTGCGTGCGAGCGCGGGCGAGTACACGCAGCCGCCGATCTCGGCATCGTTACAGTATCTCAACAGCTCGGGCAACGCTCTAACTGTTTGGAACGCCACGTTGCCGCTCGGCTTCAACACGCCGTTCCACCCCATACCGCTGCAAAACGCGCTGCAGACCGACCTCTCGATCGAACATCAGCTGAAGGGTACGGACGTATCTATCAAGCTGTCACCGTTCTTCAACTACACCAACGGCTACCAGCAGCAGGCCTTCATCGGGCCGAACTTCGTGACCCAGGTGCCGGTCGGCGCCTTCCGCAGCTCCGGTATCGAAGCCGCGCTCAGCAAAGGCGACTTCAGCCGCGACGGTTTATCGGGTTCGCTCGCCTTCACGTATACCAACGCCCAGGTGCAATACCAGAAGCAGTACTTCGGTCAGAACCAAATTGCCAGCGCCAATACGGCAATCGCTCAGTTCAACACGCTGACGAAGGCGGGGGGCGGGGCGCCCTGCTACAATGACACAACGGGTAAGCCGTCAGCCTGCGGAGCGGGCACGGTGTTGAACTCCTATTACAGCTTGCCGACGCAGTCAATGTTGGATCCGAGCGGCTGGTACGCTCCGGGCCTAAGTGGGTTATC
The DNA here is from genome assembly GCA_014305025.1 of Candidatus Nyctobacter psychrophilus. Lineage (GTDB taxonomy): Bacteria > Vulcanimicrobiota > Vulcanimicrobiia > Vulcanimicrobiales > Vulcanimicrobiaceae > Nyctobacter > Nyctobacter psychrophilus. Next base: position 76,423 of record JACRTY010000017.1, on the reverse strand, counting down.
GGCGACGAACAATCCCAACACGACCTACTTTGACTCGCCCATCATCAGCTCGCTCATCCTCAACTACAAGCACGGGCCCTTCGCGATCACACCGAGCTTCCAGATCAGCGAGGGGGGGTCGTACGGCGGACCCTACGACGTCGCCGGTAAAGACCCCCGCGCCTGCACGCAGAATGCGAGTGAAGCTGGCATCACAGCGGTGTCGCCCAGCACCAACCCGCTGGCGTGCAACTATTTCGCACTGACTACGGGCAACGCTTCGGCTAGCCCAGTCGCCGGGCAATTGTTCATCCCCAATCCGCAAACGGGCTCGTTCGCCAAGCCGGGCCAGTTCCGGAACCCCACGCTGCTGACGGCGAACGTGCAAATGCACTATGACGTCAGCAAGAACGTTACTGCCCTGGTGACGTTCGCCAACGTCTTCCACACCTGCTTCGGCGGTTCAAGCGAACCGTGGACGAGCGGACGGTATGCGCCGAACGCCAACACATGCTTCTACGGTCCGAACGCGTTCTACACGAGCAACTTCTACAACGGCACGAGTCCCACCGATGCTGCCGCCAACGGCTCGGCTGCTCAGCCGTGGCAGAGGCAGTCGTATCTACCGTCGTTCTACGGCGGCACGATCGGCAGCTCCACAGGGTTACCGTTCAACGCATACTTACAGTTGCAGATCAAACTGTAAGCCCAGAACCTCAGTGAAACACCCCTAGGGAGCAAACGATAGGGCGCCTGCGAGAATCGCAGGCGCCCTCTTCATGGGCGCTGCGGCAACTGTCGGTGCGCGGGAGAAAGATGCGAGATGGTGACCAAAGGTATACCGATTGTCGTTTTGGCAGCATGGTCACTCGGGGCAGGAGTGTCCGATGCTCAAACAGTCGCTACCGTTCGTCCCTCATACGCGGTGCAGATCCGGCAACTGCCTCCCGAGCGCCGGGCTCTGGCTGAACGGCTCATCGCCGAGCTGTTCAGCGTAGACCGGGCGGCTGCTGCATCGATGCAGACGGATGCCCTCTTACGCAACCTACGAACGTGGCCGAGCGGGACGCGAATCTATGTCGGTCACACCGTGATCGTTACTGATAACGATGGCAATGGGACAGGGTACGCATTTGCGTCTTATAGGTACGCTGCGGACGGTTACGTCATCGTCTGTGATGGCCGGGTGCTGGCGCGGTATCCCAAATCGGCCCGCGTGACGACGCAATCGGACGTTGTCGTCGACTTCGTTGTGCCGCGGCAGGATGCGTCGCAATCGGTTTGTGGTCAAGCCCCGGCGGCCGTGCTTCCGTAGAACGTTCGCGCCGCCATGGTGGAGCTCGCCCGGCGGCTTTGGGCACAACAACGCCGACGCATCGTTCACTGACCCGGTCGTACGCCGTGGAACCGGACTTACCGGAGCGGCGGTTCACCCAGCGGTTCTGCCGCCTGCACCGCGGCCGGCCCGCGCGACGCTGAGGTCGTGCTTGCGCGTCCATCGCCGGAAAAGACCCGCACGACCGCACGTCGGTCGAGGGGCCGTTCGCGACGTTGCGACGTCGACCGTCGCCTATCCGATCGGCGTCGATTTCGACAAAGTCTATACGGCGTACCCGGGCGCCGTCGACTTCATCTCAGCCGGCAACGCGACGGGCCTTCCTGCCATCGGCCTGCCGCACGGCTTCGGCGTGCAGGGCTTACTCTTGGCCGAAGACTTTTGCCCTTCGTAGACTAGATTCACTAAACTAAGTTTGATATAGTTTGCATATGAAGACCGTTAACATTCACGAGGCCAAGACAAAGTTATCGGCCCTCCTAGTCGATGTCGCCGCCGGCGAGGACGTGATCATTGCGAAAGCCGGCAAGCCTGTTGCACGTTTGACGAGCTACAAGGAACTCGCCCCTGAGCCTCGGAGGCTCGGAATGGACGAAGGTTTGGTTTGGATATCGCCCGATTTTGATGCACCGTTGCCCGACGATATCTTGGAGGGCTTCTACGGCGGTCCCGTGCCTGAGTGAGGCTGCTGCTCGACACGCATGCGTGGTTGTGGTCCGTTGCGCCGAGCGACCGATTGAGCGGAGAAGCCCGGAGTGCCATCGAGAACCCCCTCAATGAGGTCATCTTTTCGACCGCGAGCGCGTGGGAGATATCGATCAAATACGGCGTCGGGAGATTACATCTACCGGCGGCGCCCGACAGTTACATCCCGTCGCGCATTTCGATGTTGCGCATGACGACACTTCGGGTCGAACTTGCGCACGCATGCGCGGTCCACTCCCTACCCTTGCATCATCGCGATCCCTTCGACCGCCTTCTCATCGCGCAGGCGATCGTCGAGGGGCTAACGATCGTCACTGCCGATGCGCATTTTTCACGTTACGACGTCGCACTACTAAAGACTTAAAGCGGACGCACTTTGGCGATCGGACTCGCGCTGGCAGCGGCGCTCGTGTACGGCGCGGCCGATTTCTTCGGCGGTCTTGCGAGCCGCCGCACGCCGGCTGCTGCGGTCGTCGTGCTCTCGCAGATTGCGGGCATCGCCGTCCTCGCGCTCGCATGGTTGGCGCTGCCCGGACACTTCTACGCGAGCGATATCATGTTCGGCGTCCTCGCCGGCGTCGCGGGAGGCGTCGCGATTGCGGCGCTGTATGCCGCGCTCGCCGTCGGGCGGATGGGCGTCGTTTCGCCGATCACCGCGGTCGTGGGCGCGAGCGTTCCCGTCATCGTGGGCTTGAGCAGCGGCGAACGTCCAACGGTCGCCGCGATGGCGGGGCTCGCGGCAGCGCTCGTCGCCGTAACGCTCGTTTCCGCGGGCGCCGGCCTCCGGCGCTTCTCGTTTGCCGAACGCGGCGTCGGACTCGCGCTCCTCTCCGGACTCGGCATCGGCGCGCTCTACGTGTTCCTCGCGCGCGGCCATCCCGATGCGGGGCTCGCGCGGCTCGCAGTCACGCGCATCGTTTCCATGGCGCTGCTGAGCTCGTACGTGCTCATGCGACGTGAATCGCTGCGACCGGCGCCGGATTCTGTGCGCCTCATCTTGCTCGCCGGCGCGCTCGATATGAGCGCGAATATCCTTTACGTGATCGCAACGCGGTTCGGCTTGCTCGCGATCGTTGCCGTCATCACGTCGCTCTACCCCGCAAGCACCGTATTCCTCGCACGCATCGTCCTACGTGAACGGCTTACGGCAACGCAATGGATCGGGGTTGTCTTTGCCGCCTGGCGGCGTCGCGCTCATTGCGCATTGAGAGCGCTCGCCTCACGTCTGGGGACGCAACGTTCAGAGCGACGCCCAGATGTCCAACTTCGCCTGCACGCGTTCAATCACGGCGTTCGTGAATTCGGTTGTCGAGGCGTGGCCTCCGAGGTCGCTGGTGGCGGTTCCGCCGTGGACGGTTTCGAGCGCGGATTCGTAGATCGCGGGCGCTGGCGGCGCGAGGATCGGTGATGTAGCCCAGAAGCGCCGCTTCGGCGAGGATCTCGCCCGATTTTGATGCGAACCCGACGCTGAGTGACTCGACGGGATTTCAGTCCTGTGGTACGTTACATGTAACCATAGTGCAGGTTAACGATGGCCGCTTCTCCTGGGTCCTCGCGCGGAAAGGTCAACGCGCATCGGGACGGCTGCGGCGTAAAGGGTTGCGACCGATTCAAATCTGGGTGCCGGACGTGCGCTCACCGGCTTTTGCGGCCGAGGCTCATCGGCAGTCGCTTGCCGTGTCGAAAAGCCCTCATGCCGCGGAAGATCAAGGATTTATCGACGCAATTTCCGTTGAGCTCGATTAGACGGGGGAGATTTGGACGATCGCTGGCGCCAATGACTATGCGGGTAAACCGCGACCCGCCGTAATCATTCAAGACGATCGCTTCGATACCGTGGACTCCGTCACGATTTGCGCGTTGACCAGCGATCCGACGGAGGCTCCACTGTTTCGCCTACCGGTCGCGCCGGACGAACGCAACGGCTTGCGCACCGTTTCAAGGCTGATGGTAGACAAGATCACGGCCGTGCCGAAAGCAAGGATGGGCGCTTGTATCGGCCGATTGACTGATGAAGAGATCGTGCGACTCAATCGCGCCATTCTCGTGTTTTTAGGCATCGCTGGTTCTCCGGGTCGGTTCGCGACTGACGAATTCGCGTTGTTCTTGACGTAGCTCGCTGTTACCGTGGTGACCGGGCTTGCGCTGGCGGCGGCGCTGGTGTACGGCGCGGCCGATTTCTTCGGCGGTCTTGCGAGCCGCCGCACGCCGGCTACTGCGGTCGTCGTGCTTTCGCAGATTGCGGGCATCGCCGTCCTCGCGCTCGCATGGTCGGCGCTGCCCGGACACTTCTAACGCGAGCGACATCATGTTCGGCGTGCTCGCGGGCATCGCGGGAGGCGTCGCGATTGCGGCGCTGTATGCCGCGCTCGCCGTCGGGCGCATGGGCCTCGTTCGCCGATCACCGCGGTCGTCGGCGCGAGCGTTCCCGTCATCGTCGGCCTGAGCAGTGGCGAACGTCCCACGGCCGCCGCACTTGTCGGACTTGCGGCCGCGCGGATCGGTCGACGGCGGTAGGCGTCGCCTTCGCCGCCGGAGGCGTCGCGCTGATCGCCCGGTAATTGATTTCGTCGGCCGCGGTTGCTACCTAATAGCGGAAATGCTATACTCCCGATGAGACGCTATGGCGCTTAAGCCGGTAGAGTGGGTGTCCTCAGCCCGCACCAACCTTCGGGCTTTCCCTCAAGCTGTGCAGCGAGAACTTGGCTTCGCAACTGTACCTCGCGCAGATCGGCGAGACATCCCAGAACGCAAGCCCCTTCATGGTTCGCTGCGCGGTGTACTCGAGATCAGCGAAAACGATCGAAGCGGTACCTATCGGCTCGTCTACACGGTCCAGATCGGAGAGGTCGTTTATGTCCTCCACGCGTTCCAGAAAAAGTCGCGGCACGGTATCGCGACTCCGAGAGCCGAACTCGATCTCATTGCTCAACGCCTCCGCGAAGCGCGCCAAGACTACGAGCGGCAGACGGATCGTTAACGGCGTCACTTTCGAAGCCGGCAGCGGTAATGTCTTCGCCGACATGGGGTTACCCGACGCCGATGAGTTGCTGCTCAAAGCGCACATCATGCACGCTATCAACTCGGAGATCAAACGGCGGAAGTTGACACAAGCGGTGGCCGGCAAACTCGTCGGGCTCGCACAGCCTGATCTCTCGCGCATCGCAAATGGACGTGGATCTGGGTTTTCGACTGAACGGCTTTTCGCAGCGCTGCGCAATCTCGGCTGCGACATCGAGATCGTCATCTCCCAAGCAAATGGACCCATCGGCGCCTTACGCCTCCGCCAACTCGCCGGGTGAACTCTAGAGCGACGCCCAGATATCCAACTTCGCCTGCACGCGCTCGATCACGGCGTTGGTGAATTCGGTGGTCGAGGCGTGGCCGCCGAGGTCGCTCGTGGCGGTTCCGCCGTGAACGGTTTCGAGCGCGGATTCATAGATCGCGCGGGAGGCGCTGGCGGCGCGCGGGTCGGCAATGTAGCCGAGCAGCGCGGCTTCGGCGAGGATCATCGCCATCGGATTTGCGACGTTTTTACCGAACAGGCGCGGCGCCGTTCCGTGCGGGGCTTCGGCCATCACGCAATTCGGCCGCAGACCGGCGTCGAAGGAGAGCAGCACGCTCTCGGCGCCCGCAATCGAACCGAAGAGTTGCATCACGAGGTCGGATAGGCAGTCGCCGTCGCGATTGAGCGACGGAATGACCATCGCTTCACCGTTCGTCGAAATCAAGAGCGCGTAGGTGGCATCGATGAGCTGGGGATCGTAGACGACGTCGCGGTAGCGTTCGGCCGCCGCATCCATCTCTTCTTTGAGCATGCCTTCGTAGATCGGGCTCACCGTGTACTTTGGGCCGCCGAAGACCTTGGCGTGCATTTTTCGCGCGTGCGAGAAGGCGTATTCTGCCACGACGCGGCACACGTTGCGGGAGATGCGTTCGGTGCGAAACGCGATCTCATCGTCGCCCGAGCCTTCGCGCCATTCCTTGGCGCCGTAGGCGTCGCCAACCGCCATGCGGACGATCGAAATCGGGGCGTGGATGCCGCCGATCGGGCGCACGCCGGGAAGCCGGCGTCCCGTGCGTACGATGACCTTCCCGTCGACCTCGCGGCGCAGGATGGCGTTGGGCGAACCGACGTCGCCTTTGGTTTCCGGCGTGATTGTGGCGGCCTTCAGACCGAGGCCGGTCCGTTTCATCGCCGCCGCCGACTCGTGGACCACGCCGTTCTGCGTTTCACGGCGCTTGAGCAGCGATAGATCGTGGCGTTCGAAGACGAGGTCCATGCCGATGACGTCGGGCGCCAGCACGCGCAGCGCATCGACGAGCAATTCTTGTCCGGTCTCGTCGCCTTCGAGGACGGCGATCGTTTGCGTGGCCATCGCGCTGTGTGTCCGCGCTTCGCTGCGACGATGCCTGCGCGCCGGCGTTCGCGCGAACAGGTGCGCGCTGTGACGCGATGTAAGACGATGGCCAATGGCTCGCGTGCGGCGCAAATCGGCAGCGGCGATGCGCCTGCGGTTCAACCTCGAAATCATCGGGATGGCGGCACTGGGACTAGCAATGCTGCTCGGCGTCGCACTGGTCGCGCCGACTCATTCCGGCGCACTAGGAGGGGCCGCGGCGCACGGTCTCGGCGCCGCGTTCGGCCGGGTCGCGGGGCTGGCTCCCGTGCTCGTCGCGATCTTCGGCGGCATCGTGTTTCTCGAGATCAACGTGCCGCGCATGATCGCGACGCTCGGTTTCGCGTCGCTGTCGTACTTTCTGCTGATCGACGCGTTCGTCGGCCGCGCGGGCGGCGCGTTCGGGCGCCTGCTCCGAACCGGGCTCGAAGCATACGTGGGCCCGGCGGGCGCCGTGCTCGTTCTCGCGCTGCTGGCGCTCGCGCTGACGGTGTGGATCGGAAACCTCGAGGTCAAACGCGCGATCGGGGCGTTGATCGTCGGCGCCTCGCGACTGCGGGCCTGGGTGGCCGGCGCCGCCGCGTCCTCGCGCGCCTCGGCTTCCGTTGCGCGAGCCGCATCGAAGGGCGCTGCGCAGCCGCTTCGGCCGGTCTCGCTCCGCGAGGCGTTCCACCTGCCGGCCCGTCCGTCGGCAACGTCGCCGGCGCGTGACGGAGCCGCGACTGCGGCGGCCCCCGTCGCCGCCGGGACCAGCCTGGCGACGTTGGCGCCGGTCGACGCGAAAACGTTCATTACCGAAGAGACCGCCCGTGCCGAAGACGACCTCGATGATGAAGAAGAGGACGAAGACGAACTCGACGATGCGACGGACGACGAACTCGACGGTGATGATCTCGATGATGACGACTTCGACGACGAAGACGACGAAGACGACGAAGACGACGCCGACCAGGACGAAGATGAGGAGGGCGACGAGCGCGGCGACGAGGGCCTCGACGACGACGACGATGATGAGGAAAACGGCGGCATCGTCGTCGGCGAATATGAACCTGCCGGCATCGCCGCCGACGGGACGGCGAAACGCACGTACTCGCTGCCGAACCTCGACCTATTCGACCCGCCGCAAGCCCAGATCGTCGACGAATCGCAGCGCTCGCATCTGCTGGAGGATACGCTGGCGTCGTTCGGCGTCGGCGCCAAAGTTACGCACGTCCAGCGCGGGCCGTCGATCACACGCTACGAACTGCGGCCCGAACGCGGCGTCAAAATCTCGCGCATCTCCGCGCTGGCCGACGACATCGCGTTGGCCCTGGCCGCAACGTCGGTGCGCATCGAAGCGCCGATCCCCGGCAAATCGGCCGTCGGCATCGAAGTTCCCAACGCGCAAACCTCAATCGTTTCGATCCGTGAAATTCTCGACGCGCTACCGCAACGCGGAACGGTTCCGCCGCTGCACATGGCGCTGGGCAAAGACATCACCGGTCGTCCCGTCTTCGGCGATCTCGGCAAGATGCCGCACCTGCTCGTCGCCGGCGCGACCGGCAGCGGCAAGAGCGTCTGCCTCAACACGATCATTGCCTCGTTGCTCGTCTCAGCCACGCCCGACCAAGTTCAAATGCTCTTCATCGATCCCAAGCGCGTCGAGTTGACCGTCTACAACGGCATCCCGCACTTGATCAAAGACGTGATCACCGACGCGCGGCTCGCGGCCGGCGCGCTCTTCGAGATGACCAAGGAGATGGATGGACGCTACGAACGCTTCGCCAAAGCGGGCGTGCGAAAGATCGAGGAGTACAACGCGAAGTTCCCCGCGGAGACGTTGCCGTACGTCGTCATCGTCATCGACGAGCTGGCCGACCTGATGCTCATTGCGCCGGCGAAGGTCGAGACGACGATCTGCCGGCTCGCGCAACTGGCCCGCGCCACCGGCATCCATCTCGTCGTCGCGACCCAGCGACCATCGGTCGACGTCATCACCGGCATCATCAAGGCGAACATTCCGTCGCGCATCGCGTTTGCGGTCAGCTCGCAGGTCGACTCCCGCACGATCATCGACATGGCCGGCGCCGAACGGCTGCTCGGGCGCGGCGACATGCTGTTTCTGCCGATCGATGCGCCCAAGCCGATTCGCTCGCAGGGCGCGCTGATCACCGGCAACGAGGTCACCCGGCTCGTCGAATTCTGGGCGACGCAGGCCCGTCCCCAGAATCTTCTCGATGTCGAGGTCGTCCCGATCGAGGACGACGACCGCAAGCGCGACGTGGACCCGCTCTGCTACGAAGCCGCGCGTTTCATCATCGAGAGTGATTTCGCTTCGACCGCACAGTTACAGCAGCGCCTCTCGATCGGCCACCCGCGCGCCGTGCGCGTCATGAAGCAACTCGAAGAGTTCGGCATCGTCGGCCCGCACGAAGGCACGAAGCCCCGCCGCATCAACATCGGCCTCGGTGAACTGGAAACGATCGCCGACCGCCTCGGCAAATCCGAACAAACGGATCTGTTCGCTCAGGGCGCCTAAACGATTCAGTCCCTGTGCGCCAGCAGTGCGAAGAACGTGTCGAGCCGCGCCGGATCGTACGCTGAATCGGCACGCGCCTCTGCGCGAGCCCAGTGCTCGAATCGTTTTCGATCAAAGTCTTTTGCCTGGGTTCGTGCGACTGCGACCGCTGCTAGGAGCGCTGAATAATCAGACCATGCATAGTAGGCGATAAAGCGGTCTCGCGCGCTGTCGGTAGGAGTGAGAACGTGGAGCAGTTGATCATTACGATGATCAGTCCGCCATTCCGTAACGACGTCGCGACCGATCCGCAAAGGGCCAGCCGGAAATTCGACGGTGAACGGAATGGCCTCGTGGGCGTACATGCCGTACGGCGTGCGATGGTAGCCGATGGCGGCGAGCGCCGGATCAACGACCTTTCGAGTAACGCCGAATTGCAGTATGAAGTCGGCGTCGAGCGATTGGTAGGCGGCGGGTGCATAGTATGTCGCAGCGCTTCCGCCGGTAAGCACGGCGCATTTCCCCGCGGCATCGAGCACGGTACAGACGGCAAAGGCCACATCGATTAGCGTAGCGTCTTTCTCGAGCATCAAAGCGCCTTACGCGCGCGCCGCGGCCGCCTTCGGATCGAGCCCGCAATGGCGCTGAGGCCCGGATCGGCTTGTGCCATTCGCCGCAACAGAACCCGCAGCTCGCTCGCCGCATACCAGGTCGGGTTTAGCTCGACGCGCCGAATGGTTCCCACGAGCCGCGAGGTGACGATTCCAGCGGATTGCAGCGCGTCGACCGCCCGTTGAACGGTGTACAGCCGTTCGTCAAGGCGTTCCGCCAGTTGTCGTGGGTACGAGTCTTCGATCAGTACGAGCAGCTTGAGGATGCGGTCGCGAACGGGGGATCCGAATATCCCGAAATCCATACGCCTAGTATAGCAGATTCTTGGTCATGTGACCAAGAATCTTGGTCGGCATCCCATACGAGCGTTTGACCTTGGCATCTCGCCTCACCGCGTCACTTACCGTAGCCGTTTTGCTCGTCGTGTACGCATTGCTCGGCCTTGCGGTTTCGCCGCATCCACCTGCTGCGATCGATCGACAAGCGGCAGCGTTGGTCGGGTCGGCAACTCCGCTGGCTGCGTTCCTCACATCGCTCGGACGGTTTCCGGCGTACGGCAGTGCGTGCGCGGTCATCCTCGTGGCCGGTTTCGTGCGCCGCATTTGGCTCGGACGCTGCCTGACGGCAATCGGCCTGCTCATCATCGCTGAGGTCTGCAGCAACGCGCTCAAGGACGCGTTCCGACGACCGCGGCCGGCGCACTGGATCGTCACGCACGAGAGGACGTACTCGTACGCGAGCGGCCATTGTACGAATTCACTCGTCTTCTTCGGCTTTTGGGCGTACGTGTCGTTGCGCTCCACGCTCACGGCGCCGTGGCGATTTTTGATTGCAGTAGTGCTGCTCGTGCTCAGCGGCGCAATCGGCTGGTCGCGTCTAGCGCTCGGAGCGCACTACCCGACCGACGTTCTAGGGGGCTATTTGCTGGGCGCGGCCATCCTGGAACTAGGCATCGCCTTCGTCCCGCAGCGTGTGCTGGGGCTCGCGGTGGCCGGGGACGCTGTCGTAGCGTGATTCGTTGGTCTTTAGGGCGGCCCGATGATCCGGCACCACCGGGAGCCCGAGTGAAGTCCTTGTTAGCGGTATAAGGCCGACGTACGCTAGAACGCAGTCCTCCTCCAGACCCGAGGTTCGTCGCTTGACCTTCATGACCGACCCCAAACTGCGCGATATCGAACGCAAGATCGATTCCGGCGTCTCGCTGGACCGCGCCGACGGCGTTGCGATGCTGCAGACGCAAGACATCCATACCCTCGGGCGGCTGGCCAAAGCCGCTAAGGAACGCAAGAGCGGGCGCGACGTTTTCTACGTGCTCAACCGCTACATCAATTCGACCAACATCTGCTATGCGAACTGCCGCTTTTGTTCGTTTGCCGTCGACGAGTCCAAGGAGCGTGATCGCGCCGTACGGATGCCCTCCGATGAAGTATTCGCCAAGGCGCTCGAGACCGGTATCAACTTCAACCAGATTCACATCGTCGGTGGTCACGATCCCAAGCAACTGACGCTCGACTATTGGCTCCCGTTGATGCGCCGCTTCAAAGAAGCGTTGCCCCACGTGCAGCTCTCGCTGTTCACGGCCGCCGAAATCGATTACCTGGCGCGCCGGCACCGGCTTTCGTACGATGCGATCATGGGCGAGTTGCACGGCGCGGGATTGGACAACATCAACGGTGGCGGGGCCGAAGTATTCAGTCCGCGTTTTCGCGCGGCGGTCTGTCCGAACAAAGTCGACGCGGCGCACTGGCTTGAGATTCACGAGGTCGCGCACCGTCGCGGCGTCGCGTCGAACGCGACGATGCTCTACGGAACGATCGAAACGCTCGAAGAGCGGGTCGAACACCTCATCATGCTGCGTGAATCGCAAGAACGCTCGCCCGGCTTCAACGCCTTCATTCCGCTCGCGTTCCATCCCGACGGCAACGAACTCTCGTCGCATGGCTGGACCAGCGGCCTCGACGACATCCGCATGTTCGCGACGGCGCGCTTGATGCTCGACAACGTCGACCATATCAAGGCGTATTGGATGATTCAGGGCCTCAAGGTCTGTCAAGTCGCGCTTGCGTTCGGCGCCGACGACATGGACGGCACGCACGGTTCGACCGATGAAGAGCGCATCTACCACAGCGCCGGCACGCGCTCCGGGCAGTACGTCGACGATCGCGAGTTCCGGCGCCTCATCGAAGAAGTCGGTTACGTCCCGGTGCGCCGCAACTCGACGTACGACCGCTTTCCCCATGATTGGGCTCCGCCCAATCACGGGGTCCCCGAAGTTAAACAGGCGCTCCGGCCTTCGGCCTCCACGCCCCCCGCCGGCAAAGCCGTCGGGGCCCCCCACGATCGGGTTTCCGCGGCGGCAGAAGACGCTGTCGGCGCCCCCTCCAATTGAATGTTGCGTACGGGCCGGATCGCGTATACCAACGACCTGCCGATCTACGCCGCCTTCGACGCAGGTGCCGTCGAGTATCCGGCCACGCTCGTTCCCGGCGTGCCGTCGGCACTCAACCGCATGCTGCTCGACGGCGACCTCGACCTCAGCCCGGTCAGCGCGTTCCACTGGGCGGGCCATGCCGATGAACTCGCCCTGCTGCCCGAGTTGTGCATCGGCGCCCGTACAGCGGTCTGGTCGGTCCTGTGCATCAGCCCGAAACCGCTCGAGGAACTGGGCGGAGCGACGGTCGCCGTCACGCGCGAATCGGAGAGCGGCCGCAGCTTGTTGCGCTTATTGCTGGCGCGGCGCTACGGCGTCGGGGCGACGTTCGTGGAAAGCGCCGACCCCTTTGCAGCCGCCGCGCGCGGCGAACCGGCCCTGTTGATCGGCGACCGCGCGCTCGACGCCCGCGCAACGTTTCCACCCGGTCAGGTGCACGATCTCGCGTCGCTGTGGCACCAGTGGACCGGTTGCGACATGGTGTTTGCCGTTTGGGCCGTCCGCAAAGACGTGCTGGCGCGGCGCCCCGGCGACGTGCACGCGGTTCTCGACGCACTGCTCGCCGCACGCGGTTGGGGCCGCGCTCACCTCGACGCCGTGATTTCACTTGCCGACACGATTCGTGCGCGTCCGCCCGGCTTCTATGCTCGCTACTACCAGACGCTGAACTTTACGCTCGACGAGGGGGCGCGCGCCGGCCTCTCGCGCTACGTTCACGAATTGCACGGCCTCGGCGCAATCCCAAGCGCGCCGTCGGTCGAACCGGAGGTCGCTCTTGCCGCTCGCTGATCTGCTCGATAAAGCCGCCGCCGGCAGCCGGCTCACGCGCGCGCAAGGGGTGCGGCTCTACGAGCAAGCTCCGCTGCACGAACTCGGCGCTGCGGCCCACCACCGGCGCATGGCGCTCTATCCGACCAGCGACGTGACGTACGTGATCGACACGACGATCAACTACACGAACGTCTGCAACGTCCACTGCTCGTTCTGCGCGTTCTTCCGCCCGGAAAAGCACGGCGAAGGCTACACGATGTCGCACGACGACGTGGTCGCACGCGTCAAATGGGCGGCCGATCAAGGCGCGACGCAGATCATGATTCAAGGCGGCGTCAATCCGGAGTTGCGGTTGGAGTGGTTCGAGCGGCTGTTCCGTCGCGTGCGTATGGAGTTTCCGGGGGTCGACATTCACTCGCTGTCGGTTTCCGAGGTCAACGGACTCTCCAAAGTGGAGGGTTTGCCGCCGCGCGAGATACTGATTCGCCTCAAAGACGCCGGAATGCGCTCGCTGCCCGGCGCGGGCGCGGAGATCCTCGTCGAACGCGTGCGCAAGCGGATCAGCGCGCGCAAGATCACGCCCGATGCGTGGCTGGGCATCATGCGGGACGCGCAAGAACTCGGCATGCCGACGACCGCGACGATGATGTTCGGTTCGGTGGAAACCGTGGCGGAGCGGATCGAACATCTCGACGTCATGCGCGCGTTGCAAGACGAAACGCACGGCTTCACGGCGTTCATCCCATGGTATTACGTGCCGTTTAAGACGCCGCTCGGCGGCGGGGAGTCGACGGGACTGGACTACCTGCGCGTGCTCGCGGTGGCCCGACTATACCTCGACAACTTTCCGCATTTGCAGGCTTCGTGGTTGACGCCGGGCCTCAAGATGGGACAGTTGGCGCTCTTCTACGGCTGCGACGACATGGGTGGGACGATTCTCGAGGAGAAAGTGGTCCACGATGCCGGCTCGACGAACGAAGCGACGCGCCAGCAACTCGAGGGGCTGATCATCGGTGCCGGCTTCCGTCCCGTCATCCGTGACACGTATTGGAACCTGCGGCCCGAGATGCCGCTGGCGACTGCTTCGTAAAGGGTTAGCGTTCGGGTCACCGTCAACGCGACGGTCACGTTCGATTCGCGCAAGACGCCGTATGCGCCGACGCTTTTATGCGCGTGCGCGGCGGTCCACTGCGGGATCGTGCGTCGCATCGATTCCAAAGACGAGCGTGGCCAGATCGCTGCGTCGCGTGCAGCCGAGCTTGCCGCGCAGCCGGCGCGTCCTGTCGCGTAAATCGGCACGGCTCGCATCCAAGCGCTGCGCGATTTCGCGTTCGTCGTAGCCGCCGACCAGCAGGCGCAGCAGCTCTTGTTCGCCCGCATCCAGCCGGTGCAGCGCCGCGATTCGGCGTAAGCGGCTACCCAAGGTCAGACGTTCGGTCGCCACGCTGTAGTAATTGCTGCGCGCGCCCGGCAAGCGGGCGATGCGCAAGCCGTACTCGGTGCCGACGAGAGCGGTTGCGATCGGATGCCGCCGAAAGTCGTGGAGCGCCACCACCGCGGCGACTTCGCGGCCGAGTTCGACCTCGAGCGTTTCTTCCGTCGCCACGGGCAGCATCTGCTCGGCCGACGGTCCACGCATGATCACGCGGAAATCGGCATCGACGACGTCGCAGCGGCGGAGCATGGGTTGGGTAAACAGCGAGGCGTCGATCATGTTCTTCGTATCGGTCCGGGGCTGGCTTGGGCGCAGAGCTGCGGCGCCTGGGCGTGTCATGTTCGTGTTAATACTCAACGCCGCGGAAAAAGTGACGGATTTACGCACCGTCCTACTGTGCTGCCGAACGCGGTTCGCGCCAGGCTTCCTCGATCGCGGCGCCGCCCAGCACTTCATCGCTCTCCTCGTCGTAGAGCGCGACGAGCTGCCCGGGAGCGACGGCGCGCTCGGGTTCCTCGAAGCGCAACCGCAAGTCGCCGCTGTGCGGATCGAACGTTGCAATCGCGCCATTACGCGGTGACCGGTAGCGCGTCATCGCCTGCACGCGTACCGCTCCGTTCGCGAAGCGCTCAGGTCGAATCAGATTGACGTCGCGCGCGCGCAGACCGTCGGCGTATAATTCGTCTTCACGCCCGATGACGATCGTGTTCGTCGCCGCGTCGATGCGGGTGACGTAGCGTGGTCCATCATTGAAGTGGGTGGCCGGCACGCCGCGCCGCTGGCCCACCGTGAAGCGGGCGATCCCGGCATGCGCGCCGATGCGCTCGCCGGCGGTTGTAATGACGGTTCCGCAGCCAGCGGTGGCGGCGCGGTCGGCCAGCGCCGGCAATTCGCGGTAATCGCTTCCCTCTAGGAAGCAGATGTCTTGCGAATCGGGCTTGTCGTGCAATGAAAGCTTCAGGCGCACGGCGTGAGCTCGCGTCTGGGCTTTGGTCAACGTGCCGAGCGGCAACAACAACGCCGCCAGTTGCGCCGGCGCCAGGTGGGCGAGGGCGTACGATTGGTCCTTGGCCGGCTCGCCGCGGTACAGGTGAGGGCCGTCGGCGGCATGTTCGAGGCGCGCATAATGGCCGGTCGCGACGAACGCCGCGCCGACGCTCGCTGCGAAGCGGCGCAACGTGCCCAGCTTCAGGAAATTATTGCACGCCACGCACGGGTTGGGCGTGCGCCCTTGCCGGTAGCCGGCAACGAAGCGCTCGACTACGTGGGTGCGAAACGGCGCCTCGAAATCGAGCACGTAGTGCGGGATGCCGAGCACCGCCGCGCTGCGGCGCGCATCATCGAAGTCTTGCGCGCCGCAGCACGACTTCGCCGTCGCCGGCCGCGTCGGGGCGTACATCTTCATCGTAACGCCGACCACGTCGTAGCCGCGTTCTCGTAAGAGGCCCGCGGCGACGGCCGAATCGACCCCGCCGCTCATCGCGGCGACGACCCGCGGCTCAGGGGCTTCTGGCGGGCGTCCGTCGTGCTGTATCAAAGGACCAGGATAACCGGTCGACGGGGCAAACACAAAGCCCTATATGCCAGGACTCGGCGATGAGTTGCGCGCGGCACGAGAGGCGCGTGGCCTCTCGCTCTCCCAGGTGTCCGAGCGCATCCACATCCGGTCTCTTTACCTGGAAAGCATTGAAGGCGAGGACTGGCCGTCAATCGGCGCCCCGGTGTACGTACGCGGCTTCATCCGCACGTACGCCCGCTTTCTCGGCGTCGATCCTGAGCGCGCCGTCGACGCTTTCAACGCTTCGCTCGCCCGCAACCCCGCCGCCGCCGTGCCCGGCGACCCGGTCCGCGTCGGCGTCGGGACGCGCCGCTGGCCCTCGCCCTGGTTATGGGTCGCGACCGTCACTGCGATGATTCTGCTCGGCCTCGTCGGGTATACGGCCTTCCGCCCGACTTCGGGCTCCGGGGTGTCACGGAGCCGCGCCACCCCGACGGTCCTGGGCGTGGCGACGCCGCAAGCCCCCGCTCCCCGGTCGCCCGGCGCAGCGCCGGCCGTCAGGCGTACGCGCAAGCAGCAGGTCCGCTCGCTGAGCGTACGCTTGACCCAACCGTCGTGGCTGCTCGTGCGGGTCGACGGCTCGAAGCGGCTTGAAGGCCTCTACCCCGCGGGTACGCGCAAGCGCTTCCATGGGGCCCACGCCGACGTGCGGGCCGGGAATGCGGGCGGCGTCGAGTTGACCGTCAACGGCCGCGACCTCGGCCCGATGGGACGGACGGGCGACGTCGTCGAGCGCTCCCTCGGCCTAGGGCGGCAATAACGGTGCCCGATTTTTCGTTCGACGTCGTGTCGCGGATCGACGCTCAAGAGTTGGACAACGCGCTCAACCAGACGCGCAAGGAGATCGAAGGCCGCTTCGACTTCAAGAACTCCAAAACGTCGCTGGAACACGCGGGCAACACGATCACCCTTACAACCGACGACGAGTTGAAGCTGCGCAACGTCATCGACATTCTGCAGAGCCGGGCCAATAAGCGCGGTATTTCGCTCAAGGCGTTCGAGTACGGGAAGGTCGAGCCGGCGGCGGGAAACGCGGTACGGCAAGCCATCACCGTCAAGAACGGCATCGCCAAGGATAAATCGAAGCCGCTGATCGATGCGGTCAAGAGCGCCAAGCTCAAGGTGAGCACGCAATACCAAGACGAGCAGCTGCGCGTCTCGGGAAAGAACAAGGACGATTTGCAAAAGGCGCAACACGTGCTGCGCGCGCTCGAAACCGACATTCCGCTGCAATTCGTCAATTACCGCTAACTTAGTGAACACTGCAACGATGCAATGCAAGAAGAGTAGCCGGGTCGCTTTCGTTTCGCTCGGTTGCGCGAAGAACTTAGTCGATTCGGAAGTGATGATCGGCAAGCTCGGACAAGCAGGCTGGGAACTGGTGCCCGAACCGGTTGAGGCCGATGCGATCGTGATTAACACGTGCGCTTTCATCGATCCGGCGAAGGCCGAGTCGACCGATACGATCTTGGCCCATGCGGCCCAAAAACGTTCGGAGCAGCAGTTGATCGTCGCGGGCTGCCTCTCGCAGCGCTTCGGCGAACAGTTGCGCGTGCTCGTACCCGAGATCGACGGTATCGTCGGCACGGGCGCGTACGCGTCGATCGTCGACGTTCTGGCCGAAGCGCGGGCGGGCCGCGCACCGGTGCGTTTGAATTACGAGCCACCGCCCGAGCACGATTTTCTGCCGCGTTTGATCACGACGCCGCGCGCGACCGCATACCTGAAAGTCGCCGAGGGCTGCGATCACCCGTGCACGTTCTGCATCATTCCGCAGTTGCGCGGACCTTTTCGCAGCCGCCGCCGCGAATCGGTGCTGGCCGAAGCGCGGGCGCTCGCCGGCGGCGGCGTCAAAGAGCTGATTCTGATCGCCCAAGATACTTCGATGTACGGGCGCGACCGCGGACTGCGCCGCGGGGGGCTCGCGCAGTTGCTCGGCGACTTACACGCGATCGATGGGCTGGCGTGGATTCGTTTACTCTATCTGTATCCCGCGACCGTCGACGACGAGCTGATCGAGGCGCTCGCCACCCTTCCGAAAGTGTGTAAATACGTCGACATGCCGCTGCAGCACGCGCACCCTGAGGTCTTGCGAGGGATGCGGCGGCCGTCGAATGGTGAGCGCTACCTCGAAATCTTCGCTGCCTTGCGAAGCCGCGTGCCAGGCGTCACCTTACGCTCCACCTTCATCGTCGGATTCCCGGGTGAAACCGATGAACACGTTGACTACCTGCACGACTGGCTAGGCCGAGCCGAGCTCGACCGCGTCGGATTTTTCACGTACAGCCGCGAGGAAGGCACGCCGGCCGCGACGCTCGGACCACGCATTCCCGTCAAAACTCAGCGCGTGCGGCTGTTGCGCCTGCGCGAAGCACAGCGGCATGCAAGCGCGCGGGCTCGTTCAAAGCGTCTAGGCCGCGTCGAGCGGGTGCTTGTGGAAGAGCACAAGGCGCTGCGGCCGGGCGACCCCCTGCGCGGAGCGCTCCAGAGTGCGCGGGCCTGGAGCGCACGGTCGATGGGCGAAGCGCCGGGCGTCGACGGCAACGTGTACTTTACCGGTAAAGCAGCGGCCGGGGAATTCGTCGAGGTTCGCCTCGAGGGCTGTACGGCATTCGACTTTCACGGCACGCTGATGCCGGTTCCCGAGCTTAGCGCCGGGAACCGCCCGGTTCCCGAGCTTGGCGCCGGGAACCGCCCGGTTCCCGAGCTTGCTCGCCGGGAACCGGACAGCGATCCGGGTGAGCGGAGCGTAAGATGAGGGTGCGCGCCGACAGTCTCACGGGCCGCGTGCTCATCGCGGTCGTCGCCCTCGTCGCCGTTCTGGCCGGAGCGGTGTTCGCGCAGGCGCTCATCGAGCGGCGCAATTTCCGCGACGTGATGGCGGGGTATTTCGTTCCGCCGCCGCAGACGCTTTTCCACAAAGACCGCATCGCGCTCGCGTTGCTCGGCATCGATTACGATTACAATTCCAAGGACGAGGAGTATTCGACCAACGCCCGGACCGACACGATCATGGCCGCGTCGATCGACTTTCCGTCGTCCGACGATCCCAGCGGCCACGTCGCGATGCTCTCGGTGCCGCGCGACACCGACGTCGTGTTGCCGAGCGGTCGCGAGGACAAGATCAACGCCGCTTATGCGGGCGGCGGCTCGCCGCTGATGGATGCGCACGCATCGGAACGCGTCATCGCCCAATTCTTGGGACTACGCGGCTTCGACCGCTTCGTCACCCTACGCATCAATGCGGCCAAGGAACTGGTCGACGCGATCGGCGGGATCGACGTGGTTCCCGACGAGACAATGAACTACGACGACACCTGGGGTCATCTGCACATTCACTTCATCGGCGGCAGAATGTATCATATGAACGGTGACCAGGCGGTATCGTACAGCCGCTTCCGTCACGATGAGTGCAGCGACCCCTGCCGCATCAAACGGCAACAGCAAGTCATTCGTATCGTGCTCGCCAAATTGCAGAACGACAAATTCCACGACTTGCTGCACCTCAATACGTTCATCGACATCATCCACCGCAACGTCTACACCGATCTCTCGCAGCAAGAGATCATGAGCCTCGCCTTGGCGTTCGAGCACTTCGACCGCGGGAATCTGACGACGGGGCAGGTGCCGTACGTCGATACGAAGGATCTCGCGTGCTGCGGCAACGTTCTGATTGCCGACGACGCCGCCAAGCGCGCGCTCGTGCAGAAGTACTTCTTCGATCCGATTGCGCCGCCACGATCATCGCCCGACGCCGCGGCGGCCGCGCACGTCGTTCCGGCCAGCGTCCACGTCGTAGTCGAGAACGGTTCGGGCGTTGCAGGCGTGGGCGCGCGCGCAGCAGAGGCCCTGCGTAAGGCGGGCTTCGTGGTCGACGGCGTGGTCAACGCCGATAGCTTCCGCTACGATGCCACCGAAGTGCACACCGATCCGCGGGCGACGCTTGAGGGCCAGCGGGTCCTCTCGACGCTTGCACTGCGCGGCGCGAGCGTGCAGCCGGATCCGGTGAGTTCGTCGCCACCGAGCGGCGCGGTGACGGTGATCGTCGGACGTGATTACGTCACGGGAGGCGGAGCGGGCGCGGTCGCCACGCCGAAGTAACGGCCGGGGCAGTGAAGCTGAGTCGCAGCCGGCTCGCCGCCGTGGGGGGCGTTTTTCTCGCAGCCGCGCTCATCGGATTCGGACTTGTCCATATTCTGGTTGCGCCGGTCGTGCCGCCGGTCGTCGTGCGTACCGCAAACGCGCATCGCTTGCTGTCGGGGGGCATCACGGCGCACATCGATCGCCTGCTGCACGAGCGCTTTCCGACGAGTTCCACACGTCCGCGCCTGGTCGCACTGACCTTCGATGACGGCCCGTATCCGGTTGAAACGCCACTGCTGCTCGATGAACTCACGCAGCTGCACGTGCCTGCGACGTTCTTTTTGATCGGTGACGATACCAAACTCTTCCCGGCGCTTGCTCAACGCATCGCCGGCGCAGGCGACGAGATTGCCAACCATACGCAGACCCATCCCGCGAACTTCGAAGCGCTCGGCGCCGCCGCCGTGCGGCGCGAACTCGACCGCGGCGCCGCCACTCTCGAGCAGTACGTTCACGACCCCGCCATCCGCACCATGATGCGTCCTCCCCACGGTCGCTTCACGCTGCGCACGGTCGAAGCGGCGCAACGTGACGGCTATCACGTTATCCTATGGAGCGACGATCCGGGAGACTGGCGTGCCGCCGCAACGCCGTCCGCCATCGACGCGCACGTCACGCGCTACGCTACCGCGCCCGACATCATCCTCTTGCACAGCGGGAAGATCAACACGATCCAGGCTCTTCCCGGCATGGTGGCACGGTTTCGCACGGCGGGGTTCCGCTTCGTCACGGTCGGTGAACTGTTGCGTACTGTGCCGCTTTCGCAAATTCTGCATCCGGAGCGCTTGCGGGTTTGAAGTTGGGTCTGCGGTGCTCATCTTCTTCAGGTTGCGGGTGTCGTTGCCGGGCAGGCGAAGATGACGTGCCGTGGGCAGGCAAATCATCAATACGGGGGGACCGGCGCGCACGCGATACAACGCGATTCGCGCTGCCGTCACCGCGATCATCATCATCGTGTGCATCGCCGTGATCGTATTCTACGTTCATGGTCGCCAGGCGCACCAACATGTCACGGCGCCGAACGTGCATCCGCGTGCAGCCGGGAAACTCCGGCACGCGGCGGCCACGTATCCCTAACTCGCAGGCTCGGTTCGTGGAGGCCGAAGCGATCGATGCGCGTCGCCGCGCTGAGAACTTGGAACGGACGCTGCTCGCGCTGCGCGATGCGCGTGAAGCGGGTGACATGCTGGCGATCGTTGCGCGGGGCATCGCGCGTGATTTCGGGCGGCGGTGCGCCGCATTTGAAGTCCGCAATGGCCGGCTGCGGCCGGTTGCGGGTGCCGATTCATCGCTCGGGCCGTCGATTGACGAAGGCGACGTCGATCTCGATGCGCTCCGCCACCGTATCATCATGCGCAGCGGTGAGGTCGACCTCGTCGCTGTCGCCTTTGACGGTCAGTTACGTGCCGTGCTCGCGCTTTCGCATGCGCACGAGCGCCTCCCGGAAGAGGATGTTAAGCACCTGCGCACGATCGCCGGCCACGCCGCGCTCGCGCTCTCGAACGCGCTCGCTTTCGAAGCGTTGCGGCGCTACGCGGCGGAAGGCGCAGCCCTCACCGAGGCGGCCCGCACGATCTTGGGGTTCAACGAACTGGAGCCGTTGGCCGACGCCCTCTGCCGCCTCGGCGTGCGATTGGGCTTGGCGACGCGCGCGGCGTTCTATGGCCGGCGCGGTGAGCGGTTGGCTCGCATTGCCTTCGTCGCTACCACCGGCGACGTTGAGGAACTGCCCCAAACTCTGCCGCTCGACTCGCTGGTCGCGCGCACGGTCCTCGCCGCTTCGTTAACCGGCGAAGCGTTCTTCGCAAGCCGGGTGTTGTTGCGCGTCGACGAAGATGGCGCGCGGCATGAGGGCCTGTTCGTGCTGACCCGGTCGCTGCCGTTCGAACGCCCCGACCAACGTTTGAGCGAAGCGCTCGTCACTTTGGCGGCGCTGGCTATTCGTAACGTCGAACTTTACGAACAATCGACGCGAGCGTACCGGGCGCTCGCCGAAAGCAACGCTTTCAAGGACGACTTAATGGCGATGTTCGCTCACGATTTCAAAGGGCCGTTGACCGTGATCTCCGGCTTTTCGGAATTGCTGCTCGAAACCGACAACGATGAGGTGCGGCGCAGCGCGCAGACGATTCTCGCTCAAACGCATCGGCTGGCCAAGCTGAGCGAAGACGCGCTGGCGCTGGCAGCGACGCAGAGCGCCGGTTTTTCTCTGCAGCGCACGGTGAGCGACGTCGTCCAATTCGTCAGGGAGTCGCTGGCTCCGATGGACCGCAGCGGGCGCATCATCGTGGAAGCGCCCGACGAGGCGGTGGCGGTCGAGTTCGATCGGGCGCGGCTGCGCCACGTGCTCGACAACGTCGTCGGTAACGCGCTGAAGTATTCGCCCGCTGCCGTCCGCGTCAACGTCACGCTGCAACCCGCCGGTGCCGGCCGGAATAGGGATGAGGTACGGATCGACGTCGCCGACCACGGCATCGGCATCCCGCAGGCGGACCTCGACCGCATCTTCACGCGGTTCGGCCGCGCCGCCAACGCGCGTTCGCGCGGCGTGGCGGGTTCGGGCGTCGGCCTGTACGTCGCCAAAAAGATCGTCGACGTGCACGGCGGCCGCCTGGAGGTCCGTTCGGTCGAGAACGAGGGGAGTACGTTCAGTATTGTCCTACCGTCGGCGCAAACGGGGGACACCAGCCCAGGCGAGTAAACGCCCGCCATGCGAGCAAGAAACGTCGGCTTTTGCCTGAGCATGCTACTGGCCGTGGCGCTCGCCTCGATGGTGGGCGTGCGGACGGCAAGCGCCGATTCTGACCGCGCGCTATGTCACGTACCGTGTCACGCGGGTGGTGCGTGCCGACGGCTCGACCTGGCCATCCGCCCAAAACACGGCCGCCCCGTAAGAAGCTTGTAAGAAGCGGAACCGGCCGGGGAGGCGAACGGGTTTCTACTGCTATGGCCTTTTTGAAGACCCTCCTAGACGGAAACGAGCGAGAGGTCGTGCGTTTGCGGCGGACTGCGGTCTCGACCGCCGCACTGGAGCCGGAGATCGAGGCGCTCTCCGACGAAGCGCTGCAAGCCAAGACGGCTGAATTCAAAGGCCGTCTCGCCGGCTTGGAGAAGGCGGCGGCGCTGGCGGCACTCGACGAGTTCCTGCCCGAAGTGTTCGCCGTCTGTCGGGAGGCCGGCAAGCGGACGCTCGGCATGCGGCACTTCGACGTGCAGATCATGGGCGGTCACGTGCTGCACCAAGGCAAGGTCGCCGAGATGAAAACGGGCGAGGGCAAGACGCTGGTCGCGACCTTGGCCGTCTACGCCAATGCGCTGCTGGGCCGCGGCGTGCACGTGGTCACGGTCAACGACTACCTGGCGCGCCGCGATGCCGAATGGATGGGACCGCTCTATACCTTCCTGGGCCTCTCGGTGGGGGTCATCCAGCACGATCTCGCGCCCGAACAACGGCGCGCCGCCTATAACGCCGACATTACCTACGTCACCAACAACGAAGTCGGTTTCGACTACCTGCGCGATAACATGGCCTGGCAGTTGAGCGACATGGTCCAGCGCGAACTGTACTTTGCGATCGTTGACGAAGTCGACTCAATCCTCATCGATGAGGCGCGTACGCCGTTGATCATCAGCGGCCAAGGCCAAGATGCGACCGAACACTATGTCACCTTCGCCAAGATTCTGCCGCGCTTGGTCAAGGACGAAGATTTCAACGTCGACGAAAAAGCGCACGCGGTTCCGATCACTGAGAAGGGCGTCGCCAAGGTCGAGCGGATGCTCGGGGTGCAGAACCTCTACGATCAGCGCAACCTCGAGTTGACGCACCAACTCAACGCTGCTCTGCGCGCCTGGCACCTATTCCACAAGGATCAGCAGTACATCGTCAAGGACGGCGAGGTGATCATCGTCGACGAGTTCACCGGGCGGCTGATGTACGGACGGCGTTACTCCGACGGCATCCATCAGGCCATCGAAGCCAAGGAAGGCCTCAAGATTCGCAGCGAAGATCAAACGCTCGCGACGATCACGTTCCAAAATTACTTTCGACTGTACGAGAAGCTGGCCGGCATGACGGGTACGGCTAAAACCGAAGAACGCGAATTCCGCGATATTTACAGGCTCGACGTCGTGGTCATCCCGACGAACCAGCCGGTCGCGCGCACCGATCAAGGCGATATCGTTTACAAGAGCGAGAACGCAAAGTTCGAGGCCGTCGTTGATGAGATCGTGCGCGAACACGAGAAGGGCCGTCCCGTGCTCGTGGGCACGCGCTCGATCGACAAGAGCGAGCGGCTGGCATCGATCCTGCGCCGGCGCGGTGTGGAGTGCGAGGTTCTCAACGCGAAGTACCACGAGCGTGAGGCCGAAATCATCAAGGACGCGGGTCAGCCGGCGGCCGTCACGATCGCGACCAACATGGCCGGGCGCGGCGTCGACATCAAACTCGGCGAAGGCGTGCCGACGGCCGGCGGCCTGCATATCATCGGGACCGAGCGACACGAATCGCGTCGCATCGACAACCAGTTGCGCGGCCGTGCCGGGCGCCAAGGCGACCCGGGATCCACGCGGTTCTACGTGTCGCTCGAAGATGAGGTGATGCGGCTCTTCGGCGCCGAGCGCATCCAAGGCATCATGAACCTGGTCGGCTTCACCGATGAGACGCCGATCGAAGCCAAACTGATTTCACGCTCGTTCGAACGCGCTCAGTCGAAGGTGGAAAACCACAACTACGAGATCCGTAAATCGGTGCTCGAGTACGACGACGTGATGAACAAGCAGCGGGAAGTCATCTACGGCGAGCGCCGTCGCGTCCTGCGCGGTGAGTCGCTGCGCGACTTCATGCTGCAGACCTTACAGGAAAAAGTCGATCAGGCCGTCGATCGCAGCGCGCCCGAAAACGTGCACCCTTCGGAATGGGACCTCGACGAGGTGCTCAGCGAACTCGAACTCGTCTTCCCGGTGCGCGAACGCTTGGAGCTGGCTGAACTCGAAAAGCTCGGGCGCGAGGAGATGAAGACGCGGCTTTGGGAGGCGGCGCTCGCAGCCTATGAAGCCAAAGAAGCCGAACTGACGCCCGAAATCACCCGTACGATCGAGTCGCAGTACATCATGCTGCCGCTGATCGATCGCTTGTGGGTCGATCATCTCTACGTGATGGACGCGCTTAAGACCGGTATCGGCCTGCGCGGCTACGGTCAGAAAGACCCGCGCGTCGAATACGAAAAAGAAGCGTACGAGATCTTCGAAGATCTCAAGAACAACATCGCCGATGAAGCGATCAAGTCGATCTTCCGCGTCGTCGTCGAGCGGAACGACGGTCCCGACGGCGGATCGATCGGCGCAGCCGGCGGCCCCCGCGTTCCGCTCGAACCGTCGGCTGCAAGGCCCAACGGCAACGGCGCGGTGCCCAACTTCGAGGCGGTTCCCGACGGAGCGCTGGCGGCGCCCGGTTTCGAAGCCGCCCAGCCCGCCCGCCTCGATCCCGTCTACGCATCGAAGCTGCTCGGCCCCGTACCCGGTGCGCCCGCGCCCGGGAAGCGTGAGTTGCACACCAACCGCGGCGATGACGAACCGCGCAAGCCGGCGAAGAGCGACGCCAAGGTCGGCCGCAACGAAGTTTGTCCCTGCGGCTCAGGCAAGAAATTCAAACGCTGCCACGGCGTGACGGCGTAGCACGGAAGGAAGAGAACCATGAGCGATTCCCAGTTGACGACCATCGCGAGGCTCGAGGAGCGATTGCATGCGCTCAAGGTGCGTCTTTGACTACGATGGGAAGGCTCGCTCGGTAGCCGAACTCGAACGTCGCACGCACGACGAGGCGTTCTGGAACGCGCCGGATGCCGCCCAGCAGGTGATGAAACGGCTCGCCGCGTTGCGCGAGGAAGTCGACGCGATGTCGGCCACGGCGCGCCGGTTAACGGATGCGCGTGAGACGCTCGAGGTTCTGGGCGACGAAGAAGGCGCGGCGGCTGAAGTCGATGCGTTGATCGATGCTGCCGGCGCCGACGTCGATGCGTTCGAGATGGCTGCCAACTTCGACCGCGAGTACGATGATCACGGCGCGATCGTGACGATTCACGCGGGTGCCGGCGGCATCGACGCGGCCGACTGGACGCAGATGTTGGCGCGGATGTACCTGCGCTGGGCCGAGGGCAAAGGGTTCGCGACGCATCTCGCCGAGGAGTCGCCCGCCGAAGAAGCGGGGTTGAAGTCGGTGACGTTCTTCGTGCGCGGCCGCAATGCGTACGGCATGCTCGAGAGCGAACGCGGCGTGCACCGGCTCGTGCGCATCTCGCCGTTCGACCAGCAGCATCGGCGCCACACCTCGTTCGCCTCGGTGGACATCGTACCGGAGATCGCCGGGGATGAGAAGACGACGATCGACATCAAGCCCGAAGACCTGCGCATCGAAACCTACAAGTCCGGCGGCGCGGGCGGCCAATACGTCAACAAGACGGAGTCCGCGATCCGCATCACGCATGTGCCCACCGGCATCATCGTCGCCTCGCAACAAGAACGCTCGCAGATGCAGAACCGCGAGGTCGCGATGACGATGCTGCGTTCGCATCTGGTTGCGCGCGAACTCGAAGAGCGCGAAGCCAAGCTCGCCGAACTGCGCGGCGAGCGGCGCGCGAACGAGTGGGGTTCGCAAATCCGCTCCTACGTGCTGCAACCGTACACGCTGGTCAAAGACCATCGCACCGATGTGGAAACCGGCAACGTCGCCGCCGTGCTCGACGGTGCGCTCGACGCCTTCATCTGGCCGTACTTGCAGCAACGGCCGCGCCTGGCCGGAGCCGCGTAATGGGACTGCGCCCCGCGTGAGCAAGCCGACGGTCGACGTGATCGTCGTGTGTTGGAACGATAAAGACAAGATCGCGACCGCACTCGATTCGGTGTTCGCGCTCTCGGAGGTGCGCGCCGATCCGACGTTCGCGCGGGTCGTCGTCAGCGACAACGGGTCGAGCGACGGCAGTCGCGAGTTTCTGCGCGAGCGCTACGCGCAGCGCGTGACGATCGTCGAGAACGGCGCCAATCTGGGTTTTGCGGCGGCGTGCAATCGCGCCGTGGCGGTCACCGGCGCGCCGTACATTTTCTTGTTGAACCCCGATGCCGAGCTACGCGACGGTGCGCTCGCCGAGATGACCGCCTTTCTGGACGCGCACCCGCATTGCGGCATCGCGGGCTCGCGCATCTACAATCTCGACGGCACGATTGCAGAGTCGTGCGGGGAGTTCGATACGTGGAGCGGAGCGTTTTTACGTTCCAGCGCGTGGGGCGATTGGCCACCGTTCCGGTCGCGTGCCAATGGTGCCGCGCTGCGCGCGTGGGGGCACGCCTCACAGCGCCGGGTCGACCTGGCGATTGGTGCGGCGCTCGCCATTCGGCGCACGCTGCTGGATGAGATCGGGTCCTTCGACGAGCGGTTCTTCCTGTACCACGAAGAGGTCGATCTGGCCAAGCGGGCGGCCGCGGCCGGCTGGGAGACCTGGTACGTTCCGGCCAGCGAAGCGGTGCATGAAGGCATGGGAAGTGCGCGCGGTCGGTACAGCGTCGAAGCGCGCAAACAACGTTCGCGCCGCGCCTATTGGCTCAAGCATCACGGCGCCGCTTGGTACGGAGCGCTGGTGACGGTCCTGATCGGGCGGTATGTCCTCTACGCCGGATTGCTCGCGGCAACGGTCGCCGGCGCGCGGCGCGCCTTTCGTGCACGATGATTTCGCCTGAAGCGGTGGTCACGTTCGAACGGCTTGAAGGTTTTCGTATCGTGACGTCGTTCGGCTTCGTGCGCGGTGAAGCCGTCACGCCGGGCAATTTTTTGCGCGCGACGTTTCGCACGCTCGGCACCTTCATCGGCTTCGCTCCGGTCGAATACCTCACGGCCGCCGAACGCGCGCGCAGCGGGTCGCTCGCGGCGTTGCTCGGTGAAGCCGAGCAAAGAGGCGCCAACGGCGTCGTGCGGTTGCATTTCGATGCCAGCGAACGACAAGACGGATCGACGCGCGTCCTCGCCTACGGCGAGGCGGTGTTGCTCGAGCCGATGCCGGGTGTCTTCATGGAGTGTGCGGCGCAATGAACGGCGCCGAAGCGGAAATGCTGACACTCGGCGAACGCGCGAGCCGCGAGCGGCGCTTGGCGGAGGCGGCCGAGGTCGTCGACCGCTGCCGCCGGTGCGAGATCGGTTCGATTCGGCAACGCAGCGTCTACGGAGAAGGCGACGCGTGTGCCGCGCTGATGGTCGTCGGTGAAGGGCCGGGTGAGACCGAAGATCAGCTCGGCCGGCCGTTCGTCGGCCGCGCCGGCGAGCTGCTCGAACGGATGTTGCTCGCCATCGGCTTGCCGCGCGCGGACGTGTTCATCGCCAACACCGTCAAGTGCCGCCCGACGTACGACGACGGCGTGCGCTTGCGCAATCGCGCTCCGACGCCCGCCGAAATGGCGAATTGCCGCCCGTACCTCGACGAGCAGATTGCGATTCTGCGACCGCGGGCCATTTTGGCACTCGGAGCGCCGTCCGCAAAGTCGTTCCTCGGGCCGACTTTTTCGCTCACGCGTCAACGCGGGCAGTGGTTCGATGGCCCCGGCGGCATCCCGTTGCTCGCGACGTTTCACCCGGCCTACATCTTGCGCATGACCGGCGGAGAGCTGGGCGCCGCCAAGCGGCTGGTGTGGAACGATCTCAAGAGCGTACGGGCCAAACTCGATGAACGGCCGGCCGCCGTAACGTCTTCGGTCGAGCAGGTTCCACTTTTCGAAGTCTGATCCGCGCATGGTATACTCTGTACGATCGTGACCGCTCCTTCGGAACACTGGTTGACAGAACGGGCGCAACGCGCAGGCTTTGCGGATGTGGCGGCGTTTGCCGGTGCGCATGCGCTCGAACCATATCGTTTGCAGCAGTTGTATCGCGCGGCGGTGAAGGAACTTGTGCCGGATATCGGGGCGATCTCGGTGCTGCCGCTCGAGTTACGCGAACGCCTGGCGGCCGAGCAGTTCGAACTGGAATCGCTCACGCCCGTGACCTTGCAGCATTCGGCGGACGAACAAACGACGAAGGGCTTATTCCGCTTGCATGACGGTAGCGAGGTCGAGGCCGTTCTCATGGAACACTGGGGCGGACGCACGACGGTCTGCATTTCGAGCCAAGCGGGTTGCGCGTATGCCTGCGCGTTCTGCTCGACCGGTCAAGCCGGCTTCACGCGCAACTTGAGCGCCGTCGAAATCTTCGATCAAGCCCGCTTCTTTGCGCGCGACCTCAAAGCCCGCGGTAAGAAGATCACCAACATCGTGTTCATGGGTCAGGGCGAACCGTTCGCCAATTACGAGTCCGTGATGGACGCGGTCGCGCTGTTGAACGACCCGCACGGCTTTGGGCTCGGTCACCGGCACATCACGATCTCGACCGTCGGCCTCGTCCCGCAGATCGAACGCTTCGCCCAAGCGGCTTTGCAAGTCAACTTGGCCGTGTCGCTGCACGCCCCGACCGACGCGCAACGTGCGGCGCTGATGCCCGTCAATCGGCGTTATCCGCTCGCTCAACTGATGGCGGCGTGCGCCGCCTATATCGAGCGGACGCGCCGCAAAATTTTCTTCGAATACGTGATGCTGGCCGGCGTCAACGACGACGACGCCTCGGCGCGCGCCCTCGCGCAGCTGATGCGCGCGCGGCTCTATCACGTCAACTTGATCCCGTACAACGCAACTCCCGACGCTCCGCTGCGGGGTACGCCGGAGCCCCGTATCCGCGCCTTCCAGCGAATCCTTGACGCCGCGGGGGTTCCAACGACGGTGCGGACGCCGATGGGCCGCGACATTGCGGCCGCTTGCGGGCAATTGCGCGCGCAGACCCAACCCCGCGCGAACGTTCGGCACGCTGCTGCGGGCTGACCGTGCTCACGCACCTCAGTGCGGCCGTTGCGCTCGCTTTCGCCGCGCGCACCGCGCGATTCGATGCCGGTTGGTTCGATATTCCGCTGATCGACGCGTCGCCCATGCAGGCGCTCCCGCCCATTTCGATCATCGTGCCGGCGCGCAACGAAGCGCGCTCGATTGAACGCTGCGTGCGGTCGCTGCTCGCGCAACGACACGTCGACGCGGAGATCATAGTCGTCGACGATCGTTCCGAAGACGCAACGCCTCAAATCTTGGCGCAGCTTGCGCTCGAGTTTCCGCAGTTGCGCGTCCTGTCCGGTGAGTCGCTTCCCGAAGGGTGGGTCGGAAAACCGTGGGCGCTCCATCAAGGCGCGCGTTACGCTCGCGGTGACTGGTATCTCTTTACCGATGCCGATTCGCGGCATGAGCCAGCGGCGACTGCCTCCGCATTGTCCTTCGCGCTAGGCGCGCAGACCGACGCGCTCTCCATTGTGACGGCGCAGGAGCTAGGATCGTTCTGGGAGCGCGCGACGTTGCCGTTCATTCTGGCGATGATCCTCTACGCGTCCGGCACATTTGAGCAGATCAACGATCCGTTGCAACCGGAACGCGCGCTTGCCAACGGCCAATACATACTGGTGTCCCGCGCGGCGTACGATGGGCTCGGCGGCCACGCTGCGCTGCGCGGTGAACTCGTCGACGACGTTTCGTTCGCCCGTAACCTCAAAGCCGACGGGCGCTTCCGGCTGCTGCTTGGCGGCGGCACGCGGCTGGCCCGCGTGCGCATGTATCATTCGTTCGGCGAAATCTGGGAAGGCTTCACGAAAAACCTATTCGTCGGTGCACGCGGCAACGTTCCCGCACTGCTCGGCGCCGTCGCGTACATGACCGCGCTGAGCGCCCCGCCGGTGCTGGCATTGCGCGCAGCGCTTCGGGGACGCTCGTACGAGAGCGCTGAAGCGCTGGCCGCAGCGGCGACCACCGTCGTGACGATGATGCACGGCATCGGCGTGGTCGGCATGCCGCGCGCAACGGCCTTCCTGCAGCCGCTGGGCACCGCGATCTTGGCCGCGCTCGCCGTCAACTCGACCCTGCGCGTGCTCTCGGGCCGCGGTGTCACCTGGCGCGGGCGGCGCTATAGCGGTCGGCCCTCGTCGCGTCGTACCGAGAATGCCGTACCTGAGCATAGCGTTGCGCTGAAGGATATGGGATGTCGATCCTGTGAGCTTATGACCACCAAACCCGATACGCACCACGGTAAGACGTACTGACGGCCGGGCAATTGATCACGACTGGCGTCGCGCTCGCATCGCGCTGATGGTCATGCGCTTCATCGCGTGGGTTTCCGTTTATCTGAGCGGGTAAGCAGAACGTAAAGGAGGGCATGATCGATGGCTGCCCGTTCCACCACCAAAAAGAAGACTTCAGCAACACGCAAGAAGTCATCGCCGGGACGCAAGAAGTCGTCCGCCGCTCGTAAGAGTTCAACGACCCGTAAGAAGGCTTCGTCGTCTCGTAAGAAGTCATCGTCGAGTCGCAAGAAATCGCAATCAACCCGGAAGAAGTCGACCTCGGGTCGTAAAGCCTCGGCGCGTAAGAAGAGCAGTAACGGCCGCCGTAAGGACGGTCGCGGTGCGTCGGAGAGCGTGCGCAGCGAGATGCGCGAGTACAAGAGCGGCACGGCGCGCAGCGGGCGTTCGGGCAGTAAGGTGAAGAGCCGCAAACAGGCGATCGCGATCGGGCTGTCCCAAGCGCGGCGTGCCGGCAAGAAGGTACCGCCCAATCCCAATCGCCGCGGCCGCAAGAAGTCGTGACAGCCCCGCTCAGCGCGCGATGATGAACAATCCGCCGACGCCGATCGCGTACAACACGAAGACGAGAATCGAATCGACGCCCGCTCCGAAGATCATGCGTTTGGAGCGGATGATGACGCCGATGCCGTAGACCGCGGTCAAGAGAGCGCCGAGGGCCGTCAAGTAGAGGTCAGGCGCCTGCGCGTCGGGCAGCAGCGCCCGGCCGCTCAGTAAGGTTCCGAACAAGAAAAGCACCGGCAGGAACGCGTTGCCCGCGATGATGTCGCTCATCGCCAGTTCGTACCGGCCGGCGCGAACGGCATAGAGCCCCGTCGTCAATTCCGGCAGCGCCGTCGTCGCCGCGAGGATCGTCGCCCCGAAAATGACGCCGCCGATGTGAAAACGGTCGGCGGCGACCGAACTCGTCAGCGCCAAAATGAGGCCCGCGACCAGCGTTACGACGGCTGCGACCGCGAAAAGGGCGAAAACCTGCCCGAGCGGGCGGTGCTTTTTGGCCATGAGGGGCGCTTCGTGCGCGACCTCTTCGCGCGCGGCATGCCACACTTGCCGGTCTTCGTTATGCCGAATGAGCCACAGGCCGCCGAGCCACGTCGCCACGATCGCGAGTTCCGCCGGCGTCGTGCGCGCGATCACCAGGCTCGGCGGCGAGAGTGCGCCGAGCATGCAGAACATCAGAATCGCGATCAGCACGAAGCTTTCGAGCGCGATCGTGAGCGACGAGACGCTGGACGACAGCGGCACGCGGTTGCGCAGCGCCGGACCGTCGAGGTACGCGAGCACGACGGTCTGGATCGCGATGCCGCCAAGGATGTTGCCGACGGCCAGCGACAAGTTGTGCGAAAACGCACCGCCGACGATGATCGCGACCTCCGGCAGGTTCGTCGCAATCGCGAGAAAGACGGCGCCCCCCAAACCTTCGCCCCATTCAAAGTGCGCGTCGATCGCATCCGTCGTCCCCGCCAGGATGGCGCCGGCCCACCAGATCGCCGCGCCGGCAAGGACGAATAGTCCAAGTATGAGTGGGGTCGAAAGCGAACTCACGCCGCACAGTACAACGAGAGCAGGAGGCACACCCTCGGGGCGGCCCTAATCGAAGCGCGCATGGCCGTGACCGATCCGAAACCGCGCGTCAGCCTGGAACAGATCACGGCGCTCGCAAAACGGCGCGGTTTCATCTTTGCGTCGAGCGAGATCTACGGCGGCATCGGCGGCTTCTTCGACTACGGACCGCTCGGCGCCATCCTCAAACGCAACGTCAAGGACGCATGGTGGCGCGAGATGGTCGAATTGCGCGACGACGTCGTCGCTTTCGACTCATCGATTATCATGCATCCGAGCACGTGGGTCGCTTCAGGGCACGTCGGGCAGTTCGTCGACAAGCTGGTGGACTGCACGAACTGCAAGCACCGCTTCCGGCTCGATCATTTGGCGTCGCGCGAACAGTGTCCCGACTGCGGAATGCGCGGCACGTTGACCGAGCCGCGCAACTTCAACCTCATGATGCAAACGAGCGTCGGCCCGCTCGAAGACTCGGCCGCGCGGACGTATTTGCGGCCCGAAACCGCTCAGGGCATTTTCGTCAACTTCAAGAACATCTATCAAAGTGCGCGGAAACGGCCGCCGTTCGGCGTCGCGCAGATCGGCAAGTCGTTTCGCAACGAGATTACGCCGGGCAATCTGACCTTTCGCGTGAGAGAGTTCGAGCAGGCCGAGCTCGAATTCTTCGTGCCCGACGACGGCAACGATGTGGCGTGGTATGAGCGGTGGGTCGAGGCGCGCAAACGTTGGTACAGCCAGTACGGCGTCACGCCGGAGCGCCTGCGCTTCTATGAATTGAAACCCGCAGAGCGGCCCCACTATGCCAAAGCCGGCATCGACGTCGAGTACCTCTTTCCCTGGGGCTGGGGCGAACTCGAATCGATCGCGCACCGCGGCACCTACGACCTCGACGCGCACATGGCGCTGTCCGGTAAGGACCTAACCTTTTTCGATGAGGCGAGCAAGACGAAATACACGCCGCTCCTCATCGAAAGCTCCGCCGGCATGGACCGTACGACGCTGACCATGCTGATCGACGCCTACGCTGATGAAGTGGTCAGGGATGCGGAGTCCGGCAAGGAAACGCGACGGACGGTGCTGCGCTTCCATCCGAAGATCGCGCCCGTCCAAGTCGGCGTCTTTCCGCTCGCGCGCAACAAGCCGGAACTCGTCGCGTTCGCCCGACGTCTCGAATCCTCGCTGCGCCCGCACCTGCGCTCCCAGTACGACGAAGGCAACGTCGGGCAACTCTACCGGCGACAAGACGAGATCGGGACGCCGTTCTGCGTCATGGTCGACTACCAGAGCCTCGGCGACGACACGGTCACGGTCCGCGACCGCGACACGATGCGGCAGGATCGCGTGAACGTCGAGGGCTTGCAGAGTTACCTCGCCGCGCGGGTGTAGCGCGGTCGTCCACGGCCATCGC
The DNA here is from genome assembly GCA_014305025.1 of Candidatus Nyctobacter psychrophilus. GTDB lineage: Bacteria > Vulcanimicrobiota > Vulcanimicrobiia > Vulcanimicrobiales > Vulcanimicrobiaceae > Nyctobacter > Nyctobacter psychrophilus. Next base: position 42,402 of record JACRTY010000017.1, on the reverse strand, counting down.
GTTCGGCTGCGGCGCCGTAATGGCCTAAACCGATGTAGTCGGATCGGGGGATGCATACTGCGCCTGCTCGGTCTGCGACGTTCAAGTTACGCGTGCGCGCGTGCGACCGGACGTTTTTCGTCGAGATCGAGGAGGTCAAACCACGTCTTGATTTCGGGACGATCGGGTGCAACCGCTTGGCGCGTTTCGTCGAAATACGCTGCGCTCTGCGATCCGGGGTCAGGCCGCCAGTTCTCGCGATCTTCGTTGAAAGCGGCAATCTCCGCGGGCGACTTGCCTTTGAGATATGTGTCGCGAACCCACGTTTCGACGTCGGCATCGCTCGAGGTCGCGGCTTTTTGCTTGAACGTCGCCGCGTCGACGCCCAGAAACGCCAGCACCGGTTTGTCGTGCGGGCAGTCGTAGTGGTATTCGCCAAGCTTCCCTTGCGCTGCGGCGCGCGCTTTGTCGGTCATGCGTGCAAGCGAATCGATGCCCGCCATTTTATCTTTGGCGCTGCGCGGATAGTCGTGTGTAAGGTCCATGGTTCTCTCGGACCCCGCGCTGAACGGCGTGGTTTCGCTCGGCGTTTGCCGTGCCGTTGGCCGCGATCACGCTGCGGGCGGACGATGCCAGACGGCAAAGGCAACGAATGCCGCTGCGGCCACGGCCAGTGCGGCGACGGTCGCGACCACGACCGGACGCGGCGCGTGCGCTCGTCGCGCTCGGAACGCGTCCTGCCGAGCGGCGCGGCCGTGGGCCCTCAACCGCGGGTGGCGATCGCGGTGCAGTCCGACGGTCAACTCGCTGCCGATCTGTAAGAGACGGTCGACCCGCTTGGGATCGCGTAACTCGACGCCCAGTTCGGTGAGGGGAAGCACGATCATGCCCTCTTGACCGCGCAAGATCGCTAGTCCGAGCGCATCGTTCCGCGCCACGATCGTCCCGCGATACGACGTGCCGGGACGCAGCGGCACCGCGTGGCCGGCGACGATGAGCGTGATGAGGGCGCCCGCGGGCGCGGGATCGTTCGGAAAAAAGCGACGCGAGACGATCTGCTCCGGCGGCGCCGTCGGGGGCACGGGCAGCCCATGGCGCTCGGCGTCGGGCGGCGCGAGCACGCAGCGTCCGTGACGGTCGAGCGTCACTTCGCCGTGCGGCGTGCACGCGCGTCCGTGCGGTTCGCCGCCGATGACGACGAGCCGGACGCTGCCGTCGGCATCGTGGTAGGGAGCCGCGAGCACGCCGTGGCTCAGATCGTACGGCTGGCCGAGATACGTACCGAAGTTGGCGTGATGCACCGGGTCTTCGACGCCGGGATAACCCGTGATCTCGAAACGCACCGGATCGCGCGGCTTCGGGATCGCGCGCGGATCGACGCCGCACGCGAGCAACACGCCGACCGTATACGAGTTTGAATCGCGCCCGACGCGCAGGAACGGAATCTCGATTGCAAGGTAGCGTTGATCGCCGTCATAGTCGCGTTGCGTGCGGCGGATCAGATCGTCGAAGAATCGTGCATTCAGTCCATGCGGCGGTTCGATGACGATCGGTTTGAAATCGAGGAGCCCGCGCTGCGCGAAATGATCTTCGGGATACCGGAACGGCACGAGAGCGCCCGTTTGATTGGGACGGCGCGGCCCGGCTTCGATGATCGTCACTTCACGGTCGTCAGCGGACGCGAGCGCGAGGAAAAGATGACCGCCGAAGTCTTGTTCCCAGCGCAGTCGCCGCGCCGGGATCGTCAGCGGCCCGAGCGCTATGCGCGGCGTGTTGATATCGAGGGCGACCCACACGGCAGGCCGTCCGATCATGGCGACGCTGTGCCGCGGGACGTTCCAACAGTTCTTGGCAATGACGGCGCTGCCGTCGAGGATCGGCCGATCGCGCGCGGGCCCCGCTTCGACGCTCGACGTAAACAAACGCGGCACCGGCCCTTCTTCCCGCTTTTACGGCGCCTTGCCGCCCCAATGCAGTGAGCAGTCTGCGGATGCCGGCAGCGGAGAAAGAAGCGTCCGAGGCTTCGCGAACCCGTGCGTTCTCGCCGTTGATGGAGAAACCATGAACCCAGTCCTGCTTGCCGTTTGCTGCATGATCAGCGGCAACGTGCACGCGATCTCCGGCATGCCGCTGGCCGGCGCCGGTGTCGTGGTGCGAGGTTCCAGGGCCACGCCTGTCAGCTCCGACGGCAAGGGTGATTTTTCGCTCCTCGTCAGCCCCGGCTCGTACCAGCTCGCCGCTTCGGCGCGCGGCTACGCTCCGCTAACCGTGGCGGTAAAAGCCGATCACGACGTCAACGTCCAGGTGGCTCTTGAGCCGCTCGATTCGCCGAAGCTGCGGCAGATCGGCAGCGTAACGGTCGACGGCCGCCTCGCACCTATTGTGGGCACGATTCCATCGATCGCGCTGACGCGTTCGGATTTCGAGCGGCTCGGTGAAGACCGAGTTGTCGACGGCTTACAAACGCTCCCTGGGGCCACGTTCGCCCGGCCCGATGGCGGCGCGGCCAGCGCGATCACCGTCGTGGCGCTGCGCGGTCCCGATCCGTCGGAATCGCTCATCGCGCTCGACGGTCAACTCCTCAACGATGGAAACACCGGCGACCTCGATCTTTCACGCCTTCCGGTCGCCGCGTTTTCGGCCGTCGATGTGACCGAGGGCCTCGGGCCGGAAGATTCTAACGGCAGCAATACCTTCGGCGGCGCCATCGATCTGCTCTCGCTGCGGCCGACGAAGGAACCGCACTACGCGGCGTCGTTTTCGGGCGGCTCGTTCGGACGAAGCGAGGGGTGGCTCAATGCGAGCGGCGCACAGGGACGGCTTGGCTATGCAGCTGCTTTCGACGATCAGAACGAGGCGGGGTACGTCAACCGGACGGTACCGCTCTACTCGAACGCCGATCCGGCGTGCGCGCCGTGCGCGACGCACCTCGGCTCGTCCGTCGCCTCGCACCTTGCGCTCGGCTCGCTCACGTGGTCCTTTGCGCAGAATGCCGACGTCACGGCGCGCGTCTTCAGCTTGGGCGATAACCGCGATCAGAGCAGCACGCTCAACGGCATCGATCGCAACGGCGGCGATATCGGCACACCGCAGTACGATCAATTCATCGGTCCTGGCGGGCAGACGTTGGCGCAGGTCATCCGCGCTTACCAACTTCGCGGCCGCAGCCCTCTTGGGGCCGGGGAAGTGACGACTGATCTCTCCGTGAGCGACAATAGCGTTGACGTGAGCGGCGGAAGCGCCACGCCCTACGACCTGACGCACGTGGACCGTCGCTATAACGGTGCTCTGACGTGGCAGCGCACCTTCGCAACCTCACAATTCGCCGTCGGCGCCTACACGCGCTACGAGTCGCTCGGCTTTCTCGGTCCCGGTTCCGCCGGCGGCGTGCCGCTGACGCTTTCACCAGCACAACCGCTCCTTGGACAGACGATCGACGTGTTCTACGCGCGGGGCGGCTTTGCGCCGGCGCCCAAATTGCGGCTCGACGGCGGCCTGTTCGAGTCACGGTACTCGACCTTCGGCGCCAACCTCGACGGCCGATTCGGTGCGATCTACAACCCCACTCCCGATACGGCGCTACGCTTTTCGCTGGGGACGGGTTTTCGCGCGCCGCTCCTTGTGGAGCGCTACCAGTTTCCGTACAGCCAATTGACCTTGGACGGCAACAACGTTTTCGTCGGGCAAGGAAGCCCGAACGAGCACCCCGAGCACGCCACCGAGTACGAGCTTGGCTTCTCGCATGAGTTCTCGCGGCGGGCGACGCTCGACGTCTCCTTGTATCGGACGAATCTCCGCAATCCGATCGAGATCTTCTACCCGCTCGCCGCCGTGGCGAACGGCGCGTGCAAAGCCAATTCCTACACCAATCCCCTTCCGGCTTGCGTTTCATATCAGAGTAACGTCGGAAACGCAGTCTATCAGGGCGCCGAGGTGCGTTATTCGCAACGCTTCGTTCCACAGCGTCTCTTCCTGACCGCGATGTACGGTCTCAACGTTTCGTACCCCAAAGATCTCAATGCGCAGTTCTCGAATCCGACCTCGGGCGGCAACCTCGTCGACAACGCGCAATTCCTCGGGGTCGCGCAGCAGCAAGGCTCCGTTGAATTGGATTGGAGCAACGCCGGCTGGCACGCGGCGACGTCGGCGGTGTTCCGCGGAAACAACAACGAGCTCAATGCGGCGCCCTTCACGCTTTTCAACGCCCTCGCCGGAAAACAACTCGGAAAGAGCGTTGACCTCTCGCTCTCCGCGACCAACCTTTTGAACGCCGTAGCCGGCCCGTTCACGCGCTTCGGCGCCGGCGTTCCGTATCGCGGCATCGTCGCTCAAAATGCCCGGGGAAACCCCGTCTACGGGGCCCTCGCGACCGACGCGCAGTACGTGGAACCAGCCGGACTTCGCTTGGTATTGACGGTGAGAAACTAAGGTTCGTGCCCGGCGCTGCAGCCTCTCGGGATTGCTGACGCTCGCCTTATGATTCGTGCTCTCGCTCTGGTCGTGGCGCTCAGTGCGTCGGCGACGGCGCGGTCGCACGCGTCAGACGCGGCGACCGACCTCTCGGCGCTCGACTTGCTCGAGTTGCAGATCGGCTACACGACGTTGCTGGCAACGTACGACGGCCCCGTCACGCCGCGTGAGATTGCGGGCGGTGCGCGGCAGGGCGTCGCGGCGTATCTCGTCTCGCGCGGCATCGATGACGCGCTGCTGCCGTACGTGCCGCAACGCCTGAATCGCGACGATGGCGGAGAACTGATCGACCGTACGGTGCTCGGCGCGCTGCTGCATTATGGGAAGCGGCTGCGTGCCGATGCTGTCGTGCAGGCTGCGCTCGCCGGAGAGGCGGCGTCGCTGCACGATCCATATACGCTGCTGTTTCATCCGTCCGCGTTCAAACGCTTCAACGCGTTTCTCGGCAACGAAACGTTCGGCGGCATCGGCGCCGTCGTCGCCATCGAGCCGGACGGCGAGCGGGCGCGCGTCGAAAGTATCATCCCCGGCAGTCCGGCGGAACGCGCCGGAGTGCAGGCTGCCGACGAAATCGTGGCCATCGACGGCGCGCGGCTCGGCGGAAAAAGCCCCGATGCGGTTCGCGCGATGCTTCGTGGCAAGATCGGGACGACGGTGCGGCTGTCACTTGTCCGCGAGGGTGAACCGTTACCGGGGCCGGTTGCGATCGTGCGCGCGGCGGTTTCGCAGCCCATCGTGCTGGCGCGAATGCTGCCCGGCAACGTCGGCTACGTGCAACTGACGCGCTTCGGTGACGACGCCGCTGCGCAACTTGCCGCCGCCCTCGCCGGCTTCCGCTCGCGCGGGGTCACCGCTCTCGTCCTGGACTTACGCGGCAACGGCGGCGGCTACGGCGACGAGGCGAAGAAGGTCGCCTCGCAGTTCATCGCCGCGGGGCCGATCTTCACGATCCGCGAGCGCGGGGGCACCGCGCACGTCGAACGCGCGACCGGCCAGGTGGGCTTTAGCGGCAAGGTGGCCGTACTGGTCGACGGCGATACGGCGTCGGCTGCGGAGATCGTCGCCGCAGCGCTGCAGGACGACGGTCGCGCGACGATCGTCGGCACGAGAACGTTCGGTAAAGGTGTCGTGCAATCGGTCTTTCCGCTACCTGATGGTGCAGCACTGAAGGTTACGACCGCCCGCTACGTGACGCCGAGAGGCCGCAACATCGACCGCGTCGGCATCACGCCCGACATCGTCGTCGCCGAACCAGCCGATGCCAAACACGGTGATGTCGCGGCCGATCCGCAGCTGGCTCGGGCGCTCGCAGCCGTTGCTCCCGCTTCTCCGGGTTTGTGAACTGGCGTTTGCGTACATTGCCCTTGCGAGTGAATCGCCCAAACGTGATAGAATTGCGTGGGGGAGAAACCGTGGCCATCGCATTCGACATCGACAAGGAGTAAACAGCGTTTCACGCAGGTCCTCACGCATTCCGTACATCCACCAAATGGATTCCAAGCCAAGGGTGAGATGTGTCTCGATATCTTTTCCAACGGCCGCTTTCAAGCGATCACGTTCCGCCGGTGCTAGGGTGGGCCAGATCAGCGCTTCCACGGCTGGATAAAGCCGCTGATAGGCACTGTCGTCGGGGTTGAACTCCTTGAGATTGACGTTGAAGACGACGGCACGCGGACGGACGCCGTACCGTTGGAGAATCCGCAGCATGGCGTATGTGTTGGCGGGGCTGCCGCCCTCGTACGAAAGGTTAATCCATGGCTTACGTGTCTTCCGAGCGAGCAGGGCGACCGCGCTCTCGTGCGCCGCGACGCCGTACCCGCAGAGCGCCGAGTCGCCCGGAACGGTGATTGGATGCGTGCCGCTAAGCAGGGACAGTTCGCGATCAAGGTAGGCGGCGGAGAAATCGGTGTTGAGCCGCGATAACCGGGGAAACGCAGCAACGAAAAGGACATCGACCAGCGCCAGGACCACGATGGCGCTGAGGGCGACTTTGGCGAAATAGGCCGGCGTCACGACGTTGTGAGCCGCCGTTGGGGCAACGCAGGTTCGCATCAAAATCCGTGTAGATGAAGCGCGATTCGGTCGCCGAACCGAGCACGAAGGCAGTGAGCACAAGTAACGCAAGAACCATCCCGAGAATGTACGGAGACGTTAAGCGAGCACCCAACATAGCGAAAATAGGGTCGTTTCGCAGTACCGTGTCAGGGCTGACAGCACCGGGAACAATACCATCAAAATCATCCATGGATGCCGTTTCTACGAGGCTGCTTCCCCCCGACCTCGCCGGTAGCATCGTGATGCGCGACGATACCAACGTCGCCCATATTAGTCAGTCCGCAATGGTTAGGGCGCTTGGCATCAGTTGGAATCCGTCGGTTCATAGACGCTAGCATGAGCATCGGCAAAGACTCGGCGGCCGCAATTTCGATGAGATCGAGCGGCTACGATCACGACAGCCCGTAAGCGCCGCGCCTCGGCGCATGGATCGGAATTTGCATCCGCTACGAGAGTGCCCGGCAAGACAACGGAGACCGGGCCGCCTCTCAGTTCTGAAACAACGACACGTTGTGGACGAGTACGCGACAACCAGGCGTATAGACCACTTGGAGCAACGTTGCTTCCCAGCCACGCATCATAGTACCCGACGGGATTGACGTCTTGACGGACGCCATAGAGCAAGATGGCCGTGCCGAGCGCAACCACCGCCGCGGTGGGCAGCTTGTTCCTGACGCTCATGAGTATCCCGGCCGCAATGGCGATTGGCACGATGGCATGCGTGTGGGCATAGTTCCAGAAAATGCCGATGATCGACCGGATCTGGAAAACCGCCAGAGCAGCGGCGGCGAGCCCTATCGGCGTTGACCAGCGCTTTACGTGGTCGAGGCTCCCCACAACGCCAATAACGAACGCCGGTATCATGAAGCGAAGCGACATGCCCGTCGCCAGTTGCGGCACCCCATTATCGTAGCCGAAGGGCTCGATGAAAAAGAATGCCGCAAGAATCAACGGCAGGTAGCGGTGTTTCCGAGTTTTTGCGGTAAAGAGAGCGACGATGATCGTCGCACCGAGTACGACGGCTCCGACGCCTTGTCCGATCAACGCTTGCGCAAACGTGCGCGCGCCGGCAAGTCCGTGTGCTAGTATAATCGTCGACTGCAGGTGCGGGTACGCGCTTTGTCCGGGCTCGATGACCGCATCGCGCCATAAGATCACGACGTGAAGCGCCCAAATGACGAAAAGAGTGAATGGGGCAAGCACGGCGCGCGCTCTTACTGAAGTGCCGTGAATGCCTCGCAGCCCGAGAGCGGCAAACACGATGCCATAGGCAATACCGATCGGCTTGATGATGGCGCAGATTGTAAGCGCACGCTGGAGAGCCGCTCTTTCGTATTCGAGCGCCCACAGGCATTCCAGCACCCAAGCGCCGAGCCAGACGTCGTTTTGCAGGCTGGCCCCTTGCAAGCCGATCGTCGGTACCGTCACGGTTGCCGCGGCGTCGGCGCCGGCGCTCCATGGCGAAAGTCCCGCGTGGCGCGAAAACGCTTCGATCCGTAACGCGAGCAGCAGCAAAGCGACGAACCCCGCGAGACCGAGTACGGTTGGGCCACCGATCAGGAACAACGCGGACGCGAAGAGTTCAGAACCAGGCGGATACCACCAATAGGTCGTCGTGGTTGTCCATAATGAATGGGCGTTGGCCCACGCGGCAGCGTTGGGAAGGTGATAGCCCAATGAATCGCCTTCCAAGAGAGGCCGCACGATTCCGGGCCAAGTCACGGCTGTGACTGCGGCAACCGGAAGCACGAAGGTGAGAGGGCTAAGCTCGTGCGCGAGCGCTCGGCGCGGCGACCTCCGGTCGTGCCGGAATCGGAATACAGCAAGGGCCGCTGCTACTGCCAGGCACGCCAGCCATTCGAACAAACCGATCAGCGCGAGTGCGAAGGACGACACGACCGCGAGGAAAAGCGTATCGCGGAGTCGGTCCGCCGCCTCCCTACGCTGTCCTCCGTTGAAAACTTCGGCGCCGTACCACAAAAGAGCAAACCACGCCACGGCAGCAAGCGGTGCGCCGATGCCGGCCGCTACTGATAAGGCGTTGGGAGTCAAGCGCCGGCTTAGGCTGCCCGCGCGCCGAGATACTCGCGTATGCCCTGACGCCAATCCGGCAGTTCCGGCAATCCGAGTCTGAGGAGCGCGTTGTGCGCGAGCGCGGAATATCGCGGTCGGCGGGCGAGGCTCGGGAACGATGCTTGCGTCGTCCGCGAGAGGTCTGCCGCCACGTTCGCTTGGCGGAATATCTCTTGCGCGAAAGCGTACCACGTGCACGCGCCCGCATTTGTGACGTGGTACGTTCCATACCGTTCCGTTTGGATCACGCGCCGAATCGCTACAGCGACGTGACGCGTGTACGACGGCGAGAACGTCACGTCGTCAACGACGCGCAAGGGTTTCCCTGCGGCGGCTTGCGCCAGCATGCGTTCGATGAACGTATAGCCCTTCGCGCTGCTGCCCCGCGTTCCGTAGAGGCCGCTTGTGCGAAAGACGAAGGCGCGCGAGGTATTACGCGCGATCAGCAGTTCGCCGGCGTACTTTGAGATGCCGTACGCTGAAAGCGGCCGGGCAGGATCGCTCTCGGCGTACGGTTGCGAGGTGTCGCCGTCGAACACATAATCCGTGCTGACATGCGCAAGCGTAACGTTTGCCGCCGCGCATTGCGCGGCAAGCTGATCGACCGCTAAGGCGTTGATAGCGAAGGCACGGTCCGGATGTGTTTCGCACAGCTCGACGTTGTGAAAAGCGGCCGTGTTGATGACGACGTCGGGTTTTTGTCGCAGCAGCATCGTCGTGATCGCCGCGGGTTGCTCGATGTCGAACGTACTGTGTTCCAGACCGATCGGCGCGATGTCCGCGAACGCGTCCATGAGGTCGCCGCCGAGCTGACCACTTGCCCCCACGATCACCACCCGCATGTCCTGGGTTTCAACGTCCCCCCTTGAAGTGCCCCACCTAGCGTGCGAAACGGAGGACGAGGAGTTGCGTCGTATTGCAAGACCGTACTCTAGTGACGAAGGGACACGACTGTGAGCCGATCCGGTACCGTTGGCCTTCTTTCTTGTTTGGTTGCGTCCGGGCTCGCCGCGTGCAGCGGCGGCGCCGGAAGTGGCGTAAGGTTAGCCCAGCAACCGTCGGAAACGCCCGTGTATGAGACGACGCCGCTTGGCGCCGCGGGGATCGTCAAGCACGTCGTCATCATCGTGCAGGAAAACCGCTCGTTTAACAATCTGTTCGAAGGATTTCCGGGGGCAAACACCGCTACGAGCGGCCTTGCCCACGACGGGTCCCACGTTACCCTCGTGCCGCGCTTGCTCGAAGACGGCCACGATCTCGGCCATTTTCACTATTCATTCGAAACGGCCTACGACGGCGGAAAGCTCGACGGCTTCGACCTCGAGCATGAGTTCGGCATCGTCAACGGGCTATACAATCCAATCCCGAACGGCGACCCCCACTACGCGTATGGTTACGTTCCTCAATCCGAAACGCAACCGTATTGGCAGCTCGCTCAACAGTACACACTCGGAGACGACACGTTCCAGTCCAACAGCGGCCCCAGCTTCGCAGCGCACCAATATCTCATCGCCGGGCAGTCCAATGATGCGGACGAAGTGCCGAACGGCTCTCCGTGGGGATGCGATGCGCCCGCCGGTTCCCTCGTGCCGCAACTGACTTCGGCGGGCACCGATTCCCCCGGAGTCTTCCCGTGCTTTAACTATACGACACTCGCCGACAGCATGGATGCCGCCGGCGTCACATGGCGTTATTACACGCCTCAACTGAACACACGCTCGGGCGGCCAATTCTCGGCCTACGACGCCATTCGGCACATCCGCTACGGACCCGATTGGGCCCGCAACGAAGCCAATCCCGAAACCCAAATTTTCAACGACATTTCTGCGGGCGCGCTGCCGCAAGTCAGTTGGGTGATTCCGGATTTCCAGAACTCCGACCATCCCCTTGCCGCAAGCAACACCGGCCCGTCCTGGGTGACGTCGGTGGTCAACGCCATCGGGGCGAGCCCCTATTGGAACTCGACCGCGGTCTTTGTCACCTGGGACGATTGGGGCGGATGGTACGATAGCGTGCAGCCGCCGCAGGTCGATCGCATGGGCCTGGGCTTTCGGGTTCCGCTCATCGTCGTGTCGCCGTATTCCAAACACGGCTACGTTTCGCACGCGCAACACGAGTTCGGTAGCATCTTGCGCTTTACCGAGGAAACCTTCGGGCTCAAGCCGCTCGGCTCGCGAGACGCGTTTTCCGACGACCTGCGCGACTGCTTTGATTTCAAGCAGGCGCCGTCGGCATATCGAACGATTACGACGCGTTACCGCAAGTCGTTCTTTATGAGCCAGCCACGTTCCGGTCTTCCGCCTGATCCCGCGTAGAGCGTTTTGTTCGAGCGGAAGTAACCGCGTTGATCGGCGGAGACCAAACCTACCGCGACATCGAACCGTTGCGGCAATGGAGGGCGCAACGGAATGAGCAGCGTGTAACGGTCGCCCTGATAAGACGCGGAGAAATCGGCGAGGCGCACGCCGTTGACGATGGGGAAAACGGCTGCCCCATTTGAGTGCGTGTACGGATCATGGATGCATCCGACGATGCGCAGCGGCGCGGTGCCGTGCGCTTTCAAGATCGAAGGTGCGTTCGGCCAGATGCGCGGCAGATCGTTGAGCAGCTCGGGATCGAGCGTTCCTGCGATCGGCGCTTGCGTCTGCTGCGAGGCCGTCAGCAGCGCGCGCGACGCGATCTTCTTGTCATGGGGTACGGTGGGCCGCGCGATCTCAGCCGCAATGAACGCAATGCCGATCGTCACCAGCGCCGCGCGCGTGAAGCTCATCGCCGCGTCCCCAGAGCCACCGCACCGGCCCCGATGCCGAGCAACAGCCACCACAATTCGCCGACCTTGGGATAGAACGTCAGCAGATCGTACGCCTCGTGGACGGCGAGCCCGATCGTTCCGGCGCCGATGCCGGCCAACAGCGGTCCGCGCGCGTTGCGCAGCATCGTTGTGACGGCGGCGACGATGGTCCAGAGAATCGCCGCGAACCCGAGCAGCCCGGTTTCCGCCAGGGCCTGCACGTACAGACTATTGGCGTGCGTGCGCACGCCGACGAGCCCGACCAGCGGCGTCAGTAGTTCGTAGTTTCCGGCTCCGATGCCGAGGCCCGGATCCAAGGCGAACATCTGCAGCCCCGCCTTCCACAGCACGGGTCGCGGGGCGAGGCCGTTTTCAACCGTTTGCTCCGAGGCGATTTGGAAACGCGCTGCCAGATCGCCTGCGCCTCCATTTGCGAGATTGCCGACGCCCGTGTTCGCAAATGTGAGGATAGCACTGACGGCAATCAGCGGCACGATTGCAAGCGGCGCCGCATACATGAGGCGGCGTGCGAAGCCGACACGCGCCGCCAAAAACGCGATCACGCCTACGCCGACGACGATTCCGACCACTCCGGAGCGTGAAAGGGCCAAGAGATCCGTCGTCACCGCGAGGGTCGCAAGGGCGGCGAAGGGCCAGACGTGCTTGCCCAAGAGCGCGCGCGCGACGAGCAACGGCGTCATGAGGTCGAGCCAACCCGCGAGCTGGTTCGGACCTTCCAGTGGACCCGCGATGCGCGGGACGATGCGGCCGTGCAGCCAGAAGCCCGATGGCGCGACCGTTGCTTCTTGCACGAGCGCGAGGACGCAAACGAGAGCGCTGACGACCGCCACTGCATTCCAGACCAGCGTTTCATCGGGGTCGTCCGCAAACGCAACGGCCGCCGCTGCGAACGCCGCGAAGTATTCGAGCGCTTTGAGCGTTTCGCGTAGAGCGGCATCCAAGTAGACCGCCGGAATGATGCTGAGTGCATCGACGATTACCAGTGCCGCCGCTCCGCCGACCAGCGCGCGGTTCGCAGGGGCCCGCAGCACCGCAAGCGATGGTCGTCGCAGTACGAGACCCGCAATCAATCCGGCGAGCGCCGCTTTGGGCAAGGTCAGCGTCGTCGGGCCAAGCACGTGGGCGAAGGCGAACGGTTCCACGACGACGAGGACGCCTACGCCGAGCGCCGCCTTGCGCATGGTGGCGAGTGCGACAAAGACTGCTACCGCGATGAACAGTGCAAGCGTCGTCGGGCCGAGCGGTACGGCATGTGGAACGGGGACGACGACCGTCGCGGTGAGGATCAGTGGGGCGACGGCGGAAGCCCCGTGTCGGCAAAGAGGGGCGCAGCGCTGTCCTTTGCCGAGAGGCGCGGCTCGCCGACGAGCGGCCAGGCAATGCCGAGCCTCGGATCGTTCCATCGTATCGCGCCTTCGGTCGCCGGATCGTAGAGCGCGCCGTGCTTGTACGAGAAGATCACGTCGTCCGCGAGCGCGATGAAGCCGTGGGCGAAACCGGGCGGAATGTACAACTGCTTGTGGTCGTGTTCGCTCAAGTAAAAGCCCTGCCAGCGCAAATAGGTCGCCGACGGAGGCCGAACGTCAACGATGACGTCCCAAATCTTGCCGCGCAGTACCTGCACGAACTTCGACATTGCGCGGTCGTAGTGCAAGCCGCGAATGACGTTGCGGATCGAAAACGAAACGCTGTCCTGCACGAATTCATCGGCAAGCCCGAGTTCCCGGTACTTGCGCGTCGAGTACGTTTCCTTAAAGAATCCACGGTCGTCTTCGTATACGTCGGGCATGAAGATGCGCGCGTCCGCGAAGATCGTGGCCTGCGTGCCGATCGCCATTACGACATGCTTCGGCCGGTTGATAGCGCCCCCTGGGCGGCGCAGTCATCGCCGTTTTTGCCCTGCCGGGCCCGCGTAACGACGGCTGCGCAGAGCTCTCGCGCAGTCCCCACGTCGGCGCGCTCCCGTAAGACGTAGAGTTTCCGCCAGTACGCACTGCCGCTCAAACGCCCGATGAGGTCGGAAGCCTCGCGTGCATCGATGAGGCCGGTCTGCGTCCGTACGAGAACCGTCGGTCCGGGCTCGGCGCCGAGCGGGAGGCGGTGCATCGCCTGCTGCTGCTCGTCAGCCCAGACGGCCTCACCGTAACGCTCCAGGAGTAGTTCTCGGCACGTCTCGTAGGTCGAGAGATCGCGCTCGGCGTTGAATTCGGCCACGAGTGCAAACAGCGTGTGTCGCTCGCGCAGCGCGCGGCCCGCCACGCTTGCCGCCGAGCGGAGCGCATCGAAGATGCGGAAGTCGTCCCATTCCAAGAATGCTTCGATAGGGTCGAGGGCCCCCGGCTCGGGCCACAGTTCGCGCAGCGCTGCATGAAGAATGCGTTCAAATTGGCGCGTCGTGTGGTGGAAGTAGACCGTCGAAAACATCATGTACCGCGCGAGCACGAACGATTCGAGCGCGACGGTCCCACGTCCGTCGACGCCAAGTACCGGCCGGCCGCATTGTTCAAAGACGCGCAACGCGCCGATCAACTGGTCGGCATCGTACCGCCCGCTGACTACTCCCGTGAAGTATCCGTCGCGCAGCAAATAATCCATGCGGTCGGCATCGAGGTTCGGTCCGCTGACGATCTCGCGCAGCACCGGAAAGCGTACTTCGGGATTACCGGTGACCAGCGCGTGCACGTCCTCACTCGCAAGATCGAGCCCCTGGAGCGCGGCGGCGATTTGGGGCAGTGCGAGGATGGCGCTAGTCCGCGCTTCGTGCGGTACGCCCAACACCGCTTCGCACGCGTGGCTGAACGGGCCGTGCCCGACGTCGTGGAGCAGCAAAGCGGCCCTCAGCAGCCGTCGCTGGCGCGCGAAGTCGGCCTCGCTCGCAAAATACTCGGGGCTGTGCCGGCGCAGGCCTTCGATGACACGGTCACCGAGTGCTAATGCCCCGACCGCGTGCCCGAAACGCGAATGCTCCGCCGCAGGAAAAGCGAGGTACGCGAGTCCGAGTTGCCGCAGACGACGCAACCGCTGTAAGGGCGCAGCATCGACCAGCGCCTGCTCACCGTCATCGAGTTCAATGAAGTGATGGATCGGGTCATAGATTCGCTTCACCGGGTGGCCGACAAACTACGTGAATGGACGACGAGAGTCACCGTTCGTCACGAGCTTCACGGATGAGTGCCGCCGATTCGGCGACAATGCGACCTTGCGTTTCGTTCCGAAGGCGCTTCGCACGTGCCTTAAACTCTGCCCGCGCCGGCCGAAGAGTTGGCTCGAGCGACTTTCCCGGCGCTCCGGGAGCGAGTCGATAATTACTCTTGCGGCGGTCATAGGGTTCGGTTACGAGCACGCGCTCAAGCTCGGTGCGATGACGCTCGATGAACCGCTCGAACAGCGGCACGCTAAAGGCAATTGCACCCGGTAAAGGGCTGTATAACATGCCTTTCTCAATGAGGCGATTGCGCACTGAACTCACGTCGCGCACCGAGCGTCCGAGCCGTGCGGCGACCTCCGACACCCCATGTATCCCGGGTCCTAGCGAGCCCAAGGCCATTACGTAAGCGACCTCACGCGGTGAAAGCCGGTCTAGTCTTACGCGGTAAAATCCGGCGTCAAGTTTCTCTTCTACGAGCGGAATCGCCGACTCGACGTCTCGCGTTTCGATGATATGATTTTGATGCGTTTGCCAACTGTATGCGCCGTAGAGTTGCACGAAGTACGGATAGCCGGAAGTCACGTTGACGAGTCGCTCGAGTGCCTCACTGGTGAATTGGGTGTCGTACTGCTCGGCCGGAACCACAAGGGCGCGCCGCGTGTCCTCCGTATCGAGCATCGTCAGTTCCGAGAAGGAAAAGCGTTCAGCATACGTGTGCGCTCGGCCCAGATGCGCGCGTAATGTTGGAGTGCCGGCAAAAATGCCGAGAATAGCACGTTCGGTACCCATGCTGGCGTGAACTACGCGCAGGACCGCACGCAACGTTGCTAAGTCTGCCTCTTGTGCCTCATCGACCGCAATGAGCAGTGGTCGACGCGCTCGACTGAGTTCTGCGTTGAGTTCGGTCAGCGAGTCCACAAGTGATTTGACGTTTGGGTTCTCATCGATCTTTGCTCGCGCGAGACTTATCGATCCGGTCTCGTTCGGTAGATCAAAGGAAACCGTTGGAAGGACCCCCAGTAGACGTTTCGCCCCGCGGCCTACTTGCGTACCCAGGGCGGCGAAGTCATCGATTCGCTGCCCGACTACTTCCGTGAAGGTTCGGCTGAAAGCCCGCCCTTTTTCCGCCTCGATGATGAGCGGGAAAAAGCGATTGCGTTCCAATTCACGGGCGATCGCGCGGATGAGAACGGTCTTCCCTACGCCTCGCAGGCCGAAGTAGACGAGCGGCGCAGTGCCGAGGCCTGAAGCGACGGCGTCCGCCGCCAGGCGTGCCTCTTGCAAGGCGGCTTCGCGGCCGGCTAAGACGGAAGGGGGAAGACCGGGACCGGGCCGATACGGATTGGTTGCCACGTTTGACAATTATGCCACGGCTACAAGCGCATTGGCAATCGCACGCGAGTACGCCAGCGATGATAGTTCATCCGTGCCTGCCGTCGTTTTGTCAATTGTGCCACAAGCGGCCCATACCATCCTTCGACGGTTCGGGCCCCGGCGATCCCGAAACCAACCGGGCAAAGTTGCCCCGCTGGCCTCAGGGCGTTGAGCGGGAGGTTCCGCGCTTGGCTGAAAGCGGGCAATATGCGGGTTCTTGTCACCGGGGGCGGCGGCTACATCGGGGCCGTGCTGTGCCGGCAGCTGCTCGAAGCCGGGCATCGGCCGGTCGTCCTGGACCGGCTCTTTTGGGGCCGTAAACCGCTCGCAGGCCTCGACGTTGAGGTGATCCGGGGCGACCTGCGCGCCTTCGATGAGGCGTGGCTGACCGGGATCGACGCCGTTTGCCATCTCGCCGGCCTTTCCAACGATCCGACGGCCGAATACAACACCGAGGCGAACTGGCAGATGAATGCGCTCGGGACCGAGCGCCTAGTGGCGGCGTGTGCCGTGCGCGGCATCGTACGGTTCACGTTCGCGTCGTCGGCGTCGCTGTACGATAGCGAAATCTCGTCGCATGACGTCGCGCGATCTCCGACGATGTGCGACGAGACGACGGAACTGTCCCCGCGCGGAGCGTACTCGCTTTCGAAGAAGTACGCCGAGGACGTCGTCCTGCGCGCGGCGAGCGATGCCTTCGCGCCCGTTATTTTCCGGCAGGGCACGGTCTACGGATACAGTCCGCGCATGCGTTTCGATCTGGTCGTCAACACGTTCGTCAAAGACGCGATCCTGCAGCGGCGGCTGTACGTGCACGGCGGCGGCTGGATGTGGCGCCCGCTGGTGGACGTGGAGGATGTCGCGGCCGTCCACGTGATGGCGCTGAGCGCGCCGCTCGACCGCATCCGCGCGCAAATCTTCAACGTGCTCGAAGAGAACTATCAGATTCGCCAACTTGCGATGCTGGTCGCAGGCTCTCTCGGGCTACTCGATCCGCCGATCCGCGTCGATCTGCGTGAAGCGCCGCTGCCGGAATTCGTCCGTAACTATCGCATGAGCAACGCGAAACTGTCGCGAGTGCTGGGCTTCACGCCCTCGCGCACCGTCCTGGAATCGATCCAGCACATGCTTGAGCGGCTACCACTGGACCGGTTGGACGAATACGGTGATCCGCGTCACTACAACATCCGCTGGATGACCCTGCTCGAGGAGTTCCACGCCGAGCAGCGCGAGTTCACCTCGATCTACTGAATACGGGTTCCACGAAGCCGCGCGGCTTGTCCGACGCAAGCCTGACGCACGGAGGCGGAAGCCTGCTCGAAAAGGGGCCAAAAACCCCAAGGAAGACGCCTCTACGTGGAAAGATTCTTTCCCTTGACGGGTATGACTTTGGCACCCTTGTTTCTCGTCGGCCTCACAGAAAGGGACCACTCCACGTGCTGCTCGCCCCTAAGCTTCCGGAGGCCGCATCAGCCCGTCGCATCTACACCTTCGCCGAGGGCGACGGGTCGATTCGTGACATCCTCGGCGGCAAGGGGGCCGGACTCGCCGAGATGACGCAGGCCGGGCTTCCAGTCCCGCCTGGCTTCACGATTACGGCGCAGACGTGCCTCGAGTTCTACGAACTGGGCCGCCGCTTCCCGGCGGGCCTCGACGCCGACATCATGGCCCACGTCCGGGCGCTTGAAAGAGAGACCGGCAAGACGTTCGGCGGTACGGAGAACCCGCTGCTGGTGTCGGTGCGCAGCGGCGCGCGCGTCTCGATGCCCGGGATGATGGACACGATCCTCAACCTCGGTCTGACCGATGCGAGCGTCATCGGGCTTGCGAAGCTGACGATGAACCCGCGTTTCGCCTGGGACGCGTATCGGCGTTTCATTGCGATGTTCGCAAGCGTCGTTCTCGGCATCGACAAAGATCGCTTCGAACACGTCATCACGGGCGAACGCGAGCGCGCGGGTGTGAAGACCGATCCCGAGCTGGACGGCGCCGCCTGGGAACGGGTCGTCGGAGCGTTCAAGACGATCGTGCGCGAAGCGACGGGTCGGGACTTTCCGCAAGACGTAGGCGAGCAGTTGCATCTCGCGGTGCGGGCAGTCTTCGATTCGTGGAACTCCAAACGCGCGGTTGACTACCGCCGCTACATGCGCATCTCGGACGACTGGGGCACGGCGGTCAGCATCGTCACGATGGTTTTCGGCAACATGGGCGACGACTCGGGAACGGGGGTGGCGTTCACCCGCGATCCCAACACGGGCGACAAGCATCTGTTCGGAGAGTATCTGCGTAATGCGCAGGGCGAGGATGTCGTTGCGGGCATCCGCACGCCGGAGCACATCGAAGACCTGGAACGGTCGCAACCTGCGGTGTATGCGCAGTTCGTTGAGATCGCGCGCAAACTCGAAACGCATTATCGCGACATGCAGGACCTCGAGTTTACGGTGGAGCGCGGCAAACTGTGGATGCTGCAGACGCGCAGCGCGAAGCGGAGCGCCGAAGCGGCCGTTCGGGTCGCGCTCGACATGGTCGGCGAGGGCCTGATCGACCGCGGCGAGGCGTTGCGACGGGTCGATGCGACCTCGTTAGATCAGCTGTTTCATGCCCGAATCGACCCCACGCAGACGTACGATGTCGCGTGCGCCGGTCTGAATGCTTCGCCGGGCGCTGCCGCCGGCGCCGTCGTGTTCGATGCCGAAACGGCCGTCGAGTGGTCCCGGCGCGGAAGGACCGTCGTGCTCGTGCGCAACGAAACGGCCCCCGACGACGTACACGGCATGATCGCGTCGCGTGGCGTCTTGACTGCGCGCGGCGGCGCTACGTCGCATGCGGCCGTTGTCGCGCGTGGCATGGGTTTGCCGTGCGTCAGCGGGTGCGAAGCGCTCTGTGTGGACGATCGTACGAAGACGGCGATGCTCGCCGGCGAGCCGCTCCACGAAGGTGACGAAATCACGATCGACGGCACGACGGGCAAGGTCGTACGTGGCCTGCTGAAACTTATTGATCCACCCTCGAAGTTGCCGCCATGGCTGGCAACGTTTCTGTCGTGGGCCGACGAAGGGAAGCGGCTCGGCGTGTGGGCGAACGCCGACACGCCGGGGGACGCGCGCAAGGCACGCGATCTCGGGGCGACGGGGATCGGGCTGTGCCGCACCGAGCACATGTTCATGCAATCCGAGCGTCTGCCGGTCATGCAAGAGATGATCATGGCGGAATCGCGCGAGGCGCGCGAGGCCGCGCTGGCGCGCCTGTTACCGTTTCAGCGTGACGATTTTGCCGGGATCCTGGAAGCGATGGCGGGTTACACGGTGACGATCCGGCTGCTCGATCCCCCGCTGCACGAGTTCTTGCCGTCACTTGAGGAATTGCTGGTCGAGACGACGGAGCTTAGGGTACGTAACGGCGAGGATGACCCGGCGTACCAGGCTCGCGCGAAAGTTCTCGCGCGCGTGAAGGTGCTGCACGAGCAGAATCCGATGCTCGGCTTGCGGTTCTGCCGGCTCGGGATCGTCTATCCTGAAATCTACGCAGTGCAGGTGCGCGCCATTTTCGAAGCGGCATGTGACTTACGCAAGCGCGGCGTCGATGCGCGGCCGGATGTCATGATCCCCGGCGTGGGTTCGCGCGGTGAGATGCAACTGACCTACGACGCCGCGAAGTCCATCGCCGATGCGGTGCTCGCAGAGCGCGGCGTCAAGGTGCCGTACCACATCGGCACGATGATCGAACTCCCACGCGCCTGCATCGTCGCGAACGAACTGGCCGAATTCGCGCAGTTCTTCTCGTTCGGCACGAACGACCTGACACAAACGACGTTCGGCTACTCGCGCGACGACGCCGAAGCGTCGTTTATCCCGCGTTATCTAGAGAAGAAGCTGCTCGCTGACGATCCGTTCCAGGTCCTCGATCGCGTCGGCGTGGGCGGCCTCATGCGCATTGCGGTGGAACGCGGGCGAGCGGTGCGCGGCGACCTAAAGATCGGCATCTGCGGCGAGCACGGCGGCGAGCCGTCGAGCGTTGCGTTCTGCGACGAGATCGGTCTCGATTACGTCTCGTGCTCTCCCTATCGCGTGCCGATTGCAAGACTGGCAGCGGCGCAGGCGGCATGGATTAACGCTGAGCAGCGCTTCGACGCGCCGACCAAGATAGTCGATGCTTAGGGAAATAGCGCTACGGTCGGGTTCAAAGCCTCCCCGACAGGGGCGATGACGAGGACTCGATTCAGGATTCATCGCAAAACGGTAGTTGAGAACGCTCCATGAGGTATGCGGTGATACCTTGCTGCCAAGTCGGCATTTGCGGAAGGTTGAGCCGCCGCATTCCATCATTCGCGAGCGCCGTGTATTTTGGTCTACGCACCGTCGATCCAGACGCCTCGGAAGTGATCCGTCGAACGGGAACGGCGCTTCCAGCCTGCCTCAGCAGTTCGCAAGCGAAATCGAACCAACTGCAAGCGCCCGAATTCGTAACGTGGTAGATGCCGTACGCCTCTCGTTGAATGACTGAATGAATTGCCTCTGCAACGTGGCGTGTATACGACGGGGAACAGACGAGGTCGGTAACGACACTAATCGGCTGCTCGGCGTGCGCTCGCTCTAAGACGCGTTCAACGAATGTACGCTTATGTTTGGTGCCGTATAGGCCGGTAGTTCGAAAAATGTATGACTGCGTCATACGACGGAGGATCAATAGCTCTCCTGCGTACTTTGAAATGCCGTATACATTGAGTGGGTTCGCCGGAGCCGTTTCCGCGTACGGCGAACCAGTAGACCCGTCGAAGACATAATCGGTGCTGACATGCGCGAATGCGGTCCCCGTGGCGATGCAACGGTTTGCAAGTTGATCTACGGCGATGGCGTTGACGGCGATGGCGCGATCTGGCCGGACCTCACACAATTCGACGTTATGAAAAGCTGCCGTATTTACTACTAAGTCGGGCTGGTAGCGTGTCAGCATTGATTCTATAGCAGCCCCGTTTTCAATGTCGAAAGTACCGTGGTAAATTCCGATTGGTCCAATGGCCGCAAATGCACGCATTAGATCGGCTCCAAGCTGTCCAGCTGCGCCAATGATGACGACTCTCATTCTAACGTGATGCGGAAACGAGCGCGGATTTCCGTCGTTCTTCGGCGACAAGATTTGTTGCTAATCGAAGACTCTCGAACTCCCCGGCGTCTGTCCACCAGCCTTCTAAAACGTCGAAGCAGAGGTCTTCAGCGTTAATATATGCATTGTTTACGTCTGTGATCTCCAGTTCATTACGTCCGGACGGTTGCAACTGGGCGATATATTCAAAAACGCGATGATCATAAAAATAGACGCCGGTCACCGCATACGGACTCTTTGGTAATGACGGTTTCTCCTCAATGCGGACGATACGTCCTCCTTCGAACTCTGGCACACCAAAGCGTTGGGGATCGGGTACCTCCTTGATAAGAAGCCGCGCGCCGCCGGGTTGTTGCTCAAACCTGCGAGCGTAAGGGCTGATGTCATTTTGAATAATGTTGTCGCCTAGAATGACGCACAGACGCTGTTCTTCTGCAAAATGCTTACACAGTCTTAAGGCGTCGGCTATCCCCCCTTCACCCTCTTGGTACGTATAATTGACGTGTTTCAGACCGAAATCGCGTCCGTTGCCAAGGAGTTTTAGGAAATCGCCCGCCGAATTGCCGCCTGTAACGATCATAATCTCATTGATACCGGCGCGGCACAGGGTCTCTAAGGGATAATAGATCATTGGACGGTCGAAAACCGGCAACAGATGCTTGTTGGTGACCTTCGTGAGTGGACGGAGTCTCGAACCGATACCGCCGGCAAGAATTACACCCTTCACGGTGCAAGCCGTTGCTCGTACTGTTCGCGATAGTATTTCTGGAACGCTCCGTTCTTGATTTCTCGCCACCATCTTTCGTGGGTCCGGAACCAATCGACAGTGGCAGTCAAACCTTGCGCGAATTCGACCTTGGGCCGCCAGCCGAGGCGGCGCGCCTTAGAGGCGTCGATCGCATAGCGCCGATCGTGTCCCGGTCGGTCCTGGACGTACCGGACGTGCGCCTCCAGAGAACGCCCGCAAAGCTGGACGAGTCGCCGTGTGATCTCGAGATTCGTCCTCGCGTTACCGGCGCTAAGGTTATAAACATGGCCCGCAACTCCGCGCTCAAGGATATGCAGGACCCCCTCAGCGTGATCCTCCACGTGCATCCATTCGCGCACTTGGTCCCCGTCACCGTAGACGGGTACGGGCTTGTCCTCCAGCAGATTGGTAACGAACAATGGTATCAATTTCTCTGGGTATTGATATGGTCCGTACGTGTTAGTGCCCCGCGTGATGAGAACCGGTATTCCGTATGTATTCGCGTAAGCCAGTGCTTGCAGATCGGCGCCAGCCTTGCTCGCCGCGTAAGGTGAGCGCGGGGCGAGGCAGTCGGTTTCCTTCGCGTGGCCAGAGGCGATATGCCCGTACACTTCGTCCGTCGAAACCTGCAGAAACCGAGAGACCTTGTGACGACGGGCAGCTTCTAACAAGACATGTGTCCCCATTATGTCGGTGCGCAGGAATTCACTCGGCGCAATGATCGAGCGGTCAACGTGCGACTCGGCTGCGAAATTAATTATCGCGTCTACGCCATCACCTATTGCTCGGTCGACGTCAGCCTCATCACAAATGTTGCCTCTAAGGAAGCGGTAACTCGGATGATTAGACATATCGGCAAGGTTCGCGCCGTTGCCGGCATATGTCATCGCGTCAAGATTGACGACGGAAACGGCGCGTCCCGCGCCAAGAACGAGGCGAATGAAATGCGACCCGATAAAGCCGAGTCCGCCAGTGACAAGCCAGCGTTTGTAGCCTGGCTCGACAATGGATTTCAAGGGTTTCATGGCAGTCGCGAACACAGCTGTGGCGGGCCCGCACGATATGGGCTCACTCGACGATCTCGACGGACGGAATTGGAATTATGAACTTCACGTCCCTTGCGCCAGCGGACCGCACTTTTGCAATCAGCTCGTCCTTATAGTTCCAAGCTGTTAGAAGCAAATAGTCGGGAGGCGCCTCGAAGAGCGTCCCCTCGGCGATGATAGGGATGCCGGCTCCCGGTATGAACCGGCCTTGTTTTATGTAAGTTGAATCGGCACATGCCGTAATGTCGCGCGCAGTCAAGCTGCAAAAATTCAGAAGCGTTGCGCCTTTTGCAGTAGCGCCGTAGGCTGCCAAGCTGTTCCCCGCCTCAGATAATTTTCGGATAGTTGACTGCAAGCCGTCTCGGATAACGGAGGCTTGCGATGAGAAATCCGCGATTCGGGATGGAGACAGGGTACCCCGCTCTTCATCAATGAGCCGAGGGACCGTTTGAGCCGTTGAGCGCCGAGAATCAGCGGTCACGGCAAAAACGACGATAGAGCCGCCATGTAAGTCGGTCAGTACCACATCGATGATGCGTAACCCGGACCGCCGGAGTAGCTCCGATAGTGACGTAACCGAATAATAAAACATGTGCTCGTGGTAGACTTGATCAAACTCGCTATCGCGAACCATGTGTGCCGCGTAGTTGTTCTCTATGACGAGAATGCCGTCATCGGGAAGCAAGTGGGACACGCCTTCCAGCATCCGCTGCGGAAACTCGTTATGCGCCATGCAATGTCGCGCAAAGAATACTGAAGGTGGCTTACTGCGGGCTGCAATACGTTTGGCAACAGACAGATCGAAGTAGTCGCACAGGGTCTCTACGCCGCTGCGGCGCGCGACACCCACAACGTTTTCTGCAGGATCTACGCCCAGCGTGCTTCCCACATGGGGCGAAAGCTCTTTAAGGAAAGCACCTCGATTGCTGCCGATCTCGAGAACGTCGGAGTCGGCGGCTAGATACCCGCCGTGAAACATGAAGTCTATTAACCATCGGTAGTGCCGAGTTAAAGAGATGGAGTCGGGGGTAATGTAGTAATAGTGAGAATATAGAACCTCGGCGCTTAAACAAAAAGCCAACTGAAGGTTGGTACAAGAAGAACATCGTTCAAGTATCAGGGGATATAGCGCAGGATCGGTCTCGGGGCTTTCAAGTAGCCAATTCGCTGGTGGCATGCACCCGAGATCGAGAACCGGCTCGACATGGAATCCGCAGATTCGGCAGCTCACGCTTTAAGATTTTACCCCCGGGACGCATGTGCCTGTTTCGAGGGAAAGGGGGTCGATTGCCGCGAAACGACAGCGCCAAGTATCGTGATTCAGCCGCTACAACTCTTGGCCGACGGTGATATGCGAGCAAAGGGGCGTTACGACGACGATCGATGCTTTGCGTGCTTGTCGCCGGAAATATTCCGGATCTGCGGCATCGTGGACCACCACGCCGGCACGAGACGCCGCTACACCTTATGGGTTTGCAACGCATGTGGCAGCGCGCACCTCGGCGAACGCCTGTCGTCAGAACAGCTGGAACAGATATATCCGCCAACGTTCTATTCGTACGGCGTCGATAGGAGACGTAAAAGGTGGGTCAGCGCGATAGAGCGGTTTCGATATTACCGGCACAGATTTCGGCCTCAGTGCACCAGATTGCTAGAGATCGGAAGCGGCTGTGGGGAGTTTTTGCGCACGCTCGACCACGTTCCATGTGTAATTGGGCTGGAGCGTGCCTCTGCGGCCAGCGAAGCGGCGAGAAAGCTGGGTATCGACGTCCGGGTTGGGGACGTCGTCGATCAGACATTGTTCGAGCCCAGGTCGTTTGACTTCGCGTACCTCAGCCATTCGTTCGAACATCTCGATGAGCCGGGTGCGGCATTAGAGTCAATACACAGATGGCTAACAGACAATGGAGAACTCTTTATAGCAGTGCCGAATTTTGCAGGGCTCCTGCCGCGGCTATTTCGTCGCCACTGGTATAACCTCGCGTTGCCTTTGCATGTGAGCCAGTTCACGCCAACCGGCATCCGGAGACTGTTGAAGCGACATGGCTTTCAGGTGACGAACGTTCGTTGGAATAGCGATCCGCTCAGTATTCCGATGACTGCTTACTTCGCCACAGGTTCAATGGTGACGGACATGGGCCGACTCGTGCGTGTCGCAATGGGAATATTAGCGTTGTTATGCATCCCGCTTTCACGCGCGCTAGATATGCTTCGCCTCGGAGATTGTATCGAAATCCACGCACACAAGGCAGGCCAACGTGCAGAACATGGGCCGTATCGTTAGCTCGGGTATTGCGTCGCGCACGTTTCCATGTTGATAGCTGTAATGACGAAGTTACTCGCGAGACTCGGGATCCTTGAAAGACAACGATCGATTAGCGAGAAGATGTTTGATGTGTGAAACGGTACACCGCGGAGTTCTTTGATTTCAAATCCATTGGCTTTTAACATTTCCTGTAGCGCCGCAAGGGTAAAGATTTTCAAGTGCCCCTGCGTCGAGCGCCATTGGCCGAGAAAGCGGGAGCCGCGTCCAAGGTTTACGTGCAAGCTTGTTTCGGTAAAAATTGGCTGGAATCCAGCGAGCAAAATAATTCGATTAAACCAGCTTGCTAAATTGGGAGTCGTCAAGACTAGGTGGCCATCCTTCCGCAGCACTGTTGCGATGTTGACCAATGCGGCATCAGGATCAACGAGATGCTCAATAACTTCTCCAAACACGACGCAGTCGAACGAAGCAGCAGCAAAAGGGAGGGCGATCTCAACGTCAGCCCTCACGGCTTCAAAGCCCCCCTCACGAGTAGCTTGCACGGAGCCTTCGGAAATGTCCACCCCAACGAAGCTGCTTTCAGGCAGCGCTCCTTTGAGCTGTTTTAGCAGAAAGCCACGCCCACAGGCGATATCAAGCACGTGATTCGGCTTTGCTCGGACAACAGCTTCGACGACGCGGCGCATCCGCTCGTCAGCGAAGTCTAAATCGGTCTTGCGTGTTTCGTAGAACTCGGTCAGCACCGGCACGTCTTCGAGACAATGCACCCCGTTCCCATGCCCCCGTCGCATGGCCTTTCCACTACTTACGAAAATTTCAATAAGAGCGATGGAAAAGAGCGGCGTGCGTTGCGCGCCGCGCGTTTCAACTCGCTTTAGAGCAAGCCGCATCGGGTCATGGTGCAGGCCTGCTCTTAAGAGGCCGCTCGTCTACTATGCGGTCTTGGAATTAACGGGAGGCCCTTTGGTGCCCCACTCGAAACTCGCGTCGATGGGCTCTGATGCCTCTGGGATATCGCGGTCGTATGGATAGCGCGCTCAGAACCGGTAGTTGCGTTCAAACGCGCTTATCGCCGGTATAGCCTATACCTTGTCGAAAGGGTCGGGGTTGAAGAAGTTATCGGTCGTTATGCCCGCGTACAACGAGGCGGACCGGATTGAAGCAAACGTTCTTGAGGCGTGGGGAACGTTGCGGGAGTTTCCACTCGAGTTTGAGTTGCTCATCGTCGACGATGGCAGCGTAGACGACACTGCGCTTTGTGCATTATCCGCTTCTCAACTGGATCCCAAGCGAATTCGAGTGATTCGTTCAGATCGCAATCAGGGCAAAGGAAGCGCTGTCATCTGTGGGACTCGGTACGCCTCCGGTGACTACGTGGCGTTTCTCGACGCGGACCTGGACTTACATCCGCGGCAACTGAAGACATTTATCGACGTAATGTGCGATGAGCAAACCGACTTGGTGATCGGCTCGAAGTTCCATCCGCATTCCGTCGTCGACTATCCGCCGATCCGCCGGGTCTATTCGTTCGGGTATTATGCGGTTATTCGGCTTCTTTTTGGGTTGCCGGTCAAGGACACGCAAACGGGGATCAAGCTCTTCAAGATCGACGTTTTGCGTCGTGTGTTGCCTCGCGTGCTAGTGAAGCGCTTCGCATTCGATATTGAGTTGCTGGTAAACGCAACCGCATTGGGATACAAGATTAGCGAAGCACCGGTAACACTACACTTTCAACGAAGCATCGGCGGACGAATCAATTTTCGAGATGCGTGGCATATCTTGATCGACACGCTTGCGATTTTTTATCGCGCTCGTATTATTCGGTATTACGATCACGTCCGCCCGGTCCCAATGGCGGATCTGCCGGCTGTCGCGCACGCGGACTTGCTGGCACTACCGCCGGCTCCGGAGCGCGATTTGGTGACGCTTAGAGCTTAGCGACAGTCCACCGTGAAGGTGCTAATTCTGAACTGGCGTGACCCGTGGCACCCGCGAGCTGGAGGGGCGGAAACTGTCACGTTGCGGGTAGCCGAACGGTTAATCAACTGGGGATGGGAAGTCGAATGGTTTTCCAGCACGTATCCGGGGGCTGCACCGCAGGAGTACCGAAACGGCATACGGTTCATTCGAAACGGAAGCCAGGTAACGGTGCATCTTTGCGCCTGGCGTCGCTATCGGCGTGCTTGCGACTTCGATGTCGTGGTGGACGAGATCAATACGATACCCTTTTATGCACACCGTTACATCCCCGCACCTTCGGTTGCGTACATCAACCAGCTAGCAGCGGAGGTTTGGCGGTATGAGGCACCCGGTGTGATCGGCCACATCGCGGCCCTGCTTGAGCCGCTGTATCTCCGCCCATATCGCGACCGTCCAATTCTAACCATCTCGAAATCCTCAGTACAGAGTCTGCGCGCTATAGGATTGCGTGGACCAACGCGCTTGATGCAGATGAGCGTTGACGAGAGGCCCGATGGTTCCGTACCAGCGAAGCGGATACCGCGCGATGTCGTCGTGCTCGGCCGCGTAACGCCGTCGAAGCGTATCGAACATGCGATTAGGGCCGCTTCAATTTTGCAAGAATCAGGTTGGAAGGGGAAGTTGCTCATCATAGGAAGCGGACGAAAGAGGTACGTGGATAGGATTCAGAGCGAGGCGCGCGCAGTGCTTGGCGATCACGTTCAGATGTTGGGCCGTGTGTCTGACGACGAGAGAAGCCGCATCCTGCGCGAGGCGTCCTGTTTGTGGATGACCTCGGTTCGGGAAGGTTGGGGTCTTGCAGTAACGGAAGCCGCGCGCCACGGGACGCCCGCCGTCGTCTACAGGGTCCCCGGACTTGTCGACTCCGTTAAGGACGGCGTAACGGGTTATGTCGTAGCGCAGGCGCCCTCGGCCCTCGCCGCAGCTACCGTACGGCTTTTCGGAAAGCGGTTTGGCGAGATCGCTGAAGCCAGCTTGGAGGAGTCGAGGTTCTCCGATTGGGACGATACGGCGCGGCATTTCGAGCAAGCGCTGCACGAACGAATTCTACCAGGATAACGAAATCGGAGTGGTCTAATGCTACGCAGTGGGACTCCCGTACCGTATCTTTCGTGCGTCTCTTTCGGTGGTCAACACGGTCCTGGGCCGCCCGTTAACGTACTTTGACGACGGGCTCCTTACGACGCACAACGCCGATTTTCGAAAAGATCGCCGATTTGTTCATGCGTATGACCGCGCAATTACCACAGACCACGGTTTGGGGACCAGACCACACATCGAATGGCGCGTACACGTCTGCTGCTGGGCCGCAGCGCAGGCGTGTACTCACGATGGCGACTTTGTCGAGTGCGGAGTAAACGCCGGCATGTATTCGAGGGCGGTTGTCGATTACGTGTCCTTCGAGTCGTTGCCGCGCAAGTTCTATCTTATGGACACGTTTGAGGGGATGCCCTCCGAGCAGTTTTCAGCGAAAGAGCTGGCCGCCGGATTGCGCGAATGGTATCGATACGGGGATATGTTCGAATCGACGCAAGCACATTTCAAGACGTATCCGAATGTCGTGTTCGTGAAAGGCTCCATTCCCGACACGCTTTCCTCCGTCACATCCGAGAAAATCGCGTATCTTTCAATCGATATGAACGCCGCCGCACCGGAGATTGCTGCCGCAGAGTACTTCTGGGACCGATTAGTTCCAGGAGCCGTTATCGTCCTTGATGACTACGGATGGCGTCGCCATTTCGTCCAGAAGCAGGCGTTTGACGAGTTTGCCGCCGCACGCAGCGTCAGCGTGCTTACGCTCCCAACCGGTCAGGGTATCATTATCAAGCCCTAGTGATCGCATCGCAGTATATGCATGGCGCAACGTCGGATTTCTCGCAAACAACGTAGTATTTATCGTGATAGCGCAACATAACTCCGTCTGCCATAGTGATCATGCCAACCTACCGGAATAACGTGCAAATGCTGTACCGGCGTTTAGGTGCCTCGGATCCTTTGAAACATTCGATGGTAAGGGTAAAGGCACGGCGTCGGAGCACTGTCGGCATTCTAGCGAACACGTACGAGTCGGATTCCGGTATCTGGGCAGGCGGACATCTGCATCTCGTTGAGACCGCTAGGCGCTGGGCCGACGTCCAGATAGTAATCTTCGCACCAAAAATAGGACGTCGAGATTTCAGCGCTGCGCTTCCCGCTGCCCGCTTCGTTTCGCTTCCGTCCCTTGAGAACTCCCCCAAGGCACTAAATTTTTGTTACCGTGCCGTCGCTTCGCTACTTAAACTTCGGGACATGAGAAGGTGTGACGTGCTGCTTGCAACATCACACTTCCTTCCCGATGTGCTACCGGCGGTTCTATCGCGTAGACGCGCGGCCATTATCGTCCACCATATCATACCATTGCGCGGCAGTAGGACCACCCGCAGAAACATCGTGCCTATGGTGGCGGAAAGGGCCTCAATCAACCTGATCCGGCTTCTGGCAGACGTCGTTATCGCCGGTTCAGCTTCCGTGAGGCGCGAACTCAGCGCGCGAGGTTTCCGAAAAGCGATGGTGGTCACAACGAACGGGGTCGACCATCTCCCATACACAAATGCGACGACGCTAGAGTACCAAAGTCGGTCGGGAGCGGTGTTCATAGGGCGACTCCACCCATCAAAGAACGTTTCTGATGCAATCCTCGCCTGGCAAAACGTTTCACGCGAGTTTCCGGATCAGCGGCTCACGATTATCGGCGCCGATGCAGTGCCGTCATATGCCTTGGAGCTGCGTCAACTTATTTCCGAGTTGAACCTCACGGCGCATGTGCAAATTGCCGGGGTCGTGAGCCAGTCTGAGAAATTGAGGTATCTCGAACACTCGAAGTTGTTCTTGTTTCCTAGTGGCGAAGAAGGTTGGGGTATCGCGTTAGCGGAGGCGATGCGAGCAGCACTTCCCTGCCTAACCTATGACCTGCCGATTTTCACTGAGATCTTTCCCGTAGGACGCGTGGTAGTACCGATGCATGACTATGTGGCTCTCGCCGAACGGGCCAAGGAGCTTCTGCGCGATGAATCGCACCGACTGCGGTACGCGAGGGAAGCCTTGCGATTGGGGAAGCAATTTACATGGAGTCGTGCAGCGAAGATTGAGGCCGGGGTCCTCAACTCGCTTCTCGGTAAGAAGACGCGTCCGATTCGAGGCTTCTTACCCGCCGTTGCTAGAACCGGCGAGGAGATTCTTTAGCGCCCTCCGATAACAAAAGGATGGGAGACATAACCGTATCGTCGGGGCTCAGTGTGCGTAGACCGCGTTGCAGCCTATCGGGGCTGGGCCTACTTATCATCTTTGTTGCCGTGGGATGCGGAGGCGGGGTGCCCGGAGGGCCTCCGCCGGAACCGGCGACACCTAAAGGGTTGCCGCTTTTGTCTTCCGTGGCCAACCCGTGTTCTGATTGCTGGCCCATGTTCATGCATGATCTCGCCTTGTCCGGGCGCCAATCAGCGCAGACCGGCATCACGTCGGTGACCGTCCCAAATCTGCAGCTGCGCTGGACATACTCGATCGGCGAGCAGACGGTCTCGTCGCCGGCCATAGCCGACGGCTTGCTGTACATCGTAACTGGCGTAGGCAGTGTCATTGCATTCGATGAGCGCACGGGGTCTGTACGGTGGCGCACCCAGATAAACGGCGCGGTGTCGATGTCTCCGACAGTCGATTCTGGGCTACTTTTCGTCGCGACACACAATCCGCCGGCAAAGTTCTTCGCATTGGATGAGCAAAGCGGCGCAATTCGGTGGACGGAAACATTTAACGGATCCATCCGTAGCGAACCGGCAGTTGCGCAGGGGATGGTTCTTGTAGGCGAAGCGGGTGGCGATCCGCCCGCATGCCACCAGGGTGGTGTGCAAGCGTTTCAGGCGCTTACAGGTGCTCCGCTTTGGACTTGGCACGTCAATCCCAAGCCAAACGACGGTGGGTCGGTGTGGGCTCCCGTAAGTTTTGGCGGGAGAGACTTCGTCGTCGGGACGGGAAATTCGTGTTCAGTCGGCGCTATCAATGCCAATACCGTCGTGCGTTTGACCCCGGCGGGCACGCAAGAATGGGGGCTTCCCCAGCAAGTTAGCCCCGTGGTCGACGATGACTGGGGGGGCGGCGCAACTATTTCTAACGGTAACCTCTTCGTCGCAAATAAGAACGGATATTTTTACGGTATCAACGGATCATCTGGTCAAATCATCTGGAAAGTACAACTGTCCCCATTCGATGGGGCTGGATCGTATGCGACCCCTGCAACGGACGGAACGCATCTTGTGATCCCAAGCGGTTGGATAACGTTCCCGACGTTGTCGCACTCCGCGCCATCCTCTTCGGTGGTCGCCTACAACGAAAACGGTGTGCGGCTTTGGAGCGTTCCGACCGGGAACAGAGTTTATGGCGGTGGAGCGATTACGAACGACCTCGTGTTCTTCGGACTCGATGTAAGGCTTGCCGCACTCGATCTCGACTCGGGAAAAGAACTTTGGACGTATCCGACGCCAGGAGGCGCTTACATCCAGGCGCCACCGGTTATCGTCTCGTCGGGAATATATGCCGTGGACATATACGGTACCGTATATGCCTTCAGTCTGGGAACTTCGTCCGCTGGCCAGTCAACGCGGGCTCCTGCTGCTATTACGCCGGCACGGGCGCGCGTCCAGATGCGTTACGGGCCGGTATCACGCCAGGATGCCGACGGCATATGGCATCCCGTTTTCTGAGAACCGGTACGCCTCGTGCAATGGGTCGTTCAGAAATCGATCTTGTCGTGAGGGTAGTAAAATGAGAAGATGCGTCGCGTTTCAGCCATGACGGCGGGGTCCGAGGCCATCACTCCGTAATAGCCTAGGGCGAGCAAAATCTGCTTAGCGTTGACGTGGTGCCCTCCGTATGCCGGATCGTGCTCCCGAATGCGTGTGTTTCCCGCCGTCGAGATTTCGCCGCTGGAAGTGACGGACGGCCGTTCTCGCCCGATCCCACGGCGGATGACGGACCATGTCGACTCACGCAAGTCGGCGTCAGCGGGCGCCAAGTTGAGATACATCCACTCGCACTGAAGGACGTTAAACGCTTGGTAGCTGCTATCGAAGCCGCCAGCCTCAATGAAGACCCCGTCGGGTGTGACCGCATCGAGAGCGGAGCGGAAGATGCTGCGGCCGGCGGCCATTGCGTCAGCATTACCGACCGCGCGCCCGGGAAAGTAATAGGCTAGGGCGTGCGCGATCGTGCGGTTCGATGCCGCACGGTCCATCGCCAGGATGGCGCGCTGCGTCAGTAACCACTGAAGCGAAATACCCACCTTGCTGCGAATCTTTTCGAGCCTGGCGCGGAATCCGGCGCATTCCGGCGACCTCGCGAACCACGGGTCCTGAGGCAACAGCAGAAGGGTGTGCCCGAGATCTGATAAGAAAAACGTCGCCGACGACGCTGCGCTCAGCGGACCCGCCTTGTTCTTTGTCGTGAAGGTTCCGTTACTTTCAGAGTAGTCGAAGCTCCCGTCCGGACGTTGATGCCTAAATGCGTACTCCGCGGTACGCAGCATCGCGTCGGTATAGCGTATATTCTTGTGAAGCAGCGCGAGTGGGAGGAGACCGAAGGTGTGGTATTGGAAAAGCACGTTTATATAGCCGGTCTTGTTGCTTTCCATCGCGCCGTCAGCATCGGGAAGTAGGCCGCGCGGCCAGATGGTCGACATGATCGCACCAAGGCGGCGCATAACGTCGAACTCATTCTGCGGTGGTAGACTTCGTGCAAAAGCCCGTTTGGCGGTGAGTGATAGCGGCATCCCAACCAATGTCGCTCCCGCCGAGCGGCAGAAACTCGCTCTGGTAAACGGTAATTGACGGCTCAAGAGACGGCCGGGAATCGACATGGTCGACCAACGTCCCTGTGGCTACGCCTAGTTCCGTTACGCTTCACTAATTGGGCGGAATTCCTGTTTGGGTGCGGGTTGCTCGCCACGTTCGTTATCCTCGTGACCGGAAACGGACTGCCTGTCCTGAGGCATGACTGGTTCTCGCTTCGAGATCGAGGAGACTTTCTTCGCTTCACGCTAGCGTCGCTCGCGTGGCTTCCCAATGGTGTCGGAGCTCCTCGCGCGTATCCGACGGATTACCTCTTGGCGGTCGGCAACATGATGGTGGTCCTCCTCTCTAGTCCGATCGTCGCGTTTACCACGTTTACGCTGCTCGTCGGTGCGCTATGCATTCTCGGCGCACGTTCGCTTGTTTCCGCGGCTTCGAACGAGCAATGGGCACGTGTCGGCTTACCCGCTTTTGCTTTATTCAACCCTTGGGTGTACACAAAGCTAGTTGCGGGCCACCTGGCGATGATCGCTGCGTACGGGGCAACAATGTGGCTCCTCGGCGAATGCTCGAGAGCGCGACCTCGCTGGAACCGCGTGGCGTTGCTTGTCTGCATCATCGCCGCACAGATACAATTCTTCGTGATTGCGCTGGCAATCGTCGCAGGTATAGCCGTAACGCAAAGACGCATCCTTCCGCTTGTGACTGGCGTCGTTATCGGGCTTCCCACGATCATCGGCGTCGTTGGCGACCTTGGCGCAATCACTTCGACCCCATATTCACTGGCTTGGCAGCGGTCCCAGTCGCTGTATCCGGTTGAAGCTGCCGCATTGACCGGCTATTTCGCGCATTACACTGAGGGCTTTCCTGCGGTCGCCTTCGACGCAGTGTGGGCGGTCCTGGCGCTGGCCGTCGTCGGTGCCGTGAGCTCTTATAGACGTCGGCGAGCCATGATATTTGTGGCGCTGGCGATTATAGCCTGGGCTTGGTCCACCGGACTCCATGGTCCCCTGATGACGCTCTACGCTATATCAGTAATTCGCCTGCCCGTGCTTGAAGTCTTTCGCGAACTATACGATCTCGAGGCATATGTAGCAATCGGGTATATCGGACTTGCTGCTATGGCGGCGCGCCTTCATCCCTTGCTCGGGAAGGCCACCATTGCTCCAGGAATTATTCTTGCTGCTACATGGGCTGTGTTACCGCCGTCACGATGGTGGATTCCTTTGAGCCAAGTACCGGAGCTCCGGGTTACCGCACCCGACAACTCGCGTGTCGCCTTCATGCCTGACGTCCAGCCCATGCAATTTCGAGGGCGTGGTTCCGGACTTGATCCCGATCTATATCCCAGGCCGAACGACGTCTTGCCCCTTAACGGCGGAGTAACGCCATTTCCCGCCGGCGTCGCCTTGCGCCGCTTCGCGATGACGGGCCGCATAGACGAACTGCGTGGGCTGAGCGTTTCGCGAGTATATTCTCGCCCTTGGCTGACGACTAATGCCGGCGCTCTCGGGCCGCAGCTTGCGCTTCCGGCCAACTTTCCAAAATCCGCAAGGATCAAGGCTATAGCTTTGCGTCCCGCGCCGGAGTTAGCGCTGGCGTCGTCCCTCAATATCGTTAGCTTGCCACCTTCGGTTGGTAGTAGCGCGGTTTTCTTCGGAGATGTTGCCGGACTGCGCGGCGATGGTATACCACGATCTTGGTCCGAGCTGCCCAGTTCGAGTGAGGTTCTCCCGGCACTTCGCGAAACGACAGCAGCGCGGGCATGGGTCGACGTGCGGCAAGCGTTCTTGGCTCAACCTGAACTCGGGCAAGGCCTTGGCGGAGCACTGACCACCTCGCCAAGCGCTCTGCTACATATCCAACCATCGGCCAGCGCACTCGTCTGGGTTAAGGGGCGCTTGTTAGCCGCCGGAGGCCGCGTCTTATTCCGGAGCCGGGGGGGGTACCACTGGATCGCCATTCCATCGTTTGTAACGGCGTTGCGCTGCGAGGGCGAATGCGTTGTGGCGGCACGCAGCAGCTCTGTTTCTCGCATTCCGTTGTCGGCGGCTCCGGCCCGTCTCACTGGCATACGGTTCTTTGCACCCGTACCCTGGCTTGCAGTCAGCCGCTTAATCGGAAGAAAGTCGCCTTCATTTCTTCGCTATGACGTCGGGTATGATCCGCATCTGATAGCGATTAGTCGAGGTCGAGTTTTTCCGCATTTTCGAGTCGACTCTTTCGCCAATGGTTGGATTGTGCCGGCTCATAAAGGGTCGACACGCGTGGTTATCGTGGAGTATGTCGCTGCGTTACAATTGATCTGCGAGTTTGTAGGAGTACTATGGACCTTAGCGCTGCTTTCCCGGATAGCGCTCGGAAGGCCGTAATGAATCCAAGCGTTTCGATAGTGATCGTCAACTATAACGGCGAGGCGTACATCTCTCGGGCCATCGAAAGTGCTCTGGCGCAGCGTTACGACGGACGGCTCGATGTGATAGTTGTCGACAATTGCTCGGCCGATGCATCCGTTCAATCACTCCGAAAATTGAGATCGATCTCTCTGATCGAAAACGCCGCCAATGTCGGGTTTGGGGGCGCCGCCAATCGCGCGGCCATGGATAGCACAGCAGACTATCTTGCTTTCTTGAATCCTGACGCAATTGCAGATGCAGATTGGCTCGAACAGGTCGTGCCATGGATGAATGAGCGTGGAATCCAACTCGCTTCGAGCGTCGTGCGCGCGGGGCGGTCGGTGTGGTTCGCCGGCGGAATTTTTGTTCAGCAATTCGGCGCCCCACTGGTCAAAAGGCATGCTGTAAACCGTACCGATTGGCTTAGTGGATGTGCGTTACTCGCACTCCGCAAGACATTCTCGACGCTGGGCGGATTTGACGATGCATTTTTCCTCTATTGCGAAGATGTCGACCTCGTCCTCCGAGCTCGAAAAGCGGGGCACCGAGTCGCCGTTTTCCCGGGCGCTCTCGTTGACCATCGTTTCCACGGACGCTCCACGAACACGCTGCATGAGGTGAAATTAACGATTGCATACGCGTCACGGGGGCGTTTGATCGCCAAACATGTAAACGGCGTATGGCAGCCTCTGGCGTTGGCATTCACTTGCTTAGTCTCGCCGCTTCGTAATGGTGTCGGATTAAGTCACCTTCCCGCCATTGTGCAGGCTGTGATTCGTGGATTCAGGGCCGTGAAGCGAGCCAATCCTTGAGCGTGACGTGTCTTGCGGGGCGCCGCTCCAAGATAGCGTCGTAGAATGGTTAAGACGAGGCAGAGTCGCGGAGCATGGTCGCGCATATTCACTCGGGACGCGAGTTTCGGCAGCGATATGGTCCCGCTGACTATCATCCTTGTCGGCGCACTTGTCTTTCTTCTTGTGAAAGGCTTGAGCTACATAGCGAGTCCCGACCCGCCGTTTGGCTACTACTACGACCTGGGCGTTAACTACGCCGCCACGAAATATATGGTCCATGCGGTCACGTCGTGGCGCGATTTCCTAGATAATCTAGGATGGACAAGCTGGGGTGATGTTCCAAACTTTTATTTCAATCCGGAGTTGTCGTATCTGGCGTTGGTGCCGGCCGCCCGGATGTTTGGTCACGTATGGCTTTGGATCAAGGTCGTACAAATCGTTCAGGAATCGATCGCCTTCGTCGGTGCGGCGAGTCTTTATGCGATTTTATGCCGGCGCACAGCCTGGGCTCTGGTTGCGGGAGCAGTTTATGCTATCTTGCCGGCGACGGCCTTGGAGGTCCGGGGAAATCTCGACATCGGCTGGGCGATAACGCTCTTGCCGCTCGCCATCTCATGCAGTCTCGCATTGAGCAGGCGTTTCGCGGAGTCCGCGTTGCCTACGTGCGGGGTGATTATCAGCCTCTGCGCATTTTGTTTCGCCGCCGAATATTTATTTTTTGTTTCGATACCAGCTTACGCGTTCATCGTCGCGGTAGTTCTCAAGCGCGGGCGCTACGGACGTGGCGTGTTCTATGCAGTATTAGGTGCCTTGTGCATCTTCGGTATTGGATGTTTTTTCATCCTTCCAACCCTCGCAGATGGCAATTTATTTAGTGACGCTGTTGGCCGAGCGGACGTCTTGACGAATGGAACCCAGATTACCCTACTGAGCGAGTCGTGGTATGCGTTACTGGCGCTGTTGCCCACGGAATTTCTGATTTCAGATATCTCACAATTTAATTCGTCCAGCGGCGTTCCCGGCCTTCTCCCAGCGACCGCGTGTTTGTGGACTCTAGCGCTCCTGGCAATCTCAGTAGCGTTGAAGAAAGCACCTTCGCGTGCAGCAGTCGTCGCGCTCTGCATAGGGACCTGTTTGATCGTCCTGTCCCTGGGATCGACATTACCGTCCGGAGGCGCTTTGTGGATGGCGCTGCGCTCCATCCCCGGCTTCTTGGCGGTGCGGTCCCCCGATCGGTTTCTCGCTCTCCCGTTTCTGTTGATAGTCCTTGCAGGAGTTGCGGCGCTGGAGCGAATCGCGAGCGTTCGGCTCTTTCAAGCTCTGTCATTCGGTCTTCTGACCGGTATTATCGCGCTGTTCTTGCAGTTCGATTTAGGGCAGCACTGGCTGACAAACGAGGGAAATCAGCCGGCGGCGGAGCCAGACCTGAATGAGGTGAATGCGCAGGTCGCGGCGGCGGGTGGAAGGACCGTGTCGCTTGCTCTAACTCGAGGCGGCTCCGAGTTTTATACGACAACTTATGGTGTTCCGACGCCTACACTCTGGTATTTATGGGATATCGCCGGCCATTACCGCAGTGACGGTCTCACGGGTTATGGCCTTTTTCGCAGAGCGCAAGTGCATACGGTCGTCGCGACGCCCAAATGGTGGACCGGTAGTGAAGAGTTACCAGATTCGTCTGATATAGACGAATCTTTTCCGGGCAAAGCGTTAACGTTCTCAGCAAGCGGAGTGCTTCTGAAGCGCATCTCGAACGATCGGTCGCTAAACTCGAGGATGCCGACGTGCGTCAACGGCGGCCCAGGGTTACTCGACTGGGCGGCAGCGATTCCAGAGCTGACGTCTATGACGTTCCTATCGCCCGCTTCACCATGTTCGCTCAACGCTTATTTCGACTATAGCCCGCCCCTCATGAGTTCGTGGCACGTCATAGCGCATTGGGACGGGTCTGAACTTGCCCCTGAGATGCGAATACTGCAAGATGCCGATTATAGTTTCGCGATTGGTCGGCTGTTCATCAACGATGCATGGTACCGCAACTCAATCGATGGAGATACCGCTAGTTCCGGACTGGGCGCACGCGACGTAAACGCACCGGCCAGTTTCCCATTGGTTCTTCCTAATGCACCGATACGTTCCGACCAGATGCTGGAAGTTCGGCTCGCTTCGCACGTTCCCGTGCGCATTACTATCACCGCCGCAGGACGTAGTCTGTCTGCTTCGAGTTCAGCGCGTGCTGGTATCCGGTCGTATCTGCTCCCATTGCGCGAATTCGCTGGCCTCCATCACATAATGCTGACTCTGGATTCCTTTCGCGCACCGGCGGCAAAAACAACAGCGACTTGGAGTGGGGTCGCTATCGACAGCGTTTCGATTGTGGCTCCCAGTACGCAGGCTTACGAGTTTCATCGACCAGTCGCGGCCGTGCTTTTTTCTATCGAGCACCTGGAAGGCGGCGCAAATTCGCGGGGGACTTCCAACGGCGCATTAGTTCCAATCGAGTCAATCGGGGTAGTGCGGAACCCGGCTTCCGACCAATGGGCAGCTGGGGGAACTGGTTTCGGTTCCACGATCTACCGCTGGACCGGTGACAAAGGGGATTACGTTATTGCGGCAAGCGCGAGACTCTTAGGTGCTGGCTCGTCCATGACGATCGGAGCAAGCCCCACTCTGAAGCCATGCTGCAGCGCGACCGTGGGAAGCGACCCGTCCCAACTCAGTAGCAACCTGTTCCTCCCGGCGCACCTAGTCCATGGAAGTCTGGTTACGGTGCGGCTTCGCTATCCAACTCAAATAGGAGGCGCGAGCGCCGGACTGATAACTTTGCGGACAGTCCGCAAACTGACGGTCGTGCAAGTGGCTGTCGACGATGCCGGTCGAGAATCGGCGGTGTTGAACGCGGACGACCCGTTGGGATTGGTGCAAACTGCTTCCGCGGCTCATGAAGTCGATTTTGCCTCAGGATTCGCCCGAGGTCACCGTGGGAGTCTGCTAGCATATCGATTCCGCCCGCTTACCGCCGCTGAAAGCGTGACGCTGCGCGTGGACTCCGCCGGAGGTGGCGACGCGACGGCACGACTCGATTGCGACGGTTACAAAGCGGTAGAGCCCATTCTACCGCCGACTACGTATCTCAGCGTTGGCGGCAAGCGCTTGCGCCACTGTCGCGCGCAGGTCTCTTGGAAGAATGGAAGTGTGGATATCCTGGCGTTACACTTCGATTCACTCGGCGCTCGACTTCCAGATGTGCGGAGCCTTCTTTGGCTTCCACGTGGAATCTACACGGCTCGAATATTCGGAGACGGTGTAAGACAGCGGGCTCCCTCATTGCTGCTTGATGGACGCGTTGCGGGTCACGAGATACGGCTAGGCGCCGATGGCTACCACACCGTCGACTTGCGTCAGTTATCGAGTCGCGATCGCGTCCTGGCTTTCATCGGCGCGGCGGCTCTTGCATATCACCTCGGAACAGTCAATGCTCATCATGTATCGACGTTCGATTGGCGAGTTTACCTAAATAGATCAAGTGCTCTTGAGGTTTCGTCATTTCCAGACGGGAACTGGCGCCTCGACTCCGCGGCCGGAAAGCCTCAACTTGGTACACGCTGCGATCTGATCAATACATGTTTCTTGAACGTGACGGCGGGCGATTATCGCTTGCATCATACGCTGCCTCAGAGCTTCCGGCTCGGGGTGTTACTCACGTTCATTACGGTTGCGATCGCAATTATCGCTTTAACCGCGGAAAGGCGATTATTTGCGGTGGCTTCGCCGTCCGATAACGTTGCAAGTTGAGCACGAGTGGGGTGCCGCTGGTCAAATCGCCACCTGAGGACAGCTTGTCACAGCGGGCGTGTTTGGTGAACATTGCCTGAATTGGTGGTGGCTTATTGGGGTCGTGCAAAGTGAACCTGAGTCATTGGCTCGGCGAAGGAAATGGCCGCATCACAACGCCCAGAGTCAACTGCGCCGGCTCGCCGCGAGCAGGCGCTGAGTCCTGGGTCGCGAACTCAGAAAGCCGACCGCGCGCCTCGACCATGCGACGATCCGCGAAATACTCGCACGCAGCGACATCGGCGCGTTCGTCGGGTCGTTCGTGCAGTTGCGTAAGCGCGGTAAC
Organism: Candidatus Nyctobacter psychrophilus; assembly: GCA_014305025.1. GTDB lineage: Bacteria > Vulcanimicrobiota > Vulcanimicrobiia > Vulcanimicrobiales > Vulcanimicrobiaceae > Nyctobacter > Nyctobacter psychrophilus. The sequence goes on along the minus strand of JACRTY010000017.1, from coordinate 2,219 downwards.
GATCTCGTCGGACTCTGCCTGTTCCACTCCGAAAAAACGCCGTCGTTTCACGTGCATCCCGATCGAGGCTTTTTCAAGTGCTTCGGGTGTGGGGCCGGTGGCGACGTCATTGACTTCGTGCGCCAGCGAGAACCTCAGCTTCCCCGAAGCCGCGCGCGTGCTGGCGCGTCGCGCCGGCATCGAACTCGAAGCCGAAGACCCGCGGCCGCGCGGTGGGTCCGGCTTCACAGAACCCGCACGACGTCACTCTTCCGTTTGGACGTTGCTCGTAACCGGCCAGCCGATGTTTTTTTTTGATACCAATGCACTCCGGCTGAGGTTCCTGGAGGTCTCGAAATCCGGGCGAACATCGTCCGTCTCAACCACTCGATTAGAAACGTGAGCGTCGGCCCGGACTGACGGAATGCTATAGGGACGCGGTTAATCTTTCCCATGTGGCCCTGCAACGCTACGCGGTCAGGTGTGAGGAACGACGGCGGCTTCTCGGTGAGGCACTCGATCGGGTTTTGAATGCTTGTCGCGCGCAGCCGGAGGTTCGCGAAGCGTTTGTCTTCGGTTCGTATGGGTCGGGCAAGTCGGCCCGACCAGCGACCTCGACGTCCTAATCGTGCGTGAGACCAGGCTAGGCTCCGTCGAACGCGTGGCTGACTTGAAGCTGGCTTCGCGGGGACGAGTCGGAATCGACCTGGTCGTCGTTACGCCTCACGAGTATCGCACAACGTTCGGCGAAAGCAGCTTCAGGCGCAGTATCATTGAGACGGCACGTCGTGTCTATGCAGCGTGACCGGTTCGTCGCGGCTTGGTCGCACATGGCTCCAAAATGCTCGAGCCGACCTTGCGCTCGCGATGGAAATTGCGGAACGTTATCCGTCCCGCGCGTGCTTTCGCGCGCAACAGACCGCGGAGCTGGCGCTCAAAGCGGCGTTGATCGCCCTTGCAGGCGACCATCCGGGCACGCACGTCGCCGACGTCCTCGTCAGCGAACTGACCGATTTAGGTACCGACGTGCCGGCGGAAGTCATCGAAACGGCCAATCGGCTGGACTTGTTTTACACGGGATCGCGCTATCCCGACGCGCTTGCCGGAGCCGATCCACTCAAAGTGTTGCAAGCCGACGATGCCGAGGCTGCGGCCGCGCGAGCGCGTACCGTGTGTGACTTTGTGGAAAAACTATCGTACAGCGCCGAGGAGGAGTCGCAGAGGTCTACGCCTTCTTAGGGTGGGGGAAACGCTGGCGAATAAAGTTCAACGACCTTCGGAAGCTGCCTTTACATCCCTGAGGCTGCGACAGATGGTAACCACCCGTTCAACGCCCTTCGCAAGTAAAATGCGGCGTGTTCGGCGCGTGCGCGATAGTTGCGAGGTGCCGATGCAGCCGCGTCCATGATCGGGCCTTTCCCCCCGAGCGGCTGTTTCTCCTGAAATGAAACATGCCCGGAGCGATGGGATGGACGCGCTTTGCGGCTATCCTTACTTCTCGTGACGGTGGTTGAGCAGGTCCACCGGATCGGCGAGACGACCTAGGCGGGCGGCGTCTCACGCGTCGCGAAGCACCCACGCCCACCGTGCGCCTCGACCATGCGACGATCCGTGAAATACTCGCGCGCAGCGACATCGGCGCGTTCGTCGGGTCGTTCGTGCAACTGCGTAAGCGCGGCAATGACCTGGTCGGCCTCTGTCCGTTCCACTCCGAGAAATCGCCGTCGTTTCACGTGCACCCCGATCGAGGCTTTTTCAAGTGCTTCGGATGCGGAGCCGGTGGCGACGTGATCGATTTCGTGCGGCAGCGTGAGAACCTGAGCTTCCCCGAAGCCGCACGCGTGCTGGCGCGTCGCGCGGGTATCGAACTCGAAGCCGAAAATCCGGCCGCGGCGCGGGTGCGCAACGAGAAAGAGCAGATTTACGCCGCGAACGAACTCGCTGTCGCGTTTTTCCATCGCGCGTTGCGCGCGTCGCCGGCCGCCGCCGAAGCGCGGTCGTACGTCGAGCAGCGCGGCATCACGCCCGCGAGCGTCGAGACCTTCAAGTTAGGGTTCGCTCCGGGAGGCTGGAGTGGTGAACTCGTGGACGAGCTTCGGCGCAACGGCGTCGATCTCGACGTGGCGGTGAAAGCCGGCCTCGCCAAGCCCAGCGAACGCGGCGGGTACTACGATTTCTACCGCAACCGTCTGATGATCCCGACGTACGCCTCAACGGGAGAAGCGGTCGCCTTCGGCGGC
>JACRTY010000037.1 GCA_014305025.1 Candidatus Nyctobacter psychrophilus | reverse complement strand
CATTGCTTACACTATAGCACAAATCAAGCGGCGAAACCCCGACGGGCTCCTAGGCTCGGGTATTTTCATGTGCTACGTCGTGGCTCTTCAACCGCCATGGGGCGCTAATACCAGTGAGCTAACGTGCGTAGCGCGTCGATGTTCGGTCCATAAGGCCCCGTACGGCGTCGCCCTCCCGAGCGCGGCCAATCGCGGAGGGCCCATCAGTAAAATGGGCCACCCCTGCGCCGTTGCCGGAGCGGCGTAGATCGTTGTCCAGAGAAACGTTGCGATGAGCAGCACGCTCAACGCGACATCACTCCTCACACCGCTTGAGGCCGGCTTCGCAACGAAAGCAGCTCCCGACTAATCATCGTTAAAGTGTTTTCGATAGATCATCAGCCGCTCTTCAGCGGCACTGTGGGACGTCGCGTGGCGCGCATCTTCGCGCGCGCGGCCTGCTCTTCGCGGGTGTGCGACGCAGCCAGGGTCGTCAGCGACGCGATGAGATCGCGCGCGGCCGACGTTATCTCGTCGACGGCACGCTCGAACGGCTCCTGATTTGCGTGTGAGGGTTTGGCGAATCCTGATATCTTGCGCACGAACTGCAATGATGCGTTGCGAATTTCCTCGTCGGTCGCAGGCGGTTCGAAATTAAAGAGGGGACGGATGTTGCGACACATCGCTTCGCTACCTACCCCTGCTCAGGATACTGAGAACGTCGTCGTCGGGGCCCTTGAACCAAAAAAGTCTTTCGTGCATGTCGATCCTCCTTCCAAGCGGAGCTTCGCCAAAGATGTCGCCGAGCCGTGCAGAAGCCGGGTGGTCATGGTCTTGGGTTGCGTCGGAACGAGCTTTCGGTGCGCGCCGTCCCTCATGCGCCAGAATGTGTGGGTGCTACTCGTAATCGCCGCCTTAGCCTCCACCCTCGGCCTCGGGACCGTGCTGACGGTGCACCGGTTCTACTACTCCATGTCACCGCTTGCAACGCTTCCCTTTATTGCGCCGATCGCCACGCTTGCGGCGGCCACGAGAACCTCGCGCCGCGAGTTTGGAATGACGCCAGTAGACATCGGAAACCTCGTTTTCCTTTCCTTGATAACGCTGATCGTCGCCGAGCTCCCGCTTGTCGTGGCGTTGGTCGTCGCCTTTGTCCTGCACGGGGGACTGTCGATCCTCATGCTGCCGGCCTTGGCGGGGGCGGTGTGGGTCTTCGTGAAGCTGCAGCTGGTGCTGCCGTACTACACGCTGCGGCGGTACGATGCGACCTGTTTCGATGCGCTGCGCTGGAGCTGGCGCACGCTGCGCGGCAGCATGTGGTGGCTCGTGTTTTGGACCGACGCCGCATTCGTCGTCTGCTATGTCGGATCGGTCGTGCTTGCTTCGGTCCTCACGTTCGCGGGCGCGGCGGTTCCGTACGGCCCTTACGTCTTCGCCTTTGCCGTGGCAGTCCTGCAGCTCTTGATCTTTCAGTCGTGGATGAATGCGCTCGTGCGGTGGACGGCCTTGTACGTCGGACGCGAAACGTGGTCATGAACCCACGGCGCCATTGGACCCAAACGCCGCGTATCTGGCTGGCAAACGGAGGCATCGTCGCTGCCGCGCTGGCGCTCAGCTGGGCCCTGCTTGCGGCGGGCGCGCGCGGCCTAGAATATCGCCAAGCGCTGCTCGTGCTCTCGCACGACCCGAACGCCGTCCGAACTCTGGGCGGCGGACCGGTTCGTGCCGGGTGGCCACTCGCGGAAAGGATCGACGAGAATGCAGGGTTCCAGACGGAGTCACTCCTCATTCCCGTTCGCGGCGCCACGGCACAAGGACGACTCTTGGTGCGCGGCAGCCGCGTCGGTGGCGGGGACTACACATTTTACCAAATCAATCTACAGGTTGGGTCAACGACGATCGACGTCGTGCGCGACCTTCGAGCCGCGCATGGGCACCCATAAAGGCGCGACGTTGCCGTCTTACGATGCCGCCGAAACCTCGCGAATCCGAGCGTACATCACCATGTCCGAAAAAACAGCCGTCCTTAAAGCAGGCGTTGCCCAAAGTGCCTTCGGGGTGGAAACCGGCCTTATTAAGGACCCGGGACGACGCGGCGTTCCAGCTGATCGGCACCGCAAAGATGCGCTGCAAATCCAGGCGTTCGAAGGCGTAGTCGCACAACAGGCGCACCGCCGCCGTCGCAATGCCGCGGTTCCAGTATGCCCGGCCAAGCCAGTACCCGAGCTCAGCGGAATACCGTTCGATGTCTTGCCCCGGTTTGAGGCCGATGCCGCCGACGATCGCGCCCTCGACATCGATGGCGAAATTATAACGCGGGTTTTCGGAGGCGAGACTGTCGATCCAGCGGTTTGCATCTGTGATTCCGTATGGGTGTGGGAACGAATCCCGCAAAATCCGCCACACGTCCCGGTCATCAGCATGCGCTGCAATGGAAGATGAATCGAGACGGGTGGGCGTCCGTAACGAGCACACCTCCGATCTGAGGCTACGGTCAGCCATCGCCCATCAGCTTGTCACCTCAGTGCACGAGAAACCCGACCAACAGCAGCGCCACGATATTGAACACCTTGATCATCGGATTGATGGCCGGACCCGCCGTATCTTTATAGGGGTCGCCGACCGTATCGCCGGTAACGGCTGCGGCATGCGCCGGGGACCCTTTGCCACCGTAGTTTCCATCCTCGATGAACTTCTTGGCGTTATCCCAAGCGCCGCCGCCGCTGGTCATCGCCAGCGCCAGGAAGAGCCCGGTGACGATCGTCCCCAGCAGCGCGCCGCCCATCAATTTGCCGCCGCCGAAATCGGGCAGAATGTTGGCCAGCAGCACGATGATCGCGGGCACGCCGATCGGAATGAGCGCCGGCACGATCATTTCGCGCAGCGCCGCACGGGTCACGATGTCGACCGTCGTGCCGTAGTTGGGCTTTTGGGTGCCGTCCATGATGCCCGGCATCTCGCGGAACTGACGCCGCACTTCTTCGACGACCGCACCGCCCGCGCGCCCGACCGACTGCATCGACAGCGACGCAAAGAGAAACGGGCACAGACCGCCGATGAACAAGCCGCACAGCACGTACGGATCGCCGATATCGAAGAACGAGTTGAAGAGATGACTGTTGGGCACGTTGCAGACCGCCGCCGGATGCGTGTGGCACTTATCGGAGAGCTCTTGCAGGAACGACGCAAAGAGCACGACGGCCGCCAGCGCCGCCGACCCGATCGCATAACCTTTGGTAACGGCTTTGGTCGTGTTGCCGACGGCATCGAGCGGATCGGTCACGTTACGCACCGATTCGGGCATCTCGGCCATCTCGGCGATGCCGCCCGCATTGTCGGTGATCGGGCCGAAGGAGTCGATGGCGACGATGATGCCCGCCATCGAGAGCATCGCCATGACCGCAATCGCGACGCCGTACAAGCCCGCGAGCGCGTTAGAAACGAGAATCCCGGCGACGATCGTCAGCGCCGGCAGCGCCGTCGCCTGCATCGAGACCGCCAGCCCCGCGATAATGTTAGTCGCATGCCCCGTCACCGAGGCGGCGGCGATGCCCCTGACCGGCTTGAATTGCGTTCCGGTATAGTACTCGGTGATGAAGGTGATCAGGCCGGTCACCAGCAGTCCGACGATCGCGCAGATCCAGATCGCCAATGACGAGATCACGTTGCCGGTCGAGGTCGTGACGGCGCCGGCAAACTCGTTGCGCGTCACGATATAAAAACCGGCCGCCGCCAACACGCCGGCCACGATCAGCCCGCGATACAGCGCGCCCATGATCGCGGTCCCTTTGGGATTGCGCCCGCTCATGCGCACGAAGAACGTCCCGATGATCGACGCGACGATCGAGACCGCCCCCAGAATCAGCGGAAAGGTCGTCGCGCTCGGCAGCGCCGCGCCGAGCACCAGGTGCCCGAGCAGCATCGCCGCGACCGTCGTGACGACGTAGGTTTCGAAGAGGTCGGCCGCCATGCCGGCGCAGTCGCCGACGTTGTCGCCGACGTTGTCGGCGATGACCGCGGGATTGCGCGGATCGTCTTCGGGAATGCCGGCTTCAACTTTGCCGACGAGGTCCGCCCCGACGTCGGCCGCCTTCGTGAAAATGCCGCCGCCTAAACGGGCGAACACCGAGATCAACGAGCACCCGAACGCCAGCCCGATCAATGCATCCAGGGAGTCGCTGATCGGCGAGGGCCCGTGCGCATTGACGCCGAGCATGGCCGCGTAATACGCACTGACGGCCAGCAACCCCAGGCCCACCACGAGCAGACCCGTGACGGCACCGCCGCGAAAGGCGAGCGCCAGCGCCGGCGGCAGCCCTCCGCGCGCCGCTTCGGCCGTGCGCACGTTGGCGCGCACCGAGACGATCATCCCGATGAATCCGGCCGCGCCCGAGAGCACCGCGCCGATCACAAAACCGAGTGCTGCCTCCCAGCCCAGCGGCCGCGGCGCGATGGCGATCAGAATGGCCAGCACGAGGGCAACGGCGGCGATGGTCGTATACTGGCGCCGCAAGAACGCCATTGCGCCCTCTTGGATGGCGGCGGCGATCTCTTGCATGCGCGCGTTGCCCGGCGACTGCCGCAGCACGACGCTGATGAGAAAGACGCCATAGATGATGGCGAGGACCCCGGCTGCCAAGCCGAAGTCGATGGCTTGCGATGCGACCAACAAGTGCCTACCTTAAAAGGGGCGTACGACCCGAGGCCGTACGCGAAGACGGCTCCGTAAAGGTGCGGAGCCTATGTGCGTTTTGCGTTTACCCCAAGGTAAACCCACTCCTCTCCGGCGGTCCGGCCGGAGAACGGGGTGCACCGTCAAGAAGGCGCGGACGTTCCAAGCCGCGGAACATCGGCGCACATTGACGCGACCTTCGATCCCGGACCAGAAAGGTAGGCAATGGTAGGTCAACGACGCGCCTTTACCGTTACCGGTATGGATCTCAGCGGCTACATGGTCAAAGACGCAGCCCGCGCGATTGCATTTTATCGGGATGTTCTTGGCCTCGAACCGCTGACCGTGTATCCCGGCGGCCGCGGCGCGGAATACGAACTGGCGGACGGGACAACGTTTGGACTATGGGGCGGGGGCGGCGGCGTAATGCCGTTCCAGCCCGGTAACGGCATTCTGTTCGCGGTGGACGATCTCGACGCGGCGGTCGCTGCGGTCAAGGAACGCGGCATCGCGGTCCTCATGGAAAACGAGACGCCGGCATGCCGGATGGCGATGATCAACGACACGGAAGGCAACATCGTCACCTTACATAAGCGTAAGACCGCGTAACGGCATCGATAACGGCCGCGATCCTGGACGAACCGGGTGAAGCTCCTGCTGCTGCTACGAGCCCTTGCCACCGTCGTCGCCGTGGCCTGCACGCTGCTGTGCCTGTTTGGCGCAATTGCCTGGCGCGGCCCCCTGCGCAAACTCGCGGGGCTCGCCGTATTTGCCGGATTGGGTGCGCAACTTGGGATCGTCGCCGGGAATGCCGTAAGCAAACGCGCGCCATGGACGCGCGCATTGATACCGCTGTTCGGAATCGGGCTCGCGCTAGAGACGTTTTGGAACGGCCCGCATCGGGGCTGGCCGCTCGTCGCCCCCTTCGCCGCGCTCGATCTCGTCATCGTCGCCGTCGGCGTCGTCGCGATCACACGCGCGCTGCGGCGCTCGCGAAACGTCTACGCCGAAGATATCCTCGAACGCGAATTCGAGCGCTTTGCGACCGGCCCGCTCAACCGTTTCGTCGCCGTCGAACTCGTGACGCTGGCGACGGCGGTACGATACTGCTGCGGCGGTTTCCGCGCGCCGCTGTCGACCGGTTTCTCGTACGTGCGCGGCTGGACGGCCGCCCCGCTGCTGCTCGCGGCTCCGTTAGTCTTCATCCTTCCCGAGATGCTCGCGCTCGATCTTGCGCTCGCCTCCGAGCCGTGGTACTGGCGACTGGTCAGCGACTTCTTGCATGTTTACGCGGCGCTGTGGCTGATCGGAATCTTCGCAACCGCGCGCAGCCGGCCGCATCAATGCGACGCGGATCGCCGGCGCCCCCGCAATCGATTTGCGACTGCGCGAGCCGTTGATCGTGCGTACGCTTTTGGGCCGCAAAAGGACCATCGAACGCGTCATCGTCGCTGCCGACGATCCGCGCGCTTTCGCAGCCGCACTCGCCGCCTGATCCCCTTCCAAGAGTCCGCGCCGGAACTCGTTCACTTTGGGCGAAGCGATCCACTCAATGCATTGGTACAAGTCGCTGCTCATCGCCGCGCTTATCGCGCTCATCACCGGGTGTTCGCCCGCATCGCACCTCTCATCCACGTCAAGACAAGGGAATAGTGCATCGCCCGCCGCGATGCCGTCGAACTCTGCGTCGCTCGCGAACGGGCGACTGATCTATCAAACCGGGCGTGACTCAGACGGCAGGCTGATCGTCGCGCGGCCGCCTGCGCTCTACCCGAATTGTGCTGCATGCCACCGCTCGAATGGTGCGGGCGGATTACATCTGCCCGGCGGCGCGGTCAGCGCGGACCTGCGCCGAAGCGCGCTTATCAGCGGCCAGGCGCACCCCTATACCTTGGGTCTGGTGGAACGCGCTATTGCGACCGGGATCGACAACAACGGGCAACCCCTCAATCGCGTCATGCCGCGTTGGAGGCTCTCAACCCGTGATCTGCACGATGTCGCCTACTACGTCCTCACAAAACTCAAATGATCACGTTCCGATTCCCCCACCAAGGTGCAGCTCGTATTTGAGAATCGCGCGATTGAGAGTAGAACCTCATCAACCTGACGGCGCCGAAATCCAGGCGTTATTCGAAACCTCGCTTCAAGAGTTGACCGGTGCGTAGGCTACCACCCAGGCAGCGCCATTACGAATGCCGTGACGCTGGCGGGAGACTAAATCTTGGCCGTGCCCGTGCTGTGGGCTATCAGTTCGGTGAGCAAAGGCTCATAGCCCATTGAAGCCATGGAGGTGGCTCGGAGCCTGCGCAGCCCCGCTGAACGGCGCGTGCACCGCATCGTTCGGGAAGGTCGTGCATGCGACGGATTCCACGCGCCGCAAATCTCCTCGTTCCCGTCAACCCTGGGTTGGCCATGGCGTAGCGATCCTAGCGCGAAGCTGTTTACGCTCCACGGACCACAGCGGTATGTGAACCTTCGCGGCGCTCACACCACGGCGTGATCTTGCCGATTCTTGACATATGAAAGCAAGATGCCATACGTGTGGCACGCTAATCCCCTAGAGTCGACCGATGGCAGAGCAGCCTATGTACGTGGAAAGCTGGGCCCAATCATACGGCTCGCCATACCTTGTGAAGAACGACGATGCAGGTTCGGCGAACGCGGAGCTCGTTGAAACCCCAACGCTGGAATGCCTCGCGCCGTCGCAGCTACCGGCCGAAATTCGAACACTCGTCTTCGTCGACGGAGTACGACGCGGCGAAGCCTCACTGTACCAAGTTCTCGACGACGAGCGCGTGGCCCGCGGTATAGCGGGCTCCCACGCGTGCGGTACCGCCATCGTATCGCCGAACGGCCCCGCCGGCTTCGGTGAGATGCGGGTTCATCGACTGGTCATCTGGGGATCGGGCGCCGTAGGCGAGCTGCCGCCCGCCGCCGGCGGCTGGGCGTGGGAATCCAAAAGCGTTGCCGCAGATGACCCTACGGCGCCGCTCGACGATCTGCAGCGCCGGATGCGCAATGCCGAAGGCGTATCCGCCGCTTCTCTATGCGGGAGCGACCGCATCGTTGTCGCCGACGGACCGCTCGACTTCGCCCTACGTCGGGATCGCGACATCGTCGGCTTCGTCAAGACGCATCGGCGCGCGCTTTTGGAACCGGCCTTGCACGCACGTATCCCACGCTTGCGTCCACGGGAACGGACGTCGCTGTTCCGCATCGGCGACGAGCGGTTCTCCTGCTACCTCCGCTTAGCAGGTTGCGGATTTAAGTGCGAAGAGAGCAACCGCACCTTGCCGGGTAGGCCTTCTTGGGGTTCGTCGCTTCCCTTAATCAGCCGTTTTTCGTTTCCCATTGAAAAGGCGCCGGCAAGTATTCGCATCATCGTTCACGCTGAATGAAGCGCGGCCAAGGGATTTATTACGCCATTGTCGGTCGTGTGCGATCATGACGCCCCCTTGAGGCTTTGCGCGACGAGCATCTTCCTGTGCCCGAGCGCCCGGCCAGGTCGAACTCGTTCGGATCGCCGTCTACTGTCTAGACCGCAGCGATTTCCCGGCGCCGACCACGCGGAAGCGGCGCCACCGAGGTCGGCGGCGTTGAAGTTATGACGTGGCGCGCGGCCGAAACAATCGGCACGTGGGAGGAAAAGGATGACGGGTACGGTGCGGCTGACCAGGATCATCGATGACGCGGACCTTGAACGAATCATCGACGACAACCCCGGGTGGAAAATCGAACGCGCTAGCGACGGTTCGATCAACATGAGCCCTTCGGCGGCGCGTTACGGTCCCTGCGTAGCCGAACTGGTGGGGCAGCTTCGCGATTGGAACGCGCGCAGCGGTCGGCCCGGAATCGTATTCGGTTCCGTCACGGGCTTCACGATGCCCGACGGCGTTGCAACAAAAGCTCCCGACGCCTCATGGATTTCACGCGAACGTGCCGCGGCGGTTCCCGACGTCGATAAGGATACCTTCGCGCCCATTGTCCCGGACGTATGCGTGGAGGTTGCTTCGAAGACGGACAGCTGGTCGATCACCCGCAAGAAGGTCGAAGGATATCGGACCGACGGCGCTCGCTACGCCGTCGCTCTCGACCCGCGAACCAGAGAGGTATACGAACTCGGCGAACCGCCGCCCGGATTGCACTTCGATTTCGACGCGGTCTTCGACGCCGCTTGGCGGTGATTCGGCATCTGCGCAACCCTATTGCCGAAGACCTCAAGTCGCTCAATAGCTATCGCGCGAGGCTGAGTTCGATTCGGAGTCGACTTGTCAAAAGGATGTTGTCCGCCGGGAATACTCGGGTTCCGCATGCCGCTGACCTCGCGCTACATCAATGATCATCGCGACGAGTTGCTGAGGCGTGCGCGCCCTGTCTGCCAGAGGCCGCGCCGCGCTTGACGCAACGGAAGCTGTTGAGTTATCGTCAGTTTAGGAGGATGGATGCCGTCACCGCCGATTCGCACTAGACTCGGGGCGAAGCGCACCGGCCGCATGCACCGCGCGTCGATTGCGAAGCTCAGGCTCCGCCCGCAGGCAAACGCCGTCTTCGATTCAGGCGTAGTCTTCGCCGAGCTGCTCGCCCGCACGACGCGTGCGCTGGGAAGCAACGTTACCGCCGACCTGCTCGGTGTCGATGCCGCTCAGGTCTCGCGTTGGAAGTACGGAAAAGAACGCATCACTCAGACTTCATATGAGCGCCTTCTCGACTTAGACTATGTCCTAAATCGGGTCTTGCAAGTATTCGAGGCCGATGACGCCGGCGAATGGCTCAGCTCCCCCTCTCCGTGGTTGCACGGTGGCCGTCCGCTCGACGTTCTTATCCAAGAAGGTCCCGCGCCGGTCATCGATGCGCTCTCGGCCGTGGAAGAAGGCGCCTTTTTGTAGCGTGCTCCTCTACCGCGTCTTTCCGTATCTCGCAAGTGCTGCGCCGCACGAGGCAGGCGGTGCCCTGCACACCCGGCGACAAGGCGCCGGCCGTATCGACAACCCGAGCCTCTACGTGATTCTTTACGCCAGTTCCGAGCCGGCGGGCGCGGTGGCAGAAGTCTTTGGGTGGCGCGCGACGTGGGGAACTGCGATGCTTGCCGGAATGCCCAAGCTCCCTGGAAGCGTGCAGGCTCTCGCAACGTACGAGATCGACGAAACCAAAGGCGCGAAGCTACTTTGCGACCTCGACGATGCGACCGAGCTCGTGCGCCGACGCCTGCGCCCATCGACGGTCATCTCGCGCGACCGTGCCGTTTCCCAAGCGTGGGCACGCCGCCTCTTCATGCGCAGCAGTTGGTGCGGCGTCTCATGGTGGTCATACTACGATTCTCGTTGGCGAAGCATCGGTCTGTGGGAGCAAGCGACTCTAACGCTCGTCCACGTCGAGCCGCTCACCCTACAGCATCCGTCAATCCTCACTGCTGCGCCACTATTAAAGCGTCGTCTTCGACACGCTTAACGGCGCGGGCCAAGGGCCCGATCTCGATCCCAGGCGACGTTCTGCGGATAGCGCAAGCGTCCTTCGAGGATCCAGTGCGCGCGGGGTCATCGGGGGTGTATGAGATCTGGAATACTTTGCGGTTTCGCAAGGCAAAGGAAGAACCGCAACGCTTCGTTGACATCGTCCGCTGTCGAAAATGCCTCGCGCAGCTCGGCAGCGATTTCAACGAGCGGAAAGGTTTGAAAAAAGTGCGCATACTTGCCATGGACGCACGTGGGTCCGGACCCCCTTTCCAGAATATCCGAAAGGTCGATCGACTTTGACGCCTTGCCGCAAGATACGGTGTTGGTTGTCAAGCGGTTCCGAAGGCCGGATCGAAGACGCGACCGGATTTTAGGACTCCGTAGGCGAGTGTGAGGAGCTTCCGCATTGCGGCGACCACGATGGTCATCTTGGCCTTGCCGCGGCCTGCAGGCATCGCTTTCGAAACCGCTCGCGAAACCGGCTCAGGAATCGCCGAGGAGCACGCTCAGCGCCGAGTGGAGTTCGTCAAGACTCACGAGTACCCTCGACGCCGATCCGTGCTCGCCATGCGGCCGAACGACAACAGATCGAACATCAGCTGCGGCAGCTTGAGATCGATCGGCATACGTTGCCGGCAACGTTACGGCCGGCGTCGCTCAAGGAGGCTGAGCTTCGCGCGACCGAGCGCCTTCTGGAAGACTCCGTCGCGATCGCTCAGGCGGCCGCGCAACGATCTGAGATCGCCCGGCGCATGCAAGCGCATTGCCGGCAGCGCTTGCACGAAGCGGAGCAGCAGCGCGCAAATGAGGTGTCCGCCGTCTTGTCCCGCAGCGTCGCCGCGATCGATCATCGCCTTACCGCTCTGGGCGAAGATGAGGAAACCGGGACGCCTGAGGCGCACCCCAGGCGCAGCGACGAGGATACGCAAACAGTCCTACGGTGGGCAGCTGCACTCGACGGTTGGACACTATCGGCAGAACAGCATGTCGCGACCTTCCACGACGCGGTGCTTGATGCTCTCGAGTCGCCACGTTCTAATATGAGACAGACGCTGGAGGCAGCCGGCATCGACACAATCGAGAACGTGGCCGTTGCCGGGGAAGGAGCTTGCTCCCGACGCGCGGTCCTCGCTGATCGCCTCACGCGCGCCGAAGCCGACCTTGTCACCGCTCGGGAGTGCGAAAGCCGCGTTTCCACGATCGAGCCGCTGCTGCGCGCGCTCGAGCAACTGAGCCGCTACCTTCAGAATAATGAGTTCAAACACTATCTGATGCGACGCCGCGAGCGCCATTTGCTTGGCGTCGCGACGGATATTTTGCGGAGAATGACGGACGATCGCTACGCCTTCGCAGAACGGTTCCAAATCCTCGATGGCCTGACGCAACAAACGCGTGATGCACGCACGCTTTCGGGTGGCGAGAAATTCCTCGCGAGCCTTGCCGTGGCGCTCGCATTGGTCGAGATCGCTTCGCAGGCCAGTGAGAAACTCGATGCGCTGTTCTCGGACGAAGGCTTCGGAAGCCTCGACGGCGCTGCTCTCGACGCCGCCGTTGCGGAACTTGCCGCGCGCGCAAGCTTCGGCAAAATGATTCGGCATCATCACCCACGTCCGTAGCAGCGCGGCGGAAATCGACACAGTCCTACGCGTCAGCCGGCTCGCCGGCGGCAGCACCGTCACGCGGAGGAGGAAGCGCCCGTTACTATGTCGACGTCGCCGAATGTTCGCCGGCGCCCTGATGTGTTAAAGTGAACGATTTTTCACGTGTATCGCGCCAGGAAACTGACTGTCGGGGAAGTTCGAAACATCGACGAGGTCATCGCTTCGCCGCACGTCGCCGCTGCAGCAGCTAAACTATCTCGCTTTTTGCGACCAACGCGCCCGCGAGGTTCGTCGGAAAGCCGAGCTTGTTGTCTTGTGCGAATCGCCGCCCGCGATCCAACGCAGCATCATCAAAGGCCAGGAATTCGATCCCGATCACACCGTCCCGGGCGTCAAAGTCCACGATGACGTCGTCACTGAGCCGCCGCGATCGGGCGACGGTTTCTCCGTGCGTCAAGCGGCGGTATGAAACGTATCCAGCCCCGACCTCGAGGTCGACTTCAACTGATACAGGCGCGATGATAATTACGCTTCCTCTTCCAAGACGACGGTCACGACGATGCTGAGCGCACGGTTGGTTACAACAAGCAGTTTTCGGCCATGTTCGGTCCGTCCATAGTGCTCGATGCGGTCGCGAGCCGGCGGTGCGTACGTCTCTTCAGGACTCGTAACGGTGTCTCCACATCGACTTCTGTGATCCTCGCTGCGCCATTCGCTTGCAGGCATGTTTGGACTATTCCACTCAGCTCGCCCATCCGCGGCCGCCGTACCCTACGCAAGCGCGCTCGACGACGCCTCTCAGAGCTAGGACGCCGCGCCGCAAACGGCAAACTGATCGGCATCAGCACTCACTTCCGTTCCGTGGTCACGCCGACGAAACCGCCACCGTCGTCCGCGGTCGGAAATGCCTCGCGCAGCTCGGGAGCAATGTCAACAAGCGGAAAGCTTCGAAAAATGCGCATACTTACTACGGACGTCCTTTGGTTCCGGGCACGCTTTCCGTCCCTGACCACGGTTCGAAAGAGATCGCAACGACGGCCGCGTCGATCTTTGAAAAAGTGGCGGCACTTGGAGGCATCGATGAAGACCTATCCCATCATCCTGGAACGTGCGGGCGACGGGGGATGGAGCGCTATTGCGCCCGGCATACCTGGGCTCTTGCTCGTGGCGGACACCCGCGAAGAGTTGCTCGCCCAGGCGCCCGCTGCGATCATGGATCACCTCGAAGCTCTGCGCGACGATCATCTTCCCGTGGCCCAGCCGGGTCAGGTCGAGTTCGTCCAAGTCGCCGTCTAGCTCTAGCAGGCTCTTCTGAAACGCTGTCGGATGCCGTTGCCTTCTCGGCGAAGCACGAAATATCGACGAGGTCATTGCTTCCGCCGCCGGCCGCGACGCCGCATTCGACTATCTCGTTATTTTGGGAGCAACGCGCCCGCGAAAATTCGTCGTAAAGCCGGGTTGTTGTATTGCGCGAATCGATGCCCGTGGATCCAAGGCAGCATCGCCAAAGGCCAAAAATTCGATCCCGATTACCTCGTCGCGGGCGAAAGAATGCACGATAATGTCGTCGCTGAGCCGTCGCGAGCTCGCGGCGGTTTCTCGGTGCGCCAAGCCGATCTGCCATCGCGAACAACTAATCGGCGGCGCTACGTCGCACTCTTAGAACCGTTGCCCGTAGACCGCAAGCGGTTCTTCGGATACCTTGTGTGCGCTGAATCCTCGGAGGCGGCATGAGGCCGTTGCGAGGACATTTCATGATCCTCATTGCGAGCGTTGGAATACTTCGCACTTTCGTCCGCAAGCCGAAGCAGAAAACGCAGCGCTTCATTGACGTCGTCGGCGGTCGAAAACGCATCGCGCAACTCGGAAGCAATTTTCAACGAGCGGAAAGGTTCGAAAAGAGTCCGCATACTTGCCCCGGACACCCTTGTTTCCGGGCACGCTTTCCGGAATATCGGAGAGGTCGATCGACTTCGGCCGCCTTTGCGCGAGGGGCGCTGTTTCGGGAAATGCCTCCAGTCGGGTGATATCAGCGGGAGTCATCACGATACGCCCGGACTTCTGCGGGTGTTGCGAAGCGGGCCGAGATGATCCGGATTTCGGTGACGACTTGGCCATGATCCATATATTCGTCGTCCTCGTGGACGACCACTAGCACTTGCCCCTCGACCTCGCCGAATGCCCGCCAACGCCCTTGTGTCCCGAGGTCGGGTTCGACATTCGAGAGGGGATCCATAAAGACGCGCGATGCCTCCTGGAACCCTACGCCATGCTTAGCGAAATTTGCAGCATCCTTTTGGCCATCCCAAGAGAAGCGCAAGTCAACCGGCAACGTGCGTACCCGGAAATGTTACAGCAAGTCGAACGGCGCGGGGAGACTGTAACGCTGGGCCTCACCAATCAAAAAAATCAGCTTCAACGGGGCCGCGCCGTCCGGAAGTCTGCATCGGAGGAAAGTTCGCCATTAGTGACGTTGCACCTTTTGATTCTTTTGATATAGTAACGCTATCCATGTCTGACCTAAGTCATTTACTGACGGCTCGACTCGTCCCCCCGCCCGGCTCCTATCATTGGCAGCGTCGTCTGCTCGAAGAGTGGTTTTTAGAGGGTCGTATCCCGGAGGCAGTAGACGTTCCGACCGGACTCGGCAAGACGAGGGTGATTGCGGCCTGGCTGATCGCACGAGCCGTCGGCGTCACGCTTCCGCGGCGACTCGTGTATGTTGTGGACCGGCGGGCGGTCGTTGACCAAGCAACGACCGAAGCCGAAGGGCTTGTGAGTAGGCTCGCCGCGGCGTTAAGGGACGAAGAAGTCGCTCCCAAAGTACGTGAGACCTGGCGGCACAATCTTGGTTTGCCGCTCGGAGTCGATCTGCCGATTTCGACGTTGCGCGGACGTTATGTCGACAACAGGAGGTGGATGGATCGACCGCACGGCGCGGCCATCGTGGTCGGAACCGTCGATATGATCGGATCACGATTGCT
Source organism: Candidatus Nyctobacter psychrophilus (assembly GCA_014305025.1). Classification (GTDB taxonomy): domain Bacteria; phylum Vulcanimicrobiota; class Vulcanimicrobiia; order Vulcanimicrobiales; family Vulcanimicrobiaceae; genus Nyctobacter; species Nyctobacter psychrophilus. Next base: position 104,331 of record JACRTY010000037.1, on the reverse strand, counting down.
TTTTGGCGGTTATGGCGTCGGACCACACATGCGTAGCGCGCATGCTGGCCTACTCGGCTGCGATACGTTGGTCGTTCTTGATGAGTCGCATTTGGTTCCAACATTTGAGCGTCTTCTCGAACAGGTTCATACTTTCGCGGATGCTGATCGCTCTCGATCTGGCGGGATCGTTCCACGATTCCGGACAATGGCGCTGTCTGCAACAGGACGTGAGCGTGCCGCCGATGAGACGTTCAGCCTCACCCAGGCCGACCGCTCCGAACCGTCCGTACGCGCGCGTCTCCAGGCCGAAAAGCGTTTGGTGATGCTGCCGGCGGTTGCGACCGGCGAGCTGGCAGCCAGCCTTGCAGACCGTGCATGGGCGCTCGGTGAAGGCGCCCGACGCATACTCGTCTTTTGCAATAGTCGAAGAGTCGCGCAGGCGGTGGAATCGGACCTATCGGCGCGCGCGAACAAACGCTTCGGCACGGCAAGCCGAATGACGGAGTTATTTGTCGGCGAACGGCGGCTACGTGAACGCGATCTTATGTACGAGTTCGACGCACCGCTGGACCGGCGCTCAATCCTCAACCGCTTCCTTCCCGATGCACCGCCCGAAACGCAACCCGCCTTCCTTGTGGCTACATCCGCTGCGGAAGTCGGGGTTGATCTGGATGCGGACGATATCGTCTGCGACCTCGTGCCGTGGGAACGCATGGTGCAGCGCTTCGGGCGCGTCAATCGTCGGCCGGTTCCCGGGGTCGCTCGGATAGAAATCGTTCCGAGCCAGAGCGAGAAGGACGCCGAAGACGATGTTGATGCCATGCGCGAGGCTGAACTGCGCGCACCGTTCGAGTCGACGGCGTGGCCCGTCGCCGCGGACGGGACGCGCGATGCAAGTCCGCTTGAGTTGGAGCGGCTGAAGCAAGATGTCCGGTTAAAGGAATGTATTCGGAAAGCGCAGACTCCCCCGCCGTACTATCCGGCCGTTACACCAGAAGTCGTTGAGGCATGCTCCCTTACGACCCTGCGTGATCACCCGGGCCGGCCCAACGTTGCGCCATACCTTCGGGGATGGACCGATGATCGGCCGCAATGCTCCGTTGTTTGGCGCGTTCACTTTCCACTGCAAAAATCGAGTACGGCGGACCGTGACACGGTAAAAGAACTCGGGAGATTCTTCGATGCCGCGCCGCCTCACCAGACCGAACTCCTCGAAGCGCCGGTTGATCGCGTCGTGGACATCCTGAAGAAACGCGCCGAGGCATGGAGCGAACCGAGCGAAGGCCGGCCGGCCCATTCACCGGTCGTCGTACTACTCGATGCACGCAACGATTTCGAAGAACTGCTTTTCGTCGATGATCTGCGTCGCGCCAAGGCCGACAGGTTGCAGCGCGCATTTGCCGACCGCACGCTTGTGGTCGACGCTCGACTTGGTGGCCTCGACCGAGCGGGGCTGCTCGATCCAAAAGCAGCGGACAGGCCGCCTACCCTGGACGGCGATGAAGCTCAGTCGTGGGGTCTATCCCTCAAGGATACGGCACAACGCCGGGTCTTATTCGGCAAACGGCCGCCGGTGCCGAGCGGTCTGTGGCGTTTCCAGGGCTACCGATGGGCTCTCGATCCCGACGGCGATGATGAACGCGAACTCTGGGTCGAAGTTTGGCGCGGCGCGGGCGGGACAGCTGGAAATGCCGCCATCACAAAACAGAAACAGGCGCTTGATGAGCACCACACGTGGGCGCGCGACGAGGCTGCGCGGTCCGCCGATGCATTGGGGCTACCCGCAGAGAAATCTACGCTACTTTGCGCAGCCGCGGCATTCCACGATGCCGGCAAAGATCGCGAGCTATGGCAGAATGCGATGAATGCTGAGCGCGACGGGAGGCCATATGCGAAAACTACCGGAGGCGCGATGCCGCGGCTGCTTTCTGACTATCGTCACGAATTCGGTTCGCTTGCCGATGCGTCAGGGTGCACGGACCTAGCCGCGCTTCGCGGCGACGACCTTGACCTCGCGCTGCACCTCATCGCAGCTCACCACGGTCGATTGCGCCCGTCCATTCCTCCCATTGATCCAAATCTGCCTCCGTCCCACTCGCGCCGCCTGGCACAGGAGGCTGCGTTACGCTACGCGCGGCTTCAACGGCTATGGGGACCATGGGGGCTCGCATGGTGGGAAGCACTGCTGCGCGCGGCCGATTGGGCAGCGTCGCGCCGTGTCGACGAACCTCGCGACGAGGATCGTGCACATGCCTGAGTGGTCGGTCCCTGTCGACCTTCGAAATCCCGGCCAGGTCTTCGCTTGTCGCGGATTGGTTGAAGCCGCTGAAGCGATCGTAAAGGCCGGAATCGATTCCCGATTCGAATATGAGGGGCTCGCGACAAATGCAATCTTTCGCTTGCGATGCGACGAAGAAATTGATCCCGTTGGAAGCGTCGTCGCCTTTTTCCGCGATGCGAGGGCTATAACGCTGATCCCGCGCGATGCGAACGCTATAACGCTCATCCCGAGCGGCAGCACGTTGTCCACCGCGAAGTGGAACGTAGACAGCGTAATCTGCGATACACCCTTCGTTTCGCCGAGCCGTGTTCCGTCGTCACCTGCGACGTTACCCGTATTGCTTCAAACGGCATCGGCGACGCTGCAGCTCGACTACTGGGCTGACGGCATCCAGCAACGCGGGCGCGATAACGTAAAATTATGGGCCGGTTCCGGCGGATACCCCGGATCAGCGTTGGCGCGGGATGCTCTGAAGCTCATTGCGGCCTTCCCGGCGGCCGAGATCGCAGCGGCAGTGCGCGATCCCTTCAACGTTGCGGTTCCAATGTCGAGCAGCTTTCGTTTCGACTGGCGACGTGATTACGTGCCGCTCGAAGCGGGTTTTTCGCCGAACGATCACGTCGATGTGACGATGGTCGGATTCCCGTTGACGGAATTATTGGCAGCAATAGGGCTGCAAAATGCTCGGCCCGCCCGAGTCGCCCGCCGCGACAAGTTACGCTATCGCTACGGCGTTTCAACCGAATACCTGCCATCGACGCTCGCACGAGTGGTCCTCGGCGCCGTCGACATCGGCTTTCCAATGCGCACCTTCCAGATGCAACTCGCTTGGCCGGGACAAGAGAACCAAGGAGCTCGCTGCATCATCGACGCTCGAGAGGAGCTACCTAGCTCATGACGTTAGAACATGAAATCATCGACGCCTGGGCGGACGACCTCCGCGGCCCAGTCGCCTTACATTTTCGTGAGACGCTTCTTCCGGTCGAAGGAAGAGACGCCGTGATTTTTCCGCCGACCTATGCAATGGGTGATAGGCGTGACGGCGCGCCCTATTCCATTGATAAGCTGGCGAACGACAAGAAGGTCGTGCAGATCGATTCAGTCGGATCGCAGGCGAACCGAATGGAGCCGCTTTTTCGACGCGCACCGGAAGGGAGCCCGAATAACCCGCTAGCCGACCTTGTACCGCAAGTCGATATTGAGGTCTCGGCTGACTCGACGGTTTCGCTTTTCGAGGTCGGCCATCGTCTGGGCGACGCCCTTGTTCGTTCTTCATCGCTGCAAGAAGAGGCAAAACAGGCGTTCGAGGATTTTCAGCTCCGCGGCGACGCGACCGCGATAGCGAAGCTGGCACCGACGTCGCTTGTATTCGGTGCCTGGGACTCACGCGGTGAACAGGCGAAGTTCCCGCGCCTCGTTCAATCGGTGATTCGCGCCTGGGATGTCGATGCGCTTCGTCGCTCAGCGCAATACAATCCGGCCGTTGACTACGCCAAACTCGAGGTCTTTTCCGACGAAGAAAAAGAGAGGGCAGAGGGCAACACTAAGAGCCCGCTGGCGCAACAAGGCTTCGTGCATGTCCCTGCGGTGGATTCGCACGGTGGAGTCGTGGTCCATGGCGACGTGCGTCGCGACGTAACGGTCAATCTCGTCGCGCTTCGTCAGCTCGGCGCCAAGGACGGCGGCGTGTCATTGCGACGCTATATACTCGGGTTGGCATTGGTGGCCGCCACTGAGCCGCAGGACGGATACCTGCGTCAAGGTTGCTTGCTCACGCCCGATCCCCAGGAAACAAAGGAGTGGACATTGGTCGCTCGTACGGGCGCTCGTTCCAAGATTGCCATGCACCCATCGATCGCTCTGGACTACGCGCGCTCCGCGGCGCAACAGTTCGGCGTCGGCGACGATCGCCGAGTTACTTTTGAACGCGACCGTGCGAAAGCCAGCGTTGCGAAAAAGGACGAAAAGAAGAAGAAGGGGTGAATACTTCGAGGGCTCATGCGCTCGTGGTTGAGGTGCGTCTTCTTGGTGATCGCTGGCATGGAAGCACCGGCTGGCCGCCATCGCCGTTTCGACTCTTCCAGGCGTTGATCGCCGGTGCGTACGGCGGTCGCTGGCTGTGTGAAGCGGATCGAGATCACGACCGAGCATTCCGCTGGTTGGAAAGACTTGAGCCTCCACTCGTACTTGCCCCGCCGATTCGTCCGGCGGTGAAAGTGCCATACTTTGTCCCGAACAACGACCTCGATGCGAAGGGTAACGATCCTCGTCGCACTGGAGAGATTCGGGCGAAAAAGATTCTCGATGCGACGTGGGTCCCTGACGAGGCGCATCTCGCGTACGTGTGGACGTTCGATGACGGCATCGGTGAAGCAAACCGTATCGCGGAATTGAGTGATCGCCTCCACACGTTCGGTCGCGGGCTTGACGCTGCATACGCGCGAGGAGTCATCGAAGACGCAGACTCCCTCAGGAGGAGGCTGGCATCGTACCCCGGATCGCGCTCGAGCCCGAGCACGACGTCAACCGACGTAAAGGGTTCCGTGGTCCTCGAATGTCCGCTGCAGGGTTCTCTCGATAGCCTCCATCGGCGATATGCAGCGATGCGCCGGAGGTTCGCTCGAGTCGGTTCGGGTCGCGGCGCTTCGGTTGAGTTTCGCCAGCCGCCAAAAGCCGACTTTCGTTTGGTCGCGTACGATCGACCACCGCGTCAGCTGCTCTTCGAAATTCGCCACGCCGATAAGGACCAAGGGTTCTATCCTATTCGCTTGCCGGTTGCCACGCGTGTCGCGAAGGCGGTACGCGATCTCACTTTCGAACGCCTCGCGCCGATTGAGCCCGACGAGCAAACGCGGCATCTGCTGATCATCGGCCGCGGTACCACGGACATCGATCGTGGTCAGCGTATGCGATTTATCCCCTTGCCATCGATCGGCACGGTCCACACAAACGCTTCAATCCGTAGAATTCTCCTCGAATTACCTCCGGACTGCCCGTTTGAAGAGGGAGATGTGCGTTGGGCCTTAGCCGGGCAGCGGATGCTGGTCGATCATGAGACGGGCGAGGTAGGGGATGCGATTCTCGTACCGGCGGATGATACTGATATGCTCAGACACTACAAAGGAGGTGCTTTCTCACGGCGATGGCAGACCGTGACGCCCGCCGTTCTCCCGCAGCGCCGCGCAAAGGGCCGTGTGGGCGGCAGTGCGCGCGCCGAATATGAAAGCTTCGCAGCGGGCAGCGTCGTCGAAGCGCTTCGTCACGCCGCGGTGCCGGCTCGTCCTCTCGACATCCGCGTCCAGCGAGAGCCCTTTTCCTCACGTGGCTGTCCGGCCTCAGAATTTGATTGCGATCGCTTCGAGACTGATCGCTTGTATCACGTCGAAATCGTTTTTGCGGATCCGGTCTCTGGACCACTCGTGATTGGCAATGGGCGCTGGCTGGGGCTTGGCATCATGCGTCCAGTTCGAGGTACCGATGCTGTCGTCAATGCCGGCTTAGGGACCGAAGGTGCAGTCGACGCCTTCGAAGACGACACATCGGATTCGGAGGAACCCGAATGAGCGGCTTGCGTTTATGTTGCCCCTCCGACGCAGTACTCGTTCATCGTTGGAGCGGAGGCGTCATAGGCGCGGCATGAGCAACATGGATGACCACTCGACAGCTGTAGGCCGCCACTGCCGAGGCGTCGGTATGATCGCGCTTCAAATTGACTTCGTCGCTGGTCAATTTCATGCAAATCCTTGGGACCGCGGAACAAACGAAGGTGAGATCGAATGGCCGCCGTCGCCATGGCGGCTGCTTCGCGCTATCGTCGCCGGCTGGGATCGCAGCGGCGCCGGCGAACAGGAAACGTTGCTGCGGGTTCTCGATACGTTTTCCGAAGCGCCGACCTACAATCTGCCGATCGCTGCTTCGGGTCACACGCGGCATTATGTACCGCTCGAGGGCGTCAAGAATGCCACGCCGGAGCGCACTCTGATGCTTGATTCTTTTATCGCGCTCGAACGCGGTCGCGAGCACGGGACGCAAGCCTTTGTGATTTGGCGAGGCGTCGAACTAGATTCGGAGGAGCGGCGGCTTCTCGATCGCTGCTGTGCTGCGATCAGCCATTTAGGCCGATCCGAATCTTGGTGCCAAGTGTCGGTCGCCGATGCAGTCCCTCGGGCGCAAGATCGTTACCGAGTGGACCAGGCGTCACGCGAGAACGGCGAAGGGCCCATAGTGCGCCGGCTGGCCCCCGGTCCATCGCTGCGCGGCATCGGACTATTGCGCGCGCTGCAAGAACCTACCGTCGATACGCGGCGTGCCCGCCGAACGATGCCGCTGGGCACCGCATGGATCGAGTATCGTTTACCACCGGATTTCGGCTGGGCCGGAGAACAGGCGTTGCAGCGAGATTCTCACCACAGCGTATTTCCGCCAACGATCCTTCGGTTCGCGATCGATCCCGAGACCGGCGTCCTGCCGCCGATTACAAACGGGATCACGGTCGCGGAGAAAATGCGACAGGCGGCGATCAAACGGCATTCCGCAGTCAGTGGTAGTCCAGCTTCGAAACGCCTGGCAGGGAAGTGCGAAGATGGAAGTGATCGACGCGAAGGCCACGATCATCCGTTCTTTTTGCCGCTCGACCTGCGCGATCGCGGTGTCGTCGATGGGCTCGATGTATGGTTGCCGGCAGGCTGCACACACGACGAGTTCCGCGCGCTGACGAGCATCTCCGACATCTGGGACAACGTCATACTGGCAGGACGCCTTGCGGTGACCTATCTCGGTCGCGTCGAGCCCGTCTGCGCCTCCCAGTGGTCTACGGTCACGCCCGTGATACTCGATCGATTCCCGAAGCGTCGGGGCGCCGGTGGAGCGGTACTTGTCGACGCTCCTGCCGAACAGCTTCGTCGCGCGCTCGAGCGGCGAAGTCTGCCGGCCTCGAAAATCGATATCTGGAGCCGGCGCCGAACAATCGCCCATCGCCTGGGCGGTCACACGCGTCTCGACGCCTTTCGCCGCGCGCGCATTGGTGAGAGAACGGTCCATCCCGTCGTGGGCGCGACGATTACGTTCGATCGCCCGGTCGCCGGCCCGATCGTCGTCGGCCGACTCGCTCACTTCGGCCTGGGCCAATTTCGCCCCGCGTAACGATGACAGTCCCGCTGGCCCAACGCTCCATCGACACCCTTGTTCCTCTGTGTCGATGTCAAACTTAAGGTGAAATGCATCAGAACCAGCTAAAGATCGGCCTCCCGAAGCCCAGGGCGGCCGGCCGTTTATGTCACGAGCCACCTCTCATTAGCTGCCCTTGAACTCCTTGCGAATGCGAACTTTGACACGCTGCCCTCGGATTACATCGCAATCGAAATCGCGATTCCAAATGCTCTTTCCATCGAGCGGGTCGAGATATCGGGCCTCCCATCCGACTGGCAGGAGGCCGAACACCCGGCTGTGCGGTACGCGGTGACTCGTGGCTCCGTCGCGGTCGAGCCGTTGTGCTCGATGTCCCATCCGCAGTGCTGCCGGTTGAGCGAAATTTCGTTCTTGAATCCAAGGAATCCGGACGTTGCGCAAATCCGCACTGACGTTCAGGAGTTCCCACTTCGATTCGACGCCCGCATCGCCGCACTCATGACGTCGGCGCCGTCACGCGTGAACATCTTAAGCAATGGCGGCTACGATGGCGCCGTGGACGTGGAGGTCGCCGACGAACGGCCGCCAACGATCGCGCACCGCGGCGGAAACCGCACCCGCTTCGACGCGTTTCGCCAGCAGCGCAAGACCGGCGGCGACCGTGCCGGCACTGCCTGAGATCACAACGCAAGGCGACACGATCGAAGAGGCGCTGGCATGTACTCGTGAGGCCATCGCCTTGGTTGTCGCCGATCTTAGAGAACGTGGAGAGCGAGAGAGGGGCGCGTGCGCCTCGCAGGCATGTCGCCATCGAACAGATGAACAGGGCGATCGGGGGCGCACACCCGTGGGTCGATTCCGAAGACGTTGACTTGGGCTCGACACGAACGTCCTCGCGCAATTGGAGGCGCCACCTTGAAGGCACGGGAGCTGATCCGCCTCGTCGAAGATGCCGGGTATCGACTCGATCGCATCAACGGGAGCCATCACGTATTCAAGCATCCGACGCGGCCGGCAGTCGTCGTTCCCGTTCATGGTGCACGGGACGTAAGCGCGGGAGTTCTCAACAAAATCATGAAAGACGCGGGGCTGAAGTGAAATACATCGCCGTTTTTGAGAAGGCTAACGACGGCTCCATTTGGAGCTGGATTCCCGAGTTTGGCGCCTACGGTGTCGGCGACACGATTGAAGAGGCGGAGCGCAGCCTGATGGAAGGCGTGCGCACCTGGATCGAAGCCGAGCACGAAGAAGGGCACGACATACCGGCGCCGTCGATCGTGACGACGAAGTCCGTCGAAGTCATGGTCGCTTGAACCTACCCGCGAGCCTCCACGATCGCGCTTAGCGCGGCCCTGCCGACCCCTGGGCCCTATCACCGACCGACATTTGGCCGACGCCGGGACGTTAAACGGATGGCGAAGGCGCTTGTTCACCCCGAGCGTATTGTTCGCCGATGCCGTGCTTCATCATACCGCCGTACATCCTCAAAGCGCTGATGCAACACGGCGATGCCCAGTTGCGCAGCCAAGCGCTCGAAACGCTGGAACTCAGCGCCCGTCTCGCCGGACAGCGGATGCTGGTGACGCGCTTCCCGCAGATGCTACCGCGCGAACGAGGCGAGCAGCGTACGATTTACGATGCCGCGCACGACACGCTGCTCCCGGGCACCGTCGTGCGCCGCGAAGGGCATCCACCGGCCGGTGATGCGGCGGTCAACGAAGCGTACGATAACGCAGGCATCACGTACGACTTCTTCGAGACCGTCTTCGGACGACGCTCGGTCGACGGCGATGATATGCGGCTCGTTTCCAGCGTTCACTATTCGAAGCATTACGATAACGCATTCTGGGACGGCACGCAGATGGTATACGGCGACGGGGACGGGGTCGTATTCGGAACGTTCACGCACGCTCTCGACGTGATCGCGCACGAGCTCTCGCACGGCGTCACGCAGATGACCTGTGGCCTGGCGTATCACGGCGAATCAGGCGCGCTCAACGAGTCGGTGTCCGACGTCTTCGGCTCGCTCGCGAAGCAGTGGCACCGAAGACACACTGCCGATGAAGCGGACTGGCTGATCGGCGATGATCTCATTGCCGACAAAGAAGTTCGGCAAGGCGTTACGCTCGCTCAAAGCACCCGGCACGGCATACGACAACATCTTCATGGGCGGCAAGGACCCGCAGCCCGCGCACTATCGCCATTACTATCATGGCCGCGACGATGACGGCGGCGTCCACATCAATTCAGGAATTCCCAATCATGCGTTCTACCTGCTCGCGACGGCACTCGGCGGGCACGCCTGGCAACGCGCCGGACGGATTTGGTACGAGACGGTGACGGCCGATCTCGGCGTTCGGTGTTCTTTTGAGCGCTTCGCCGCAACCACGGTCGATGTCGCGCAGGCACGATTCGGCGCCGACGTCGCCGCTGCCACGCGCCATGCGTGCCAGCGGGTCGGCGTCAGCTAGATCGTCCCGCCCGGAGGTGCCCCAGAAGATGCCTCGACGACCACGATCGCGTCGCGCGTCTGCGGATTCACCCAGACGGCGATCCCGACGCGCGGGTTCGTCAGGTACGCAAACGCCGCTTCCACCTCGCCGCGAGTGCAGGACGCGGCCGAACCTTCACTCGCAAGGCGCTGATCCACAAGCAACATCGCCGCATCGGCGGTCAAACGCGGCGCGTTCTCCGGCGGTCCCTGTTCGGCCGCCGCAACCTGCGCTGCCCAGCCGGCTTCGCGCAAATAGTCGCAGATGAGCCGCACGCGCTTCCCTTCCCCGTGCAGCCGTTCCCACAGCAGCGTCTCGATGACATTCCCCACAAACCGTGTTTTCCGGGAATCCCGGACCGATCAATGCGCAGTACTGCGCATGGTATGCATCACGATACTTGCTTGCCTCGACGGCGTCGGGATCGGTGACGTCGAGGCCGCCGGTCTTACATTCGAGCATGACCCGGTAACCCAGCGGCCCCAGCTGAGCGTCTGCGTATCCGTCGGGCGCGTCGTTTCCGCCGATGTGCGTCGCCGCGAAACCCAACTGCCCGAACGCGTCGCACACCGCCAATTCGAACGCCGCCGGATCGCTGCCCCTCACCGTTTCGGCCAGCCGCTCGCTGATGGCGCGCGCCTGCTCCGATAGCGGGCGCGCCGCCGGCGCATCGACCGCCGGCCACGGATCGGGAGCCTCGTTGATGCGGAAGCGCCGATCGACATCTTGCACGATTGCCGGCCGATGCCCGTGTCCGCTCGTCCGCACGATGTACTCCAGCAGTGAAGTATAAACGTACTTCGGCTGCGTGCCCGGTGGAACGAGCTTGCGCGTCAGTGCCTCGTCGAGAATCGCTTTGGCATCGCGCGCGACGCCGTCTTGCAGAATGGTGAGCGCCGCCTGCAAGATATGTCCGTGATGTTCGATCGGCTTGCCGTGCACCGCCGCTTCGCTCGCCCACGCAAGGGCGGAAAAGCGTTGCTCCCCGATTTCTCCGAGCTGCCCCGCGAAGAGATCGCCGAGCCGATCGAGCCGCGCTCCGATGGTCTGGGCGTTGAACCCGAGAGGTCCCTGTGGCAGTGAACCGACCTCGTCCCACGTAACGGGCGTGCACAGGCGCAGCTCATCGTCGCCACGCAGACTGTAGGGCCGCACTATAGCGCCCCGGCGCATTGCTGCTGACGTGCAAATGAATGCGACCCGATGCGTGCGTATTCGGCGCGGTCGAAAAGCGCTGCGGGTAGCGCCGCACCGCCTCGTTGCAAACCGTGTGCAACCACCCGCGGAGCGGCACGTACTGTGGTCCGTCCGAAAGCGGAATCCAGAGCGCAATCCCGTTGGTGCCCGACAGCAACGGGATCGCTTGCAGCCCGAACTCGTGCAACTGATCGCGCAGAAGAAGGGCTCCGTCGCTCAGCGCAGCGAGCGTCTCGGCGTCCTTTGATGCGTCCCGCGGCTGGCGTCCGGCGCGGTCCATCCGCAGCGGGAGGCGCGTCGTGTTCCAGTAGAATCGCGCGAACGCAGCGCGCTCGGGATCACCCGCCGTGCAACCTCACTCGTGAAACTCGACCGCTCCCGCCTGTTGGCAAAGGTGGCCTAGCTCCGCCGCTCGGTCCATGCTCTGGCCGTGTCCGCACGTTGCCGATCTGACGCCAGCTTCGGTTCGTGCCGCTTCGTGCCGATGCTGCTACTGTGGAGTCGGTAAGTGAAGAAGCCCCCGAACTGCTTCCGGCGCGGATGGTCAACGAGTACGTCTACTGTCCCCGCCTGTTCTGGCTGGAATACGTCGAGCGCGAGTTTGAGTCGTCGTACGACACGGTCGACGGCGAGAGCGTCCACCGGCGCGTCGACCGGCCTGCCGCCGAGCTGCCGGCGGACATCGCCGACCTCCGAGGCGAGGCTACCTCGGTCGAACTCGCATCCGAACGCCTCGGCGTCGTCGCCAAGTTGGATCTGATCCGTGCTGAAAAAGATGGCGCCGTCCCAATCGACTTCAAACGCGGCAAAGTACCTCCGGTTCCCGGCGGCGTCAACGATCCCGAGCGCGTGCAACTGGGCATCGCGGCGCTCTTGCTGCGCGAGAACGGCTACCGCTGCGATCTCGGCCGCATCTATTACGCCGGTTCCAAAACCTTCGTCGACGTCCCGATCGATGAAAGCCTCGTAGCCCAGACGGCGGCCGCCATCGCGAACGCCCGTGAGATGCGCCTGCGCGGCTCGATCCCGGCGCCCCTCGTCGACAGCCCGAAGTGCGGGCGCTGCTCTCTACACGCGATCTGTCTGCCCGATGAGACGAACGCCTTACGCGCAAGCGGCGCCACGACCATGCGACCCTTCGCCGCGCGTAGCGACGATGAAGTTCCGCTCTACGTGCTCGAGCCGGGAGCTCGCGTCGGCCTCAGCGGTGAGGTGCTGCAGGTTCGCACCGACGCCGGCATCGTCGGCGAAGTCCGGCTGCTGGAGCTTGGAAGCATATCACTTTTCGGCAACGTGCAGATCAGCTCACAGGCCATGCGCTCGGTACTGCAACGCGACATTCCCGTTTTTTACCTCAGCTACGGCGGCTGGCTCAGCGGTTTTGCGCGTTCGGTGAACGATCATAGCTTGGACCTGCGCATGGCCCAGCATGAGATCGTGCAAGACCCGACGCGGACGCTCGAGCTGTCGCGAGCCTTCGTTCTTGGAAAAGTCAAGAATCAGCGGACGATGGTGCGCCGATCCTTGGGTGACAGCGCGAACCCGGCACTGCAAGCGATGTCTTTGCTGCTGCACCGCATTGAACACGCGAGAAGGGCTGAAGACTTGCTCGGTTTTGAGGGCGCAGCCGCGCAGCGTTACTTCGGCGAGTTCGGCGAGATGCTCAGCATCGGAACGGGCTTCGAGGTCACGGGCAGAAACCGCCGACCGCCAACTGACCCCATCAACGCGATGCTATCGTTCGGGTATGCCATGTTGACGAAAGAGGCGCTTGCCGCGGTGGTAACGGTGGGCTTTGAACCGGGACTTGGAATGTACCACAAACCGCGTCCCGGCAGGCCGTCGCTGGCGCTCGACCTGATGGAGGAATTTCGCCCGCTCGTCGTCGACTCGACGGTTCTCACCCTCGTAAACAGTCGCGAAATTCGAGCGTCACACTTCGACCGGCGCGGCAAAGCCGTCGTCCTTACCGACGCGGGCCGCCGGGCCTTCATCGGCGCTTTCGAGCGCCGGATGCGATCGACGATACGCCATCCGACATTCGGCTACGAAGTAACGTACCGCCGCGCGCTACGCGTTCAGGCTCGTCTGCTCGCGCGCGCGATCCAGCGGGATATTCCGGCATATCCGCCGTTTTGCACGAGATAATCGATGCTTCGCGCGTACCTTCTGTCGTACGACATCTCCGATTCCAAGCGACTACGCGCGATGCACAAGCTGGCTAAAGCGTTCGGTCGTCCCCTTCAGTATAGCGTTTTCGCCTGCACGCTGCGCCGTGAAGATCGTGTTCGACTTGCGGCGCGCGTCCAAGCCCTCATCGATACCAAGCAGGACCGGGTCATCATCTTGGATATCGGCACGGTCCCCGATCGGGAGAGTTGGATTCCCCCAATGGAAACGTTCGGCCGCCAGCAGATTGCCCCCGAGCGAAGCGCCGTAATTGTCTGAACGTGGTCGAGCGCCGGGGTGCGGCCCCACCTTCGCAGCGGCACTCGACCAAGGCACCGAAAGGGTTTGCGCGCGCCCTTAGGCTAAAACCTACGATATACAGCACTCCGTAGGTTAGGCGCTCGAAAGACCTAGGCGGCGGCCCCGTTCTATAAGGCTTTGCGAGCAAAGCCATTCCGCGAGCAAAAACTCGCGGCCCCATTGAAGCGCTTCGGCACAGTCGGCGCCCAATGCCAACGATGACCATTCCGCGAGCAAAAACTCGCGGCCCCATTGAAGCTGCGTGGTCCAAGCCACGCACTGGCTAACCGGGGGATTCCGCGAGCAAAAACTCGCGGCCCCATTGAAGCGATACGTCGTACGCTGCCGCGATCGCGGCCGGTGCATTCCGCGAGCAAAAACTCGCGGCCCCATTGAAGCGAAGGCATGCAGCGCGTCGCAGAAGTGCTCGTCCGTTCATTCCGCGAGCAAAAACTCGCGGCCCCATTGAAGCGACAATCCCGATGTGTGACCGGATGACACTGCCGATGCATTCCGCGAGCAAAAACTCGCGGCCCCATTGAAGCACGCGCGCAGCGATTTTCCTAGACGGTGCCTGGAACATTCCGCGAGCAAAAACTCGCGGCCCCATTGAAGCGTAGTATCCCTGGTTCGAGCCGTATCCGATCCGGACCATTCCGCGAGCAAAAACTCGCGGCCCCATTGAAGCGATGCGTGCCCAGGTCGCGCGGACACGTTGCTCCGTCATTCCGCGAGCAAAAACTCGCGGCCCCATTGAAGCGCGGTGCTTACTTGCCATGACGCCGGAATACGACCATTCCGCGAGCAAAAACTCGCGGCCCCATTGAAGCATCGCCTCAGCTACGGCACTTACGTCAGTCTGAAAGCATTCCGCGAGCAAAAACTCGCGGCCCCATTGAAGCTGGGCTTGGTAGCGACACCGTGTTCTTAGCGATCGCCATTCCGCGAGCAAAAACTCGCGGCCCCATTGAAGCCGAGCATCACAGCGAGTCGTCACCACACCCGAAACCATTCCGCGAGCAAAAACTCGCGGCCCCATTGAAGCGGTATTACCGACTTATGGCTTGTGCCCGAGCGGCTCCATTCCGCGAGCAAAAACTCGCGGCCCCATTGAAGCATCCTGTTCCGAGGTTCGTACCTTCGGATCGTCACGTACATTCCGCGAGCAAAAACTCGCGGCCCCATTGAAGCTGTTGCAACTTAGTTCCGAACACGCCGCGCACACCGTCATTCCGCGAGCAAAAACTCGCGGCCCCATTAAAGCTATTATAACCACTTTCTCGGATTGCGCTGCGAAATGCAATTCCGCGAGCAAAAACTCGCGGCCCCATTGAAGCGATAAACCGAAAGCGGCCGCTCTTTACGCCTCAGCATTCCGCGAGCAAAAACTCGCGGCCCCATTGAAGCAGCGTCTACTTCCCCGCCATCGGGAGAGCTGTGATCGTGCATTCCGCGAGCAAAAACTCGCGGCCCCATTGAAGCTGATAGGCTACTGCTATGGAAGCGCGAGAAGAACGGGGCATTCCGCGAGCAAAAACTCGCGGCCCCATTGAAGCATTGTCCTTCAGAAAATGAAAAAGCAGCAAAACTGCTCATTCCGCGAGCAAAAACTCGCGGCCCCATTGAAGCATTTGCAGCGTGAGCGTGATCGGGTCTTTGGCCGGGCATTCCGCGAGCAAAAACTCGCGGCCCCATTGAAGCTTCTGAAGGAAATAGAATACGTCGAAGGCGTCTCTACATTCCGCGAGCAAAAACTCGCGGCCCCATTGAAGCCTACATTTCGTCAATACCCCGAACAAAGGATTTCACCATTCCGCGAGCAAAAACTCGCGGCCCCATTGAAGCCTTTGGGTTTCGCTTTATTCGGAGACGCGCTTACCCATTCCGCGAGCAAAAACTCGCGGCCCCATTGAAGCGATGCCAACTCGCAACGGCCGATGGGTTGAACGTAGCCATTCCGCGAGCAAAAACTCGCGGCCCCATTGAAGCGTCTGATCGTACGTGGAGGTGTAGTACGCTTCGGCCGACCATTCCGCGAGCAAAAACTCGCGGCCCCATTGAAGCCAAGGCCGCAACGGCGTGGAGATCAGCACGCTCGACATTCCGCGAGCAAAAACTCGCGGCCCCATTGAAGCGTGCTCGAGATGGGCGTGCCGGCCATGTCGATGCGCATTCCGCGAGCAAAAACTCGCGGCCCCATTGAAGCAGACGCCTCCCGCGAGTAATAGCCCGAAAAAACCTGGGCGCATTCCGCGAGCAAAAACTCGCGGCCCCATTGAAGCTTGTTGCTCGTCGTATTGTCGAAGGTCTTGAAGACATTCCGCGAGCAAAAACTCGCGGCCCCATTGAAGCGAGGCAAGCGCGGTAAGCGTATCCTCATGATCGGACATTCCGCGAGCAAAAACTCGCGGCCCCATTGAAGCGTAAAATCGGCCATGCGCCCGATCGTCGATGCTCATTCCGCGAGCAAAAACTCGCGGCCCCATTGAAGCGCTCAGCCCGGCGAGCCCGCACGCGACCTGGACACCATTCCGCGAGCAAAAACTCGCGGCCCCATTGAAGCATCGTACATCGGGGGGCTGTTCGGCTCTCACGATAAATTCCGCGAGCAAAAACTCGCGGCCCCATTGAAGCAATCTGTTTCTGGTAGCCAAGCAGGAATTCGTCGTAGCATTCCGCGAGCAAAAACTCGCGGCCCCATTGAAGCGAGTTCGTGCTATGCTCAAGGTTTTGGCGGCTTGACCATTCCGCGAGCAAAAACTCGCGGCCCCATTGAAGCCCAGAAGACGAAGAGGGCGACTTCGATGCCTAGCGCGCATTCCGCGAGCAAAAACTCGCGGCCCCATTGAAGCTGACGGCGCTTGCAGCGGCGCTTTGTCCGGCGTTCGCCATTCCGAGAGCAAAAACTCGCGGCCCCATTGAAGCACGATCACGCTCGCCGGCCTCGGCGCTCTGGTTTGCATTCCGCGAGCAAAAACTCGCGGCCCCATTGAAGCCCGTTCGATTGGGTCTGGAATACCGTGACGGGCGCCATTCCGCGAGCAAAAACTCGCGGCCCCATTGAAGCTTTTGCCCGCTGCAAGTCCGCGAGCATCGCCTTAAATCATTCCGCGAGCAAAAACTCGCGGCCCCATTGAAGCCACTCAAGTTCGATAGCGAAAGGCGCGAATTCCCCCATTCCGCGAGCAAAAACTCGCGGCCCCATTGAAGCAAGTGATAAAGATAGCTCCCGAAGACGAAGTTTTCCATTCCGCGAGCAAAAACTCGCGGCCCCATTGAAGCGGAATGCCGCTAATACAAGTGCTTCGGTACTGATGAACATTCCGCGAGCAAAAACTCGCGGCCCCATTGAAGCTTCATCGATGCAGGTCGCGACGAAGAGGCGGTAGCATTCCGCGAGCAAAAACTCGCGGCCCCATTGAAGCCACTTGGTTGCGCTCGTCCTGCAAAGTGTTCCATCGGCATTCCGCGAGCAAAAACTCGCGGCCCCATTGAAGCATGTCTTCGCCGGGAAGGACGAGGTCAAGGAATGCCATTCCGCGAGCAAAAACTCGCGGCCCCATTGAAGCCCGTTGCGAATCGCAATCGCATCTTGTGCCGACCACATTCCGCGAGCAAAAACTCGCGGCCCCATTGAAGCATGTAATCGGGATGCGCTGCGTACATCGCCTGATAGTCATTCCGCGAGCAAAAACTCGCGGCCCCATTGAAGCCAGGAATGGGCACCGGGCGACGTCCGCCTTGAACGCATTCCGCGAGCAAAAACTCGCGGCCCCATTGAAGCCTTGAACTTGGCCTCTGTCTCCGGCACGAAATAGCCGATTCCGCGAGCAAAAACTCGCGGCCCCATTGAAGCGGTGACGTGGACGCGCCGGTACTCTCGCGGATACTAATTCCGCGAGCAAAAACTCGCGGCCCCATTGAAGCCAACCCGACAGCCGTCGTCACAGCCACCGACCAAGAATTCCGCGAGCAAAAACTCGCGGCCCCATTGAAGCCGGACAATGGCGGTTCAGTCACTGGAGACTTCTTCGAAATTCCGCGAGCAAAAACTCGCGGCCCCATTGAAGCGAAGATGCCCCATGTTCGGGTTATCCCGCTGCGAAGAAGTCCGCGAGCAAAAACTCGCGGCCCCATCGGAGCCAGTATGTTCTGACGCAACTGAAGTTAGCGCGACCGTATCCAAAACGCGCCGCTACACGCCCTTAGGTGCCGATCCCCCCACCAAGGTGCAGTTCGTATTTGAGAATCGCGCGATTGAGACTCGCCGTGCCGGCTGGCGTGCCGTATTCGAAGTAGAGCTGGCTGCTGTCGCGGAACTTGACGTGAAAGGCGGCGGCAAAGTTGGTGCCCGGCACGCCGAATCCGCCGGTACCGGAAATCGTGCGCAGGCCGAGCGACAAACTGGCATCGCTTCCGAGCGAGCGCGTGAGAGCAAGCCGGCGTAACCACTGTCCGTCGCGTACCCCGCGGTATGGTTGTTCCGACGTCGAATCGATCTCGCCCGCGAGGCTGTAAAAGCGGCCGAGCCGCCGCGACGCCGACGTGGAGAACTGGGTGACGTACGAAGGCACGAATCCCGCCGAGCCGTCCGCCGGACAAAACAAGGCTTGCGGCGACGCACCGAGACAAAACGATGCATACGGGCCGAACGAATACGAGACGTCGGTCGGGGAGGCGGTCCCGTCGCGATATCCGAGCGCAATGCCCGTCTGATCGAACTTCTCTTGCACGCCGCCGGTGTAAGCGGGATAGGCGACGGCATACTGCCGTAGGCCGCTGGTTTGCTGCGACACGTTCACCGACAGCAGACTCTTCAATGTCACGCCGCCTTGTGCGAAGGCATCCACCTGACGCACCGCGCCGGATCGATCGACGTAGCGATCTCCGAAGGTGACGATCGTATAGCTCTTCAACGGGTTGCGAGCCGCGCTGACGACGCCGTTGCGTACGTAGACCGCAAGCGGTCCCCGGATATCGTTTTGTTGCGTGTATCCGTCGATCGGATTGTACTGCGGCCCAATGTCGCGGTACGCGAGTATTCCCTGTGTCGCTTGATTCTGGTAGTCCAACACTGCCAGCACGCTGTGCGCCAGGCGCGGTTCCGTGATGAGCGACCCCCGCTCGAATTGGTCGTTCAGCCCGAAAGAAGACGCGTGCGTGCGGTCGGAGATGTTCGTTCCGAAGCCGAGCGTCGAGTCGTTCCCGACATCGGAATGGTGCGCCAGTACCCCCGACGCGAAGAGCTCGAGCCGACGATCCGACGACGTTCGATCGACAGCGAAGGCCTCGTCGTCGAGCCCCGGCCCTCGAACTTCCAGCGCCCCGAGCCCATAGCGCCCGGTCGTGCCTTCCAGTTTGATTCCGCGGTCGAACGTCCCGATCGAAGGCGTGTAGAACGGGGTATTGGCAATCGAATTGACACCGACGTTGGGACCTGGCGTCAAGAAGTTCGCGCCTTGCGCGAAGAAGGGCCGGTACTCGGTGTAAGCGCGCCGGAACTCCTGAGGCGCGATCACTTGTTGATCGACTTCAACGTTGGAAAAGTCGGGATTGAGCGTGCCCACGAGCGCGAGCGTGTTCGTGAACGGATACGTTCCGTCGAGCCCGAGGAGCCGCGGCGTCTGCCGCCCGAACGCGCCGAACTGATTTTGAAACTGCTCGCGATCGCGGCCGACGCTCGCGAGCGCGTAGACGTCACCGTGCGGCGCCGGTCGAGCGGCTGCCACCGGGATCGCAATGCCGCTGAGACGAGGCCAGTGCGACGAATCCGACAGCGAGTTCTGCACGGGATCGTACGCCCAGGTATAGTCTTCGGCGCGAGCGGCGACGTGCCGCACGAAGTTGATCCGCCACGTCTGGAGCGCCGACGATCCGGCGCGCAGATCCCGCAGTGGAACGATCATTTCAACGTCCCAAGCCGTCGGGGTAATGCGCGCGATAGCCGTCCACGGCGGATCGTAGCGCGAAGACTCGCTCGAACTTTGATAGCGCACGCCGCGCGGCGTGGCTTCGAACGAATACGTCCGCGTGCCGTTGTCGGTCGGATCGACGTCGAACTCGACGTCATCATCCAGCCCGAGCCCTACGTTGTTCGTCGTCTGCGCCGCGCTGAGCGGCACGTTGCCGCGCGCGCATTCGAAGGCGATATAGAGGTTCGTCGCGTCGTAGAGGAAGCGCGCTATGGTTCCGAGCTGCGCCGGCGTCCGCGTCGTAAAGTCCACGAACCCGCTTGCGAGTAGCGCTTTGTCCCAAGGCGAGCCCGCGATCGCGTTCGGTTCGAAACGCGGGACGTTCGTTTGCCGCGGCGGAGCGACGAAAGAACGATTACCGTCGACGGTCACTGCGCCCGTCGTCGGCCTTACGTTCAGGCCAGCGGCGATGGTGAGCAGCGAAACGATTGTAACCAAACCAATTCGAGACATTGGACGCTCCTCGAGGTCGCAAGAAATGGGAGCCTCATCTTTGATGAGACCGGGCAAAGTCGACGTTACGGGCGTGAACGACGGGCCGAACTACGGCGCTGTGAGAATCCTAGGGCCTAACCGTACAGTGCTTCACGAGATCGTGCGGAGTTGGTTCGGGCGCGTCGGGCACCGGTGTGCGAGCAGAGGAAGAAGATCGCGACGAGCGCTAGACTAACGATTGCGATAATCGGTTCAGGACTCGTCTGCGGCACGGGAAACCACGACAGCATGAAGGAGCGCAGTCCGGCGGCGAGCGCGGCCCCACTCGCGACACCCGCCAGGATCGCGAGTCCGCGGGGAACGGCGAGCATCACGCCGTCCGTCAGCAAACACAGAGCAAGCCCGAGCCCAAACGCGGCGCTGCTGATCAAAAGCCACATTGCGAAACGCAGGGGGGAGCGGTTCTTGGCGATGTTACGCGCCAGTGACCGCGCATCCGTGACGTTGAGCCGCGGATTCAAGCGCGTGACGTGCCGGCGGATAACGGCGGCGACGGTGCTAGCCGAAGCATCGGAACGCACGACCACGGTAACGAAAGGTCCCGGCAGCTGCGTGCGCGGCAAGTAAATCGCCGGGCGCGGCGCTGCGTCCGCTGCCTCACGTTTGACGTTCCCCACGATGCCGACGATCCGCGCGGCCGCAATGTCCGAATCCAAACGCAGCGAATGTCCGATCGCCGGACGGCGTCCGAAAAGCCGTTGCGCCAATGCTTTGTTTACGATGACCGCCCGCGTGCTTCCGACCTCATCAGTTCGGAACGTCCGTCCCGCGACCAGCGGAATGTGCATGACGGCGAAATAGTTCGGCAGCACGGATTCGAGTTCGTAGAGCGGCGTCGAGCCGGGTGTCGCCCGGTGAACCGCAGGTGCTGCGCCCGTTTCCATTTGGACCCCGCTGAACGGAACGCCCGTGGCCACCGTTGCGCCGTCCACGATCCCATCGGCTTCAAGATCGCGCGTCAGTCGCGGCGCCAGCCGCCGGACCGACGCGTCGCTCGCGTACCGGCGGCCGGGCAAAAAGAGGGTCGCAACATACAGGTGGTCGGGATTGAAGCCGAGTCGCTCCGATGCGGCTCCTCGTAGCTGCCCAATGCTCAAGACTGCGCCGACCGCCAACAGCGAAGCAATGCCGAGCTGTGCGGTGACACCGAGTGTCGTCACCCAACGGACGATACGCCGATTGAGGGAACGCCGCTCCGTCGCGATGCGGATGCTTACCGCGAGTCCGGTCAACGTTATGAGCAGCGTCGCGAACGCCGCCACCCGTGCGTCGATTGCAAAGTCGCGCAGATGCGGAATCATGTCGCCCGTGATCGTGTTGAGCGATCGAACAAGCGGGGCCGCGGCTGCCAATGCGAACACGCCGCTGCAGAGCGCGATCGTCCCGCCCTCAAGGAGCGCGGCTCGGCGCGTCAGTGTGGGTTCGGCGTGCATCGAGAAGCCGCGTGCGACGACCGTAGCGCACGCGCAAAACAACGAGAGAGCCACCAGCGCCAGCGCCAGATACAATGCGAATCGGGTGATGGGCGAGACGGTTAAGCCATACGGCTGGACGATGAAGCCACGCCGCGCAAGCCGGCGACCAACTCCCCACGTGACGCGCCTGGTTGCAGGCGAGCGAACACCGGAAAAATTTGACTATTGCGGGTCGTGCCGATGGCGCCGTCGACGGTGAGCGGAAAAAAGACGTCGATTCCGCGATCGATGAAGCCGGCGTGCGGCGATAGCACGCCGATGATCCGCAGCGGCGTTCGGCCGATGGAAATCGTCGCGCCGACGGCGCTGGGCATGCCGTGGAAACGCGCGTGCCACAAGCGGTCGCTGATCACCGCGACGTCGGGCGTGCTGCGATCGAACAGCCGGCCGAGCGCGGCGCGCATGCCGAGGATCGCGAACATCGACGGCGATACGCGAAGGCCAATAGGTCAGATCTGCGTCCTCTGCGACCGACCTACGCGGAACCCAATTGCCGCTCCGATCGACGATCGACGGAACGGGTGCCATCGTGCCGACGAGCGCCAGTCCGCGATGATCGCGCGCCAGCGCGGCGTAATCGCGGTAGGACAGTCGCGGATCGCCGGCGCCGCTCGAACCCGTTTCACCGATGCGCATGAGCGACGAAGGCGACGCGAATGGAATCGGCGCAAGCCATACGCCGTCGACGATTCCGAACAGAACGATCGCGGCAGCCATCGGTACGCCGAGCATCACGACCGACGCAATCGCGCGCCGCGCACTCGAAACAAGCGCGGTGAACGCAACTTTCACGTCGCTGCCTAATGCCGCGGCGTGTTCGGTCGGCACTGTCGCGCGAGGTCAGAAAAAATCGCGAGCCAGAAGCCCGCGAGCCCAAGCGACCCGCCGGCGTAAAACGCGTCCCGCGCGCGGTCGCGGAATGCTTGCACCAGCAACTCGCCGTAGGCGGCTCGCAAACCGCTGGGATACAGGCCCAGTAAGACGCGGTAGCAAGCTGCGGCGCGGCGGATGGGTCCGGCGAAACCGTCGGGCATTACGTCCATTACGGCGACGCCGACGCTTCGTTGAACGCCGGTTTACGCCGGGCCGCCGTCACGAGTGCTTCGAGGCGGTCGGTTTCGGCGATGGCGACTTGGCGGCCGAGGCCGGAGAGCCGGTAGTAGCGCCGCCGTTCATCATCGAGCCGCGGGTCGGGCCGGTCTCCGTTCTCTTCGACGAGGCCGGACGCGAGCAGCCGTTTGAGCGATGTATACAAGGTCGCTGGCCCGAGTTTGATGACCCCGACGGTTTGCGCATCCACTTCCCGCATGATCGCGTAGCCGTGCCGCTCACCGTCCGCCAGTGCAACCAGTATCTGATACATGGCCGCCGTCAGGGGCAGGAACGCCCGCGGCTCTTTCGGGGACTTCTCCATCGCTCTCCGATCTATCGGATTGTGATATAGTGTCTCCATACTGTAGAGTTCGGGGTCGACGATGTCAAGCAGGCGCGACGGGTGAGGCGTTAGGGTCGACGAACAACAGGCCGCACGATATACTATGTATATCATGCATGCGATCATTTCGCGCTGGGGCAATTCCCTGGCGCTGCGCATTCCGAAAGCCGCGGTCGATGCCGCGAACCTGCACGAAGGCGACTCGGTAACGATCAGCGAGGACGGGGGCACGTTGCGCATCGCGCGCTCAGATCGAATCGACGTTCAGGCTCTGATCTCGAAAATCACGCCTGAAAATCTGAATCGCGATGAAGGCTGGATCACGGCCAAACGCAGCGGCGTCGAATGGTGAAATACGTGCCCGAGCGCGGCGATCTCGTCTGGATCGACTTTGAACCGCAAACCGGCCACGAGCAAGCCAGACACCGGCCGGCCCTTGTGCTGTCGCCTGCGGAGTACAATGCGGCGACGGGCCTCGCCATTTTGTGTCCGGTCACGAGTCGCGTGAAAAGGTATCCGTTCGAAGTTGCTGTTGTGGGTGTTCGCGTAAAGGGCATCGTGCTGGCGGACCAAGTAAAGAGTGTCGATTGGGGCGCGCGAAACGCAAGATTTGCAGAGCGGGCCACTGGGGTTGCCGACAAAGTGGCCGGCATCGTAGCAGCGTTGATTTCAGCGTAAACGCGCATACCGCGCTCGGCGAGAAGCAGAATCCTTCAGCTAGCACGGTGGCATTCGAATGTTCAACGTGTCGGGACGATGCTTTTCGCCCCGCTCAGCACACGGAGGCCGGCGCGGGCGCAGAACGTAAGGGACCGCGACGCCGGAATATCGGCGCATCACGATGGACGGCAATATCGACGCGCAATATCCGCCCAGGGCGGCTGTGGTGCTCCGGGCGCCCGGCGCTGCGCCGCGGGCTCGGCTGGGCGGGCTCTCGCTCGCCGCGCTCGGCGTGGTCTTCGGCGACATCGGGACGAGCCCGCTGTATGCCTTCAAGCAGTGCTTTGGCGAAGGACACGGCTTCGCGCCGACTCACGAACACGTCCTCGGCATCCTCTCGCTGATCTTCTGGGCGCTCACGGGCGTCGTGTGCATCAACTATGCAACCATCATCCTGCGCGCCGATCACGACGGTGAAGGTGGGGTGCTGGCCCTGCACGCGCTCTTCCGGCCGACGACCCGCAGCGGGGCGCCGGCGCGCCTGACCTTCATCACGTTGCTCGTGCTCTTTGGAGCCGGAATGCTGTACGGCGACGGCGTGATGACGCCCGCCATCTCCGTGTTGTCGGCCGTCGAAGGCCTCAACGTGGCGACGAAGGCGGCGCAGTCGTTCGTCGTTCCGCTCACCGTCGCGATTCTGTTCGGTCTCTTTGTCGTACAGCGTTTCGGGACCGGGCGCATCGGCGCGGTCTTCGGACCGGTGATGACGTTGTGGTTCCTCTCCCTCGGCGTCGCCGGTGCAGCGACGCTCGTGAAGCACCCCGCGGTTCTCGCAGCGATCGACCCGCGCCATGCAGCCGGCTTTTTGATCGCGAACCGCTGGGCCGGCGTCCTGGTGCTCGGCGCGGTCGTCCTATGCGTTTCGGGCGTCGAAGCGCTCTACGCCGACCTCGGACATTTCGGGCGCACGCCGATCCGGCTCGCCTGGTTCGCACTCGTGTACCCGGCGCTGCTCTTGAATTACTTCGGGCAGGGCGCGCTCACGCTCGGCAATCCCGCGGCGCTCCAAAATCCCTTTTATATGCTGATGCCGGCGTGGGCGCTGTATCCGATGGTGATACTCGCGACCGCGGCGACGGTCATCGCGTCGCAGGCCCTCATCTCGGGCGCCTTCTCGCTGACGCAACAAGCGATCCAACTGGGATACTCGCCGCGCTTCCGGGTCGTCCACACCTCGCAGTATCACGCCGGGCAGATCTACATGCCGACCATCAATGCCGTGCTCGCCATTGCATGCATCGCACTGGTCTTCACGTTTCGCAGCTCCGATCGCCTGGGCGCTGCCTACGGCTTGGCGGTCACCGTCACGATGCTGTCGGTTTCGATCACGTATTGCACCGTGGCGCGCAAACGCTGGAACTGGCCGATCTGGCGCGTGGCGCTCGTGGCGGTGCTCTTCTTGGAGTTCGATCTCTCATTCCTGACCGGCAACATCCCGAAGATTCTTGCCGGCGGTTGGATTCCGATGGCGATCGCGCTCTGCATCTTCACGTTCTTTACGACGTGGGTCGAAGGCCGGCGCCGGTTCGCAACGGCGCTCGCGGCGCTGTCGACGCCCGTCGACGAGTTCGTGCGTGAGGTGGGAAATCTGCAGCCTGACCGCGCTGCGGGAACGGCCATCGTTCTAACGCCGACTACGGAAGGGATACCGTTCGCGCTGCGCCACGAGTGGCTGCGGCATGAGATTTTGCACGAGCACATAATCATCATGTCGATCATCACGGACCGGCGGCCGCGCGTACCGCGCGAGGAACGGGTGCGCATCGAAAAGCTGGCCCCCAATCTCGAGCGTGTTACGGTCACGTACGGGTTCATGCAGAGTCCGACGATCGTTGCGATACTCAAGCTCTGCAAAGAGGCGAGCGGCGCCACGGGCTCGACGTCGTTCATCGAACCCGTCTACTACTTTTTGGCACGGCCGCGACTGGTGATCGCCCACGGACCGGATGCGATGAGGCCCTGGCGGCGTAACCTCTACGCTCAGATGTTGCGCACCGCAAGACCCTTCACCGACGCCTTAGGGCTGCCGCCCGACCGCATCATCGAATTCGGCGTCGGCATCCCGGTGTAGCCCATGGAGCGGCTACGACGCGCGCGGAAAACTGCAAGCGACAGCGAACCAAAGCCAGCCCATGCAGGACGTCGAGTTTGTGGTGGTGGGATGCGGGCCCGCCGGGGGAACGGCTGCCCGCGAGGCGGCGCGCGCTGGCGTCGAGACCGTAGTCCTCGAGCGCGATCCGATCGTCGGGACCAAACGCGTCTGCGCCGCGGGCTTACGGGCGGGGTTCTGCGCGATGTTCGATCTGCCGCTCTCGATTGTGCATTGCAATCCGCCGACGATCTCGCTACGCGGGCTCTCGGGAAAACGCTTTGACTTCCCGATCGGCACCGCGCACACGACCACGCGCGAAGAACTCGATGGAACGATCGCCGCGCTCGCACGCCAGGAGGGCGCCGAAATTACAACCTCCGCGCTGTTCCGCGGCTATGAACGCGATGGCGAGCGAACGATCGTCGAATTCGCCGACCTGCAGAACGGCGAACGCCGCAAGCTCCGCGCCCGCTCGGTTTTGCTTGCCCAGGGCTCGAGCGCGCGGTTAGAAACGCAACCGCTGGCATACGAGAATTGGTCCGCCGGACTGATTACGTGTTACCAGTATCGCGTCTATTTGGATGCGGCGGCCATCGAAGACACGTATCACGTCCTCGAGATGCACTACTACCTGACGGGCGCCGGCCGCAATGTGATCGCCTGGATGTTTCCGAAGCGCGATCACCTCTCGATCGGCCTCGGTGTCGCCGGGAAGATGTCGGGCAAAGAGCTCCGTGCTGAACTCGATGCGTTTCTTCCCACCGTCGCCGCGCGGCTGTTTCCGGGCGTGGGCTACACGGTGCGCGAAGAGGGAAACCTGTTGTACGGCGGGGCGCCCCGACCGTGCATCAGCGACGGCAACGTGATGGTGGCCGGAACGGCGGCGGGGTTGGTCGACGCGACGACCGGGGAAGGCATCCATGAAGCGGCCATGTCCGGCCGCGTTGCGGCCGCGGCGGTGGCCGGCGCGCACCACGGTCGCCACGCGAACCCCGGAACGCAGTACGAGCGAACGCTAAAAAGCATGTTTTACGGCCGGTTGCGGCACCGCCACAAGCTGATGACGATCCTGGAACGCAAGCCCAAACGCTTCGATGTGCTCTTCGAGCAGCTCGCGCGGGCGCCGCGTTTTGCCGCGATGCTGCAGCGCGACCGTAATGACTTCTCGCTTGCCGAATGGGCCTACCTCTACGCTCAGGCCGCCCTGTTCTCGGTCCGGGCGCTGCGGGTTTAGAAGCTGCACAACCCCGGTTTCGAGGGTCCCACGCCACGGTGACGAAGATCGGCCGACGGTGAAGGCCGACGTCCGCTCGCAATACGTCATCGCGGGTACCGCGTATTCGCGGGAAGAGGTCATCCATCGCTACATTCACTTAGTGAAATACGTGGCCGGCCGCATATCGGTCAACTTGCCGCCCAACGTCGAACTCAACGACCTCATCAACGACGGCGTCCTCGGCCTGATCGATGCGATCGAGAAGTACGACGACCACCGCGGCGTCAAGTTTGAAACCTACGCCATCACCCGAATCCACGGTGCGATCCTCGATGCCTTGCGGGCGCTCGACTGGGTGCCGCGCGCCGTGCGCCAAAAGGCGCGTGAACTCGAGCGAACCCAGCACGATCTGGAGGCGGAACTCGGCCGTGCGCCGCGCCATGAAGAGGTGGCGGATCGCATGGGCGTGGGTCTCAAAGACCTGGAAACTCTCCAGCAGAAAGTCCGCGGAACGGCGCTGCTCTCGCTCGAGGAACGATTGCCGAGCGACCGCGGCAGCGACATCCCACTCATGGACACGCTCACCGGCGACGTGGGCCACCTCGGCGCCGACGTCGAGCAAAGCGAAGTCCGCGACGCGCTGGTTAAAGCGGTCGAGTCGCTGTCGAAGCAAGAACGTACCGTGATCTCACTCTATTATTTCGAAGGACAGACGCTCAAAGATATCAAGGCGGTCCTCGGCGTCTCGGAATCGCGCGTCTCCCAGATTCATGCGCAAGCCGTCATTCATCTGCGCCAGAAACTGCGCGTACTGCGCAGCGATCTGGGCTTCCGCGAAAACGATCCGACGATCAAGCAGAAGTACGTGCGTCGGCCGCCGTCGCCCGGCACGGAGATCGCCGGCTGACGCTTCGCTTGCGCGGAGCGGCGGAACCGCCGCTTTTTTCCGCCCTCACGGTAGCGGCGCACGGCGAACGGCTGATCGGCAGCGAGGGCGACGGGGACGTCACCCTGTACCGCGGCTGGCTCGCGCGCGATCGCGCCGAGGCGCTCCTCGCGTCGATTCGCGCGTCGACCGCGTGGCAGCAGGAGCGACGCAAAATGTACGACCGCTTCGTCGACGTTCCGCGCGAGCAAGCCTGGTTCGGCGACGATCGTGATCGGCCGTTTACCCCCGAACTGCTCGCCGTGCGCAACGAACTGCAAACCCTCACCGGAGCGCGCTTCGTGTACGTGTTGCTCAATCGCTATCGCGACGGACGTGACAGCGTGGCGTGGCATAGCGATCGTGAAGTGCAAGGCCTCGCGCACCCCGTCATCGCGTCGCTGACGCTCGGTGCAACGCGGGCCTTCGACCTACGGCCCAAGCGCGCGCGCACCGACATCGTCAGCATCGACCTCGATCACGGCGACCTGCTCGTCATGCGCGGCGGGACCCAAACGCATTGGGAACACCGCATCCGCAAAGACGCGCGCATCGGCAGCGAACGCATCAACCTCACGTTTCGCCAGCAGCCCGCGTAGCCGGCGTACCGAGCGGTTCAACGCTGACGCTGTTCGGGGCAGGACATCAGGACGGAAGAAGTAGTGGCGACGCGCGCAGCAGTGGTACGCCGGTGCCTTCGTAGAGTTGTGGCCACGACACGGCCCCGAACGGCGTCTTGACCGAACCTGACACCGGCGCCGGGAGGCCGCCGGCACGAACGTGGGACCAGATTCGCTCGCGCTGCTGCCGCCCTCGGAACGCCGAGGGAATGTACGCGTTCGAACAACGCACGACGGCAGAGGGCGTGGCCACGTATTATCGGGTGCGGTACCCGTCGGAGATTTGGACCTGGGTTTTTCCGTCGACCATGCCGGGAGCATCAACGGCTTCTCGTTACGCCGGAGCCCGCGCTATAAAATCTACGACGTGTGGCTGGGTGACGTCGCATACCGAGACGCTCAGCGTAACAAGAAAGAATGGCCACAAAGGCATTGCTGCTGGGGCGGCGGACCTACGACATCTTTGCCGCTTACTGGCCCTATGCCGAGGGCAACGAGATGGGCGACGTTCGACCAGGGTGCGCAAGTATGTCGTCACGCGCGGCGAGAAGCCGCTGACTTGGCAAAACAGTGAGCGGGTGGCAAGCATCGAAGCTGTTGCTCGGCTTAAAAACGGTGAAGGGCCCGAGCTGCTCGTTCAAGGCAGCAGTATGCTCTATCCGCAGTTGCTCGCGGCAGGCCTGATCGACCGATTGATCCTGATGACGTTTCCGGTTGTGCTTCGCGGTGGCAGGCGACTATTCGGCGAAGGTACTTCAAGCGGCGCGATGCGCATGATCGACCACAAGTGTGTCGGCGCGAGGGACGATAGTTGCCAGCTACGAGCCTGCCGGCCCGGTGAAGCTCGGCACCTTCCCGAGTCCGGAGCCCAGTGAAGCGGAAATTTCGCGTCGAAAGGCGATGGCGGACGGGACTTGGTGAGGTGACCGGTGCGAGCCGCATGTGCGCTGCACGTTCGCCCCTTCAAGGCCATCCGGGGCTTAGGTGAAGTGCGCCTACATATTTCGGCAGAAATCGCTGCCGCCGATTGGCTGCGACCCCTGCTGCGTCCGTTTGGGTCCGAGGTAGCCGCCATCGTCCCCGGCGGATTCCCCGCTTACGCCCGCATCCTCCACCCGGCGCTGGGAAGAAATGGAGAGCACGTGCGATGGGACGTCATCGCCGCACGCTCGGGCCGCATCATGCATCGCCTTGCCCAATTTCACCGTATCGTGGCTTCTCGAACTCCCAGTAAGCCATCGTCGGTACCGTGCGCCGGGATGGACCCCCCGCAAGGAAACCTACCAGCCGAACTGCTACGCGCCGTCTGCGCAATTCTAGCCCGACATACCCGCTCTTGCGCTGCTTGCTGGTTCTGCGTATGGGAAGGCTATGGCTGGCAGCACGGCAGCACCGCGGTGGCGGCTGCTACCTATAACCCAGATGGAAGGCCAATCTCAAATGTAGTGTCCGGCCTGAACGCGTTCGCTGTGCCCGTCTTCCCGGCCGATGCGGATGCGCCCAGGGTCAATCTCCCGCAGCGTGGCTACTCCTTGCTCGAGGGTCCGCTCGACGCTGTTACGGATCTCGGCTGGACTGTCGGCGATGCTTTTTTTCCGCAGTCACCTAACTTGTTCTGGCCGCAAGACCACGCATGGTGCGTCGCCTCCGAAATCGACCTCTACTGCACCCTGGTCGCCGGGTCGGAAACTTTGGTTGAAGAACTAGTGGCTGACTCGCGCCTCGAAGCATGGCGCGTTGAACCCGATGACCCCATCGCTTACGACAGCGACCAGATCAATTCATAAGGTTGGGACAGCGATCGGCGGCTCAATGTTCGTAAAGTTGTCAATTTTCTTGATGATCGTAGCATCCGAACTAAGATCACCACCCGACGGCCTCTCCGTCTTTGCCGAAATCGGAACCGGCGCTGTACACCCCATTGGGCAGCATCTCGATCGCCTGATAGCCGCCCATCGGCGCGCGGCTCGACGACTTCACGACATGTCCCAAGCGCTGCAAGGGCGCGCCGACGACGTCATACAGCGGCGCTTCCAGGTACAAGGTATTCGAGATTTGATCGTGGCGAAAACGCGCCATGTCGCCGGCTTGCTGCACGTTGGCTCCGAGGTCAGCGACGTCGACGACGGTCTGCTCGTGGCCCTGCGACTGCATGTCGCCGCCCATGAGACCCAAGGTCATGAACGGGCGGCCGTCGCGCACCAGGAAACCGGCGTCGAGCGTGTTGTAGGGCCGCTTGTGCGGCGCCAGGGCGTTCGGACTCTTGGGGTCGAGGCTGAACAAACCGCCGCGATCGTGCAGGACGAAGCCGTATCCCGGCACCGTGATGCCAGAGCCGAAGCCGTCGTAGTTGCTGTTGACCCACGAGACCATGTTCCCGAAGCGGTCTGCGGTCGACAGCACGATCGTGTCGCCCGCGTTGCGCGCCGCGCCGCCTGGACCGGTGGGCGAAGCGTGCCGCGCATCGATCTTCGCGCACAGCGCCGCTGCGTGTCGACGCGACAGCAGCCGCGGCAGCGGTATGGAACTGAAATGCGGGTCGCCGTTGTACGCGTAGAGGTCTGCATAGGCGACCTTCTTGGCTTCGACAAGCAAATGCCAGTATTGCGGATTCGCCGGTCCAAGCGTCGCCAGCGTCTGGCCTGCCGCCAGCTTCGGAACGCATGCCGCCAAAACGTTGAGGGCCTCGCTCGCCGCAAAGCCTTGCGACGGCGGCGGCAACTCCATCACATCGTAACCGTGATAGCGGGTCGTCACGGGCGAAACCCATTCGCCGCGATAGCCGGCGAGATCGGCCAAGGTCATCGTGCCGCCGAGGGCCTGCGATTTCGCGACGATCGCGCGCGCAATCTCGCCCGTATAGAAAACGTCACGTCCGTATTTTTGCAACAGCCGCAACGCACGCGCGAGCTGCGGATTGCGATACATCCCTCCGGCGACGGGCGGCTTCCCGTCGACATACCACGTGGCGACCGAATCGGGATCGAGCCGCGTACAGCAGCCGCGCAGCGGTAGAGCGGGCGGCAGACGCCAGTCGTGGGCGATGCGCTCGGAGACCGGAAAGCCGTTCTGCGCGTAGTCGACCGCCGGCGCCAGTACGCGAGCGAAGCTCATCGTGCCGTAACGCCGCAGCACTTCGTCCCAACCCCAAGCGGAGCCCGGAACGGTAACGTCGAGGATGCCGCCCGGCGGCATGCCCGAACCCGGCCCCCAGTTTTTCGGATCGTACGCGTAACCGAGCGCCCCCAAGCGCGCGATGGTCGCACCGGTAGGCGCTTTGCCGCTCGCGTTGAGCACGTGCCAGCGGTGCTCTTGTGCAATGTAGACGATCGCGAACAAGTCGCCGCCCATGCCGACGTTCATCGGCTCGGTCACGTTGAGCGCCGCGGCCGTCGCGACCGCCGCATCGACGGCGTTGCCGCCCTCCATGAGAATTCGCAAACCAGCCTGCGCGGCGAGCGGTTGGCTCGTAACGACCATGCCGTTGCGCGCCATCACCGCCGAACGGCTCTGCGGTAGCCACCCTTCCGCGCGTTCGCCGCGCACGGCACTGCATGCCGCCACCGGGCGAGCCGAACGGCAATGAAGCGCTATCATGGACGAGAACGCTTTGCCTGTGAACAATCCGAACAGCGCGAAGGACGATAGGCCCGCGCCCACGGCGATCAGCTGCCCTTGTTTTCGCAGACTCTCCACAGCCGCTGCCCTCCGTCGTTGAAGCGTGGACTCGCGCTACCGTACGTAGCGTGCTCCAGGCATGTTATCCAGGCATAACGATGACCCGGTAGCACTGCGCGCGCCGCTCACAAATGAAGACGTTTCAAGACCGGTCCGATCGCGAGGCCTTGCACGACCAGTGTCACCAAGACGACGCCGAACACTGCATCGATGATGAGCGCGCGCTGCGGGACGGTCGAGGGCAGCGCGATTGCCAGCGCCAGCGACAGCGCGCCGCGCATGCCCGCGATGGCCGTGACGTGTTGCCAGCCGCGGTAACGGCGGCCTCCGAAGCCCACGAGCGGTAGGCCGACGTACGTCAAGATGAGCCGCGCAAGCACGACCAAGCCGAGCGTGGTCAGCACGAGCCAAGGCTCGTGCACGATGCGGCCGACTTCGATGCGTAGTCCGAGCAACAGGAAGACCAGCGAATTCGCGAGGAACGCGAGAACCGTCCAAAAACGATCGATCTCGGTCGTGTCTTCGGCGGTGGTCGGAAAGTGCGGAAACGCCCGCAGCGCAAGTCCCACAACGACGGCGGCAAAGATGCCCGAGACGTGCAGCAGCTCGTTCGCGACCAAGTATGCCCCGTATGCTCCGACGAGCGTCGCCACGATTTGGAGCATCGACTCCTTGGTCCCGCGCAGCCCGATGGTAAGGGCGACCGCCGTAACCAAGCCGAGTGCGATCCCGCCGAGGGACTCTTCAATCGCGCGCAACACGATGGGCCCGGGTAGCAGCGTCACGCCGTGCGACGCCGGCGTCGCCGCTGCGACGAGCACGCCGTAGAGCACGACGGCAGCCCCGTCGTTAAAGAGCGATTCGCCTTCAATTAGCGTCGCGAGGGGCGCCGGCACGGCGAGACGCCGAAAGGTCGCGATCACCGCGATTGGATCGGTTGCTGCAAGGATCGCTCCGAGCAGGGCGGCCTCGGTGAACGGAAGTTGTCCCGAGAGCGCGAGACCGCCACCGACGAGCACGGCCGTAACCAGAACGCCGGGAACCGCCAAGAATGCGATCGGTACGGCGACGTGGCGAAGGATCTTCAGGTCGAGGTTCCACGCCGCCTCGAACACGAGCGCGGGCAAGATGACCAAGAGGACAATCGAAGAGAAACTTGCGCTCGGGGCGCTTGGCGCTCGGGTAATGGTCAGCGCCACGAGCACGAGCGCGACCGCATATGGGATGCGAAGGCGCTCCGCCACGATCCCGATCGGAAGCGCAACGGCGAGCACGCCGATCGTGAACGCGACGGTTTCGGTTAAACCCGGCTGCAACAGACTCTCCCCTGCTCGGTCCAGCGCCGGTCTTAGCGGAATACCGCTGCAAACATCTCGCGACGGCCCGGCAGCGAACGGCGCACGGAGCAGCAGGCCGTCTTTCCGCTGCTTGTCGCGACGCTGCCCGCTGGAAGATCGAGGTCGCCTCGGGTGGCTGCCGAAGACCAAACGATGTTCGTCCACCGTCTGAAGCTGCGCTCGCCGCAGCTGCTGCCGGCGTGGATCCATCGTCCCGGCCTGTGCAGCCGCTTCGACCCCAGCGCCAGCGTGCTTTCGATCGTTGCCGCGCCGGGATACGGAAAAACCGTGCTCGCGGTGCAGCGCTACGAAGCGTGGACGGGCCCCAAAGCGTGGTACTCGCTCGACGGCGATGATGCCGATCTCGCCGTCTTCGCCGTGCATCTCGACACGATGATCCGCTCGCTCGGCGCCAAGCCGCCGTTCGACGGCGACACCTGGCGCGTCGGCTCCCCCAAGGAGGTCGGCAGCATCTTCGCCGAGATGCTCAGCGCGATACCGCGTTCACCGCTCATCGTCTTCGACGACGTCGATGCGCTCGAGGGCAGCCGGTCGCTGACCGCACTCGAAGAGTTCATGCAGCGCGCGACGCGGGGCGGCGCGGCGTTCGTGGTCACCGGGCGCTCGATGCCGCTCGCACTGCACGCCTTTGCCGTCGGCTCGCGCCTGGCCACGGTCACCGCCCGCGATCTCGCCTTCGATGCCGCCGAGTCGCGCGCGTACCTGTCGCGCACGGCCCGCGACGGTCACGACCAAGTCTCCCTCGAGCGTCTCGCCGAGCGCGCTGAAGGCTGGCCCGCGGGCCTCGCGCTGGTGGCGACGGCCGCGTCACTGGGCAATGCACCGGCGGCTCCCGACGTGCTGGGTTCGCCCGACGATCTGACCCGCCCGCTCCTCTTTGCGTATCTTGCGGAAGAAGTACTCGACGGTTTGGGCGCCGCCGAACGACTGTTTCTCCTCGAAACGTCCGTCCTCGACGTGCTCGACGCCGAGTTGTGTGAAGCGCTCACCGGCCGCAGCGACGCGGGCCCGATTCTGTCGTCCCTGTGCGCGCGCGGCTTGTTCGTGACGCATGACACGGGCGACGCATATAAGACGCACCAGCTCTTCCATGAATTTCTGCAGGACACGCTGCTGCAGACGCGCGACCGGGCGGACGTCGCAGCCTTGCACCGGCGCGCCGCTGCCGCGCTGGGGCAGCGCGGCGACCGGGCCGCCCAAATCGAGCACCTCCTCGATGCGGGTGACGCGGACGACGCGGCGGCCGTCCTCGAAACTGCCGCCTTCGCCATGCTCTCCGGGGGGCTGCTGGCCCGCGTCGCCGCTTTGTTGCAGCGAATCGGTAACGCGCGCATCGAAGCCAGTCCGACGTTGTTGATCGCGCGCGGCAAACTCGCGCAGTTGCGCGGCGACTGGGATCCGGCGCTGGGGTCGCTCGAGCGCGCCATCCGCGACGCACACGAGCTGGAACAGTACGACGTGTTGGCTGAAGCCGTGCGCGTTCTCGCGCCGATTTTGGCGTCGCGCGGCGAGTTCGCGCATCTGTTCGCGCTGCTCGATCAGACGCTGGCGCTCGGCGACAAAATGACCGAATCGAGCCGCACGGCGCTGGCGATGACGCTCGGTGCGGTGCTGCTGGAAAACGATCGCTTCGATGAAGCGCTGCGCGTGTTCGGAGAGATCATGCCGTCGGTAACGACCCGCGGCGATCTCGCCCTGCAGGGTATGGTGTTGCACAACACGGGCGTCGCGCACGCTCGGCGTGGCGATCCGTACGCCGCGCTCGTGTTCTACGAACGCGCGCTCAAGGTCAAACGCAGTGCGGGACAGCGCGTTTCGGCGCTGCTCACGCTCAACAATCGCATCAACCTCTTGCGCACGCTCGGGGACTACGATGATGCCGAAACGCTGACGGCAGAGTTCCTCGCAGAAGCGTACGATATCGGGAATGCCCATCTGGTCGCGCACGCCCATGAAAATGAAGGCGCGCTCAAACTCGTGCGCGGGGAGCCTGATGCCGCGCAGGCCGCGTTCTGCAAGGCGCAGGCAGCGTGCGATCCGGCCGACGTGCTGGCGTTGCCCGACGTGCTCCAGGGGCTCGGGCGAACGGCGCTTGCCCTCGAGCGCTACGCGGACGCGGATGATGCATGCGTGAAGGCAATCAATCTCCTGCGAACGGCAAAACGCCGCGCCTTCACGGCTCCGGTGCTGGTGACGCGCTTGGAGGTTGCGATCGCGGCGGGTGAAGTCTCGCGCGCCGTGGCGCTCGCTCGCGAAGCGCTGGCGTCGGTCGCCGACGCGCCCGACGCCGTCATGCGCGCAAGCGTCAATCTCGACGTAGCGGCAGCGCTGGCGGGCGTGCTTCCGCGACTGTCCGCCGCTGACGCCGCGGAAGCCGAATCCCTGGCGGCGAGCGCGGCGACGACGGCGGTGGCGCTCGTCCACCAGCGCGATTACCGGTTCTTGGTGCGCACGAAAAATGCGTTCGCGCAGTTGCAACCACACTTGCGTCGCTGGGGCATCGGCGCGGCACGAGAGCACAAGGCGGCGGCTGCGCCGTCTCTGCGCATCGACATGCTCGGTGGTTTTCGGATTGCGGTGCAGGGTGAGCCGCTCCCACCCCAAGCGTGGAAGCGCCGGAAAGCGCGCGACATTTTCGCGTTCCTGGTAAGCCTGCGCGGAACGCCGGTGCCGCGTTCCCGGCTGACCGATCTTTTCTGGTCCGATGCCGAAGCGGACGCGGCGCACGATAATCTGCGCGTGACGATCAGCGCCATCCGTAAGGCCGTCGGGGACGTCGTCAAATTTGAAGGCAACGCGTACCGGTTCGTCCCTCCCCCGAGGGCCCAGGTCGACATCGATCTGTTCGAAGCGCACCTCGAAGGGGCACGGCAAGCGCTGGGCAGCGGCCGGCACGACGTAGCGCGCCGCGAGTACGCGGCGGCGGCCGACCTCTATCATGGCGAGTTCCTCGACGGCATCGAAGACGGCGGATGGCAGTGGCGCGAACGCGAGCGCCTGCACGCGGCCGCCCTCGAAGCGCTGCGCTGGCTGGCCGCCGATCGCGAGGGCGAACCCGAGTTCCGGCGACACATGCTCGAGCGGCTGCTGGAGATCGCGCCGTTTGAACTCGCCGCGGTGCGGTCTCGGCTCGATTTGATGGCCGCCCAGATGCGCGTGTCCGATGCATGCCGCGACTACGCTGCCTGGAAGGCACGCTACCGCGCCGCCGTCGGCGCCGAGCCCCCGGAGGTTTGGGCGCCTCCGCCCGCAACGGCGGCCGCCGGCCGTGTTCGCGGTTTGTTACAGGCACGGGCTTAAAATCGCCGGCAGCGGTCCCCTAAGGAGGGGAAGCAGCCCGGCCGAGGGGGACCGCCGTGAACGAGGGGAACGGAAGGGTCGGTTCATGCAACCGGTCCTTCCGGCTATGGGCACTACGCCGCCAGGAAGCTCTCCGAGACAGGCAATCCAAGCGCCTCCCCGAGGCGTTCTGTTGAGGCCTTGTTCGCTTTCTGTCACACCTCTCAGCGTACAGTGACGCTAGTCACTCCCTCGTGCATGTAAAGGAGTTCCGTGCATAGGATCGTCTCGAAACGCCTCATCGGCGTCGCGCTCGGCGCTTCACTCGTGGCGCTCGTCCATCAATCGCCCGCGCAGGCGGCCCCGGGCGTGCGCGAATTCAACGCGGGTCCGCTGCCGCAGACCGTCGGTTGGTCGGCCACGGCGACGAAATCCCTCGCCCCGCTGCTCACCAAGGCGACAGACCGCGGGCAGATCGCCGGCACGACGCCGCTACGGATCGTCGTTGGCTTGAAGATGCGCAATCTCGCAGGCGCCAAAATGCTCCTCCAGCTGGAGCACACGCCGTTCAACGCCCTGTATCAGACCAAGACGACGCCCGCGCGCTTTACCGCGGCTTATAACCCGACCGGCGCGCAAGTTGCCGCGGTCGGTCAGTATCTCGTGAGCCGCGGATTCACGAACGTTGTGGCGGAGCCGAACAACCTGATGGTCACCGGCAACGCGACGGCGGCACAGGTCGAGGCGGCATTCCGGACGCGGATCGACAATTTCCGCCAACCCAACGGACAGCAGATCTACGCCCAGGTCGAAGCGGCATTGGTGCCTGCGAGCCTGGGCGGGACGGTGCTCGCGGTGCTCGGTCTCAACGACATCCAGATGCACACCGCGATCGTCCCACGCCGCGCCCCTTTGCGATTCATCCGGGGTACGGCGCCCATCAATGCTGCCACGCCCAACCCGTCACCGCCACCCGGAGCGTCACCACCACCCGATGCGTGCCTGACCCCGCCCGACCCGGTCTACAACGCGTGCACCCGCGGCTACACGGCCACCGACTTTCGGACCGTCTACGGCGGCACGAAGATCAACAACAACCACCAGTACGACGGCACGACGTCGACGACGGGCTTTCGTGACAACATGGCGGTATTCGCCGAAGGCGACCTGAGCCAGGTGATCAAGGACCTGCGCACCTACGAAGCCGTGAACCACCTTCCGCAAGTATCATACAGCGTTCGACCGGTCGGCATCTTCAGCCCCGATACGGCGGGCCTGGACGAGTGGGATCTGGATAGCCAAAGTTCTACCGGGATCGCTTACAAGGTCAACCACTTGACCATGTACGATACGACGTCGCTGACCGACTCCGACACGGGTCTCGAGTTCAACAAGTTCGTCACAGACGACACCTCGAACGAGGGCAACGCCTCATTTGGCGAATGCGAAGCTTTCCCGTACGTCGACGGCGCCATGGTGCTCGACGACGAAGTGTTCTTGCAGGGCGCGTCGCAGGGCCAGACGGTCTTCGTCTCCAGCGGCGACAACGGCAATGGCTGTCCGGTGCTCGTGTCCACCGGCATCCCGGCGTCCGGTCCGCCGGAAGTCAGCTATCCGGCCTCATCCCCCTACGTCGTCGCGGTGGGCGGCACGTCACTGCTCAGCAACGCGACCACGGTCCAGTATGTCGGAGAAGCCGGCTGGATCGGCAGCGGCGGCGGACCGAGTCAGTTCGAGTATGAGCCGTATTGGGAGAGGGGCGTTGGATTTGCGGCCGCGGATGCGGGCAATCTGCGCCAAGTTCCCGACGGCTCGATGGACGCCGACCCGAACGTCAGCCCGGCCATCATCTACGTGAACGGCGCCATCTTTTACGTCGGCGGAACGAGTCTTGCCTCGCCGCTGATGATGGGGACGTACGCACGTCTCATGACGGCCCACTACAATGAGTTCGGCTTCGCCGCACCCTTGATGTGGGAAGAGTACAAGATCTTCCCGGCGACGACGCCGCCGGCCGTTCCCACCGGTCCGCCCGGCTTCATGACCGCGTACGTCGGCGGATTCCACGATCAGTACGACGGCGCAAACGGCGCGTTCACAAACCTGCCGCGCTACGACTTCGTGACGGGTCTGGGTTCGAGCGACATCGGGATGCAGACGCTCTACATCGACGACATTTGCGACGGCGATACGGACCAGCAGAAGACCTGCATCAAGGTCAGTCCGTAAGCGTTACCCGGTCGTCACCCCGGTTTCGGAAGACAGCAATTGCAAGACCGGGAGCGGCGCCATAACGGCGTCGCTTCCCCACACGTAACCGTCCTACAACACTACACTCACAAGGGAGGCCTCATTGAAGAAGCCACTGGCCACCGCAGTCGGAGTTGCGCTCGCCGCCACTCTCTGCTTTCCGGCCTCGGCGCCGGCCGCGATCGGGACAGGCTTTACGCCGAACCTGCACTTGAAGAACACGTCGAACAACGGCGGCTTGTTCAACATCCAAGACGTGGAGCCCGGACTGCGCGTCGATAGCTGCAATCGCGTTTTCACGAGCGCCATCCGCGGCGTCCCGACCGGCACCGATCTCTTCCAGGTCCTGGTGCGTATCGGCACGTCGGCGTATGCCTACCGCGGTCAACCCGATGGTTTACCGATAACCAATCCGACCGGACTTTCACCGGGCGGCGGCGATACCGACGAAGCGATCGGATCGTTCTTGCCATGCCGGCCGGGTCAGACCTTCAACAACCAAGTTGGGCCATTGTTGATCACGAGCCTCAATTTGGCGACGGTCTATGCCTCCCAAACCGCCGACGAGGGCAGAACGTATACGCCCAACCCTAATGCCGCCGTCGTACCCGGAAACGACCGGCAGTGGAACGCCGCCCAGGGCGGTATGGAACGGTACGACGTCGTGCACTCGGTCGTGACGGGCAACAATCTGTTCTCCAAGTCGCTCGACGGCGGCCTGACGTGGCAACCCGGCACGTTCACGGACAGCATGATCGCGGGCACCACGACGCAGGAAAACGAACTCGGCGAGCTCGGCGTCGACCAGATGCATCACATCCTGTACCACGTCTTCGTGTCGGTCGCGAGCCCCCAAGAGAATGCGACCGCACAAGCCGGCATGGGGCCGGGATTCCATACGATGTGGATGGCGAAGTCGGTCGACGACGGGCTGACGTGGACGGATAGCATCGTCTACAACGGCCCGATCACTGCAACCTACGATCACATCTTTCCGATGATGACGGTCGACGATGCGGGTAATGTGTATGCCGGCTGGTCCGACAACAAAAACGTTTTCGTTTCGTTTTCACCCTACGGTCCCAACGTCGGCACGCAGTGGTCAATGCCGATTCAAGTGACCGGAACGATGGGAGATCCGTACAAGACGCATATCTTCCCGTGGCTTGCGGCGGCCGGGAACGGCGGCTTGGACGTCGTCTATTACGAGACGACGGGCGCCACTCCGGACTTGGCTAGCGATAAGTGGGTCGTCGGGTTCGCGCAGAACAAGAACGTGCTGATGTCCCCCTTCAGCTTCACGCGTCAGGTCGCAAGCGACCACATCATTCACACGGGACAGGTCTGCGAAAACGGCATCGGCTGCGACTCGACCCAGCCCGGTAATCGGAACCTTGCCGACGACTTCCAGGTCCAAGTGGACCCGCTGGGCTTCGCCAACATCGCGTACACCGACGACCACGATTCGACGATTCCGCCGCAGACGTACTTCACGCGACAGAAGACCGGCGGACTCTTCGGCGGGGTGCCCATCGGCCCGACCTTCGGGCGCATCGCCTATGGCGCCGTGGCGCCGCACAACCACGGTTGCATGGCCGACGATCACGACATCGGCAAGGGCGACGCGATGCGGCTCAAAGCGCCAGAATTCAACACGCCAGGCTGGCTAACCGTCGTGCTCGCGAAGCGGATCGCGCTCGCCGGGCCCGTGACGTCATTCATGGGCACGAGCACGCGCTCGGGAGTGTTTGTCGGCAAGACCAAGGGCAATGTACCGTTCAACGGCGCGATCAACAACGGTGCACTGACGGTTCACGTCGGAATGCAGACGTTGCAGGTCATCCCCGACAACAACAGCGTCAACGACGGCGACAACGCCTGCCTCATGAAGGGCTGATCAGCTCAGGATCTCTGGAAACCGGAACGGAGCGGAGGCGGCAACGCCTCCGCTTTTTTCGCTTTGCCGCAGCTCTCGACGAACCAGTTAGGCGAAGGCCCCACTTATTCGCGGGCATGGTGACGGGTCGCCACGCTGCGGGGCGGTAACGTGCCTCCCCTCGTCCTTCCTCTCGGAACCTCCCATGAACAGGAGAATTCCTTATGAAGAAGCTCGCGGTCTTTGCCTGCGCGGCGTTTGCCGGCGGCTTGATGCTGATGCAAACGGCACAGGCATCGGTCCCGGTCGATCGCAGCCGGCTAAAGCCGATGTTCATCACGTTACCGGCGCGCGGAGTATCCGCGAACATGCTGCGTGCGCAAGCACGCGCGGCCGCACCCGCGACGATTCCGTTCTTTACCTCAAAAGTAACGTCGCCCGTCGACGGAAACACCTATGAATTTCACATCATGGGTACGAATCCGACTGCGGAGAAGGTAAGCACGACCGTGCACTACGTGCCGATCATGCTGCGCATCCATTTCCCCGACGGAACGGTCCTGGATCCAACCAAACCAGGCTGCAACGATACCGTGTCGGTGCAACAGCGATTCTTCGGCTCGCCCTTATTCAACCCCACTGCGCTAACGTCGAACGGCATCGCCGTGGGCAATACGCAGATCATCGACGCATTCCAACGCGCCGAGTTCTGGCAGTACGTGAAGGGCACCGGCTACCACGTGCTGTTGGCGGCGGTCGCGCAGCCTCGTCTCATCGACGTGACGGCTCCGCGCAGCTCGCTGACGGCCGACGTCGGCTGTGGAACGGCTCATAATCTCGGCCTTATCAGCATCGCCGACTACGACAACGTGCTCGTCTCGGTGACCAACAAGTACGCTACGGTCAACCAAGTCCCCGTGATCATGTCCTACAACGTCGTTCTCACGTTCGGGCCGCCCGATCCCAAGTTCAGCAACTGCTGCGTCATCGGGTATCACAGCGCATACCTACGTGGGCGTAATGGTATCCAGACGTATGCGAACGGAGCCTACGTCGACCACGGTATTTTTGGGGTGACATCGAAGACATTCACCCTTGGTCGCACGAACTCGGCGAGTTGTTCAACGATCCGTTCGGCGGGAACCCGACTCCGGCGTGGGGTCACGTCGGCCAGGTGCAGTACTGTCAGAATAATTTGGAAGTCGGCGATCCATTGACGGGAAAGCCGTTCCTCGTAAACTACGGCGGCTTCCGATATCATCCACAAGAGCTGGCGTTCTTCGACTGGTTCTACCGCACGCCGTCGCACGGCACCGGCGGAGAGTACTCCTTCGAGGGAACGTTCGAATCGGCTCAGCGTCTCTGCAAATAAGCAACCTCCATCCTGCGTAACGTGAAAAGCTCCGGCCACGCCGGGGCTTTTCTTTAGGCCCGCTCAGGTGAGAGCGCAACGCGCCCACGGGTACAGCTTCCGCATGAACGTTACAGCACCCGACCTCGCCACCACCCCGCAGCGCAGCGGCCGCACGATGCTCGGCCGCTTCGCGTGGCTCGCACGGCTCGCCGACAAGGTTCGCGCCGACCACGCCGGCACCGAAGGCGACTACGTCGCATACTGCGGCCTGTCGACCGGCTTCCTCGACCGCGCGGGGGTGTCGGTCGAGGGCTTCGACAAGTTGATCGCCGACGTTGGAAGCGACGCCGATCTGACGCGCTACTTCGACGCACACGTCTCCGACGCGCAACGTGAGGCGGCGAACCGCTTCGTGCTCGACGACATGAAATCACATCCCGACGAGCAAGATGCAGAAGAGGCCGCGCCTAAAATCGTATCGTTTATAAGGCCACGGAATGCAATTAGCGCTCTTACTCGGCGCTCCGCTTTACTGAATCGGCAGCGTAATCGTCACCTCTGCGGGGCGGACGTTTAGAGTGCGCAGAACGGTAGCGCTCAGGCCTTGCCCGAACGTCGGTGCGCGGACCGATTTGTGCGGCGGCGCGGCGGGAACCGGTCCGATACCTGCTTTACGATCAACGGCGGTCGCCGCGCCGCTCCGCTCAGCACCAAGGAGAGATT
This sequence comes from Candidatus Nyctobacter psychrophilus, assembly GCA_014305025.1. Lineage (GTDB taxonomy): Bacteria > Vulcanimicrobiota > Vulcanimicrobiia > Vulcanimicrobiales > Vulcanimicrobiaceae > Nyctobacter > Nyctobacter psychrophilus. Next base: position 61,315 of record JACRTY010000037.1, on the reverse strand, counting down.
GACATGTCACGTCCGTTGCTTTCCCACATTGACCTGCGCGTTCGGGATCGAGCACGCTCGACGGCGTTTTACGATGCGCTGCTCGGCGCGCTGGGCTTCGTCAGACGCGACGGGGATGAATGGACGTCGTATTACGATGGGGCTAATGCCGTCCCCGGGCCGGCCGACTTCGAGTGGTTCGGGTTCACCGAGGACCCATCACCGGTGCCCAATAGCAACCGCGTCGCATTCGTCGCGACATCCAACGACGAGGTCGATCGCGTGGCCGACGTGTTGAGTCGCAGCGGCGCGGGCGATCTGGAAGGGCCGAACTACGATGAGGGCCCCGGCTACTATGCGGTATTTTTCGAAGATCCCGACGGCCATCGGCTCGAGGTATGTTGCCGAACGCGGTAAGCGCTACCCCGGTATCGCAACGCGTGCCGCCACTTCAGGATAGGCACGCTGAAAATGTCGCACATTCCAAGTGTAGATGATCCTAGCTCGCACTTTGGAGGCGCAAGCCAGGAGCAGGGCATCGTACACGGTCGCGCCGCTTACACCGGCGGCGGCTGCGGTTTCGATGGCCGCGATGTACTCTTCTCCATCGAGGTGAACGAGTTGCAATTTCTTCGTAACGTTTTCGATGAGAACCAGTGCTTGATCGGTAGAAAGGCGACTCCGGCCCGGTAAACGTGTCGTGGTCGCATACAACTCGGCGAGGGTATGAGTCGCGCAAGCACCGGTTTTGCCGGTGACCTCACTCAATGCGCGCAAACTCGCTCCGTGATGCTCGTGCTCATTGAAAAAAGCAGCAAGCAGCACCGACGTATCGAAGAAGACTCTGCTCATTCCTCGGACGTCGAGGACGCACGGATCTCCCGCTCTTCACGAACCTTGTCGAGCGTCTGGTTAACGGTTGCGTTGGAAAGCGGCTGGCCGGTCCGGAATATCCACATGCCATGTTTCTTGAACATAGGCGCATGTTCGGTGGCCGGAGAGAGTATCACGGTAGTTCCCTGCTGCTCTAATGTGAGGAAGTCACCCCCTGTGAGGTGTAGCGTTTCGCGCACGATTTTGGGCAGCACGATTCGACCCGCGCTGTCGATTCTGACTTTCATTCCATGCCATAATACCATGCCATTATGGCAGGAGCCATAGCGCTTCGCATGCCTTCTCGAACAGGGGTTCGATGCAACGGCCCGAAGGGCGCAGCCGATGGGGTGGCTCGGAAAGCTCAAGGACGCGCTCGGGCGCCAGCGTGACTCGCTTGCCGGCATCGAAACGCTCGCGCTGCAGCGGCGTCCCCTCGACCGCGAGTTTTGGGATGAGTTCGAGGAGATTTTGATCGCGGCCGATTTCGGCGTGCCGACGGCCGAGAAGATTCTCGACGGCCTGCGCACCGTGGCCCGCCAGGAGTTTTTTCGGACGAGCGATCCTGTGGTCGCACGCTTCAAGAGCGACGTAGCCGCCTTCCTCAACGTACCGGGGACGGGCGGTCTCGACATCGTGCGGCGTCCGGCCGTCGTCTTGGTCGTCGGCGTCAACGGCAGCGGCAAGACGACGACGATCGGAAAACTGGGCCGGCTCTTGCGTTCGCACCGCGAGCGCGTGATGTTCGTAGCGGCGGATACGTTTCGCGCCGCGGCCGCCGAGCAGCTCGCCATTTGGGCCGAACGCAGCGGGGCCGAATTCGTCCGCGGCCGGGAGGGCTCAGACCCTGCTTCGGTCGTCTACGACGGGCTGTCGGCGGCCAAGGCGCGCAACATCGACGTCGTCATCATCGATACGGCCGGACGCCTGCAAACCAAAACCAATCTGATGGAAGAACTCAAAAAGATCTGCAGGGTCATCGAGCGCGAAACCGGCGCACCGCCGGACGAGACGCTCCTGGTGGTCGACGGCACCACGGGGCAGAACGCGATCTCGCAAGCCCGACTCTTCAACGAAGCGAGCAAACTGACGGGCGTCGTCGTCACGAAACTGGATTCGACCGCCAAGGGCGGCGTTCTCGTCGCCATCAGCGACACGCTCGAGGTACCCATCAAATTCATCGGACTCGGCGAAGACCTCGACGCCTTACGGCCCTTCGTGCCTTCCGATTACGTTGAAGCGCTCTTCGAGGCGGCCTGACATAGCGACGCGAGCCACAGCGCCATACTGGTGGCACACAGACAATCTACCCTCTATGCAAAGGAGCAGTTTTACGTGGCAGACGAGAGAGCGGCGGCGCTAGGCAACGCGCTCGCGCAGATCGAGCGGCAATTCGGCAAGGGCTCCATCATGAAGATGGGCGACTTCTCCGCCAAGATGGCGATCGAGGCGATCCCGACGGGATCGATCGCTCTCGATCTCGCGCTCGGCGTGGGCGGCGTGCCGCGCGGCCGCGTCGTCGAGATTTACGGCCCGGAATCGAGCGGTAAGACGACGCTCGCGCTGCACATCATCGCTGAAGCGCAGAAATTGGGCGGCACCGCGGCCTTCGTCGACGTCGAGCACGCTCTCGATCCGACGTACGCCCACGGCTTGGGTGTCGATCTCGACAATCTGTTGGTTTCGCAGCCCGATACGGGCGAACAGGCTCTGGATATCGCCGAGATGCTCGTGCGCTCCAATGCCGTCGACGTCGTCGTCGTCGACTCGGTCGCCGCGCTCGTCACCAAGGCCGAACTCGAAGGTGACATGGGCGACACGCACGTCGGCTTGCAGGCGCGGCTCATGTCGCAGGCGCTGCGCAAGCTGACGGCCGCAATCTCGCGCTCGAAATGCGTCATGATCTTCATCAACCAGTTGCGCGAGAAGGTCGGCGTGATGTTCGGCAGCCCCGAGACGACCTCGGGCGGCCGCGCCCTGAAGTTCTACGCGTCCGTGCGTCTGGACGTCCGCAAACTCGAGCAGATCAAGGTGGGGCAAGATTCGGTCGGCGCGCGCACCCGCGTCAAAGTCGTCAAGAACAAAGTCGCCCCACCGTTCCGTCAGGCCGAATTCGACATCACCTTCGGCAAGGGCATCTCCAAGATGGGCTCGATTCTCGACGTCGCGCTCGAACGCAACATCGTCGGCAAGAGCGGCTCCTGGTACACCTATGGCGACGTCCGCGTGGGGCAAGGCCGTGAAAATGCCAAAGCGTTCCTCGAAGAGCACGGCGACGTGGCCGACGAGATCGCCGGCAAGATTCGCGAAGCGCTGCGTACCTCGACATCGAGCAACGGCCACGTACTCGCCGCCGCGGAAGCCGGCAGCCCTGAGTGAAGCCGGGACGGGGCGTGCCAAAACATCGGCGCGCCTCGTCGCTTTGCGCTTGCTTGCGCAACGCCGCCTCACCGAAGTGCAACTGCGCACGCGTCTGGCCCGCAAAGGCTTCGACGAAGGCGACGTGCAGGCAGCGGTTGCACTCTGTAAGCGCGATGGCTTCATCGACGACGCTCTGTTCGCCCGTCTCTTCGTCGAGGGCCGCGCGAAAGCGCTCGGCAACGCGCGCCTCGTGGCCGAACTCGTGCGCCGCGGCATCAATCGCGATGCGGCCAAGATCAGTGTGAACGCCTGCGAACGGCGTGAAGACGAGCGCGTGGCGCTGGCCGCCGAAAAACTCTTTCGCACGCGCACGACGCTCAGTTACCCGAGTGCAGCGCGCGCGCTCGAACGGCTTGGCTTCCCGTCGCCGCTGATCTATCGGCATCTGCGGCTTCGCGCGCAAGCCGAGGAATCGGTTTCAGGACTCCCGTAAACGTACGCCGACATGCGGTTGCTCCTTGCCGCGCTTCTAGCTGCCGCGTGCGCGTTTCCCGCCGTGCCGGCGCCTGCCATCGAACTACAAGCCGTTGCTCAAGCCGCGCAGCAGTATCACAATGCCGATCCGCACCTCCAAGCGATGTTTCGTGCCGCCTTACTGAACACGAGCCGGCAAGCCACGTTCGCCTCGGACGGCACGGCCTACGTCAAGACGGGCGACATCCCCGCGGAATGGCTGCGCGATGCGAGCGCGCAGGTGCGCCCATACTTGTTTTTCGCCAAGCAGGACATGCAGGTCTCATCGTTGCTGCGCGGCATCATCGCGCGTGAGGGAAAGTACCTTCAGGTCGATCCCTACGCGAACGCCTTCACGCTCGATTATCGCGTGTGGGAAGAGAAATTCGAACTCGATTCGCTGGCCTATCCGATCATTCTCGCGTGGGACTACTGGAAGGCGACCGGTGACGAATCGGTCTTTACGGGCGATGAATCACTGGGCTTCGACAAAGCCCTCGAGACGATGGAACGCGAGCAAGATCACGCCCACAACTCGCGGTACACGCACCGGGAGCTGCATAATAGGGGCGGCGCCCGCACGCCCAACCCCGTTGCCTACACGGGCATGATCTGGACCGGCTTTCGCCCTTCCGACGACGCGTGCGTGTACAACTACCTCATCCCCTCCGAGATGATGGCGGTCGTGGCGCTGGGTGATCTCGCGGAGATCGAGCGAACCGTCTATCGCAATCTGATCAAAAGCGACCGTGCCGCGACCTTACGTTCGGAAGTTCAGAACGGCATCCAGGAATTCGGCGAAGTCTTCACGCCCAACTACGGTTACATCTACGCATACGAAGTCGACGGCCTCGGCAACAAGATCTTGATGGACGATGCCAACATCCCGAGTCTACTCTCGGCCCCCTATCTGGGATATACGACCGACGACGCGTTCGTCTACCGGAACACGCGGCGTTTTCTACTGTCCAAAAAGAACCCATATTACTACGCAGGCTCGGTCGCGCGCGGCATCGGCAGCGCGCACACGAGCGATGGGTACGTTTGGCCCCTGGCGATGCTGATCCAGGGCTTGACGACGACCTCATCGGCCCAGCGCAAGTCCGTGTTGTCCGAGCTGCTCGCCAGCGATCCCGGCGATCACCTGTTGCACGAGTCGTTTGACCCCAACGATCCCAAGCGGTTCTCCCGCAAGGATTTTGGCTGGCCAAACGCCTTATTTTCGGAATACGTGCTGACGCAGTTCGACGGCGTGCCGGAATTGCCGATGGGCAACACCAGCGATCTCGAATTCCGCGGCGACTGACGGTATGCCCCGCTCAAAAGCCGATATCGTTTTGGGAGTGCAGTGGGGCGATGAAGGTAAGGGGCGCGTCGTCGACTCCTTTGCCGCCGACTACGATATGGTGGCTCGCTTTGGCGGCGGCGACAACGCCGGCCACACGCTCGTCGTCGGCGAGCAGAAATTGGCCTTGCGGATCGTGCCGAGCGGCGTGTTGCAAGAGCGACCGCAGCTCTTCATCGGCGGCGGGACGGTCGTCAGTCTCGAGGGGCTCGCGAGCGAACTGGAGATGCTCTCGGGCCTGGGCGTCGACGTGTCGCGCATCAAGCTTTCCGATCGGGCGCACGTCGTCTTTCCGTATCACGCCGCCCTCGATCGCGCCAACGAAAAAGCGCGCGGCGATGCGGCGCTCGGGACAACCGGACGCGGAATCGGTCCCGCGTACACCGACAAAGCGGCACGCCTGGGCGTCACGTTCGCCGAGCTGCGAAAACCTGAAGCCGTCGCCGATAAAGTCCGCTACAACCTGCTCGCCCGCGCCGCTGCGCTTCTTTCGATGAACGCGCCCCCGAATGCCGACGACATCGTTGCGGCAATGCTCGACCGGCTCCCCAGCATCATGCCGCACGTCGTCGACGGCGTCGCCTATCTGCACGATGCGCTGGAAAGCGGTAAGCGCATTCTCATCGAGGGGGCGCAAGGAACGCTGCTCGACGTTGGCTACGGTACCTATCCGTTCGTCACCAGCTCGCACACGATTGCGGGCGGCGCGTGCACGGGGCTGGGCCTGGGCCCCACGGCCATCGGTCGCGTCGTCGGCGTGGCGAAAGCATACTGCACGCGCGTCGGCGCCGGACCGTTTCCGTCGGAACTCGACGACGAGGCTGGCGCGCGCTTGCGCGAACGCGGCGGCGAATTCGGCACGGTGACGGCTCGCCCGCGGCGCTGCGGCTGGTTCGACGCGGTCGCCGCCCGCTACGCCGCGCGTCTCAATGGCCTCACCGCCGCCGTCGTCACTAAACTCGACGTCCTCTCGCACTTCGAGCGGATCGCGATCGTGCGCGATTACCGCAGCGGCAACCGGTCGGTCGACTTCGGCGCTGCCAACGAACTCGGCCTCGCGCCCGAATTGGAATGGTTCGAGGGTTGGAACCAAGACATTTCCGACGTTCGCCGTATCGGCGATCTGCCCGACGCGGCGCGACGCTACGTCAAAGCGCTGGAATCTGCCCTCACCGTCCCCGTCGAGGCCGTTTCGGTCGGACCCGAACGCAGCTCTCTCGCGCTGGCGTAAACGCCGGCGAACGTCATTCCTGTGAAGGCCTCCGCGCCAAACCTGCGATACAATACCGGTGAATGGCCCGGCACGGCTGAGGACGGAGTTGTACCGACGTGGCATTTGAGCTGATCATCGCAATGAAACGCGATCCCAGCGACCCGATGAGCGGGTTACGGGCGCACGATGCGACGCCCGCGCCTGCGGCGGCGCCCGTCGCAACGTTCGATGTCAGCGGAGATTTTTCGGAAGCGCAGGCCCAGGAACTCGAGCGACGCGTGGAGAGCGTGCTAGCCGGTACCGTTGACAGCGTTGTCATCCGCTTCGCGAGCCTTGACTGCGAGCGCCCATCGGTCCTGAATTTTTCGCATTGGCTCGCGGGCATGCGACAGTCCGGAAACGACGTTCGCATCATCGAGGGCGAGTCACCGGTGCACGCGTTGTTGACGGAGGACGACATGCTGCCTGAGGCCGCGATGCCGCTGGCCGACGCGGAAGCCAAAACCCGCCGCCGCGTCATCGACGCCCACCACTGAGCGACGGGCCTCCGCAGCCTGGGTTAAGCGCCTCCGCAGCTGTGCTGCGAATCAGGTCCCATGTAGGCGGCGTGGCGCCGGTAGTCGTAGACGCGGTACACCATTCCTCGCGAATCGACGTTGGGATCGCAGATGACCTTTCCCGTTTGCGGATCGCGAGTCGGCGTCGGAAACGCGACCAGGCAAACCTGGACTTTGTCGCCGGGTTTTTCGGCTTCCATCAGTTTGTTGCCGCGGTCTCCGTCGTAGTGGACGACGGTAGCAGTCGGAAACGGCTGACCGTTGAGAAACTTCGGAGAAGCCGGCAGTTTGATATCGACGCCGACTCCGCTGTCAAAGCGCGCAGACGGACCTGACCCCGATTCGTCGAGCCGCGGGTGCACGGAAGTGACGACGCCGTCGGCGCACGGAACGAATCGACCGGCATGCCAGGCGCCTCCCATCAGCGTCATGCGTTCCTGTTCATCGCTTGCCGTCGTATCGGCGGTAGCGATGGTTTGGCAAAGCAGCGCGAGCGTCACCGCGCCGAACACGCTTATCCCGTGCATCCTCATCGGCTTTTACTTGGCCGCCTCGATGCCGCTACCCGCCTTCATGGACCTGCCGCGCCTCGGTCGCAATGCGGTGTCAAAAGCTACCATCGCGCCGCGACAGGTCCAGCTTCCCGGCAGCGACTAGAGAAGACCCACCATGGACGCCGATTATCGCCGCAATCGTCGCGCCTGGGATGCGAACGCCGACGCATACCAAGCGGGTCACGGAGAGCAGCTCGCCGCGCATCCCGAAGCCCTTCGCGGCGGCTAGTTTCGACGTCGTTTTTTGCTTGCGGACCGGTCGAGTAGCGCGCGCGCCCTTTCGTCGTGATGGAACCGTGTGGCTCCGTTTCGGTTTTGTCTGCAACCGGCGCTCGACCGTGCCCACGAAGGCGAGCGCGAGGCCCGCGTCGCTCTGGTGCGCGCGCAGGTGGCCTTCACCGCCGTCGACGCCGACGTGAACGATTTGCGACTGCGCATGGAAGCCGTACGCCTCCGCAAACAGACATCGCCGTTTCTTGCCTCGGCTGGTGCCGACCGGGAAGCGTGCGTCGCCGCGTTGGATGCGCGGCGACGCACGCGTGCCACCGAGGCACGACTTCGCGCCGCCGAGGTCGAGCACGCCCGCCAGGGTTGTGTCGGCGCCGCGCGCGGTCGTTCGGCGCTCGAGCGTCTGCGCAAGCACGCCGAAGCAGACTACGCGGAGCGGCTCGCCCGGGCCGATGCGGCCGACGACGACGAAGCGAATGCCTTACGCGGCGGCGCCGTCGGCGGCCGGTTCGACGAAAGCGATTTGCGAATGTAGTCGCGGTGGACGTGTTGCTCATCGACGATGCCGCGGTGTTACGCACGGTCTTCACGCGCATCGCGGACGCGCTCGGTCACGACGTAATCGCCGTGGGCGACGCCGCTGAAGGACGTCGTCGCGCTGCTGCTCAGCGCTTCAGTGCGATCGTCGTGGACGGCCGCCTCGCAGGGTACGACATCGGCCGGCATGTTGGAGCGCTTCGCGCTGCGGCGCCGCACAGCGCCGTCTTCGTCATTGCGTCGCTTGACGAACGTGCGCTGGTGGCCCGCGCGGCGGCAGCCGGTGCCGTCGGCGCGATCCTGCGGCCGTTTCGCCGCGCGCAAATCCGCCAGGCGCTCGCGTCCCTGGAGCCGCCGCCCCCGGCCGCGGCGCACGAATGAAGCGCGATCGTAGGATGCTTCGGGCGGCGGGACGCGAAGCGTTGGGGCATGTCAGAAGGTCCGGGCCTTGAGACGTATGCCGACCGCGCGAGTCCACTGTTGGCCGAGCCCGCGGCCGAGCAAGCGATGCCTTCAACGCGCGAGGTCATGCTTCGTCGCACGCTGCTGTTTTTCGGAATCGCGGCGATTTCAGCCGGCTGCGCTTTTTTGTTCGTGCGCGTTACCTTACTGCGCCCCCCGGCCGATCCCACGACCGAACGCATTCAACAACTGATCGACGAGGCGAATCGACTGCTCGCGCAGCTCGATGACAAAAAGCCTGATTCGTAGCGCTGCGGGCGTCCGCGATCCCCGTTCGCCGTTGCTCGCCATCGGAGACATCGTCGAGATCGTGTGCACGGATTTGATCGCGAAAACCGGGCAAGCCGTCGGACGCAGCGGCGGCATGGTCGTCTACGTCCTGGGACCGGTTCCGGGCGAGCGGGCGCGCGTCCGCATCGAGAGCGTCAAGGCAAAGTACGCGGTTGCGGAGCTCGTTGAAATCGTCGAACGCTCTCCCGATCGCGCCGAACCGTTTTGCGGCGTGTTCGGAACCTGCGGCGGGTGCCAAGTGCAGCACCTGGCCTATCCGGCTCAGCTCGCGTGGAAGCGCGGCGTCATCGAGAACGCGTTGCGGCGCTTGGGCGGTATTGCGGATGCGCACATCAGCGTTCCGATCGGCATGTCTCATCCGCGCGCATACCGCAATAAGATGGCGCTCGTCGTAGAGCGTGGCGGGCTGCAGCGTGGTTTCGGATTTTACGCCGCTCGGACGCACGACGTGGTCCCGGTCGACACGTGCCCGATCGTCATGCCGCAACTCGACCGCACGCTCGCCGGATTGTGGGAAGCCGTTCACGACCCCGCCACGAGCGCGGCCTTCGACGGAGCGCGCCACGTCGTCGCACGCACAGGGCGGGCCTCGGGGGAAACCATCCTTTCCATCACGACCCAGCGCCGCTCAACGACCTTGCCGCCGCTGGCCGCGGCAGTCGCCCGCAAACTGCCCGCGACGGTCGGAATCGCCAACGGCTTTGAACCGCCGAGCGAGAACGCCGTGCTCGGACGTAAGCATGCGCTCGCGTACGGTAAGCCCGACATGGAGGAGAAGATCGGCGATGTGATCTTCCGCGTGTCGGCGGCTTCGTTCTTTCAAGTCAACAGCGAGATGGTCGCCGCGATCTTCGCCTTCATGGAACCGGCGGTGCGCACACTCCCGCGGATCGTCGATCTCTATTGCGGCGCCGGTACGTTCGCGCTCTTCTTTGCGACGCGCGGCGCACGGGTTGCGGGCATCGAAGAGAATCCGCACGCGGTGCGCGAGGCGAAGCGCAACGCGGCGCTCAACGGCGTCGAAAGCCGCACGTCGTTCTTGAACGGGCGCGTCGAGGTCGTTCTGCGTTCCAAAGCCGGCACGACGGCGCTGGCGGAGTCGGACGTCGTCTTCCTCGACCCGCCCCGCAAAGGCAGCGACGATGCCACGCTCGCCGCCCTCGTGCGCGCCCGCGTGCCGCACGCGTGGTACCTGTCGTGCAATCCGGCGACCCTAGCTCGCGATCTCGTGCCGTTGTTGCGCGGCGGATATCGCCTGGCATGCGTGCAGCCCTTCGACATGTTTCCGCAAACGGGGCACATCGAGGCGCTCGCAATCCTGCACCGCCAAGACGTACCGGCGCTCGACTTTCCCGTTGCCCAGGAACGGTGTGCGTGATGGCAAGCGACGATATCGACGTGGCCTACGTCGCCAAACTCGCGCGCATTGCGCTGAGCCCCGATGAAACCGAACGCTTCGGCACGCAGCTTACGGCGTTGCTCGAACACGTTGCGGCGCTCGAGAAACTGGCGGTCGCCGACGTCCCGGCGACCGCGCAAGTCGTGCCGTCGGAAAACGTCGTCCGCGACGACGTGCCGCGGCCCTCGCTCGAACGCGAGACGGTGCTGGAAGCAGCGCCCGAGCGGCAAGGCGCCTACTTCCGGGTCCCGCGCATCATCGCCGAGGATTCGATCGTGGGAGAAGAAACGTGACGGTTCCCGAAACCGCCGCCGAGATCGCGCGGGCAGTCAATGAGCGTGAACTCTCGGCCGCCGCAATCGCTGCGGAGTTCGAAGCGCGCATCCACCTGCGCGAGGCAGCGGTCGGCGCGTTCTTGACGCAAACCGGCGCGCTCGCGCTCGCGCACGCCGAGCGCGTCGACGCGCGGGTGCGCGCGGGCGAAGAGCTGCCGCTGGCCGGCGTGCCGCTGGCGATCAAAGACAACATGTGCCTCACGGGCACGCGCACGACGTGCGGCTCGAAGATTCTGGAAAACTGGACCGCGCCGTACACGGCGACCGCGGTGCAGCGTTTGCTCGATGCGGGCGCCTTACCCGTCGGCAAAACGAACCTCGATGAGTTTGCGATGGGTTCGTCCTGCGAGAACAGCGCGCTCGGCACGACCCGCAATCCCTGGGACCGCGAACGCGTCCCCGGCGGAAGTTCGGGCGGCAGCGTCGCCGCCGTGGCAGCGGGCGAAGCGGTGCTCGCGCTCGGCAGCGACACCGGCGGCTCGATCCGCGAACCAGCAGCGTTCTGCGGCGTCGTGGGCTTCAAGCCGACTTACGGGCGCGTCTCGCGTTACGGCCTGATCGCCTTCGCCTCCAGCCTCGATCAGATCGGGCCCGTCGCGCGAACGGTCCAGGATGCGGCACGCTGTTACGATGTGATGGCGGGCCACGACCCGCTCGATGCAACGTCGCTGGCACGTCCCGTCGCTGCCACGCACAACGGCCTGCGCGACGACCTGCGCGGCGTGCGGATTGGGCTGGTGAACGAGTTCACGCTGTCCGCGCTCGGCGCCGATGTTCGCGCCACCTACGAGCGCGCCTACGCCGACCTGGAAGGCCTGGGCGCCGACTTGGTCGACGTGAGTTTGCCGACGGCCGACTACGGCGTCGCGACGTACTACTTGATCGCGCCGGCCGAGTGTTCGTCCAATCTCGCGCGCTTCGACGGCATGCGCTACGGCTTACGCGTCCCCGGTGCCGACGTTGCTGAGACGTACGAACGAACGCGCGCCGCCGGCTTCGGCGACGAAGTGAAGCGCCGCATTCTGATCGGCACCCACGCCCTCTCGAGCGGTTACTACGATGCCTATTACGTTCGCGCGCAGAAGGCGCGGACGTTGATCGCGGCGGATTTTGCCACGGCCTTCCAACGCTGCGACGCGATCGCGGCTCCCGCCGCCGCTTCGGAGGCATTCCGATTCGCCGCCAAGAGCGATCCGTACAGCATGTACTTGATGGACTACTATACGATTCCGATGTCGCTCGCCGGTCTGCCCGCGCTGAGCGTGCCGTGCGGCTTCGTCACGCCGCCCGATGGCGCACACCCTCTCCCGCTCGGGCTTCAGCTCACGACGCCGCTCTTTGAGGAGCGGACTCTGCTCGGCATCGCGCACGCGTACGAACGCGCGACGATGCACGCCAGCGTGCGGCCTCCGATCGCGGCCAACGAAACCGCGCGCGTATGACCGAAGCACCGCACGCCGGACTCGCCGTCAACGGTACTCCCTATGAATCCGTCATCGGCATCGAGTGTCACGTCGAACTGCGCACGCAGACCAAAATGTTCTGCGGTTGCCGCAACGTCTTTGGGGCCGAGCCGAACAGCAACGTGTGCCCGACCTGTCTGGGTATGCCGGGTGCGCTGCCGGTTCCTAACCGCCTCGCTCTCGAACTGCTCGTTAAGGCCGGACTCGCGTTCGGCGCCGACATCCCGGCGTTCTCAAAGTTCGACCGCAAGAACTATTTTTATCCGGACATGCCCAAGGATTACCAGATCTCACAGTATGACACGCCGCTCACCCAGGGCGGTCTCGTCGAGTTTTGGGTGCGTGACGGGACGCGCGGACGGTGCCGGCTGACCCGCATTCATCTCGAAGAGGATACGGGCAAGTCGTCGCACGCCGGTTCACGTGACGGGCGCATCGCCGGTTCAAAGCATTCGCTGGTCGATTTCAACCGCGCCGGCGTGCCGTTGATGGAATGCGTGTCGGAACCCGATATTCGCACGGGGCCCCAAGCCGTCGCCTATCTCGAAACGCTCAAGCGGACCTTCGTCGCCCTCGGCGTCAGTGACGTTAAGATGGAAGAAGGCTCGCTGCGCTGCGACGTCAATCTGTCGCTGCGTCCGCTCGGCTCGTCGGCATACGGCACGAAGACCGAAATCAAGAACATGAATTCGTTCCGTTCCGTCGAGCGGGCCATCGAGAGCGAAATCGCGCGCCAAGCAGCGCTGCTCGCGCGCGGCGAGCGGATCGTGCAGGAAACGCGCGGTTGGGACGAAGCCGCGGGCACGACGCATTCCATGCGCAGTAAAGAAGAAGCGCACGACTATCGCTATTTCCCCGATCCCGACCTCTCGCCGATTGCCTTCGCCGGCGACGACATCGCTCGGTTGCGCGGAGAACTCGGCATCTTGCCCAACGCGCGCATCGAGCGCTTCATCTCGGACGGCGTGCCGCTGGTGCAGGCTCTCCAACTCATCGACACGCCGGGCCTGGCCGCGTATTATGAAACGGCGGCAACGCTGTCGGGCAAACCGCAAGCAACGCTCAACTTCGTGCTCGGCGATCTGTCACGGCTCGCCAACGAAACGGGCATCCCCGTCCACGCCTCACGCGTCACGGCTTCGGCACTGGCTGAACTGGTGGCTCTGGTCGATGCCGGAACGATCAACTCGAAGACGGCGAAGGATTTGCTGGGGCGCCTGTGGGCTGACGGCGGCTCGGCGCGCACGCTCGTCGAAAGCGAAGGGCTGGCGCAGGTGAGCGATCCCGGCGCCATCGACACCGTCGTTGCGGAGGTTCTCGCGGCCAACGGCAAGACGGTCGCCGACTACCGCGCCGGCAAGACCAAAGTGCTCGGCTTTTTAGTCGGTTCGGTCATGAAGCAATCGCGCGGCAAGGCGAATCCGCAGCTCGTCGAAGAACGCTTGCGCGCCGCTCTCGAGACCACCGGCGTCTCATGATGGAGCATTCATGGTAGCGGCGGTCCTACGGGTCACCGCCACCGTGCTGGCCGCGGCTGACGTGGGCAGCCGAATTGGAGAAGCCTTGAGTGCGGGCTCGGTCAAGCGCTTACCGCCCGAGGTCTTCGCGCGCGTGCAGCACGAACGCATCGCGAGCGCGGGCCGAACGCTGCCGGCGCGGCGGGTCGCATTACTGGCCGTGTTATTCGCCCGCGCGTTGTTCGCGACGCGCACGTCGCGCGAACGGTCGCTCGTGTTGGCCGCATTCGCGACCTTTGCCGGCGGCGCATATACCCACGCCCGGCGGGTCGTTCCGCGCGAGCGGTCGACTGCGCGCTGGGACGTCGAGTCGCTTCCGGCCGATTGGCAAGATCAGCGCGACCGCCTCCTCGCCGCGCGCGCGCTCGGGACCGGGGGCGATCTCGTCGCTCTCATCCTGCTCGTAACCGCCGCCGAGTGCGGCGCGAGCGCGTCCTCGTGATGCGCGGTGCGCGACGTTCACGTTCGGCGTCCGGGAACTCCGCCGCCGCTCGCTGTGGACCACGTCGATAGCGGCCTGAAGACCGTGTTCGCCGACGAACGCACGCTCGAAGTCCTCGATTTCGCGGCTATTCGCGAACTCGTCGCGCGGCAGACCACGACCGACCGCGCCGCGGCGTTTGCGCGCAACCTTCGACCGACGCCCGACCTCGCAATCGTTCGACTCGAACAGGCTGCGACCGTCGAGATGCGCGCGATCCTCGGCGACGGAGCGTTCTCGTTGCCGCGAACGCACGATGTCGGCGAAGCCGTCGCCCGGGCGGCGCGTGGCGGTTCACTCGGCGCCGAAGAACTGCGCGACATCGGCTTTTCGCTCGCCGCCGCCGACGCCGCGGTGCGCCGCGTCCGTAGCGCCCGCGCATCCGTGCTGCAGGCACGTTGCCGCGCGTCGCATGCCCTGCCCGAAGTCGCCGCCGCCATCGACCGCGCCGTCGGCGAGCGGGGTGAGGTGCTCGATCGCGCTTCGCCGGCCCTAGGCCGCCTGCGGCGCAACGCTGCGCACGGGCAGGATGAAGCGCGCGATCGTTGCGCGGCGATCCTGCGCCAGCCGCGTTACGCCAAAGCGATCGGCGATACGCTCGTGACCGTACGCGACGGGCGTTTCGTCGTCCCGGTCAAGACGGAGTTCTCCGGCATGCTGCCCGGCGTCGTGCACGACACCTCGTCGAGCGGCCACACGCTCTTCGTCGAACCGCTCGATGCCCTCGAGGTCAACAACCGGCTGCGCACCCTGCGTCTGGAAGAAGAGCGCGAAGTCACCCGCATCCTCGCCGAATTGTCGGCGCTGGTGGGTAGCAAGGCCGATCAAGCGCAAATCAACCTGAGCGTGCTCACCGATCTCGACCTCGTGCTCGCTCGGGCCCGTGTCGCCGAAACGATGGACGCCGTCGCGCCGCGCATCCTCGACGATCCGCTCGCCGAAATTCGCCGCGGCCGCCACCCCTTGCTCGGCGCCCGTGCGGTACCGCAGTCTTTGCGTCTGGATGGGGACGTACGGATCGTCATCATCAGCGGGCCCAACATGGGCGGCAAAACGGTGACGCTCAAACTGCTCGGACTTTTCGTTGCGATGGCCTACTGCGGCATGCAGTTGCCCGCCGACGAAGGCACGGCGATTGGCGCCTTCGATTATGTCGGCTGCGACGCCGGCGACGAACAATCCATTGCCGAGAACGCGTCGACGTTTTCCGCGCACCTGCGGCGGCTACGCGCGATCTTGGAAGCAACGGGAGCACGGTCGCTGGTGCTGATCGACGAGATCGCAAGCGGCACGGAGCCCGCGTCGAGTGCGGCGCTGGCGATCGCGCTGCTCGAAGAGTTGCTGCGGCGCGGCGCCCACGGCATCGTGACGACGCACAGTACGGAACTGAAGCTGTTTGCCGCCGGCACGCCGCACGTCCAGAATGCGAGCGTTCGTTTCGACCCGCAGACGTATACGCCGACGTACCAGTTGGACCTGGGTTCCCCGGGCCGCTCGCTTGCGTTTCCACTGGCACGCGCTCTTGGCCTCGACGAGAACATCGTGTCGCGGGCCGAGATGCTCCTCTCGCGCAGCGAACGCGATTACGACCGCGCCCTCGAAGAACTCGCGGAAGTGCGTTCGCAGGCGACCCTCGAACGCGACGCGTTGGCGCGCGAGTGCGCGGCCTTAGCCGGTATGGAAACGACCGCGCGGCAGCGCAGCGAAGCGTTGGAACGCGAACGCCGCAGCCTCGCGCGCCAGGCCGACGATCGGCTGGGCCGGGCGTTGCGTGAATTCACCGCCGAACTCGAGCGCCGGCGCCCCGAGCGCAGCGGACCCGACCGCGCGAGAGTGACGTCCGGTCAAGCGGCCCTGCTCGGCCGCGTTCTCGACGACGTGCACCGCGATCTCGGCGTCACAGCGCCGCCCCCGGCGCCGCAAACCGAAGAACCGCAACGACGCACCTCGCCCGCGGTCGGTGATCGGGTCTTCATCGAGACGCTCGCTAGCGAAGGCGACGTCGCAGAAGATTACGGCGACACCGTGCTGGTGGCGATCGGCGCGATGAAGACGGTCGTCCCAAAAACCGGCGTGCGAATCGTCCGGCTGGCGCACGCCGGGTCCGGTGCGGGCCGGCGCGCGAGGGCCAGCGCGAGCACCGGCGCCGCGACCCTCGAAGCGGCAAGCGGCGCACGCACCGAACTCGATGTGCGCGGCAAGCGCTTCGTCGAAGCGGAGCCCTTGGTAGACAAGTGGATCGACGAGTCTGCCCTGCTCGGCCTCTCGCCGCTGCGCCTCATCCACGGTAAAGGCACCGGTCTGCTCGGACGCGGCCTCCAGCAGTACCTCAAAACCCGCGCCGGCGTACGGGACGTCCGCTATGGCAACGCCGACGAGGGCAGCAGCGGCGTAACGATCTTCGACCTCGGTTGACGAGAGGGAGCGGCACGGATCGCCGCTCCCTCTCGGTTACGTTACCGAAGACGAACGTTCGATTAGATTGCCTTCGCGATCGGATAGAGTTTCGGAACGCCGAATCCGGACACCTGATCGAAGCCCGGCTTCGCGCAGTACGGCCCACCACCGCCGATGCCGTTGCAGCCCATCGTGATGTCGCGGAACAACGAGCGGTTACGAACCGCAGCCGGATAGAGCAACGTGTTCACGAGACCGAGGCGCGAGCCTTCGATTTGCGCCACGCCCGCGATGCCGCCCGTGAGGAAAGCATTATCGACGAACGGGAACCCGCCGATGAAGCCACCGAACGCTCCGTAGTACAGTGACGGGCCGACGCCGTTGATTGCGTCGGGGCCATCGAGATCGGGCAAATTGCGCCCGCGGGGAATAACGCCGGGAACGCCGCGCTGGTAGCCCGGTAGCGAGAAGAGAATCGACACGCCTCCGCCCGAACTGGGATCGGCAAGCGGCGGGCTCGTGACGTTACCGTATTGATCCGCGAAACTATCGGCACCACCGACGGTGAGTCCGTTGGGACTATCGCTCGGCGCTTGCACCGACGGTCCGTTCGTGAAGCACGGGTTCGAACCGCCGAACGCCACATCGACGAAACTGATGCCTTCGGCCGAACCGAGTCGCATGCTCTGGTCGATGATGAACGCTCCCTCGCCGAGCGCCGCTTCGCAACCCGCGACGGAGAAGTTCACGACGTCAACGCGATTATCGTTGACGACCGCTTTGAAGCCGTCGATGATGTTCGAGGTGTACAGCGGCGACGGAATCTCGTACAGATCGTAAGCGACGCCGGGGGACACGCCGATGACGCCTTGCGCATCGATGGCGGCTTGGAAGGAATCGAAGCACCCGAACGGCCCGTTTACGCAGCCCCCATCCACCGGAATGATCGTCGTGGGCGGTCCCGTCCGCTTGATGTTGAACTCCGCCAGATACGGCGCAATGTCCATCGTGTCGTCGAACGTGCCGTCGATGATGTCGGCGACCGTCACGCCGTTACCGAAGTAACCGTGCCGGACCGGCATGTCGAAGGCGCTGTCGACGAGCTGGGGACCGTAGCCGCCGTCCGGACCGTATTCCGGCGTTGCCGTCGGACCGGCCATTGGTCTGGCTGCCGGCGTCCCCGGCCCGGTCTTATGGCCTGAGTGTGCGGCATAGGCAGCTGCCGAATCCGTCGTGAACAATGGACGGCTTTGGAAGCCTGCGACGGCATTGACCGTCGGGCGTAGTGCGACCGGAAGGACGGCGGGCGTCACGTTGGCGTACGCCGTCTGTCGTCCGTCAGCCGTTATTGCGTGCAACGTCGTGGAGAAATAGCGCTCGACGATCGCAGCGGGAGCACGCACGTCGATCAGCGTGCGCATCGGGTCCTTACCGACGATGGAGAAGCCGGCGCGCTGCAGCGCGGCGACGGTGCTCGCATAGTCCGGTGCCGTCGCACCGAAAGCGTCGCGCACCTGCGCGGCGCTCAAGAAGTGCCGGTAGACCGGCGAACGCGGGTTGGATTGGGCGGCGATGAGCCTGTCCAGATTGCTCTCGTCGCGCAGCCGTAGACTCACGCTGAGCCGAACGGACTGCGCGGCCGGCAAGCGGCCGAGGTCGCGCGCCCCGCGCAAGTCCGCCGCCGGAGCTGCGATGGTGGAAGCCGGGCCGTGGGGCGTCGCCGCCACGGCGAGTGACGTGGCGCCGGCGAACAGCGCCAGCGCGAAGTAAGTCGAACGATGGAAAAACTTCATATATTTACCTTTCGCTCAGCGCGCCACGTGGGCGAGGTTGCTGACGATCTCGGCGCCGATGCCCGTCATCTGATCGTAACCGCGCTTCGCGGGATAGAAGCCGTTGTTGCCGACGGTGATGTCGCGGAAGATCGGGAGTCCGTTATGCGTGTAGCCGTAGGTCCGGTAGGCGTTGTACAGGGAGGGGTTGACGAAGCCGCCCTCGCTGCCGCGAAGTTGATTGGTGATCGTTTGCGCGGCGCCGAAGATGGGAGAGGACAGCGACGTGCCGCCGATCGGCCCCTGGAAAGCACCGGCGTAGTAGAACGATTCACCGGTCGCGGGATCCGCATCGAACGAGACATCGGGAATGTTGCGCCCGGTCGGGATGATGTTCGGCACGCCGTGCTGATAGCCGGGTAACCGGAACACGACCGAAACGCCGCCCCCCGTCGCGCCGAAGTTGCCTTGTCCGCCCCAGCCATATTCGTGCTCGAGTGCGGCGCTCGAGGGATTGAGATACAGTGACGTGCCGCCGATGGCCGTGAAGTACGGGTCCGAAGCGGGCGAACTCACCGACGTCGACGAGCAGCCGAAGGTCTGATTTCCGGAGTCGCCGGTCGAGGCGTGGAAGGTGATGCCGAGCGCGGCGCCCTGCAGAGCGATCTGGTTGGACATCTGCGCGAAACCGCCGTCCTGCCCAAACTGCGTCTCGCAGCCGCCGAAGCTCGAGTTCGCGGTGCCGACGTAGTCGTCGATCACGACCTGCTCGTACGCGTCGAGGATGTATTGCGGGTTCGAGAAGTCGGGAAACTCATAGACGTAGAGCGACGTGCCGGGCGCAATCGAAACGATCGTCTCGACGTCCAGCGTCGTCTCGACGGAATCCGGGCTTCCCAGACCCGGCGGGGGACCGCCGTCGATCGGCACGCGCGCGGTCGGTGGGCCGGAGCGGTAAACGCCGAAGTACTGCAGGTACGCGGCGAGATCGCTGTCGAGGAAATCGGCGTCAATCACGACGCCCGAAGCCTGACCCTTACCGACGGACGTCTTCGTCGGAATCTTGTAGGCGTCGATGAAGGCGGTGGGGCCGTAGCCGTAGTCGGGCCCGAAGAGCTGGCCCGGAACTGCGAGATACGGCCGTGCGGCGGCTGCGCCGCGGGCATGCGCGAATTGGTTTGCCGTGCGGAACCGCGTGACGTTGTCCAGGCCGGTCACGCCTTCAATGAGTCCCCGCATGTCGGCAGGCGCGATCGCGGGGCGTACGTTTTGATAGCGAATTCCCTGGCCGCTCGGCGCGACGCGATGGATTTCCGTCGAGAAGTAGCGCTCGACCACCGCTGACGGCGCGGCAGCGTCGACCAGCGACCGGTTGGAATAGATGTGCCGAATCGTGAACCCGGCGCTCTTCAGCGACGCCAGCACGCGTGCGTATGCTTGCGGTTCCGGCGAAAAATACGCATCGAATTGCGAGCGCGTCAGAAAGTGATGGTACCAAGGGGAACCGGGGTCGCCTTGCGCGGCGACGAGTCGTTCAAGTTCGTCGTGATGCCGATAGGGTAGTGAGATCGCAATGCTGATCCGCGTCGCCGCCGGTATGCGGCCGAGATCACGGATGCCGGTCCCCGCGGGGACGCTTGCGACGATGCCGGATGGTGTGGCCGCAGATGCGACTGCCGTGCCTATGACGAAGGCCGGCAACGCTAAGAGCGGCGTTAGGCTTACGAGCCTCATGGTCGCCTCCAAAAACGCAGTCGTGAATAAGAGAAATCACGCTCGTTGCACACGGCGAGCCGAGCGTGGACTCGTACCTTCACGCTGCTTAGGCAAGCACCCGTTTAGAGGGGACAAAAGTATCAGTCATCAGGGGCAACGCGCGGAAGGACCAGGGCCATGACACCGCGTGAACAAGCCGCCGCCTTGGCACAGGGCTGCGAGCGCGTCGAGACTCCGGCTGAGCTGGCGGCGCGCCTCGAGGCGAAATGGCGTCTGACCGTCAAGCTCGGCATCGATCCGACCGGCTCGTACTTACATCTCGGGCACGCCGTCGTGCTGCACAAATTGCAGGAGTTCGTCACGTTCGGACACCGCGTGATCCTGCTCATCGGCGACTTCACCGCGCGCATCGGCGACCCGACCGGCCGCAACGACACCCGCCCCCCGCTCGACGACGAAGCGATCGCGCAAAACATGCGGGATTACCGCGAACAGGCCGGCACGGTGCTCGACCTGGAGCGGGTCGAAGTGATGTACAACTCGACCTGGCTTGCGCCGCTGTCGCTCGATGCGCTCATCGGACTGCTGGCGCAAACGACCGTCGCGCAGATGCTGGCGCGCAACGACTTTGCCGAACGTTATGCTGGCGGCGTGCCGATCGCGCTACACGAGTTCCTATATCCGATTGCGCAAGCGTACGACAGTGTGGCCATGCAGGCCGACGTCGAACTCGGCGGTTCGGATCAGCTCTTCAACCTCTTGCT
Source organism: Candidatus Nyctobacter psychrophilus (assembly GCA_014305025.1). Lineage (GTDB taxonomy): Bacteria > Vulcanimicrobiota > Vulcanimicrobiia > Vulcanimicrobiales > Vulcanimicrobiaceae > Nyctobacter > Nyctobacter psychrophilus. Next base: position 40,558 of record JACRTY010000037.1, on the reverse strand, counting down.
CGGCCGCGAATACCAACACCATGCCGGACAGCCCAAACAGATCTGCATCACGACGCCGATCTTAGAAGGAACCGACGGCGCCGTCCGCATGGGCAAATCGCGCGGCAACTTTATCGGCCTCACCGAAGCGCCGAACGAGCAATTCGGCAAACTGATGCGCATTCCCGATGAGCTGGTTCCGCGCTACGCCCTACTCGCCGCTTTCCGTTCAGCCCAAAGCGTGGCGGCGCTGGAAGCGCAGCTTGCCGCCGGTTCGCTTCATCCCATGGATGCGAAAAAGGACGTTGCGCAAGAGATCGTAGCCCGCTATCACGGAGCCCGAGCAGCGCGCTTGGCGCGCGATGGTTTCGAAGCGACCGTTCAGCGCGGCGAAGAGCCGAGCGACATGCCGGAGATCGAGTCACCCGGTTCATGGCGGACGGTTGCCGACGCGCTGGTCGGATGCGGTTTCGCGACGAGTAAGCGGGAAGCCGAACGGCTGGTGGCCGGCCGGGGCGTTAAGGTCGACGGACTTCTCGTCGAGGACGCGCGCCGCGCGTGGGCGGAAGCGGCGAGCACGGTGCTGTCGGTCGGAAGCCGTCGCTTCGTGCGCATTCTGCGGCGGTCTCGCGCGTCGTCGGCAGGTTGACGACGTGCCGCCTCGGGGGCGCAGAGCAGCCGCGGCGCGAAGCGTCATGCATGGCAGCCCACAAGCCGGAGAAATCTCCTGCACCGCGCACCTATACGCCCCGGCCGCCGCTGGTCGGACACATCCTAACGTGCACGCGCTGTAAGCGCGTCTATCCGTATCCCGAGCCCGGCGGTCCGCCGATCCGCTGCGAATGCGGCTGGTGGTACGAAAACCACGACGGCTTGATCGCCGAGGAGTTCAAACCGCGTCTCGGCGTGTGACTCCCCCGCCAGAAATTGGCTACCGGGAACTCAGGCGCTCGATGAGGTCTTCGACTTCATCCTTCGAGACGACGTACGCCGTCTTGCAGAACTCACACACCGCTTCCGTGTTCGGCCGTTCGCTCGACATCTTGCGCAATTCATCGCTGCCCAGGCCCAGCAGCGCGCGCTCGACCCGTGCGCGCGAGCACGTGCACGTGAAAGCGACCCGATATTCGCGGGTGTAGCGCATGTGTAGAGGCCCCGCCAGCGACGCGATGACCTCCTCGACACCGGCCCCGCCGCCGATTTGCGAGGTGACGGGCGGCATGTCGCGCGCGCGTTCTTCGAGCGTGGCGATCGTTGCCTCGCTCGCGCCCGGCAACACTTGGGCGATGATTCCTCCGGCCGCTTTAATGCCGCTGGGGTTCGCGAGAACGCCGAGCGCGACGACGCTCGGAATCTGTTGCGACGTTCCGAGATATCCGGCGAGATCGTCGCCGATTTCGCCGCTTTGCAGCTCAACGATACCGACGTAAGGCTGCCCGACTTCAAACGAACGCGTCACTTGTAAGTAACCCCGCCCGACGGCGCGCCCCACATCGAACTTCCCGTGCTCATTGAGCGGAAGGTCGACGCCGGGATGGCGCGTATACGCTCGCGCCCCGATCGCATCGGCTTCTTTGCCGGTGCGATCGAGATTGAGCTGCACGTCGGCGATGATCCGTTCCAGCGGACCGTCGCTGGCAATTTGCAACGACAATTTCTCGCGGCTCTTGAGGCTGGCGCCGAGTAACGCGGCGCCGGTTACCAGGCGACCGACCGCCGCGCTTGCGGTCGGAGCCAACGCGTTGCGTCGTTGCGTTTCTGTGACTAGGTCGGTCGTGATGCCGGCAACGATCGAGAAACTGCCGTCGCTTGCCGTAGCGGTGAGAATGCGGTCGGGCACCATAGCGCACTTTTCGAGGGCGTGTCGGTTTCCTCCACGAACGGGCGGTCTTTAGTGAACGTGCTGATCATCCATGGACCGAATATGGCGTTATCGGGATCGCGTGAGGTCGACGTGTATGGAACGGCAACGCTCGCCGAGATCGAGGAGCGTTGCGAACGGGAAGCGCGGGAACTCGGAATCGAGATCCGTTGCGTTGCGCACACCTCCGAAGGCGCCATCATCGATGAGTTGCACGGTGCTAGGCGCGCCTTTGATGCCGTCGTCATCAACCCCGCTGCCTACACGCACTATGCGTACGCGCTGCGCGACGCGATTGCCGCCGTCAACCTCCCGACGGTGGAAGTTCATCTGAGCAATCCGCAGGGGCGAGAGGAGTTTCGCGCGACCAGCGTCATCGCACCGGTTTGTCGCGGGACGATCGCGGGCTTCGGGCCCGAATCATATGTGCTCGCGCTGCGTGCCCTGTACGCCCTGCACAAAGCATGAAATGCAACCCCCCGCCCCGCCGAGCTTTTCTGTGACGCACTGCAGGAGGGAGCGAGCATGCTGCCAATTAGCCTGCCGATACCGCGCGTATTGCGTGTCCGCACTGGTTCTGAACGTTTGGAGATTTGCCGGTGACCAAAGCCGAACTCGTGGATTCCATTTCGGGAGAGGCCGAACTACCGAAGCGTCAAGTCGGCGAACTCGTCGACATGGTGCTCGACGAAATTCGCGATGCTCTCGTCAAGGGTGACAAAGTCCAGTTGATCCCGTTCGGTAGTTTCGTCGTTCGCGAGCGCGCGAAGCGCGAGGGGCGCAACCCGAAGACGGGCGAGAAGCTGACGATCGCGGCGCGTCGCGTTCCCGCCTTTGCGGCCGGCAAGGGCTTACGGGATGCCGTCGCGGCCGGCGGCAAAAAGCGCGGCGCCAAGAAAAAATAAGGCCGTTGCCGCGGCACAGGGGCCGCAGGATCGGAAGATCGAACATCACCGCCTGCGGGCAGTGGCGCAGCTTGGTAGCGCACTAGTCTGGGGGACTAGGGGCCGCAGGTTCAAATCCTGTCTGCCCGACCACGTACGAAGCGAGGCCACAACGGTCGCCTCGCTTCGCTTTTGCTACACTGCGGTAATCGGTGGAAACCCTGCGAAACAGCCCTGACGAGCTTTCTAAAACCTACGAGCCCGCTGCAGTCGAGGGAAAATGGTACGCGGCATGGCTCGAGGCGGGGGTCTTTCACGAAGAACCCGACCCGGCGCGGCCGCCGTTCGTCATCTCGATGCCGCCGCCCAACATCACGGGGCGCGCGCACTTGGGCCACGCCTCGACGTACACGGCGATGGACGTGCTTACCCGCTACCACCGCATGCTCGGCGACAATGCCGATTGGCTGCCGGGTCAGGATCACGCCGCCATTGCCACCGAAGCCGTCATCGTGCGCGAACTCCAAGCCGAAGGATTGACGCGCGAAGGACTCGGCCGTGAGGCGTTTCTGCTGCGCGCCTGGGCGTGGCGCGAAAAGTACGGCGGCGAACTATACGAGGCATTTCGCGCGCTCGGTTTCGGGCCCGACTGGCAGCGCGACCGCTTTACGCTCGACCCCGGGCTGTCGGCTGCCGTCGCCAAGGTTTTCGTCGCCCTGTACCGCGAAGGCCTCATCTATCGCGGCACGCGCCTGGTGAACTGGGATCCGGTATCGCGCTCGACGCTCTCCGATGCGGAAGTCGAGGACGTTGAACGTGACGGAAACCTGTGGTACATCCGCTACGTGGCCGCCGACGGAACCTTCGCCGTCGAGGTTGCCACGACGCGTCCGGAGACGATGCTCGGCGATACCGCCATCGCCGTTCATCCCGAGGATGAACGCTACCGCGCCATCATCGGAAAAACGGTGATTGTCCCGCTCGCCGCCCGACCGATTCCGGTGATCGCCGATGCCGCCGTCGAGCGCGATTTCGGAACGGGCGCCATCAAGGTGACGCCTGCGCACGATCCGCTCGACAACGCCATCGGCGAGCGCCACCGGTTGCCGATGCCAAGCGTCATCGGTTTCGACGGAGCGATGACGGAGCAGGCGCCGGCGCGCTACGTCGGCCTCGGCCGCAGCGCAGCTCGCGACGCCGTCCTCCGCGATCTCGAAGCTGAAGGCGCACTCGTCCGTACGGAACCCCGCCGTCATATCGTTCCGGTCAGTTCCCGCAGCGGCGCCGTGGTCGAGCGGCTGCTCTCGCTGCAGTGGTTCTGTCAGATGGAATCACTCGCGGCGCCGGCGCTCGCCGCCTACCGCGACGGCAGGGTTCGCTTTACCCCTGAACGTTTTGGGCGCGCGTACGAGCAATGGCTGGAGGGAATTCGCGACTGGAACATCTCGCGGCAGGTGTGGTGGGGCCACCGCCTGCCCGTCTGGTACACCCAAGACGACCAACCCATCGTGGCTGAAACCGAAGAAGAAGCGCACGCGCTTGCCGCCCGCGACTGCGGAACCACCGAACTGCGCCGCGATCCCGACACGCTCGACACGTGGTTCTCCAGCGCCCTGTGGCCGTTCTCGATCCTGGGCTGGCCCGAACAAACGCCGGAACTCGCGCACTGGTATCCCAACAGCGTACTTGTCACGGGCCGCGAGATCATCTTCCTGTGGGTTGCCCGCATGGTGATGCTTGGTCTCAAGTTTGCCGGCAACGTTCCGTTCGGGGGCGTGTTCATCGCGCCGCTCGTGTTCGACCACAGCGGTCGAAAGATGAGTAAGAGCCTCGGCAACGTGATCGATCCAATCGACCTCATCGAACGTTACGGCGCCGACGCAACGCGCTTCGGCATCCTCCGCCACATGCGCCTCGAATCGCAAGAACTGCGCTTCGACGAGCGCTACGTTGAAAAAGCCCGCGAGTTCAACAACAAATTGTGGAATGCACTGCGTTATATCCGCGCCCTCCCCGAGGGACTGGCAAGCGCCAGCCGCCTCCCGTCTGCGCGCGACCTCTCCCTGGCCGATGCCTGGATGCTCACGGGACTACGGACGACGGTCGAGCGCGTAAGCCGCGCGCTCGATGCCTTCGAGTTCGGCGTCGCCGCCGATGAGTTGATCGACTTCACGTGGTACCGCTACTGCGACTGGTATCTTGAAGCGACGAAAACGTCCTCGGCAAGCGCGTCGCGCGCACCGGTCCTCGCCTACGGCATGACCGTCATCGCGCGGTTGTTGCATCCGCTGGCGCCATTCATCTCCGAAGAGATCTGGCAAGCGCTTCCGCACGACGGCCGGACGATCGTGACGGCGAGCTGGCCCGATCCGGCGGAAATCCCAGCCGACGAAGCAGCCGCCGCGCGCTACGACCAGGTACGCGCCGTCGTGACGAAGGTCCGCGATCTGCGCGCCGACCTCGGTCTCGCGCCGCGCGAAAAACTGACGCTCGAGGTCCCGCCCGAACTCGACGAAGCGGCCCGCGAGTTGCTGACCGTTCACGCGAACGCGACGCTCGTCGACGCGCCGGCGTCGTCTGCGGCGCCGAGCGGCGACCCGCTTCTTGCCGCAACGCCCCGGGCTCCGGCCGCCCTGCTGCGCGCCCGCATCAGCAAGGACATCGCGCGCCTCGATGCGGAGATCGAGCGCGCACGCCGCAAGCTGGAAAACCCACAGTTCGTAAGCAAGGCGTCCTCCGAAATCGTTGCGAAGGAACGCGATAAACTGATGCGTTACGAAGACGAACGGCAACGCGCGCGCGCGGCACTCGTTGCGCTCGGCACCGAAGACGGATGAAAACCGGGCTCGAAAAGCCGCGCGAGCGCACGCTGATGTCGGCGGACGAGATCGATCGCATCATCGCGCGGCAAGCGCATCAGATCATCGAGCCCGAAGATGCGCAATACGGCGTCGTCCTCATCGGCATTCGTCGCGGCGGTGAACAACTGGCCCGCCGCCTCGCCGAGAAGATCGAAGCCATCGGCGGCCCGAAACCGGCGCTGGGATTCCTCAACATCAACCTCTACCGCGACGATGACGTCGCGCGCAGTCTGCCGGAATCCGAAATCCACGCCGACCTCGCCGGCAAACTCGTCATCGTCGTCGACGACGTCCTGTTCACGGGACGCACCGTTCGTTCGGCCCTCGACGCCGTCACGGACCTCGGCCGGCCCCGCGCCATCCGCCTGGCCGTCCTCGTCGACCGAGGCCTGCGCGAACTTCCCGTGCAAGCCGATTACGTCGGCCGCGCCATTCCGACCAGCCGCAGCGAGCACATCGAAGTCCGTCTCGCCAAGACGTTCTCCGGCGACGACCGCGTCGCGATCCACGCGGAGCGCGGCGACGCGTCCTCGTAGTCTACTCGACCTCGACGATCTCGCGGCGGACGAGATCGAAGCGTTGCTTGCGCGGGCGACGCGCTTTGCCGCCACCCCGCCGCCGCGCGACCTGCTGCGCGACGTCTGCGTGGTCAACCTTTTCTTCGAAGCGAGCACGCGCACGTATACGTCGTTTGCGCTCGCCGAGCAGCGCGTCGGCGCCGACATCGTGGCCTTGCCGCCGGGTTCATCGAGTTTGGGGAAAGGTGAAACGATAGCGGACACCGCGCTCACCCTGGCCGCGATGGGCGTGCGCGTCATCGTCACGCGCCATCCCGAATCGGGTTTCCCCTACCGGTTGGCCGAATCGTTCGAGGGCCACGTGATCAACGCCGGCGACGGCCGCCACGCGCACCCAACGCAGGCCCTGCTCGATCTCCTGACCTTGCAAAAAGAATTCGGCGAAATCGCCGGCGTGCGCGTCGCCCTCGTGGGCGACATCCTGCACAGCCGCGTCGCACGCTCGAACGTCATCGGCCTGCGCGCGCTTGGCGCCGACATAACGCTCGTCGGCCCGCAGACGCTGCTCCCCGACGCCATGGCGCGCGACGGCGTACGCATCGCGCGCGACCTCGATGCCGTCTTGCCGCACGTCGATGCCCTGATGCTGCTGCGCATCCAGCACGAACGGATCGCTCCGGGCGTCCTCCCATCGCTCGACGATTACGCGCGCAACTACCGCCTCGACGCGCGCCGGCTCGCGCTGCTTGGCCGTAACGCGATCGTGATGCACCCGGGCCCGTACGCGCGCGGGATCGAGTTGACCGAAGACGTCTTCGCGTATCCCGGTTGGCGCTACGCGCAGCAGGTTGCGCACGGCGTCTTCGTACGCATGGCCGTGCTCGATTTTCTCGTCAATGCGTCAACGCGGGACGCGAACCCCGCGTGAAGCGCGTTTTCGGCGCCGTGTTCCTATCCTGCGCGCTCGGGGCAGCGTATTCGAAGCACGCGACGCATGCGTTGGCGGCACACGAGCAGACCAAACGCAACCTCACCATCGAAGACATCATCGCCACCGCGCCGGTCACCGGACGCGCGCCGCGCGATTTCCGCTGGTCCCCCGACGGCCGGCGTTACGTGTACGACGTTCCCGCGCCGGTCGAAAGCGCGCCGCCCGACGTCCGCGTGCACGACGTTGCGCGCGGCACCGACAGCGCGATCCGCGCGGCCCGCGCCGGCGTGCGCGGTTCGCGTTCGCGCCCGATCGCCGAAATTGCTTGGTCGCCGAATTCGCGTGCGCTGGCCTATGTCGACGCCGGGACGTTACGCGTCGCGACCGCGACGGGAACCGATCGCGGCACCTTTGCGAGCGGCGCCGACGACCCGCAATGGTCGCCGAACGGCCGCACGATCGCGTTCGTAAAGAACGGAAATCTCACGCTGGTCGACACGCGCACGAAACGCGCACGCCGCCTCACGCACGGCGGCAGCGACGCGGTGCTCAACGGTGATCCCGACTGGCTCTACAGTGAAGAACTCGACCTCCAACACGGCTATGCATGGTCGCCTCGCGGTGATGCAATCGCGTACCTGCGCTTCGACGACCGCCCCGTCACGGCGTTCCCCATCCAAGACTATCTGGTGCGCGACAATACCGTCGAGCGGCAACGCTATCCGCTCGCGGGCGAACGCAATCCGCGCGTCAGCTTGCACGTCATCGACGTCGCAAGCGGCGCCGATCACCTGCTCTACGATGCCGCGCCGCGTGACGAATACATCGCCACGTTCACCTGGCAACCGCACGCGGATGCCGTCGTGGCGCAAATCTTGGACCGTCCACAGCGTCACCTGCGTCTGACGGCGTTCAGCACGGACGCAGCCGCCCCGGCGCACACGATCCTGCGCGAACGAAGCGCCGCCTTCGTCGACGTGGCACCGCAGCCGCTCTTCCTCCCGAGCGGCCGCCATTTTCTGTGGCTCTCCGAACGCGCCGAGGTACAGTCCTTATACATCATCGACGCACGCACCGGCAACGCGCGACGCCTAACGAGCGGCTTCCCCGTCTCCGACGTGCTGGGCCTCGACGCCAAGCGCGCAACCGCGTACGTCGACGCGCGCTACCCGAGCGAACGGGAACACGCGCTAGTCGCGATCTCGCTAAGACCTTGTCCTGTGCCGCGTGCGCATGTTCAACGTCCCGACGATACGACGGCGGCGTACGGATGCGGAGAACCACGCGTTTCCGTCCTGACGCCGGGCGGCGGAACGCACGCCGTCACCCTCGCGCCACGCGGCGGGGGCTTCATCGACCGCTCATCATCGCTCGGGCGCCCTCCGGTCATCCTGCGCGGCGACGTCGACCGCCGCGGCACCGCCACGCTGTTCGTCACCCCGTCGCTCGCGCGCTTCCGGCTCGGCGAAACACGCCTTCTGCGCGTCCCGTCGCCTTACGGCCCCCTCGCCGCGACGATCATCCTTCCGCCGAATTTCGACCCGCACAAACGCTACCCGGTCGTCGTGGAAGCCTACGGCGGCCCGCTTCCAAGCGCGGACGCCATCCAGAGCGACGACGTCTTCCCGGGCTTATGGCCGCACCTGCTGGCCGAGCGCGGCTTCATCGCCTTCTCCGTCGATGGCCCCGCGTCACGCTTCGCGCGAACGCGCGACGTGCAGCGGTACACGGGTCACCTCGGCGAGATCGCCCTCGCCGGCCAGCTCGCCGGTCATGACTGGCTCGTCAGGCAGCCCTACGTCGACCCGGCGCGCATCGGCTTATGGGGCTGGAGTTTCGGCGGATACTTAACGGCTTATACGTTGACTCACGCGCCCCAAGCGTTCACCGCCGGCATCGCCGGTGCTCCCGTCACCGACTGGCTATTCTACGACTCCGCGTACACCGAGCGGTACATGGGGCTGCCCAAAACCAATGCGGCCGCCTACCGCCGCAATTCCGTCCTCCCCGCAGCGGGCGCTCTGCGCGCGAAGCTGCTCATCGTGCAGGGCAGCGCCGACGACAACGTCCATCTCGAAAATTCCGTCCAACTCCTAAACGCGTTCATCCTCAACGGTAAACAAGTTGATTACTTCCTCATCCCCGGCGCCCGCCACGGTCCCACCGCCATCGACGCGAGGCGCAACCTCGAACACAAGATGCTCGACTTCTGGCGGACGACGCTGCACCCATGAGCGCGTTGTTGATCCGCGGCGGCCGCGTCATCGACCCGGCGCAGAACCTCGACGCCCTGCGCGACGTGCTGCTCCGTGACGGCTTGGTTGCCGCCGTCGGCGAGCGCCTGGGCGACACCGACGCCGCCCGCGAGTGCACCGTGTACGACGCGACCAATGCGATCGTCGCTCCGGGCTTCATCGACATGCACGTGCACCTTCGCGAACCGGGCCACGCCCACAAGGAGACGGTCGCGACCGGCAGTGCGGCCGCCGTCGCCGGCGGCTTCACGGCCGTGGCCTGCATGCCGAACACGGAACCCGCGGTCGACTCCCCCGCGCTCGTCGCCGAAGTTCGCCGGCTCGCGCAGGCTGCCGGCCTCGCACGGGTCTATCCGATCGCCGCGCTCACCCGCGCGCGCGCCGGCGCCGAACTCGCGCCGTACTGGCAACTCCACGATGCTGGTGCCGTCGCCTTCAGTGACGATGGCGCGGCGGTGCGCAACCCGCGCGTCTTGCGCCACGCGGCGCTCTACGCGCGCGACGTTCCCGGCGTCTTCATTTCGCACTGCGAAGACGTCGAGTTGCGCGACGATGCGGTGATGAACGAAGGCGTACGCAGCTTCGAGCTCGGTCTCGCCGGTGCGCCGGATCTTGCCGAAGACCTCAACGTCGCGCGCGATCTGCTCATCGCGGGAGACACGGGAAAACGCTTCCATATCGCGCACCTCTCGACCGCGATGAGCGTCGAACTCATGCGCTTCGCGCGCGCCCACGACATCGCCGCAACGTGCGAGGTCACGCCGCACCATCTGCTCCTCGATGACGCGCGCTTCGAGCGCTTCCGCGCCGACGCCAAAGTCAACCCGCCGCTGCGCGCGGCGGCCGACGTACGCGCGTTGCGCGACGCCGTCCGCGACGGCAGCATCGACGTCTTCGCCACCGACCACGCGCCGCATACGGCTCAAGAAAAGGCCCGGCTTCTCAGCGAAGCGCCCCCCGGTTTTTCGGGACTCGAGATCGCCGTCGGCGCGTACGCGCACGCCCTTCCCGATCTCCCGCTCTCGCGTTTCATCGCGCTGCTCTCAACGAATCCCGCGCGCATCCTCGGCGTCCCGGGAGGGACGCTCGCCCTCGGTGCGCCGGCCGACATCACGATCTTCGCCGAACGCCCGTGGCGCGTGGACGCCGCAGCCTTTCATTCACTTGGAAAAAACACGCCCTTCGACGGCGCTGACTTCCAACGCCGCCCGATCGCGACGATCGTCGCCGGCGCTCTGCTCATGAAAGACGGCACGATCGTCCGCGATGTGTCGCGCTAACAGCGAGCGCTACCGCGCATCAATCGTATTGGGCGGCTGCGAGACCGTCTTAGCGAACGTACCGCCGGTACATCAACGGCACCCAACGTTCCGTCCTTACGGCAGCCGTTCGAGCGCGCCGATCAAGTCGTTCTGCAAATCATCGACGCGTTCGAGGCCGATGCTCAAGCGTATTAACCCGGCGCAACGCTCGCGGGTCGCCCACCACGCGGGCGCGCGGTACGGAGTCGCCAAACTCGTCGAGCCACCCCAACTGAACCCGATCTTGAAGCAGCGCAACGAGTCGATGACGGCGCACACGTCGTCGAAGGCGTAACGCCCGTCGAGCGTAAATGAGAACACGCCGCTGCTGCCGGTGAAGAGACGCTGCCAGTTGTCGTGGCCGCCGCACGACGGCAGCGCCGGATGCAAGACGGCTCCGACGTTGGGATGCGCCGCCAGCGCCCGTGCGATCCGCAGCGCCGCCGCTTCGTGCGCGGCCAGCCGTGCCCAGAGCGAGCCGAGACTGCGATAGACGAGAAAGCAGTCATCAGGCGACACCGCGTAGCCGAGCCGGACGGACGCTCGTTTGAGCCGTGCATGATGATCGTCACCGTGCGTGACGACGGCCCCCATGAAGACGTCGCTGCAACCGCCTTGATACTTCGACAACGCTTGAATTGAAAAGTCGGCACCAAGCGCCAGCGGTTGAAAATAGACGCCGGCCGACCAGGTATTGTCAACGGCTACGAGCGCCCCCACGGAACGTCCCTGGTCGATCAAGCGCTGCACGTCCGGCGTTTCCAACGTGAGGCTCCCCGGCGCCTCGATCCAAAGAAGTCGCAAGCGCTCGCTCAGCCGCGCGCCGAGATCCGTCTCATGGGGCTCGTACTCCAGCACCGTAACGCCGAGTTCGGTCAGCATGGCCCGCGCGAAATCGCGATTGGGCCGGTAAACATTTTTCGGCAACAGCACGTGATCGCCGGCCCGCACCGTCGCGAGATACGTCAAGGCGATTGCCGCCATCCCCGACGGCGTCAACACGGCGTGCGCGCCGCCGTCAATAGCCGCGACCTTCGCAGCCAGCCGCAGCGTCGTCGGCGTGTGACCGAGCGCGTAGTAGTATCCTTCTTCGGAGAACTCATCGGCATCGAGCAGCGACCGGGTGTCGGAAAAGACGACGGTCGTCGCATGGTGCTCGGGCAACGACAGGCTGCGGAAACCGGCCGGCACCGGCGCATCGTCATGCAGAAAGGACGTCGATGATGTCAAGGTCTACTCCGTCGTGTGCGATCGACCGGAACGGGCTGCCGGGGATGCGGCGGAGCGATCAACGTCGTTTGAGGGTGTTCGGGCAAGCTGAGCGGCGGGCGTGGCGGCGCGGCGAAGTCGAAGTCGTTGGTCAGGTGGCCGAGGATCGGTTGGTTTTCGCGTACGTCGGGGCGCGGGTCGGGGCGGCCGTCCGTTTTCGGGTCCAGGCGCGCGCCGTCGAGGAAGTCATCTTCGATGAACTTTAGGTACGCATCGAAACTGAGCGTCTGGTGGTCGATGAAACCGCGACGCGCGTAGGGGCTGATGACGATCCCGGGGACGCGGATACCGTAGCCCAGCGCATCGACGCGCGGAGGCGGTAGGTGATCGTAAAAACCGCCCCAGTCGTCCCACGCCAAGAAGATCGCGGTACTGTTCCAGTCGGCGCTGCGCATGATCGCGTTGACGATGCCGGTGACGTACGATTGTCCGTCGCTCACCAGTGCCGGTGGATGTTCACTGTGCGGAAAATTCGGCGCAATCCATGAGACGGCAGGCAACGTCCCGGCTTGGGCAGCGGCGAAGAATGCGGTCAACGGTTGCACGTTGCCGAGTTGCGCGTCGCGATGGACGTCGAGGAATTGCGGCAGCACGTTCCAGATGCGCGGCACGCCGGCCCCGTGCGCGCGGTTCGGGCCGTCGTTCGGGCCGCCGTCGAGGTAGTACGCCCACGAAACGTTATGGCGATCGAGCAACCACGTCAATTCGGTCCAGGCGTACGGTGTCGCAATATCGCGCCGGGGACGCTCGCGGACGACGTCGTCTCGACAACTCTGCGGGTCGTTCGGATCGGAGCACGTCGCCGACCACGCCGAGATCAGGTAGAGATGCGAGGGCAAACTGTACGACGCGACCGGTTCGAAGAGATGATCTTGCAGGACGAACTCGCGCGCGTACCTCCAATAGTTCGGAATGTCCGATTCAACGTGGTAACCCATGACTCGGCCCGGACGGCGCGGCCCGTTCGCGCAGTTCGGATCGGTCGGATCGTTGCACTTGCGCCGGCTGGTCGCGGCCACCGCGACGAAGCCGTCCATGCGGCCGCCGTCAACGGCGCGCGCCGACGCCGCGGCCGAGTGCGCCGCGCCTGCGTTACGGTCCTGGTGGTCGACGAATGGTCGAATGCAGCCGCCGCGCGGATCGGGAAGGCACATCGTCGCCGTGCCGTCGCGCATCGGCAGCCCGTCCGCGCCGGGAAACGTGCCGAAGTAATGATCGAACGAGCGATTCTCTTGCATGATGACGATCACGTGCCGGATCGCATGGATCCCGCTGCCGTTCGCGCTTGCCGTCGTGCACGACGACAGCGCAGCGCATGCCAGGACGAATAATGCCCCAAGAGGTTCGTGCGGTGCGCGGCGACGCATGCCGTCGTGCTGCGTCGAGCGGCGGCAGTGTCCTGCTGCGGGAAACGAATGAACCGGCAGCGAGGTCAAAAGCGGTGTCCGGGGTGAACGCATCGCGCTGCGGCAAAAGCGTGAACCGATGGAGCCGGCACTGTTCCGACGAATTGTGGCAAGATGAGCATCCGGCGGGTCGTCCCCGATATCGAATCCAGCTGCACAAGTGAGCGTCATGAAGCAGGATGCAACGGCAAGCCTCCAACCGCACGTTTCTATCGAGGTAGCAGACGTCGTCAGCGTGCACGCGCAAGCCGTGCGGCGTGGAGACGACATCGTGTATCCACTCACAGATGAGCCCTGGGACGTCAGGCGGTTCTTCGTTAGGGACCCCAACGGCGTGGTGATAAACGTGCTGAGCCACATCGACAAATGAAAAGTCACCCCGACGTCGTCGCCTTGCCGTGTACGATGCGCGTATGCGCAAGCTGATTGCGGGGGGTCATCGTACGAAGAAGCATGGGGATACTCGCGCGCGGTCGTCGAGGGGGACTGGGTCTTCCCGGCGATTGTCTGCGGCCTGGTCGACCCCCGCATGCGAATTGAGATCGAGGTTACCGCACACCGGCAGTAAGCGGTTCGATTCCGCCGACCGGTGGCGCCCGCGCGTTCGCCGCGAGGCGCGTCACGAACGCGCGCGTTGTGCTACGTCGGCAACGCCTTATATTTCGTGTAGATCATGCAGTATGAGACGGTAACGGCGGTCGCCGCAAACGCGATGAGTCCGTCTCCGAGGAGCGTAACCCCAGGCGCAGAGCAATGCTTTCATCAAACCTCCCGCCGAAGCGGTGGCTCATCTCATTGGCGCATGGGATAGCGGCGGAATGCAGCTCTCCGAGCGCACCGGTGAACGGTTCGCCAAGCTCCTTCGAGCGAGAAAGCCGAATGATGGTGCTGGTCGACGCCGGTCCTCTCATCGCACTGATCGATCAAAGTGATCGGCACCATCGGAGCTGTCATGACGCTCTACAGAAGATACTTGAGCCGCTGACCACAGTGTGGCCGGTGCTGACGGAAGCCGAAGGATATTCAGAGCCGCACCGCGTCACGTTCCGGACGCCGGAGCCGCCGTCGCCCCGTACTGCTTCTCGTAGTACGAATCGCGAATGTTACCGAGTTGCAGATCGCCCTTGACCGCCGTTCCGTCGCCGCGCAGCACGACGGCCCCACGCAGCAGCGTCACGTACCGAACCAGCCGCACCGTCTTCCAATCGGAAACGCGCCACCGTTGCGGCGCCATGACGGTGAAATCGTAGCTCGGCAGCGTCTTGGTTTTCGGCGCAAGCGGCGTCAGCTGCACGCGAAAGCCCTCGACGACGAGAATCTGCTCCTCGACTTGCGCGATGGTCGGCATTATTGCGCGAGCCGCGTGACGTTGGGCGAGCATCCGTCCGCCGTGCCGACGAGCGGCGTGTAGGGCAGCGGCTGCGTCTCGCTGACGCCGAACTCGAGCGGGTAAAACGAGCCGCCATCCGGCATAGTCACGGTGGTCGACACGCCGGTTGAGTGCGGAGCCAACTGATACGTCGTAATCCAATACGGCTGCGGCATCCGCACACACCCGAGGTCTTTAAGTTGACCGTCGATGTAAAAGCTGCTCCGTACCGGACCGGCGAGCGGCTTCTCATAGAGGTACACGAGGCGCGGCGTGTCGGTCGGGTTGACAAGCGTAAACGCAATGCGGTGCACGACGCCATAGTCGCCGAAGTCGCGGCCCAGATCGCCTGGATCGAGATTGCGCGGCGTGACGGTTCTGCCGCCGTATTTCACCGCCGCGCCCGTTCCCCCGACGGTATACGACTGCGCGATGTTCCCAAAGCCGTCCAGTGCGAACACACCGTGCCGCCCGTGTCCGTCGAGCGGAACGCGCGGACCGTTCAAATAGGCGTCGGGGCGGCCCCCGGCCGGCGAAGCCACGACCGAGACGCCGACGGCGCCGCTCAGAACGTGGAGGTCAACCGCGCCCGCGACCACCTCGCCCCCGATGATAAGCGCATGCCGCACGATGAACGGGTGGCCTGGCGCGACGTCGACGAGCGCCCCCTCATTGTTGTGCTCGAATCGCAAGAAGTCACGCGATACCGTGTGCCCCACGTCCATGACGTCGAGCTCAGGACCGGCGGCTGCATCGATCAGTTGCACGCGCGACGGCACGGCTGAGGTCAGCACCACGTCGAGATCGCGCGGTACGCCGATATCGGACTGGTAGTAATACAGACGTGCCGCTCGATCGGCGGCGACGTTCCCCCGGAACACGAGCCCTTCAGTTTGCAGATACTCAGGATCATCGCTGAGGAACAACACGCTCGGCACCGCGGGCGGGACCACGATGTTGTTGACCGTGACCGTCGTCACACCGTTCACATCGGCATTGGTCACATCGTCGCCGTCGATCGTCACGGTCACGTTGACCGCCCCGCGTGCGCCCAAAGCCAGCGGCAGTAAGGGCCACGGAACGAATGGTCCGTACCGGATGGCGGCGCCGGGGCGCAGCGTCGGACGAATCGCGCGATCCAAGGCAGCGATGATCTGCTCGTTGAGCACGTCCATGCCGGTCGCCGGATAACCCGTAACGTCGAGGATAATGTTCGCCGGAATTATCCCGGCGGGCGGCAAGGTCGGCGCCGGCAGCGGCGAGGGGGAGGGGGATTCACTCTCGGTCGGCTGCGCGCTGGCGGCGCGTGCGAGCAATAGAAATACGAAGGCGAGAATACCGACGAATCGCACGGCAGCGTCGATTCGCGATCCTGGGGACGCATCCCGCCGGCCTATGAATCGGTTGTGCTCGTCTCCACGTCGATCCAAGCGGCATAGCGTTCGGCGACCGCCGCCGCCGGCACCGCGAGTATCTCCGGCGTATCATACGAGTGGAGCGCTTCGATCGCACGACGGACGGCGTCAAAACAAGCCGCACGTGTCTTAATGGTGCACATCCATTCCTCGCTACGTTCACACGCGCCCTGCCACATA
This sequence comes from Candidatus Nyctobacter psychrophilus, assembly GCA_014305025.1. Taxonomy (GTDB): domain Bacteria; phylum Vulcanimicrobiota; class Vulcanimicrobiia; order Vulcanimicrobiales; family Vulcanimicrobiaceae; genus Nyctobacter; species Nyctobacter psychrophilus. Next base: position 24,329 of record JACRTY010000037.1, on the reverse strand, counting down.
TAGCGACTCGTGATGGGCCCGGAGATCTGCACGCACGCTGCAAGCCGCGACGTTACGAGTCGTTCCGCGATGCCCTCGGCAATCGCACGATCATCCGTCGTGGTCGTTACGACGATATATTCGGCGGCCATTTCGAGACTGCCCGCGGTACCATGTCGCACGAGTGTCGGCCTATGCGGCGGCCCGATTACCCGTCCATGCTCGACAGCGCGGGACGACCGACGCCGCTTGCCGTCCCGGTGGAAGCGCTGCTTCCGCTGCGGCTGGTTTCGCCCGGCGAGGTGTCCGCAAGGTCGGGACTCACCGCGTCGACGCCGCGCAGTTCTTCGCGAGATTCTGAATTCATCGTCTGTTGCTTCCTCGCCGTGTCGGGGACCGCAAAGCGCGCTCCGTCTCAATAGATTCCCGCGACGTGCATGACAAAACCGCCGCCGCGTTCCAGCGAATGGTTGCCGCACAAGGCAGCGAACGAAAGCCGGCGAGATGGCGATATCCCTGACGCAACTCCAAACGTTCGTGCGGCTATCGACGCTCGCCAACTTTTCGCGGACGGCCGAAGAGCTGGGCGTGACACCGCCGGCGGTCACCATGCAGGTACGCGCCCTGTCCGAACACTTCGGCGTTTCGCTGATCGAGGTCGTCAAGCGCCGCCCCGTCCTCACCGAGGCGGGCCGGTTTTTAGCGCAGCGCTCGCAGGCCGTGCTCGACGACGTGGCGGCGCTCGAGCGCGAGATGGCGCAATTCACGTCGGCGCTGGCGGATCATCTCGCCGTGGGCGCGACGCTCACGATCGGCGATTACGTGCTGGCTCCGCTGCTGGCCGCCTTCACGGCGCAGCATCCCAACGTGTCCATCGATGTGAAAATGGCCAATCCGACTCGTCTAGCGCAGTATCTTCGCTCCGGCCGCGTCATGGCGGCGCTCGCCGCCGAGCTTCCCGAAAGCGCCGAATTCACGTCGCAGCCTTTCGCGCAGGATCACCTCGTCCTCATCGTTCCGGCGAGCGGACATCGGTTCTCGCATCGCCGCACCGTGCGCGCGAGCGACTTGGTTGGTGAGACGTTCGTCGGACGCGAGACGGGCGCTCCGACTCGGACCCTCGCCGAACGGGAACTGGCCGCGCACGGCTTGCACGTCAACACGCAGCTGGTCGTCCCGAGTTGGGAGGGCGTCACGCGCGCCGTCGAGGCGGGGCTCGGCGTTGCCTTCGTATCCTCGCTCGTCGTCGAGCGCGTCGCCGCCCAACGGCTGCACGTCGTCGAACTCCGCGACCTCGACCTGCGCCGTCAGTTCAAAGTCGTCACGCTGCGTGACGCAAACCCATCGCCGCGCGCTCGCGAGTTCATCGACTTCCTCAGGACGCCAAAGCTCAATTCAACCGGTACGCGAGCCTAATTCGTTTGCCCCCGTGCTACAGGCACGAAGCGCTTCGGTGATCGCCTCGTCCGCCGTCCAGGCGGCGCCTTCGGGGAGCAGCGCATCACGTTCCGTCGGGGACAAACGGTCGCGCAGCAGGGCGCGGAGACGGCCGTGAGTTGAAGTCTCGGTGTATCCGCGCTCGCAACCAGCGGCGGCAATACGGGTATCCGCATATCCGGCGAGCCGAGCCGCGCAACGATACTCTCCTCCAAGTGCGGTGGCGAGTGCTACATGCTCGACGGCGATCGCGGCATAGATGCCGTCGGCATCGCTCTTGCCCAAGAACGTGAGCGCAGCGCGCCCCGCTTGCGCCGCGTCGGCAAGCGCGCCGGCTGCGAGGAGATAACCGATCAGATTCACGAGCAATTCGGGCTTGGCTGGATGATTGGGTGCGGCCAAGGTCTCGAGTGCCTCACGCGCATGACCGATTGCGCGCATCGTGTCCCCGCGTGCGTGCTCGAGATCGGCAAGACTCGACAGATCGTTCGCCTGATCGTTGCCGAGAGAGCGGTTGAGAACGTAAAGCTGTTCGAAGAGCTGCGCCGCGCCGGCGAGATCACCGGTTGTTTGCATCTGATGCGCACGCTGCTCCAACGAGATGCGGCGCCGTCGTGGCGTAGAGGGTGCAACCGCCTCTGCTTCCACTCGTGCGGCTTCGGCTTGAGCCGCGCGGCCGCTGAAGACCCACACCCCGCTACACCGTAGGAGGGTCTCGGCCAAAGTTGGCGGATCGTTCGACGCCCGAGCGAACGATAGCGCGCGCTCGGCGGCGTGCATGGCCCGCGCGTTTTGTCCGACATTGAGAGCCATGATCGCGAGCAGCGACAACGTACGTGCCATCAGCGAAGCGTCGCCTGCGACGAGCTGCGCGTACCGTTCGGCGATGTCGAGTCCCTCACGCCGCAGACCCAGCAACCACCAGAGCGTCGTTGCGACAAACAGTTCGCCGCCGACATGCGCACAGTCGTTCGCCGCAGCCCAACCCAGTGCCGCGCGCGCGTCGTCGAGTTCGACGGCGAGCTTCACGACATCGCTCTCTTGCGGCCGCATATCGAAAGCGGCGCCCACGCGCACGAACACGTCGTGCACGTAGTGCAGGTGTCGCGCGGCGATATTCCCTTGTTCGCCGTCGTCGCTCAACTTCTCGCAGGCGTAGGCGCGCGTCGATTCGAGTAGGTGATAGCGCGCCGTTTCGCCGCTGACTTCAGCGACGACTAGCGATTTGTCGACCAGCGACGCCAACACGTCGAAAATCTGGAACTCGTCGAGTGCTTCGTCGTTGCCGACGGCGATGGCCCCTTCGAGCGTAAATCCGTTGGCGAAGATGCCGAGGCGGCGGAAGAGCTGCCGTTCGCGGTGGTCGAGCAACTCATAACTCCAGTCGACCAGCGCGCGCAAGGTTTGCTGGCGCGGCAGTGCGTCGCGCCGTCCGCCGGTCAGCATGCGGAAGCGTTCTCCCAGGCGTTCCCGAAGTTGCCTCGGGCCCAGAGTCGTCACGCGCGCCGCAGCGAGTTCGATCGCAAGCGGAATGCCGTCGAGACGGCGGCAGATGTCGGCCACGATCGGTGCGGTCTGATCGGTGAGCGTGAAGCGTTCGTCCATGGCGCGCGCGCGTTCGCCGAAGAGCACGATTGCGCTATAGGCCCCGGCCTGTTCGGCCGTCAGCGCTTCGGCTTCGGCTTCGCTGGGAAGGGGGAGCGACGGCAGGCGATACGTCTGCTCGCCCGCGACGTCCAGAGCCTGACGGCTCGAGGCGATAATGGCCACTTGCGGACAGCCGCGCAGGATCGCCGACACCGCCGCAGCCGCTGCATCGACGAGATGCTCGCAGTTGTCCAAGATGAGCAGGCAGTGTTTCGGTCGCAAGGCGGCAACGAGCTCAGGCAACGGTTCAGCACTCGCCGGCAGGGTGAGTCCGAGCGTGCTTGCAATCGTCGTTGGCACGAGCGCTGGATCGGCAAGCGGTGCCAACTCGACGAACCAGACGCCGTCTGCTCTCCCGTCGAGCAGGTTGGCGCTGACCTGCAATGAGGTGCGGGTCTTGCCCACGCCGCCCGAGCCGGTCAACGTCACGACACGATGCGTGGCGATCAGCGCCATGATCTCCGCGACCTCGGCCTTGCGTCCGATGAAGGATGAGACTTGGGGCGGCAAGTTGTTCGGTAGAACGTCGAGCGAGCGCAGCGCCGGGAAGTCGCGCTGCAATTCCGGCGCGAGGAGCTGGTAGACTCGCTCCGGTCGCGCAAGGTCTTTGAGTCGATGCGCACCGAGATCGTACAGAGTCGCTCCTGCCGGCATGTCGGCTTGTGCGAGATCGGCCGTCACGCCCGAGACCAGCACTTGGCCGCCGTGTCCGATCGCAAGTAGCCGTGCGACACGGTTGACGGCCGGCCCGAAGTAGTCGTTGTCGCGTTCGTCGGCCGTTCCCGTGTGTAGCGCCATCCGCACCCGCACACCGTCGACGCTTGAAAAGTCTTCGGCACGCAGCATGCGTTGTGCCTCGAGCGCCGCCTTCAATGCCTCTTGGGCGCGTGCAAAAACAGCGCAGAACGCATCGCCTATCGTCTTGAAGACGTAACCGCCGTTTACTCCGATCGCGCGGCGCACCAGCGTATCGTGCCGCCGCACGGCTTCCTGCATCGCGGAGCGATCGCGCTCCCAGCGTTGCGTACTGCCCTCGATGTCGGAGAACAAAAACGTCAGCGTCCCGGTGGGGAGAACGCCTGCGAGAGCCCCGGGCACGTCCGACGGCGCCGTCACTGCCCGGTAATTCAGTCCCCACGTCTGCCCCGCCCGCTCCGCCCATCCGACTGCGTTGCCTGCGTTGGGTATGACCTCGGCATGTCCGATACGAGCATTACGAAGATCGATTCACGCTACTCGCCGCGCAACGAGGAAGGCGCGGTCCAACTCGCCAGCGGCGTGCACCTAAGCCTGCGCCTCTGGCGTGACGAGCCGCCTGCCGACGCCAAGCCGCCGAGTGCGCGCGACTACGAGACGGTCGGCTATGTGATCGCCGGCAAAGCTGAACTCCATCTTGCCGGCCAGACCGTCGTTCTCGAAGCCGGCAACTCGTGGGCGGTCCCGCGCGGCACCGAGCATGCGTACCGCATCATCGAGACGTTCACCGCGCTTGAAGCGACCAGCCCTCCCGCTCACGTACGCGGGCGCGACTTACCACCGTAACGCCGGCGTCGCTACGCCGGGACTTTGCTCTGATGCAGCCAGATTTGATTGCCGTCGGGGTCGCGCAGGACCGAAATCCAACAATTCGTCAGTTCGTGTGGTTCGCTCGCGTCGGCGCCGCGTTCGGCCAGTCGCGCGCGGAATGCCGCGAGATCGTCTACTTCAAGCGCTAACGATTGCGCGCTCCCCGGAACTCCAATCTGTTCGAAGGTTCCGACGCCGAAGGTCGTGCCGGCGATGTCGAATTCAACCCACACCGGAGAAGCGAGGTCGCCGGGAGGTAACTCGAGTACATCGCGGTAGAAGGCGATCGCTCGCTCCATGTCCGTCACCGGATACATCGTAAATGCGTGCGCTTTCACGGCCATCGCCGCGAGTTTCCGGCCATCGGGCACAAACTCCCCGTCGTTCGCATGTCCGACTTCAATAAACTCTGGGCAGGCCAGACCGTCAGTTTGCTCGGCAGCGCGCTGACCGTTTTTGCTTTGCCGACGCTTGCCGTTTTGGTCTTGCACGCGACGCCGCTGCAAGTCGGCTTCCTCACCGCGTTGCAAACCTTGCCGTTCCCGATCCTCGGAATGTTCGTCGGCGTTTTGGCCGACCGTCTGTCGCGCCGCCGGATCATGATCGTCGCCGACGTCGCCCGTTTTGCGGTGCTTGCAACCGTGCCGCTGACGGCGGCGTTCGGCGTTCTTCACCTGCCGCAAGTCTACGCCGTCGCCCTCGTCAGTGGAATCGGATCGGCGTTCTTCGGAATCACGTATCAATCGTATCTGCCCGTGGTCGTGTCGGTGGACCGCCTGACCGATGCCAACATGAAGCTCGAGTTCTCGAATTCCGGTTCAAACATGGTCGGAAACGCGCTGGCAGGCGCGCTCGTGCAGCTCGTCGGTGCGCCGGCGGCCATCGCGTTCGACGCGCTATCGTACCTTGCTTCGGTGGCCACGCTGTTGGCAATCCGGACGGAAGAACCCGTGTACGACGGGCCGCCCCTGTCGCTACGGCAAGGCGTTCGCGAGATGGTCGAGGGCTTGCGCATCGTTCTGCAGTCTTCGGATCTGCGCTGGATCATGGGCGCGACGGCGACGATCAACTTCGGCGGCGCGATGATGGGCGCCGTCGTGTTGATCTTCGCCTACCGCATCCTGCACTTGCAGCCCGGTTTGCTCGGCCTCGTGTACGGTCTAGCCGAGGTCGGCTTTGTCGGGGCGATGTTCTCGACTCGCGTGCGCGCCCGGTTCGGACTGCGCACGACCTTGATCGCATCGTTGTTGGCAAGCGCGGCCGGACTAGGCGGCATGCTCTTCGCACTCCTCGGTTTGCCGTACGTCGTGCTGTTGCTGAGTTCGGCCGTCGTCGCGGTTTCCGTTCCGATCTACAACGTCAACCAAATCAGCTACCGCCAAGCGCTGGTCGACGTGCGGATGCAGGGCCGGATGAACGCGACGATGCGCACGTTCGTCTGGGGAACGCTTCCCGTCGGCGCGCTCGCGGGGGGCTAACTGGGTGCGCATGTGGGCGTCCCCGAGACGATCGCGATCGGCGCGGCCCTGTCCGGACTCGCCGCCATCTGGCTCATACCCCTACGCGAGCGCACCGGGCGCGCGGTTACGCCGCTAAGCGCCGACACACCTCAGCCCGGCGGCCGCGTCAACTCCTCGCGCAGCACGCGCGGCACTTCTTCGTTACCGTGATGCGTCGGCAGAAGCGAACGGTCTCCCACCCACTGCGCGGGCGGAATGCGCCAGTAGCGCGCCATCGCATCGAGCGGCACGGCGTAGAAGCGGCGTAACGCGGCGAACGCCTCCCATGCACCATCATCGTCGACAACGTCGTAGCCGGCCTCACACAACCGCGTTCGCGCTGCATCGAATTCTGAACGCTCGACCCCGACGGCGTCGTATACGTTCAGCCCAAAATAGCGCACGAGATCGTGCGCGAGATGGCGCCCCATGTCGTTCATCAGCCGAGCCTGTCCGAACGAGCCATCCCGAACGACGGTCAACACGAGCGTCGATGCGTCGAGCAATGCGCCAAGCGCCCCAACCCAGGACTCATAATCGTGCGATGACCGAAAGTAGGCAAGAATGGGGTACGCCAGGTGACTGTCGAGCATGTCGGCAGCCCAGCGCTGACCTTCGCCGAACACCTGCGGCAGGTCGGCCCGTATGCCGAGGGCTGCATGCGTTTCCAACAACGTTAAGCCCGAGGGCGGTGCGCCGGCGCGCGTTCCGAACGTTATGACGAAGACTTCGCGGCGCGAGAATGCGCCGAACACGGAGAACAAGAACGCGGTCACGACCGCGACGGTCCCAAACCCGGACGCTCCCGCGGCCAATGCCAGAAAGCGTGCGGCTCCGGTCATCGGAACGTAGTCGCCGTAGCCGATCGTCAGCAGCGACGTTCCCGCGAAATACATTGCCGCTCCCAAGCCGGGGCGTGGGCGCAATTCGTCGGCGAGCGCATGGAACAGCAGACCGTATCCGAAGACCAGCCCTGCAACCCAAACGACCAGGAAAACCACCATGATGAGCGGCGCATACATGCCCAGAAAGTCTTCGCGACGTTCGGTATCATCGATTCGCAACGCGTACCAGCGCCAGAACTGCCACGATGCTCGCGAGATGTTGGCGCTGATGCGATAGCGCCGTCCCACCGCACGCGGGACGATCACCGACTGGAAAACGTCGCTGAGCACCGACACGATGGTAAACGTACCGACGAGGAATTCAGCGATGCGAAGAACGTTATGAGCGACCATCTACGCAGTTTCGTAAGGCGCGGTCACGCGCGGCGGTTTCAGTGGCGGTCGAAGAGGGCGTTGAGTTCGGCGTACGGGATGGCTCGTCGGTCGCGCATGAACGTGAACGTCCCTTGCTCGCGCAGCTCGCGTGCAATCGCCCGCGTCTCACCCAAGATGCGGCGCATCGGCGCGGCTCCGACGCTCACTCGACCGACGCCGAGCGCAGCCAGTTCGGAAACCGGAGGCGTCGTCGGCCCGGCCAGAACGTTGAGCGGTGCCGGTTCGACCGCATCGACCAATGCACCAATGGTCCCCGCGTCGCTTACTCCTGGCACGAAAACGCCATCGGCACCGGCCGCCACAAATGCGCGCAGTCGCTCGACGGTGGCTGCAAAGCGTGTTGCCGGATCGCCCACATCCTGCAAGTACAGGTCGCTGCGCGCGTTGACGAACAACGAATCACCGGCGTGTGCCTTGATCGCCGCGATCCTGCCTTGTGCCACGTCGAGCGGAAACGGTGCGCCCGCCCGGACGTCCCAGTCCTCCACGTTCACGCCGACCGCGCCGGCATCGGTGACGCGCTCCATGACGCGGGCGAGAGCGGTGGTGTCGGCGCCGTAACCCGCTTCGACGTCGGCCGTAACGAGACTCCGGACGGTGCGCGTGATGCGCCCGATCGCCGCAATCATCTCATCGAGGTCCATTCGTTCACCGTCGGGATACCCGAGCGCATAGGCCATTGCGGCGCTCGACGTGGCGAGCGCCGCAAACCCTTCGGCCTCGAAGATGCGCGCGCTCGCCGCGTCCCAAACGTTTGCCAGAACCAGCGGATTGCCGCGCTCGTGGAGTCGCGCAAAAGAGCGAACGCGATCGTGCATGATACGGCCTTACGGGGTTTGAAGTCCGCGCCCCTTATCCGGGGATATCGCGGGCCGAGCGCTCACACTTGGGCAGCGTCGGGGTAAGCAAGCGGGAACGCCCCGGTCTCCACAGTACGTTACCGGGACCATGCGGCGCCGTGTCGGTCTTTCGGTGCTTGCGGCGCTTGCACTGGCGTCGGGGCTCGGTGCGCGCGTACAAGCATCTGCTCCCCCGACCGCCGATGCAATTTTCGCGCGCGCCAAAGACGCCTGGCGCGCGCGCCAGTCCGTCCCGTTCGTCGAATACGGATTGCTCGAGCGTTATACGTGGCGCAACAAGACGCACGATAACTGGTGGCATGCCGCCTACCGTTCCGCAGACCGCGCGCTCTCGTTGCACCGCATCATCGTGGCGCACGACGAACAAGAACGGTTGCGCGGCACCGCATTTGCGATTCATCTGCGCACGCATTTGGGCGCTGCCCGAGCGGACACGCTCGAAACCAATCCCAATGCCGACGCTTTTCCGGTGCTCGACCCGCTGGTCGACCCCGATGCGTCGTTCGGCCTGCTGCGGCGCGATCCACAAGCGCGACTCGTCGGCGGCGTTTCACTCGATGCCCCAACCCCCTCGCCGCGCAACATCGCCGCCGAGCCAACCCTCCCCCCGCAACCGACGCCGGAACCCGCTGCGCCCGGCAGCCCGACCGACGCGCCGCTGCGCGAGATCGCACGCGTGGAAGCCGTCGCGCGGGACTACACGATCGCGCTTGCCGGCACCGAGCAGGTACGCGCGGTCAATGCCTACCATCTCGTGCTGACGCCGCTGCGCCAACCACGCCTGTACCGCTTGCGCGATCTGTGGGTCGATACGAGCGACTACGCAACGGTGAAGCTCGACGTCGACGGCCTCTTCCAAGGTAAGCCCTACGATGACGCCCGCTGGACGGTGACCTACACCGAGCTCGACGGCCGACCGTACGTTCAGCAAATCAAGACCGACGACACCTTACGCTTCGGCTTCGATCGCTACGTCTCGGGTTTGGAGTACGATTTCGTGCAGTACGACTTCCCCCAAGCGATCGCTCCGCTCGAATTCTCGCACCTCCTCTGACATGACGTTCGCCGTTCGCTCGGCGACCGCGGGCGACGCCGGGCCGATCGCCGCCATCTATGCGCCGATCGTCGAGGCGACGCACATCTCGTTCGAGGAAATTGCGCCGACGGAATCACAGATGCGAACGCGTATAAAAATGACGTGCCCCCGGCTGCCGTGGCTGGTAGCCGAGTCCGACCTGGTGCTCGGCTACGCGTACGCAAGCGAGCATCGCGCTCGCTCGGCCTATCGGTGGTCGGTTGACGTCGCACTCTACGTTGCCGCAACGGCACGGCGCGGCGGCGTCGGACGAACGCTCTATACCGCCCTCTTCGCGATCCTCACCGAGCAAGGGTATTACAACGCCTTCGCGGGCACCACGCTTCCCAACGAGGCAAGCGTCGCTTTGCACCGGGCGCTCGGCTTCGAGCCGGTGGGCATCTATCGCAACGTCGGTTACAAGCAGGGCCGCTGGTGGGACGTCGCGTGGTGGCAACGTCCACTCGCCGCACCGCAACCCCATCCTGCGGAGCCGACGCCGCTTGCGGCACTGGCGTCGCGCGTTCCCGGCGCGCAGAGCCGCGCATGAGCGGCGGAAGGTTGCGTAAAGAGGTGGCGGTAAAGCGGCTCGATGGCCGATCCGATTACGCTTGCGGCGCTTCGCGCTTTCGTCAACCTCTCCGATCCTCGCCTCGCTCCGAGCGGCACGCGCATTGCCTACGTCCGCACGACGCGCGACTATCAGCACGACCGTAACGTCTCGGCGATCGTCGTGATCGGCAGCGACGGGCGCTCGCGCACCGTCGTCGATCGCGGGCCGTTCGTCGCTTCCCCGCGCTGGTCACCCGACGGCACGCGGCTCGCGTATCTCAAACACTCGCTCAAGCACGACGAAGATCAAATCGTCGTCGTGCGACTCGTCAGCGGTGCCAAACGGACCGTCACGCACGCGAAGAACGGGGTCGAACATTACGCGTGGAGCCCCGACGGCGCACGTTTCGCCTACGACACGCCCGAAGACGAGCCCAATGCCGCCGCGGCCAAACGCCACGACGACCTCTTCGACGTCGGCGACGATGGTTTTCTGATCGATAAACCACCCGTGCCATCACATCTGTGGTTGGTCGCGAGCAGCGGCGGTACGGCGCGCCGGTTGACGCACGGTTCGTGGAGCTTCTTCGAAGCCGCAGCGCCGTTCGCCGGTAGCCCAAGCGATCCGTCGTGGTCACCCGACGGCCGTACGATTCTCTTTAACCGCGACGCCGATACGGCAACCGCTGCCACGGACCAAACCAGCGTCGCCGCGGTCGACGTCGCGAGCGGCACGGTCCGCCAACTGGGCCCCGTGCGGCACTACGTGTACTATCCGCAGTTCGCGGCGGGCAGCAAGACGTACGCGTACGTGCGCCCGCATGGTCCCGGCCCGGTCAGCGTCAACGATGCAATCGTCGTCTCGCCGGACGGCACGGAAACCGATCGCACGCAAAACGTCGACCGCGACGTAGCCGGCATCCGCTGGGCCGGCAACACCCTCGTCGCGCTCGCGCAAGATCGTTTGCTCAGCACGATCGTGCTCGTTCCTTCAGCGGGCGCGCCGCAACGCGTGAACGTCGGACGACTCAACGTCGAAGGCGTCGACGCCGACCCGCGCCTGCGGATCGCTTTCGTCGCCAGCGCCTACGGCGTGCCGCCCGAACTTTACGTCGTCGCCAAGCCGGGCGCCACGCCGCGCTCCATCACGCACGAAAACGCCGCGCTGCGCCGCTACGATTACGGTCGTGCCGAGCCCATCGCCTGGACGGCATCGGACGGCGAACGCTCCGAAGGCGTCGTCATCCATCCACCGCACGAACGCGCGGGCGTGAAGTACCCGTTGCTGCTGTGGAGCCACGGCGGTCCGGAAGGCGAAGCATCTGGACTCGGTTTCGGCGAGGAATACGGCGGCGGCTACGACGCCGGCATCATGGCCGCGGCCGACGGCTATTACTCATTCTTTCCGAACTATCGCGGCAGCAACGATCTCGGCAACGCCCACGAGCACGGCGTGTATCGCGATCCCGGGGTCGGCCCGGCGCGCGACGTGCTCGCCGGATTAGCGCAAGTCGAACGCCGTTATCCCATCGACCCGCAGCGCGAAGCGATCGGCGGCCATTCGTACGGCGGTTTCATGACGGCGTGGATCATCGGCCACGACGCGCGCTGGCGTTGCGCGATCGTCGCCGACGGTGCGGTCGACTGGCGCCAAGCGTACGACCTGTCCGGTACGGGAAATCTTTCGTGGACGCGCGATTCGCTTGGCGGAACGCCGGTCAATCCCGACGCCGCGCCCCTTTACCGCGACGGCTCCCCGATAACGTATGTCGCTGCCGTGCGCACCCCCACCTTGATCATCACCGGACTCGCCGACGAACAAGTTCCGTTCAGCGAATCGTGGGAGTACTTCCACGCGCTGCGCGATCGCCACGTGCGCGCCCGTCTGGTCGCGATCCCGACGGCGCACCACACGCCGTCGGATCCCGTGCGTCTCGCCGCCTACTATCGCACGATGTCCGACTGGTTGAGGGCGCACGTATCGCATTGAGCGGACTAATATGGTCGCGCCGAACCTCCAAAGATATTGTCCCACTGCAGAAGAACTGTTGGGAAACACGACGACGTGGACTGCGACATCCGCCGCGGCTGGCGCGACGGTGTGTCGGCGCGCTCGTCATGCGAATCAGCACGTAACAGGGGAATTGCGACGAAATTCATGCTTCAGTTTTCCACCACCGCGCTCGTCGTTTCAATGGTTCTTGTCACTGCTGCTGGTGCGGTACCGAAAGGGTCGCCGTCCGTGAGTTATGACGTCAACGAGAAATCTATCGCTGCGCTTCAGGCCGATCTGGCCAGCGGAAGCGTGACGGCGGAGGATCTGACAACCGCGTATCTTGCGCGCATCAAGTCGATCGACTCGAGTGGTGTCAGCCTGAGCAGCGTCATCGCTCTGAACCCGCGCGCCATGGATGAGGCTCGCGAAGCCGACGCAAACCGAAGGGCCGGTAAGGTGCGCGGTCCGCTCGACGGCATTCCGGTTCTTATCAAAGACAACATCGAATCCGCCGATGGTACCGCCACAACCGCGGGATCGGAAGCCCTCCTCGCTAATGTCACGCACCGTAATGCACCCGTGGTACAGCGGCTACGGAACGCGGGTGCCGTCATACTCGGCAAAACCAATCTCTCCGAGTGGGCGAATATCCGCTCGTCCCACTCCATCAGCGGTTGGTCCGCGGTCGGCGGCTTGGTGAAGAATCCGTACGCTCTGGACCGCAACGCCTGCGGTTCCTCTTCGGGGACGGGCGCGGCGATCGCGGCGAGTCTGGCGGCGGCTGGAATCGGCACGGAAACGGATGGGTCGGTGACCTGCCCCGCAGCCATGAATGGCCTCGTCGGTCTAAAGCCGACCGTGGGTCTCGTTTCGCGCACGTACATTGTTCCGATCTCACACAGTCAAGACACGGCAGGTCCCATGGGCCGCACCGTCGCCGATGTGGCGGCGCTCTTGAACGTCATGGCGGGCACGGACCCGAGGGATGCAGCAACCAAGAACGCCGACACATACAAACGCGACTACGTCACCCAACTCAGCAGCGCGTCGCTCCAAGGAAAGCGCCTTGGCGTCTTGAGGTTCGCGACCGGCTACTCTCCCCCGGTCGATGCGGTCTTTGAACGCGCTGTAGCTCTTCTGAAGGCGAACGGCGCCCACATCGTCGAGTTAAAGACGTTTAAGCCAGATTCTCGATTGGGGGATGCGGAACAAACCGTGCTGCTGAGCGAGCTGAAAGTGGACCTGAATGCCTACCTCGCTTCGACTCCGCCCGACGTAAAGACCCGCACGCTCAGCGATGTCATTGCCTTCAATCGTGCACATTCGCGCGAGTTGAGCCTCTTCGGTCAGGATCAATTTGAGAAAGCCGACGCCACCAAGGGTTTGGACGATCCGACATACATAAAGGCGCACCAGATATCGCTGCGCCTCGCGAGAACCGAGGGTATCGATAAGCTCATCGTCGCCGACAATCTCGACGCCCTGATCGCGCCCAGTTACGGGGCCGCATGGCGCACCGACGTGGTGGACGGAGATAATGACTTGGGTTCTGTTTCTTCGCTTCCCGCGGTCGCCGGTTACCCCCACCTCACGGTACCGATGGGCTACGTGAGCGGATTGCCGGTCGGCATCTCGTTCATCGGGAGAGCTTGGACGGAACAGCGGCTCCTCAACCTAGGCGCTGCTTACGAACATGCCTCGCATGCCCGTCACGCACCGACCTTTATGCCAAGCGTGGAAACGAGCGCACCCATTGCGCCGCTTTTGGCGCCACTGCAGTCAAGCCGCGACGAGTAAGACCGCCGTGCCGCGGCCTAGGTGTTTGACGCGCGGTGGCGGTTCGTGCAATCATGGAAGAACCTCCGCGTGATCTTTCGAGTCCGATCGCATTGCGCCACTTGAAAGCATCACGACCATCGTATCGTTCCTTTCGCTTGGGCTTCGTCCCGAGTTACTCCGCGCCGTAGCCGAACTCGGCTTCACGGAGCCGACCCCGGTGCAGGCCGCCGCTATTCCGCCGGCGCTCGCCGGCCGCGACGTCCTCGCCAGTGCCCCGACCGGCAGCGGCAAATCGGCCGCCTTCGGCTTACCGTTGATCGCCGCGCTGTCCGATCTTCCGCGCGGGAAGACGCGCGCGCTCGTCCTCGCCCCGACACGCGAGCTCGTGGCGCAAATTGCGGAGCACCTTACCGCTCTCGCGAAGCACACCAAGGTTCGCACGGCGGCAATCTACGGCGGCGTCGGATTCGCCGGTCAAGTCGCGGCCTTCCGGCGCGGCACCGATATCATCGTCGCGACGCCCGGCCGGCTGCTGGATCATCTCGCGCAAGGGACGGCGTCGCTCGACGGAATCTCGTTGCTCGTCCTCGATGAGGCGGATCGCATGCTCGACATGGGCTTCCTCCCCGCTGTCCGCCGCGTGCTCCGCCGGTTGCCGAAGAAACGCCAGACCCTGTTTTTCTCCGCGACGCTACCGCCGGCGATCTCGGCGCTCGTCGCCGAACTGTTACGCTCCCCCGAGCGAATCGGCTTGGCTCCCAAGGGTGCCCCCGCGCACGGCATTACACAGACGACCTATACGATCGACCAACAGCGCAAGACCGACCTGCTCGTCGCGTTGCTCAAGGACAATACCATCTATAGCGCCCTTGCGTTCACGCGTACCAAGGCGCGAGCGAACCGGCTCGCCGCTGCGCTGGGAAAACGCGGCATCGTCGCGGAGCGCATCCACGGTGACCGCTCACAAGCGCAGCGCACCCGTGCGCTCGACGATTTCAAGCGCGGCAAATACCGCGTCCTCGTCGCGACCGATATCGCCGCTCGTGGCATCGACGTCGCCGCCCTGGGCCACGTGATCAACTACGACGTGCCGATGGTCGCTAACGACTACGTCCACCGCGTCGGCCGCACGGCGCGCGCACAAGCGGTCGGCGACGCGATCACCTTCGTCGCGAGCGACGAGGAAAAATACTTCGCGCAGATCGAGCGCGCGCTCGGTCGCCGCCTCGAGCGCTCGAAACTCCCCACGCTGCCGCCGCGCTCCGCAGGTTAGCGTGCGTTTATAGGGGGTTCGGGCCGTCGAAAGGGTCGGCTAAGGCGATGGTTACGGCGTGAATCGAGACCGCATCTCGATGTTCGGTGGGCGCGTGTCGGCGGTGCGGCAGGTATTCGAGAACGCGGTGTTCCTCTTCGAAGAAAGCGAAGTACGCTTCAAGCCCGGCGATGTCCAGATATTCGTCTCGCTTTTCGAGCAAATCGCGCTCGACCGAGTCGTGAGACACGATCTCGATGACGACCTTCGGTCTGCGCAGCACCGTCGCCGCGGGATCGACCGGTTCGCATACGACGTAGATGTCTCCGTACCGTTGTGATGTCGGCGTCGCGACCCGCATGAGGTCACCAATGATCGCCTCACAGGGCGGCTGCAATCCCACGCTGAGCCTGCTAAAGACGCGAGAGGCGATACGCGCATGGGCCCACGTTCCCCCGGCAAACCGCGGCACGGGGATCGCAAACCCGCGAACCCACTCCCAGCGTTCCGCAACGGTCGAAGCCCAGGCCTCAAAAGCCTCGCGGCTCATTTCGAGCGGATACTCTACCGCGCTCATCGCCTTGTCTCGTTCGTGAAGAGACGACGGGCGCCCCTTACGACAGCCGTCGAGCGCCTAAACCCGCCGACCTCGCTGAGGCCGCTCGCGACCGAGATCGGTGTGTGCTCCAAAACGGCGGCCCCCGCATTTCGCGTGCTACGTTTATCAACGGAGCGGCTTAACGCGAAGCCTCACCTGGCGACGATTTTGTGCCGTTCGTCGCTCAGGTTGGCGGATAAGCCGTCGCGACGGGGTCGGTGCACGGGAATCAGGAGCACAAAGTATGCGTCGGTGATGCACTCCGAGCACGCGCGGAAAAAGGCGATGAGTTTACCGGGACGGCAGGGCAGAAGCGGGGCGAAAACCGCATTGAGCCATTCGCGTCAGGGAGTTAGAACATTCTGCTGGTGGCGGGACTCCATAGGAATACCGAAACACCCGGCCGATAACCCGTAAGCGATGACGGCCGCCGCTCCGCCAGCGATGCTTCCCGAGCCCGGTCAACTCGTACGCGTCCGCGACCGGCATTGGATCGTCGTCTCCGTGCTCGCCAGCGCCCTTCCGCCGAACAACGGCGACGGCGGCGGACGACCCGACCACTTCGTCACCCTCTCATCCGTCGACGACGACGGCCTCAGTGACGAATTACGCGTCTTCTGGGAACTCGAAAACGACGCGCGCGTCCTCGAACGAGCGACCCTTCCTACGCCGCAGCGGGACCGCCTCGACGACCCGGACCGCCTGCACGCATTCCTCGACGCCGTCCGTTGGGGCGCGATCGCCTCCGCCGACGGGAAGGCACTGCAAGCGCCGTTTCGCTCGGGCATCACGCTGGAAGACTACCAACTCGATCCCGTCGTCCGCGCGCTCGACATGCCACGCGTCAACCTGCTGATCGCCGACGACGTCGGCCTCGGCAAGACGATTGAAGCAGGCCTCGTCGTCCAGGAAATGCTGTTGCGCCATCGCGCGCGGAGCGTGCTCGTCCTCTGCCCGCCGACGCTGCGCCACAAATGGCGCCGCGAGATGCTCGAAAAGTTCGGCCTCGCCTTCGAGGTGATCGACGCCGACAAAATCCGCGAACTGCGCCGTCGCCGCGGCATCGGCGCCGACCCGTTCCGCCACTTCCCGCGCGCAATCGTCAGCTTCGACTGGCTGAAAGACGGCCGGCCGCTCGAAATGCTGCGCGCTACGCTGCCCTCTGACACGAACGCGTACCCGCGTCGCTTCGATCTGCTGATCGTCGATGAGGTCCACCAGTGCGCCCCCTCCGGCGACGGCGTCTACGCAACCGACTCCAAGCGCACGAAACTGCTGTCGCTACTCGCGCCCCACATCGAACATCGCCTCTTCCTCTCAGCGACGCCGCACAACGGCTACCCGAGTTCGTACTCCGCATTGCTCGAGATGCTCGACCCGCAGCGCTTCCAGCGCGGCGTTCCGCCGAACGAAGCGGCCCTGCGGCGCGCTGTAGTGCGCCGCATGAAAGCGCAGATTGACGCCGACCTCGGCCCCAAACCCGACGGCAGCACGCGCTTCCCGCGCCGCGACGTGATCGCCCTCCCCGTCACCTATACGGAAGACGAACACCGCGCCCACGCCGACCTCGCCGCGTATGCCGCGCTGCGCCGCAACCGCACGCACGAACGCCAGAGCGACGACGCAGCGAGCGAAGCCTGCGACCTGATGCTGCTGCTTCTCAAGAAGCGGCTGTTCTCGTCGCCCGCGGCGTTCGCAACGACGCTCGACGCCCACCTGCGCACGCTCGCCGCACCGCGCACCACCCATCGCCCCGAGCGCGAACGCATCCGCGCCGCATACGACGAGACCGACGACGACTACGCGCTCGACGACGAACTCGAAGACGCGACGGAAGAAGCCTTGCTCGTCGCGGCGCGCGCCTTCGCCGCGCTCGCGCCCGACGAAGCCGCGCTGCTCGAACGTTTGCGCACGTGGGCAACCCGCGCAGGCACGCGTTCGGATGCGAAAGCCAAGGTACTCGTCGAGAAATTGCGCGGCTGGTGCCAACGCACGTTACCTTCCGGCAAGTCCGCCTGGACCGACGAACGCGTCATCATCTTCACGGAATATCGCGCGACCCAGAAGTGGCTGCACCGCATCTTCGTCGATGCGAAGCTCGCCGGCGACGGCGGAGAGCGGCTCGCGCTGCTCTACGGCGGCATGCCCGACGACGAGCGCGAGCGCATCGTCGCCGAGTTCGGCGCCGACCCCGCACTGCGCCCGGTCCGCATCTTGCTCGCGACTGACACCGCAAGCGAAGGCATCGACTTGCAGCGCCACTGCCGCCTGATGGTGCACGCCGAGATTCCGTTCAACCCCAACCGCCTCGAACAACGCAACGGCCGCATCGATCGCCACGGACAGCCCAGCCCGTCGGTCGAAATCTACCACTTCATCGGCGCCAACGTCGCTGCAGCGACAGGTTTCCTGGAAAACGCCACACCCGCGGGCGCGCAAGAAAACGTCGCTGCAACCCCGGGCTCGCTCGAAGCCGATCTCGAGTTCCTCTCGCGCGCGGCACGTAAAGTCGAGCAGATTCGTGCCGACCTCGGCGACGCCGGCATCGTTCTCGCGCGCGAAGTCGAGAACGCGATGCTCGGCCGCCCCGCGAGTGTTGACAAAGCGATCGCGACTCCAGGCTCGCGCGCGACCTTACGCCGCCTCGAACGCGAACTGCGCGAGCGAATCGACGAACTCAAAACCCGCATCGACCGCTCGATCGACGAACTCGGCATCAGCCCGAACGCACTCGCCCGCGCCGCCGAACTCGGCCTCGAACTCGGTCGCCAAGCCCCGCTCCGCCGCATCGAGCTCTCGACGAACGGCCACGCGCCGCGCGCCGACGTTTCGCAACTGCAACGCAACGGCGACGTCCCGCGTGCCGAAGCGTTCGAAGTGCCGGAACTAACGCGCTCATGGGCGAGCGCAGCCGCGGACCTGTACGATGACATCCGCGAGCGCCGCCTGCCGATCACCTTCGACTCACGCTTGCGAGAGGCTCGCGACGACGTCGTCCACGCCCACCTCGGCCATCCCCTCGTCGCGCAAGCCCTGCGTTTGCTCCGAGCCGAGATGTGGTCGTCGGAAAACGAGGCGCGCCTCGCGCGCGTGTCCGGCGGCCTCGTCGCCGACGACGCGCTATCCGAACCGACGCTGATCATCCACGCACGTCTCGTCGTCGCAGGCCTTGACGGCGTTCGCTTACACGAAGAACTATTCGCCGCCGCCGGCCGCATCAGCGCCCGCGGCTTCGCGCGCTACAACGTCGGGGAAACGCGCCGCGCGCGCGACGCTACGCGCGTCGGTGAGCTGCCGCGCCACCATCACGTCGCCTTCGTCGACGCTTGGCCTCGCCTGGTCGACGCGGTCAGCGCCGCAGTCGACGTGCGCATGCGCGAGCGTGAAGAATCGCTCGCGCGCCTGTTCGAAGAACGCGGCGAAAGCGAAGCAGCGGCCTTACGCGCAGTGCTCGCCGAGTTGCGCGCGTCGATCGAACGCGAGCTCGACCGCGTCGAACGCGGCGAAGCCGAACAACTCCGCCTGTTCGAAAACGCGCGCGAATCGGAGCGCCACCAGTTCACGCGCGACGTCGACGGGCTGCGCCGCCGCATCGCCGTGATCCCCGCCGAAGCGGACCGCGAAGCCGAGCGCCTCACGCGCCGTTACGCCTCCCCGCGCGCAATCGTCTTCCCGGCAGCGCTCGAACTTCTCGTTCCGCGCCGCCTCGCCGCGTCGGGCTTGTTCGGATGAGCGCGGCGACAACAAACAGCGCACGCGCCACGCAACGTCGCCGTCGGCGAACCGTCGACAACGACTGGCTCACGCTCGTCGAACCGGTAGGGCAGTTCCTCACTGCGCCGGTGTTGCGCAGCACGTTCCCAAAAGGCTTCCCCGCCGTTCCGGCCGACCTCCGCTTGGAGACGCGCGAACGTCTTGCCGCGCTCGCCGAAACGAGCCGCGCGCCTGCGGACTCGCATGCAATGGTCGCCCCCAATGCTGCCGCGCGCGACAAATGGACCGATTGGCTGTTGCGCGTCGTGCTGGGGTGGGGCGAACACTACCGCATCGGCGACGACGCGACGGCAATCACGCATGAGGTCGCGGAGTACCGCACGACGCTGCGCGCCGACGGCATCTTACGAGATACCAACGGTGCGCTCCGCGCGCTCATGGTGCGGGTCCCATTCGGAACGCGCTTCGACACGCGCCTTTCGGGCGAAGAGTGGAGCGCGTCGCCCCTCGAGCGCATCGGCGATCTCGCGCGCGCACACAACATTCGAATCGCGCTGCTGACCGACGGCGACCGCATCGCGCTCGTCAACGTCCCGATCGGACGCAAGGATCAACCCGCCGAAGGCCTCGGCGGCCACGCCGTCTGGCAGACGACCCTGTTCGCCGAGGGCGCGGAGCGCGACTATTTCGCAGCGTTCGTCGCCCTGCTGCACGCCCAGCGCTTCTTCAACGCGATCGAACGCGAGACGCTCGAAGCGCTCTTCGAACGCTCCGCGCTCACCCAGCAAGACCTCACCAAAACACTCGGCCTCCAAGTCCGCAAGGCCGTCGAGTTGATGGTCGGCTCATTCTCGCGCTCCGACCGTGAACGCTGCGGCGAGCTGCTCGACGCCTTGCCGCCGCACACGGTCTACGAAGCCGCGGCGACGGTGATGATGCGCCTCGTGTTCATGCTGTACGCTGAAGAACACGATCTGCTGCCGATCGGCGACATCACGTATGCCGAAAACTACGCCGTATCGACCTTACGCGACCAACTCGAAGCCGACGCCGTCCGCCTCGGCGACGAACCACTCGAACGCCGCGCAACCGCCTGGCGCCGCCTGCTCGCCACGTTCAACGCAATCTACGCCGGCATCGACCACGACCGCCTCCGCCTCCCCGCATACGGCGGCCGCCTCTTCGACCCAACGCGCTTCCCATTCTTGGACCGCTGCCGCGTCGACGACCTCACGACGCGAGCGATCCTAACCTCCCTGCAGACGGTGACGCTCGGCAGCGAATCGCGCCGGCTATCGTTCCTCACCCTCGACGTCGAACAAATCGGTCACGTCTACGAAGGCTTACTCGACCACGACGCCGTCCGCGTCGCCGACATCCACCTCGGCTTCGACGGCAAGAGCGGCGCCGAAAGCGAGATCGCGCTGGCCGAACTCGAACGCATCGCAGCGCAAGGCCGACCGAAACTTATCACCTTCCTCGCCGAAAAACTCGGCCGCACGGAAAAGGCGATCGACAAGGGCCTCGCCCGCGGAGAAAAGGTCGCCGCGGGAGAAGAGCCCGAAACGCGCCGCCTCGCCATCACGGCGTGCGCGCCCGATAGCGGTTTGGTCGGTCGCGTGCTGCCGTATGTGGCGTTATTGCGCGACGACCTTCAAGGCTTACCGACGGTCTATCCGGCCGGCGGCATCGTCGTAACGAAGACGCGCGCACGCCGCGACTCCGGCACCGAGTACACGCCGCGCGTACTCGCCGAAGAGATCGTCCGCTACGCGCTCGAGCCCCTGGTCTATTCGCCCGGCCCTATCGACGGCGCGCACCGCGACACATGGCAAGTACGCCCATCGTCGGAACTGCTCGCACTCAAAATCTGCGACCCCGCCTGCGGCTCCGGCGCCTTCCTCGTCGCCGCCTGCCGCTACCTCGCCGAGCGCGTCGCCGAAGCATGGCAACGCGAGGCCCGCATCCCCGACGACGATCCCATCCGCGACGCCCAACGTCTCATCGCCGAACGCTGCCTCTTCGGCGTCGACCGCGATCCCATGGCAGTCGAAATGGCCAAACTTTCTCTCTGGCTGCTGACGTTCGCGCGTGAGCGCCCCTTCAGCTTCCTCGACCACGCAATTCGCGAGGGCGACTCCCTCATCGGCATCACCTCACTCGACCAACTTCGCGCTTTACACTTCGACCCCGAACGCGGCCGCGAATTGCACGACGGCGCACTCTTTGACGTCCTACGACCGCTCGGCGGCCTTATCGACGAGGCGGTACGCTATCGCCTCCAACTTGAAGATCATGCGACGCGCGACATCGAAGACTCGCAGGAAAAGGCGCGCCTCGAATCGCTCGCGAGAGGACGAACGGAAGCTGCGCTACTAATTGCGGATGCTCTCAGCGCGATCGCCCTTAGGGGCGCCGATGCATCGGCGCACGATCTCGATGCTGCGTTCGCCGGTTTAGGTGACGTGCTTCAAAGAACCATGGCCAACGGTGCCACGGAAAACGGTATCGTCCCGGCGCTGGCCGAGGCTACGCGCCATACCCGACTTCAGATTAACCGCGGGAAGCCGCCCGAAGCTTCGCCGCGGTGCCCGCTCCATTGGGCGCTCGAATTTCCCGAAGTTTTCACGCGCGAACACAGCGGCTTCGATCTCGTCATCGGCAATCCGCCTTTTCTTGGTGGACAACGAATAACCGGAAGGTTAGGAACGAACTATCGAGCTTTTCTTGTGCGGTTCAAAGCAACGGCACGCGCCGGAAGCGCTGACCTCGTTGCTTATTTCTTCTTGCTTGGCTCACACATTGCGCATCGCTTCGCCTTTATAGCGACGAACACAATCGCCCAAGGCGATACGCGTGAGGTCGCTCTCGACACCTTGCTGGCAGATTCGTGGTCGATCGTTCGCGCAGAAAAGAGCCGGACGTGGCCCGGTGAGGCAGCTATCCAAGTCGCGGAGGTGTGGCTTCATCACGGTCAAACCGCACAGTCAGCAATTTTGGCTGGCCAACTCGTGCCCGGAATTTCTGCACTTCTCGTACCGACGAGTCGTGTTGTGGGGAACCCGCACCGGTTAAAGGCGAACGGGGGCATGGCCTTTCAAGGTACAAACTTGCTAGGAGCTGGCTTCACGGTAACGCCGGAGCGCGCGAGGCAGCTGATTGAAAGTGACGTACGCAACCTGGACGTGCTATCGCCTTACATCAGCGCGGCTGATCTCTGCGAGAGAGCCGATGTCTCGCCCTCACGCTGGGTCATAAATTTTCACGACTGGAAACGCGAACATGCAGCAAGATATGATGAATGCTTTGCGCAGGTAAATAATCTAGTCCGCCCTGAGCGGGCATTGAACAAGGTAAAGCAACGTCGAGAGGTTTGGTGGCAGTTTACGCGGAGAGGCCCTGAGCTGTATGCGGCAATTACTGGGCTGAAGGCGGTTCTTGCCATGCCACTGCACAGCAAGTTCTTGATGCCGATGCGTTTGCCGAGTAGCTACGTGTATTCACACGGGCTGAGCATCTTCGCTTCGGACGCCGATGCATTGTATGGAATTATCTCCTCAGAATTTCATCGCGCATGGTCGCGGGCGCGCGGTAGCACGCTCGAGACGCGAGCGCGTTACACTCCAACGGACTGTTTCGAGACATTTGCGTTGCCCGACGATGCCGCCGATACGGTTGGTGAGATCATGCGCAAGCTCCACGAACACCGCGCTGCGCTGATGCTCTCGAACGGAAGTGGCGTAACCGCGGCCTACAACCGCCTCCACGCGCCGACCGAGACAGAAGCGGAGGTACTCGCCCTGCGCGACCTACATCGCGGGCTGGACCGTGCGGTGCTCGCTGCTTACGGTTGGGAGGACGTCGACCTCGACCACGATTTTCGCGAGACCGACGAGGGCCTCCGTTTCACGATCTCCGACGCCGCGCGCGTCGAGATTCTCGACCGCCTCCTCGAACTCAACCACGAACGCCACGCCACCGAGGTCGAATGCGGCGCCTGGGACGCCCCCCGCCGTAACAACGGGGCCGCTCGCCGCCATAATAATCCCGATCTGGCGCCAGCGCTCCGAGGAATACAATAGCTACGCTAGGTACAAGCGCGCTTACCACCATCCGCCGGGCGAAAAGCCTGATACCTATCTCCTTTGCGATGGGTTTCAGAATGTGACGTTTAAGGCGTTAGTGTTAGTCCCCTACCTGAGCGACCCAGTCCCGGATGTTCATGCCGATTCGTTCGATATCCACCATCGCGAGAACGCCGCTATGCATGATGACATTTCTTGATCGTTCCAAATTGTCAAAGATCTGCCTGACCCACTCAACGGACCGGAAGTACGGCTCGAACATCGTCCAATTGTTTTGGATAATGCTGACGAGATGTCCGAAGTCGGTATAGTTGATTGGATCATCGCCGCGGGGAGTGTGCCACCGAATCTTCGATTCGGCGTCCTGCCGGTTTTTCGCGGCGGTCCGAATTTTCTCCGGGACTGTCGAAATCCACCAACCGTCACCTGACTCTTCCAAAAGCCGGGACGACATGAGCTTGCGTACAGAATTCTCAAAGGCGGCGATTGCAGTGTAAACGGCGGCCATTTGCTTCGCCGTCTGCACTGCAGATTCGTCAAGAACGTCGAGAGACAGTACCTCCGCGATGTCCTCGTCGAAAAACCCCGTGACTTTGTTGGGCGTCCTCCCGGCAGAATCCAAGGCTTCTTCCGCAAGCAGCCCACGGAAGGCAAAAGCATACACTTGATCTGGCGCCGTCATAGCAAATGTTCTCGGAGGCTTCGAAAAAGCACGTCGTACACGGCTTTGTCGCGAGACTCCGGCAGATGGATCTCGATATTGTAGATCAAGCCACCCAATGAAATACCCTGTCTCGTCGAGTCTAGCTTTGCGGCGACTTCTGTCTCAGCATTATTCGCCGTATTTCGCTCTATTCCGGGTGTTTCTTGCGCCTTGGGGACGCTTGGCGCGGCTGCGAAGTCGGCCTCTTTCACTAGCGCGGCGAATGTGAGCCACATGCGGTCTAGTACGACATGAGGGTGTCCAGAATCTGGTGTAAATTCGAGCCGTTCTCTACCGTTATTACTCT
>JACRTY010000055.1 GCA_014305025.1 Candidatus Nyctobacter psychrophilus | reverse complement strand
TCATTGCTTACACTATAGCACAAATCAAGCGGCGAAACCCCGACGGGCTCCTAGCAGCTTGCGGAAAAACTCGCGGTGTCCAGATCGGGCCCGAATGTTTCGTCGAAACGAGGAGCGATGAGGGAGCGAAGCCGTAGCTTCGTGACCGAAGAGCGACGAAGCTTTCGGCGGAACAGTCGGGCCCGAGATGGCGCTGGGAGTTTTTCCGCAAGCTGCTAGGACATCTCGCGCGCCACGAGGAGGGCGCAGCCGGCGGAGCACCAAGCGCCCCACATGACGACGAATGCCGGTTCCCGTGACACGATCGAGGCGCTCCTGCGCGAGGGGCGCCGCTTCGAGCCGTCTCCGCAGTTTGCGGCGGGCGCCAACGCGCAGCCCGGCATCTATGCCGAGGCCGAAAGCGACTACCTCGCATTTTGGAAGTCGTGGGCTGACAAGTTGGAATGGTCGCAGCCCTACGAACGCGTGCTTGACTGGAATGAGCCGTTCGCACAGTGGTTCGTCGGCGGGAAACTCAACGCGTCGGTCAATGCACTTGATCGGCACGTTGCCGCCGGACGTGGCGGCCGAGTCGCGTACTACTATGAAGGTGAGCCCGGCGACCGTCGCGCGATCACGTATGAAGAACTGTTACGCGACGTTTGCCGCTTCGCGAACGCGTTACGGAGTCTCGGCGTCAAACGGGGCGATCGGGTCGCGCTGTACATGCCCATGATTCCCGAACTGCCGGTCGCCATGCTTGCCTGCGCGCGCATCGGCGCGCCGCACTCGGCCATCTTCGGCGGCTTCTCGGCCGACTCGATCGTCGACCGCGTCAACGATGCCCAGTGCGTCGCGATCGTCACGGCCGACCAAGGCTGGCGGCGCGGCAAGCACGTGCCGCTGAAGGCGACCGTCGATGCGGCGTTGGCGCACACGCCGTCGATTCGGCACTGCATCGTCGCGCGCCGCGTCGGCGAACCCGTGGCGATGCGAGCCGGTCGCGACCTATGGTGGGACGATGCCGTCGCGGGACAAGCGACGATGTGCGAACCGGAGCCGATGGATTCCGAAGCCCTCTTGTATCTGCTCTACACCAGCGGCACGACCGCAAAGCCCAAGGGCATCATGCATACGACCGCCGGCTATTTGACCGGTGTCACTGCGACGCACGACCTCGTTTTCGATTTGAAGGACGACGACGTCTACTGGTGCGCCGCGGACATCGGTTGGGTCACCGGTCACTCGTACATCGTGTACGGCCCGCTGTGCAACGGCGCAACGAGTATCATCTACGAAGGGACGCCCGACTTTCCCGATCGCGACCGCTTGTGGGAAATCGTCGAGCGCTACAAGGCGACGATCCTGTACACCGCGCCGACGGCGATCCGAACGTTCATGAAGTGGGGCGTCGATTACGTGCGCAAGCACGATCTCTCGTCGTTGCGCGTACTGGGCAGCGTCGGCGAACCGATCAATCCCGAAGCCTGGATGTGGTACTACGAAAACGTCGGCGGCGGCCGCTGTCCCGTGGTCGACACATGGTGGCAGACGGAAACCGGCGCAATCATGATCGCGCCGCTGCCCGGCATCACGACGCTCAAACCCGGTAGTGCGACGAAGCCCTTTCCGGGCGTGCAGGCCGATGTCGTCGACGAACAGGGCAACAGCGTCCCGCTCGGCGGCGGCGGTTACGCCGTTCTGCGGCGGCCCTGGCCCTCGATGTTGCGAGGCATCTACGGCGATCCGGAACGCTACAAAGAGACCTACTGGTCCAAGTTCCCGCATATGTACTTAGCCGGCGACGGCTGCAGCCGCGACGAGGAAGGCGACTACTGGTTCATGGGCCGCATCGACGACGTGATGAACGTCAGCGGCCATCGCATCTCGACGGCCGAAGTCGAAAGCGCGCTCGTCGACCACGCCGCCGTGGCGGAGGCCGCGGCCGTCGGAAAACTCGACGCCGTCACGGGACAGGCGATCTGCGCCTTCGTTTCGCTGCGCGGCATGGACACCGGTTCACCGGCCCTTGCTGACGAGCTCCGCGCGCACGTTGCCGCCAAACTCGGCAAGTTCACCATGCCCAAGTACATAACGTTTACGCAGGAACTCCCGAAGACACGCAGCGGCAAGATCATGCGCCGCCTCCTGCGCGACATCGCCGAAGGCCGCATGCTCGGCGACACGACGACCCTGGCCGATTCCAGCGTCGTGACCGAGCTACAAGAGCGCGCTAAACAAGAAGCTGCGAAGGACGCGTAACGCTTTGCGCTTCACTATGGGCGCCTTCATCAAAAAGCCCACGGTCGACGGCGCGTTCGACCGCTCTCGAAAACGCCGTAGGCGATTCCGGCGCTTGGCGGTCACGCGGAACGTGTTTGAGGAACCGCGAAATTTTCAGTGATGACATCGACCTGCAAAGCGCTTCTGAGCCACTTCATCCGGCAATCCAGGCAGCACGTATGTCTCGCTCTCGTTCGCGCGTGATCCCGGCTCGCGATTCACGTGAGACGCAATCGGAGCAGGTGCTCGACCAAGCGCGCGTATCGCGGATCGTCTGGTCGAGCGGCCGTAGGGAAAGACCGTCGGCCAGGGCACGATCGATGTTGGTGCTCATGAAACCGGGCATTCCGTGCGAGGGCCCGAGCCACAACGGCAAGTCAACCCATCCGGTAATGCCGTTCATTTCGAGAAAGCGTTCATCGACCCACACGACGTTTGCGTCGGCCTGCAGCGTCTCCACCGCCGCCTTTACGAGGGCCCGCATCGTTATGGTTTTAAGCGGCCCATTAACATCGTAGATTCCGGAACGCCCCTCTTCGAGAAGGCGGATCATGAACGCGGCGGCGTCGCGCACGTCGATGAACTGGACGTACCGCTCTGCCGGTCCAGGCACGACGACGTCGCCGCCCTCGGCGAAGCGATCGACCCAGTACGTGAAGCGGTTCGTGGGATCGTACGGCCCGACGAGAAGCCCGAGACGTACAAGCAGCGCCCGCTCATCGAAGACGGCGCGGACAACGTCCTCCGAGCGTCTTTTCGAAGGCCCGTACTTCTCGGGATCGTCGTCGGGCCGGTCCGCGATACGTGGCGTATAGGGTGCGTGGCCGTCGCCGTGAACGGGAAAGGTCGGATCGTACACCGAGATCGATGACGTGAAGAGGTAGCGACCCGCCGATGCGAGGTGGGCGCATGATGCTGCCACGATGGCGGGGACGTAGCCGCTTGTATCGATGACGGCGTCCCAGCCGTCGCGCGGGACGGCAGCAAGCCCGCCGTCGCGCTCACCAACGTAGCGATCGAGCACCAGCGTCTGGTCGCCGGGTTCACGACCACGGGTGAAGATCGCCGTCTGATGTCCGCGCTCGACGAGCATCCGAGCTAGGTGTCGTCCTAAAAACGTTGTTCCGCCGAGGATGAGCGTTTTCACGCGACGATGCGGCTTCGGCGGAAGATGCGATGAGTCGATCGATGGGTGCTCGGCGCTGGCGCGCAGATGCGCAGGGACGAAGACGGTGTTGATCCTTCGCGCCGGGTCTGCCGCCTTACCGGAGTCAGGAGCCCCGCCTCACGGCCGTACCGGCCGATCGTCTCGCGGCGGTGGCCGGTCTCGGCCTCGATTGCGCGGAGCGAGCGTCCTTTGCGCAAGAGGTCCAGAATGCGTTCGCGTTGCGCCGGCGATATCTCGTTCATGGCGAGCAATTCGGTCCGCCGCGCGACGGAGCCTTAGGCCGCGTGGCCGCTTTTCACCAGCCTGAAAAAGGTCACTGCAGAAACGGGCCGGTGAACCGCGACGGTTCGCTACCGTAGCGGCTCAAGCGACGAGAACTTCCACGGCTTTCGTCGTGACGATTGAGGGCGCCGGTATGTCGTGACCGTCTTCGCGCTCGGCTTCGGTCCAGCTGCGCACGCTTTTCACGAACCGGGCGCGACGAAGAGTCCTGGTTAAGCGAACACTATTTCTTCATTCGCGAGGTAGTCTGCAGCGTAAGCCTGCGCAGCACTAATATCCCGCACATCCAAACGTGGATGTCCGGCGACGAGTTCTTCGGCCGATGCGCCCTCGGACAGCCTGCGGAGGATGTGCTCAACGGTTATCCGCGTACCACGGATGACGGGTTTGTCGAGCATCACCTCGGGATTGATCTCAATCCGGTCGTGCGTCACCATCGGGTATTCGTTCTTCATCTATGGCTTGCGCCCCCGGGACCGGACGGACATCAAAGAACGCGCGAACGTCGGCGAGATCGGTGACGCGCTTGGCCGGCGGTAACGCGGCAATGATCGACGCGCCGTAGCGCATGGCGACCGCGCGGCCATCCAGGAGAACGACGAGGCCGCGGTCGCTTTTCGTGCGGATGAGGCGGCCGAAGCCTTGTTTGAGGCGCACGATCGCGGAGGGGATCATGTAGTCTTCGAAGCTGTGGCCGCCGGCGGATTCGATGGCTGCGACGCGCGCGGCGACGAGCGGGTCGGCCGGCGAGGGAAATGGGAGGCGGTCGATGATGACGCATGAGAGCCGGTCGCCGACGACGTCGATGCCCTCCCAAAAGGTGCTCGTTGCGAACAGCACGGCATTGTTCGTGCGGCGAAACCAGTCCAGCAGGTGCGCGCGCGGGAGTTCACCTTGAAGCTTGACGGGAAACGGGATGCGCTCGCGCACGAGCGCGTACACTTCGTGCAGGCGCGCGTACGACGTGAATAAGACGAACGCGCGACCGCTCGTTACGTCGAGGATCTCTTCAACGAGCGGGGCCACGCGACGAGCGAAGTGCGGCTCTTTGGGGTTGCAGTCGCCGGGCGCGATGAACAGCCGCGCCTGCGCGCGATAATCGAAGGGAGACGGCGCCACGTACTCTTGCGCTTCATCGACGCCGAGGGAGCGGCGCAGGAACGCGAACGAGCCGCCGGTCGCAATCGTGGCGCTCGTGAGCACGACGCTCTGCGCCCGCGCGAACAACGTCGTACGCAGGTAGTCGGCGACGTCGAACGGAGCGCTGTTGATTTCGTACCGCCCGTCGCGTTCGCCGCGCTCGACCCACGTGATCGCCTCATCCTTGGGTAAGGCGGTCCGGTCGATCGTCGCGATGTGCGCGAGGAGGCCGCGCAATGCGTTTTCGCGCCGACGTTCGGCTTCGGCGACGTTGTCGGGCGGATGTTTGAGCGACGCCTGCCAATTCGCATACAGCCAGTTCTCGAGCCGGTAGAACGACTGCTGCAACGCTCCGAGTGCATCGGGAGCGCCGTCGTTGGCAGCGAGCGGATAGCGTTCGCCGGGAACCCGCGCAAGGGTCGCGGCCAAGCCGCGCATGCCATGATCGATCTCGGCGTCGTACTCCGCCGGCAACGCATAATGGCGATGCAGGCGCCGCATCAACCGGTTGACGCCGGCGCTCGACAGCGTCGCCGTCAATGCGGCAGAGGCCCAGCGCTCGCACTGGTGCGCTTCATCGAGAATCACGTAATCGTAGGCCGGCAAGAGCGTTCCACCAAGCGCCACATCGAGAAAGAACAGCGCGTGGTTGACGACGACAAGGTCGGCGTACTTGGCGGCGTCGCGGCGCGTGAAGAACCAGCAATCGCGAAAGCGCTCGCAAAACTCGCCGACGCAGTCGTCGGCGTCGGCGTCGAGCGCTTCCCATTCGAGCGGCGGCGGCGCGAACGGTAACTCGCCGCGATCGCCGGAGCCGGTGCGGTCGGCCCAGTCCCACATCGCTTCCATCGTTCCGCTTTGCGCCACCAGACGTTCGGTGCGCAGCCGGTCGAGTTTTGCGCGGCATAGGTAGTGATTGCGGCCCTTGAGCAACTCGACTCGTGCCGGAATGCCGAGCGCGCCCACGACGAGCGGAATGTCTTTCTTGACGAGTTGCTCTTGCAGTGCGATCGTCGCCGTTGACACGACGACTTTCTTACCGCTGCGCAAGGCCGGAACCAGGTACGCGAGCGATTTGCCGACGCCCGTGCCGGCTTCGACCACCGTGTGCGCGCTTTCCAGAAAGCCACGTTCGATCAACTGCGACATCGCAACTTGTCCCGGGCGCCCTTCGAAGCCCGACAATGCGCGCGCCAACGGCCCGTCCGCGGAGAAAACGCTTTCGAGCGATAGGAAGGGCGCGGCGCTCAACGCCGGCGCTCCGGGGGCAAGAGTTCCGCGTCGGTAGTTTCCCCCGTGACGGCGTCGACCACCGGCACGAGCGGCGACGACGCTCTAGGACGCAGCATGAACAACGCCAGGCCGGCGAAGAAGCCGGCGACGAGTCCGCCGAGGTGTCCCGACTTCGAGATGAACGGAACGGCGAATGTGAACACGAGGTTGATCACGAGGATCGGCAGCGTTTGACCGATCAGCCCGCGCCCGCGCTTGCCAAGGCGCACGCCGATCGCCAGCAACGCGCCGAAGAGTCCGAAGATGGCGCCGCTTGCGCCCACCGTGACGTCGTGCGAGGAAAAGGCGACGACGGCGAGGCCGCCGCCGATGAGTGAGATGAAGTAGACGAGCAGCATGCGCCGGCTGCCGAGCACGGCTTCGACGAACGAGCCCAATTGATAGAGGGCGAACATGTTGAGCGCAATGTGCCAGAGTCCCGCGTGTTCAAAGGCGCCTGAAACGATCCGCCACCATTGCCCTTGGCGCACGAGCGGCGCGTAGAGCGCACCATGCGCGAGCAAACTATAGTTGCTGTTGAAATTGGTTCCGGAGGCGACTTCCCACGCATAGACGATCACGTTGAGCAGGATCAAAGCGTTGGTCGCGCTCAGGCGGCGCGCGATCATGCCGCCCGCGTCCCGTACGTCAGGGCGCTGCCGGTGTTGAAGAGCACAACCGGTCCGCTGAAGCGTTTGCGGCGATCGCACAGCGCCTGCAATGCCGCCAGCGTTGCGCCGCCTTCTTCCCCCGCGTCGATGCCTTCACGCGAGCGAAGCGCATTCATGCCCGCGCGCATCGCTTCCTCATCGACGGCAAGCGCCGCGCCGTGCGACGCGCGCAGCGCATGCAGGATGAGGCGCTCTCCAAGCGTCGCGGGAACGCGCAAACCCCAAGCGGCGGTGCGTGCGGCGTCCCACCGCTCGGCGCAATCGGCACCCGCTTCAAAGGCGCGCACGAGCGGCGCGCAGCCCTCGGCTTGCACGGCGATCATCCTCGGCCGCTCGTCGCCGATCCAACCCGCCGCCTGTAGTTCATCGAACGCTTTCCACATGCCGATCAACCCCGTACCGCCGCCGGTTGGATAGATGATCGCCGCGGGCACCGCCCCGAGCGTTTCGACCAGCTCGTACGCCATCGTCTTCTTCCCTTCGGTGCGATACGGCTCGCGCAGCGTCGCAACGTTGAACGCGCCGGTTTCTCGAGCGTGGGCGGCGGCACGCCGGCCCGCTTCATCGATCAATCCGTCGACGAGCTCGACCTGCGCGCCGTAGGTTCGGCTCGCCTCGATCAACGTCGGTGGCGTGTCGCGCGGGAGGAAAACGGTGACGGGTATGTTCGCACGTGCGCCGTACGCCGCGAGCGCGGCACCGGCGTTTCCGGCGCTCGGCGCAACGAGCGCTTGGGCGCCCAGGCGTTGTGCGCACGTAACCGCGCATGACATGCCGCGCGCCTTGAAGGACGCCGTCGGGTTCTGCGATTCGTCCTTGATGTAGAGCGGAACATCGAGCCGCAGTTCTCGCTCCAACGCTGGCGCACGCAAGAGCGGCGTGGCGCCTTCGCCCAACGTCACCGGTTCTTCACCCGGCGCGATCGGCAGCAACCGTCGATACCGCCACATCGTCGCGGGTCCGCGCGCGACGTCTTCGGGCGACATCTCCGTGGACGGATAGCGAACCAAGAGCGGTGCGCCGTCGTGGGGACAGAGCGTTGCCGGCGTTCGTGGATTGCAGCGATGCGCGGCGTCGAGCGAGCACTGCAGCGTCGAAGGCAGCACCCGTCTACGGCGTCGCCGTGCGCCCGATCAGGTGCGCGCCGGGGGCGCGACCGGCAAAACGGTAACCAGCCGCGCAAGCTCGAGCGAGATCGCGCGCGACGTTCCGTCGATGCCGAGGGTAACCGGGCCGCCGAGCGGCGCCTTCTCGAGAACCGTCAGCGGGACGCCGGGCCGCAATCCGATGTCGGCCAGATAGCGGAGCATTTCCGACAGCCCTTCGGTGACGCCGTGCACGGTCGCACCGTCGCCCGCGGCCAATTGGGCCAGCGGCACGCCGAGCCGCTCGGGATCGCTCAGGTCGCTTGGCGGGATGGGATGACCGTGGGGGCAAGTTGTGGGATTGCCCAGCACCGCGACAAGGCGCTCTTCGACTTTGCTCGAGATGGCGTGCTCCAAACGGCACGCTTCCGCGTGCACTTCATCCCAGCCCATGCCGAGCATCTGCGTCAGGAAGCATTCAGCCAGTCGATTACGCCGCACGACGCGCACGCCGACCTCGAGGCCCTTGCGCGTCAGCTTCGCTTCACCGCGCGCTCGGTGTTCGATGTATCCGTCGGCAGCCAATTTTTTCAACATGCCGGAGACTGACGCAGCAGCGACCCCAAGTTCCGAAGCGAGCGCGGACGTCGTAACGCCGGGCCCTTCCTTCTCCAGGCGATAGATCGCCTCGAGA
The DNA here is from genome assembly GCA_014305025.1 of Candidatus Nyctobacter psychrophilus. Lineage (GTDB taxonomy): Bacteria > Vulcanimicrobiota > Vulcanimicrobiia > Vulcanimicrobiales > Vulcanimicrobiaceae > Nyctobacter > Nyctobacter psychrophilus. The sequence goes on along the minus strand of JACRTY010000055.1, from coordinate 30,826 downwards.
TACTCTTCGGTCGACTCCTCGAAGTGCGTGTGCCCCGCCATCAGCGTTCCATTCGGCGTTCGCTTGCGGATTCCAGGGCGACATCGAGTTCGCCGTTCAATGCCGCCTTGTATGGCGCATCGGCGAAGCTCACGTCGATCGCATTGCGCAGGAACCGAACCACATCGTGCGTTCCCGCCATGTCGGCGACTAATTGGAGTTCATGCGAGAGCGACGTGCCGAAAAGCGTGGGGTCGTCGGCATCGATCGTCACGATGATTCCGCGCTCGTCGAGCAACACGAGCGGATGCTCGGCTCCCGGCGCGACGATGCCCGTGCGAACGTTCGACGTCGGCGCGCACTCCAGGGCAATACCGCGCTTCGCGAGCAGCTCGACGACCGCATCGTCTTCCAGCGCGCGAATCCCGTGACCGATGCGCTCTGCGCCCAGCAACTCGACCGCGTCGCGAACGCTTCCTGCACCCGCCGCTTCTCCGGCGTGCGCAACGGCATGCAGACCCGACGCGCGGGCGAAGGCAAACGGCTCCACGAACAAGGCAGCCGGGAAGTTCGCTTCATCACCCCCCAGGCCGACGCCGATCACGCCGACATCGGCTTCGGCTAGTGCGACCGCAACGCGGGCAGTCTCGAAGGCTCGCTGCGTCCCGAAGTTTCTCGTCAGATCGCAGATGAAGCGGACGCGCAGGCCGGTGCGGCTTTCTTCGGCATCGAGCGTGTCCCGCATGGCCCGCACGCAGGCGTTGACGTCCAGGCCGGCATGGAAGAACGTCCACACCGACGGTGAGATGAAGATTTCAGCATAGCGCACGTTTTGAGCAGCGGCGTCAGCGGCGTACTCGCGCGCGACGCGGGCATAGTCTTCGGGCCGCTGCAACGTCTTGCAAACTTCGGCAAAGGTCAATAAGAAGTCCCGAAAGGTTGCAAACGCATATGTCGCCTCGGGGGGGCCGCTCGCTCGGGCGCTGGCGACGCCCCGTTGCGCGGCCAATTCCCGAAACGTCGCCGCGCGTACCGTTCCCTCGAGATGGCAGTGCAGTTGCACCTTGGGCAGCCGGGCGATCAACGGGGCCTGCACCAAAACGCCGTTGCGCCCGTCTGCAGGCCGGTCCTCGTTGACAGCGCCGTTGGCCGGCCGTATAGTTAGGTTCGCCGTCGCGGGGTGGAGCAGTCCGGTAGCTCGTCGGGCTCATAACCCGAAGGTCGCGAGTTCAAATCTCGCCCCCGCAACCATCACGCCGTAACCGGTGCTCCGATCAGGCCGAGTTCGCGGCCGACGCGTTCGAACGCGGCGAGGGCGCTGTCGAGGTCGTTGCGGTCGAGGGCGCTGGAGAGCTGGACGCGAATCCGCGCGGCGCCTTCGGGGACGACCGGGAAGCCGAAACCGGTTACGAAGATGCCTTCTTGCAGAAGTCGATCGCTCATCGCGATGGCGAAGGCCGTTTCGCCGACGATGATCGGCACGATCGCGCTCGGCCCTTCGAGCGGCGTGAAGCCCAGGCGCGTGAGCCCGGCGCGGAAATATGCGATGTTGTCGCGCTGCTTGGCAATCAGTTCAGGCCGCGCTTCGAGGATTTCGATCGCTTTCAAGGCGCTGGCGGCTACCGTGGCAGGTAACGCGTTGGAAAAGAGCTGCGTGCGTGAACGCTGGATGAGCGTGTCGATCAGCGCTGCGGACCCGGCAACGAAGCCGCCGGCCGCACCGCCCAAGGCTTTGCCGAGCGTGCCGGTCAGGACGTCGATCTTGCCTTCGAGGCCGTAGTGCTCGATCGCGCCGCGTCCGGTGCGGCCCATCACGCCAGTCCCGTGACTATCGTCGACGACGGTGACGGCATTGTAACGCTCGGCAAGCGTTACGATCTCCGGCAGCTTCGCGAGGCTGCCTTCCATGGAGAAAACGCCGTCGGTTACGACGATCGGCGTACCTTGCGCTTGTTGCAGCTTGGCTTCAAGGTCGGCCATGTCGGCGTGCTTGTAACGCACGCGTTTTGCGCCCGCGAGGCGGCAGCCGTCGATGATTGAGGCGTGATTGAGTTCATCGGAGATCAACGTGTTGCCGGCCAAGCCGATCGTCGGCAGCAATCCCTCGTTCGCCGTCCAGCATGACACGTAACTGAGCGCGGCTTCGAAGCCGAAGAAGGCGGCGATCTTTTCTTCAAGCCGACGATGCAGGTCGAAGGTGCCGCAGATGAAGCGAACCGACGCGGTTCCGGCGCCGTAGTGGTCCAGCGCCGCTTTACCGGCTGCGACGACCTCGGGGTCGTCGGCCAGTCCAAGGTAGTTGTTGCTCGAAAGCACGATGACGTCGCCGGCCTCTTCCATGTGGGCGCGCGCCGCCATCGGCGTCGTGAGGTGGCGCAGGTGCTTGTATGTGCCCGCGCGCTTCAGCGCATCGAGGTCGCCTTGGAGTTTCGATTCAAAGGCCGCGTTCATGCGCGGCTCATTCGTGGCGAGGGAACTGACGCCTCGCCGCTTTGGTCGCTTCTCGTACAGGGCGGCCGTCCGCCACTACGGGTCACGTCACCCGGGTATCGGTTCGCATCGTATCAACGTCGATGCGGTGCTGGCCGTGATTTCAACACGCAGTCGGTCAAGCAGAACCCCACGACGATTCCCTCAACGGACCAGCGCTCTTCTACTTCAGGAACTACTATCTCGACAATAGCAGCGAAATCAACGATTCCGGGCATCACCGCTCGGTTGCGAACTGATCCCCGGCAATCAAGCGCTCGAGTACGTAGGCGACGGTTAACCCATAAAAAGTTCGCGGGATGATGTCGGAGAGCCACTCGGCCGGCGTCCACGTTCCCCAATCGGTCGCTCCGAGCTTCGTCGCCATGCCTTCGCTGACCACGAGGGTCGCGCCGCCGAGCAGAATGCCGGCCAACGGCCAGGGTAGCCAGCGGGTCGCCGGACGGACCGTCGCGTGCGCGACCGCGGCCCCAAGGCCCACGGCGTATCCCATAAGGGATCCCGCGCCGCTGCGTCTATTCTTCGCAGCGTCGCCTTCTTCGCTCGCGAGCGCCGAGAAACCGACGTTTGCAGCGAGCTTCTGCACGACCGTCGAGGGCAATTGGCTCGGCGGCCGAGCGCGGATCAATTCATCCAAGTACGTCACACCGTCGAGCACGACGATGCCGGCGGCGCCGGCTAACAAACCTCGCTCGATCACGCTAATTTCCTCCGGTCGGATGCGTCTTAGGAAGGGCAAGTCCGACCTCTTTGTCCCTGTCTTCGTCGATGTCGAAGACGATGTTATCATCTTTTGGCTTGCCAACGTTCGTGTGCATGCCCGGACGGTGCCCGGCGCGCGCCGCTTGGAACCAAGCTCGCTTCCCCCGACGCACCGGAAGGGAACCCCGGGCATTCACGGCGCGGGAGTCACGTCCAGCACGATCTTGGCGGCTGCCCCCGTGCGCATTAATTCGAAGGCATCCGCGAACGCGTCCAGCGGCAACTCGTGGGTGATGATGGGACGCAGGTCAACGCGCCCGCTGCGCACGAGCGCCTCAGTCTGATACCAGGTCTCGAACATCTTGCGCCCGTTGATGCCCAGGACCGTCAGGCCCTTGAAGATGATGCGCTCGGCGAGATTGATGGCAACGTCGTCGGGCGGGATACCGAGCAGCGCCGCACGGCCTCCGTTGCGCAGCATGTGCAGGCCGGCGTCGATCGCCGAGCCGCTGCCGGACATTTCGAGCAACACGTCGGCCCCATCGCCGCCGGTGCGCCGCGCAATCTCGTCGAGCAGGTTCGGATCGCGCGCGTCAAAAACGGCGTCCGCGCCGACGCGCTCGGCCAGCGCCAACTTCTGCGGGTTGACGTCGATCGCGAACACCGACGCCGCGCCGGCCGCGCGGGCGACGGGAATGGCCATCAGACCGATCGAGCCGACGCCCGTGATCACGACGCTTTTGGTGCTTACGCCCGCCGCCATCACAGTGTGCACCGCATTACCGAGCGGATCGAAAATGGCGGCGAACTCGTCGGGAATCGCGGGGTCGAGTCGCCATACGTTGCCCGCCGGCATGACGATATAGCCGGCAAACGCGCCGTCGGTGTCGACGCCGATGATCTTGACGTTGGTGCAGATGTGTGCTTCGCCCGTGCGGCACTGCCGGCACACTCCGCACGAGATGTGACCTTCGGCCGACACGCGTTCGCCGACCGCAATGCCGCGCACCGCGGCACCGACTGCCGCAACGGTTCCCATGAATTCGTGGCCGACGATGAGCGGCGGGTGGATGCGGCGCTGCGCCCATGGGTCCCAGGCGTAGATGTGCTGATCGGTGCCGCAGACGCCCGCTTTCTGGACCCGAATCAGAACGTCCGAGGGTCCAAGCTCCGGCACCCGCACCATGCTCAGTTCAAAACCAGGAGCGGGCGTCGTTTTCGTAAGGGCACGCATCTCGCGCTCCTGCGGCTGCGGCGCACCGGGAGCCGTCTGTGTCAGCATATCGGCGGCTTCGCCCGCTGACCGCACAACCCCGTGCCGAGAACTCTGCCGGCGCGAGCGCCTTTACATCAGCAAGGCGCAGTGGGCCATCGTCGTGATCTCCGGGATGGACTTTTTCACCGACGCGTACGACTTCTTCATCATCGGCGTCGTTCTCAAGCTGCTCAAATCAGAGTGGCATATCGGGTCACTCGAGATGGCGATCGTCGGCGCGACGTCGCTCGTATCGGCAGCCATCGGCTCGGCGATCTTCGGCCGTGTCGCCGACGTGTTCGGACGCAAGTACATCTACGGCTTTGAGGTCTTGGTGCCGGCCTTGGCGCGGTCGCTTCCGCCTTCTCACCCAACGTCATCTGGCTGGTCGTATTCACCGCGCTTCCAGCAATTGTCCGAAGGTAATACCGATACGCTGGCTCAGAAAGCCAAGAAGTCGGGCTTCATTTCGGCGCTCAAAGAAACTTTCGGCAACGATAAGCAGCTCTGGCGCTGGCTGGCCGGAACGTCGCTTGCGTGGTTCTTCCTCGATCTCGCCTATTACGGCAACACGATCTCAAATCAGCAATTCGTGTCCGCTGTCAGTCCGCACTCGAACCTCATCCACGATCTTTTCCTGTCCCTGCTCGGCTTCGCGATGATGGCGGCGACGTTCGTGGGAATCGCATTCATCGGCGATGCGATATCGATCGTGCCGTTCATCCTGATGTACGGCTTGAACTATTTCTTTACCGAATTCGGCCCTAACACGACGACGTTCGTCATGCCCGCGGAACTCTTCCCCGCTAAAGTGCGGACGACCAGCCACGGCATTTCAGCCACGGTCGGCAAAGTCGGCGCGGCGGTCGGAACGTTCACGTTCCATTGCTTCAAGCGCATTTCGGATTGCCGGGACCGATGTGGATCGCAGGGCTTGCCTCGGTCTCCCGGCTGGGTCTCACGTGGGCGCTCTTGCCGAAACCCAAAGGTCTCGGCCTCGAGGAGGCGTCGCGGGACAAATCCTTCCAAGCCCTCGACCGGCTACAGCCGGCGACGTAAAGCGTCGTCACGAGTGGCGCAGTTGTCTCCGCGGCAATAGTAACTGCATAGGTGACGGCGGGCCGCCCGAGCCCGCCGTCATCTTCGACCTCGCTATCCCGAGCGTGGGGCGGTCTGCTGAGAAACTAGAGCAAGTCCCACGTCGAAGGAACGTCCGCGTCGTTCGAATGGCCCAGTGGCGCCAGACCGAATCCTTCTAAGATGGTGCGCAGAATGGAGTAGTGGTTCATCGGGGTCGCGGACCGCTCGTGCGAAGAGTGCGAGGCGATGACGAGCGCCAGCGTGTGACCTCCGCCGAGCATCGGCAACGACGAGCAGCATCCGAAGTTCGAACTGAAATCGTCTTCGTCCCAGACCACGAAGATGGCGGAATGAGACGTGAAGCCGCTCGACGAGGCGATGCGCGGCACGATCTCTTGTAAGTAACGATCGCCCGCTTGTAAGAGCCCGTCGAAGTCGCTGCACGTCGTCGTCCCATGCATGTCGTGACACTGATCGGGCACGATATACGTGAAGTTCGGCGGGTTTGCCAGCGTTTCGCTCAGAGAACGCGGCGTCAAGGGTTTGACGTGGCCAGCCGCCCCGGATTCTTCGCGATGTCATCGAAATACACGAACGGATTATGCTTTTGCGCGTATAAGCGCGGGGCGGCACCCGGATACTGCGAGCCGAAAAAAGTTCATCGAGTACAACTGGAAATTGCCGACGCTCGGCACGACCGATCGGCGCGCCGACGCCTTCCTCGATATGTTCGACTTCTCACCGGGCGCAAAGAAGCCCGACCTGGCGGTCGCCGGGATCCATCCGGGCATCAACGCGGCCTACTTCGAGACGAAGGTTCCGCTCGACACGGTGCGCTCGACTATACTCCTCGAGAGCAATAGCCCTAGGAAGCGAGCTAGATATCGGGCGCTACGCGCAGCGTGTCGCTCAGCCGTAGCGCCCGGTGATATAATCCTCGGTGCGCTTATCCTTCGGGCGCGTGAAGATTTCGGAGGTCGTGCCGACCTCGACGAGTTCGCCGAGCAAAAAGAAGCTCGTGAAGTCGGAAATGCGCGCTGCCTGCTGCATCGAGTGCGTGACGATGATGACCGTGTACTGCTTCTTCAGTTCCGAAATCAGATCTTCGATCTTCGAGGTCGCGATCGGATCGAGTGCCGAAGCCGGCTCGTCCATCAAAATTACTTCGGGTTCGACGGCGAGCACCCGCGCAATGCACAAGCGTTGCTGCTGACCGCCCGAGAGGTCGAGCGCTGAGCGGTTTAGCCGGTCCTTCACCTCGTCCCAGAGAGCGGCGGCGCGCAGACTCTTCTCGGCCCTCTCGAGGAGGCGTTTGCGGTTTCGCTCCCCGTGAATCTTGGGACCATACACGACGTTCTCGAAGATCGACTTCGGAAAAGGGTTCGGCCGCTGGAACACCATTCCGATGCGGTGACGCACCGTGACCGGATCGATATCGGCGGCATAGATGTCAACACCGTCTAAAGTCACGTTCCCTTCAACGCGTGCGCCGGCTGTGAGATCGTGCATGCGGTTGAGCGCGCGCAAGAACGTCGATTTTCCGCAGCCCGACGGTCCGATGAGCGCCATCACGCGTCGATCGGGCACGTCGAGATTCGCGTTCTTCATCGCTTGGAATGAGCCGTAGAAGACGTCGAGGTCGACGACCTTCATCTTGACGTCAAGCTGCGTTTTCGCTTCGACCATGATCGTTACGTCGATTTACCGGTGAGTCGGCGGGAAAGTCGGCGTCCCGCCACGCGCGCAACGATGTTGAAAAGCAAGACCATCACGAGCAACACGAGCGCCGCTCCATTACCGATGCGGTCCGCGTCGGGAACCAGCGCTTCGCGATGCGTCTGATACAACGCCACCGAGAGCGTTTCCGCCGTGTGCCAGACGCTCGGGTCGTAGGCACTGCGACCGTACGAGACCGATGCTCCCGCGGTGAAGATCAGAGCCGCCGTCTCGCCGAAGATGCGGCCGGCGATAAGCACCACCCCCGTCGTCAACGGCCCGATGGCACTGGGCAGGATGGCGCGAACGATGGTCTGCCACTTCGTGCCGCCCAGCGCCATCGAAGCTTCACGATAGGTTGCCGGAACGCCGGCGAGCGACTCCTGCGTGACGCGCATCATGGCGGGCAGATTGAGCAGCGTGAGGGTCAGCGCCCCGCCAAGCGCAGTAAAATGCCAGTGGAACGCCTCGACGAAAACGAGCAACCCGAAAAGCCCCATGACGATGGACGGGACGGTTGCTAGCGACTCGGCGCTGAACTGCACGATCTGCCGGAACCGCCCCCTGCTCGCGTACTCTTGCAGATACATGCCGGCACTAACCGCGATCGGGATCGTAAAGGCCAGCGTGAGCAGCAGAATGTAGAACGAATTATAAATGAACGGACCGATGCCGCCGCCGGCCTGGGCGGCCGTCGGATTGCCGGTAAGAAAATGCCAGTCGACGACGCTCGCGCCCTTATAAAAGAGATAGGCGACGAAGAGCAGCAGCAAGCCGACGACGATGCTTGCGGCCGACCACAACAGAAGCGTGGCCACCGCGTCGACCAGACGGCGGCCTCGCGCTCGGCTGCGCGACAAATCTTGCTTGACATCCGGGGCATTTACCATCGCGGCATCCGCCATCAGGTTCGTTTCCGCAGAGCCAGACGAATCAGGATGATGAGCGCCATAGCGATCAGTAAGAGCAAGAAGGCCATCGAAAAAAGAGCATGGCGAAAGGGCGAGCCGTCGGGCGCGTCGCCCATGTCGATGATGATTTCCGAGGTCAGCGCCGAAGCCGGCGAAAGCAGCGACTTCGGCAGCACCGGCGCGTTACCCAGAACCAGCTGTATGGCCAGCGTTTCACCGATCGCGCGCGCGATCCCCAGAATGACGGCCACCGCGATGCCGCTGCTTGCAGCGGGAACCAGGACGCGAGAGATCGTCTCCCAGCGCGTCGCGCCAAGCGACGCCGAACCCTCACGCAAGGCGTTGGGCACGACGCGCAGCGCATCTTCGGAGAGCGAGATGACGGTCGGCAGAATCATGATCGAAAGCACGATGCCCGCGGCGAGTAGCCCGTCGCCGTTGGTGTGCGTGATCGCTCCGAGCGCCGGCACGAGCAAGGTGAGACCAAGCCATCCATAGACGATCGACGGGATGCCGACGAGCACTTCGATTGCGGGTTTGAAAACGGCAGCAATCCGCGCGGGCGCGAGTTCGGAAAAGAATACCCCGATCGCAACGCCCAGCGGCCCGCCGACCAGTATTGCAAAGCCGGTGGCCACGAGCGAGCCCACGATGAACGGCAGCGCGCCGTAATGGCCGCCGAAGCCGTCCCACGTCGTCCCGAACAAGAAGGCGAGCGGCGAAACGTGATCTTGGAAGAACAGCTTGGTGCCGTTGATTGCCAGAAAGCCCAAGATCAGCGCGATCGCCACAACGAAAATCGCGCTACACGCCATCAAGATGGCAAGCGCGATTCGTTCATCGCGGTGAGCGCGGCTGGCGCGGAAGCCTACCATTCCCGTGCCGTTCTCCTAGGATTCGCCATCGTCTGACCGGCGGCGTTCGGCCGCCCGTCGGCGGATACTTCTGCAGGTTCTTGCGTGCTCGCAGGTGCGGCTCATTCTCCGCACCTGCGGATGCACGTCGTCAGGTGCCCGAACTAACGGTCGTTTTCCGTGACCTTCATGTCGCCGACCGGTATGTAACCGGTCTTTTGCAACAGGCCCTTATTGTTTTTGAGGAAGCCGATGAAGTCGGACGCTTGTTTGCTGGGCTGACCGTTGGTGTAGACGTGCTCGTACGACCAATACGGGTATTTTCCGCTCTGGATGTTCGCGTCGGTCGGTGCCGCGCCGTCGATCGACACCTCGGTGATGCCGCTTTGATTGCGCGTCCCCGAGAAGGCGGCATACGAAACTGACCCCGCGGTCTGTTTGACCTTTTGCACGACCGTCCCGGTCGCGTCTTCGGTGAGGGTAGCTTGATCGAGGTTCGCGCCACCCATCAGCGTCTTCATGAAGACCGCGCGGGTACCGGAACTAGCTGGCCGGTTGATGACCGTGATCTGTTCGTCTTTGCCGCCGACGTCCTTCCAATTCTTCGCGCTGCCCGAGAAGATGTCTTGGATCTGTTTCTTCGAGAGGTTCTTGACTCCGACGTCCGGATTGGTGACGATGGCGAAGCCGATGACGGCCACGCGGTGATCGATGAGATTAGGCTGATTCTGCGCCAGAATATCCGAATCGCCGAGGTCGACCGCCTTCGAAGCGACTAGTCCCAAACCCGTGCGCGAGCCACCGCCCGTCACGCTGATCTTCGTGTCGGGATGCTTGGCTTGGTATTCGCCGGCCGCGGCGGTCACGAGGGGCTGAAGGGCCGTCGAGCCGGCCGCGGAGATGTTCGTGTCGGCGAAAGCCGCGGCGGGAGCTGACAGCGCTGCGGCGACAAGGACGGCCGCGAACCGTGCGGTCGTGAGCATGAAGAGCCTCCTGGTGGCGTGTTAGTGATAAATCGTATGTGTTCGCATCTAGGGTCGCAGCCGCAGCCTATGCTCCGCTTAACGATACATTAAGACGTTCTTAACGCGTCGCGGCGTTCGGGCACCCCAGGAGAGATCACGGCTCGGCAACCTACGACGGAGCACCGAAACTCAGGAGCAAGACGCCGGGTCCCCACGCGCGAATCCCGTGGCGTTGACGTGAGGGAACACGAGCGAAGCGGCACCGAAGTCTTCGACGGCTTGCGCGGATTCGCCATCCTGTGGGTGCTGGCGTACCATACGTGGCTCTTCTCGTGGTTCACCCCGTACCTCAAAGTGTTCGGGCATGACGTTCCGGTCAGCGTCATCCCGCGCGTCGGTTATCTCGGCGTCGAACTGTTCTTCTTGATCAGCGGCTTCTGCCTGTTCATCCCCGATGCGCGCGCCGCCATCATCGGAACCTCGTCACTGGGCTTACGCGCGTTTGCCTGGCGCCGTGCAGTGAAGATCGTTCCGTCGTACGCCTTGGCGCTCGGGGTCACCATTGCGTTCGCGCTCGAATATCTCCATGGAACACACGACGTCTGGCCCGCGCTCCTCAAGCACGCGACCTTCGTCCAGAACTTCTACGACGATGCCTTCGGAAAGGCGAACTCGGTCTTCTGGAGCCTCGCGATCGAAGTGCAGTTTTATCTCGTCTTTCCGGCGCTCGCCTGGACGTTTCGGCGGGCACCGCTGCCGACCGCAACCGCGATGATCGCGGGCGCGGTGCTGTACCGCTTGTGGTTCGCGGGATGCTGCCTTGAAGACGAAGTGATCATGCGGCAATTGCCGGCATACCTCGACGTATTCGCCTGCGGCATGTCGGCCGCGTACATCGTCACCTGGCTGCACGCCCGATACCCGACGCCCCAACGGGCCCGCGTGACCGCGACGTTCGTTACCCTGGGGCTTGCCGCCGCAATCTTCGGCTTGCTCCAAACCTGCGATGCCGTGCAGTACACGCTGCACGGGCGCGCGCGTTGGGACCTGTTCGGACGCACCGAACTGGCGGCGCTCATGGGGGCATTCGCCGTCGCATCGTGTTTCGCGGTGCGCCTCTGGCGCGCAATCGTCGCCAACCCCGTTCTCGTTTTTCTGTCGATCGTGTCGTACAACATGTACCTCTGGCACACGCTGATCTTGATCTGGCTGTGGAAGCACGACGTTCCGCGCGCAGCCACGCCCAATCCCCACGACGACGATCACTGGAAGTTTGCGTACATCGCCGTAGGCTGGGCGCTCGTACTGGCCGTTTCAACCGCGGTCACCTACTTCATCGAGCGGCCCTTACTCGCCACGATCAAGCCCCACACGTTCGCTTTCGACTGGAAACGCGTGCTGCGCTCCCGCGTTACCGCGACGCCGGTGCCGCTCGCGACGCGGGAAACGCGCACGTAAACGTGGCCCCGCGTCCCAGTTCCGACTCGGCGCTCACGGTGCCGCCATGGGCTTCGACGATGCCCTTGACGATCGAAAGCCCGAGCCCCGTTCCACTTGCCTCACGAGCCCGCGAGCGGTCGACGACGTAAAACCGCTCGAAGACGTGCGGGAGATCGTTGAACGGAATCCCCGCGCCCGTATCGTGGACGGCCAGCGTCGCACCACGCTCCCCCGTCCGGACCTCGACGGTCACCGTTCCACCCGCCGGCGTATGCCGCAGCGAATTGTCGATCAGATTGACGAGCACTTGGGCCAAGCGGTCGGGATCACCGTCGATCCGCGCCGGATTTTCGGACATGCGCAAGTGCACACCCAGTTGCGCTGCGCTCGGCTCGAAGGTGCGCAGGATGTTGCCGGCCACGCTTGCGAGGTCCACGCTTTCGCGTCGCAAGCGCAATCGGCCGGCCTCGGCCCGGGTGAGTTCAAGTAAGTCTTCGACCAGTTGTACCATTCGGTCGACTTCGTGCTTGATGCGTGGTAAGAAGAGTTCGATTGCTTCCGGGTCGCCGCTCGTATCGAGAATCGTTTCGATCATCAAGTTGATCGACGACAGCGGCGTGCGCAACTCATGCGAGACGCTCGAAATGAAATCGCGCCGCGTCTGCTCCAGTTCGTGGAGGCGCGTTTCATCGGCCGCGATGACCAGCACGCCGTCCGAACCGTCCAGCGGCAAGGTGGCGACCGTCAGCATCCGGGTTCCGCTCGAGCGCGCCAGTGCAACCCGCCCGCGTGAGGGGTTTCCGGCCAGCGCTTCGTGAACGCGCCGGTCGAGCTCGAACGAAGGCACCACTTCGATGATGGCCCGTCCGAGCACCCGGCCGGAAGTCAGCTCGAGGATGGCGCCGGCGGCCGCATTGAGCGATTCGATCCGCCCGTTACGGTCGAGCATGATGACGCCGACCGTCAGCGACTGCAGGAGTTGTTCGAAGCGGGAATCGGTGCCCGCGGCGTCGCCGGATGCGGGCGGTGCGCTCACGGAAGGCGCGGCTGCCCGCAACGGCAGACGGCCGATAGCGAAGCCGAGCACGATGCCGGCCGCCCCAATACCGAAGCCGAACAAGTCCATCTTACGAGGCCCTAAGCGGCCCGCTCACTCTTTGAAGACGTACCCGCGGCTGCGTACGGTGAGGATGTGCTGCGGATTGTTCGGATCGATTTCGATCTTCTCGCGTAACCAGCGCACGTGCACGCTGATCGTTTGATGCTCCCCTTCGAAATCGTACCCCCACACTTTGTCGAGCAACGTCTGACGCATGACGACGTGCCCCCGGTTCTCCATCAGCACCTGCAGCAAGCTGAACTCTTTGGGAGCGAGGGTCACTTGCCGGCCGCGCACCGAGAGTGACTGTCGCGAGGGGTCGAGCACGATAGGGCCCACGACGATCGCAGCGCTGCGCGGCGCTGCATCGGCGCCGGTTTGGCGGCGCAGCCGCGCCTTGATGCGGGCGAGAAACTCGTGCAGGGAGAACGGTTTGGTGACGTAGTCGTCCGCGCCGAGTTCGAGCGCCAAAACCTTATCGATCTCCTGATCGCGCGCCGTCAGCATGATGATCGGAACGCCGCTTGATTTGCGGATCTCCTTGCACGCCTCGATGCCGTCGAGCACGGGCAGCATGATGTCCATGACGATCAAGTCCGGGCGTTCGCTGGAAGCAAGCGCAATCGCGGTGCGGCCGTCGCCCGCCGTTGCGACGGCATAGCCGTTACGCTCCAGGTTGAAACGCAACGTCTGGAGGATCGCCGACTCATCGTCGACGACCAGGATCTTCTTGGTCGGGGCACCGGCGGTCAGCATGCCTATCCCTTCGCACGGCCGCTCGAAGCGGCTGCACCATCGTCCGTTCGAACCGGAAGCGGCAGAACTCTCCCGGACTTCACCCGGCAGCTCCGGCGAGCCCGAGCGCCTCGTCGGAGGGCGACACCTCTTCGAACCGCAGGCGACGGCCAAACGCGCGCTCAAACATTTCAGCCTTGTAGCGCGCCCCCTCGATTTCAGGTTCCGCTTCCCCGAAGGCCTGGATCCGCACGATGATTTCGGCGGCCTCGACACGCACGTCGAGCGACTCGACGGCGCCGATATGGCGCCGATCCAAGCCGTCGGCCACGCGTAACATCGCAGCGAGCCCTTCGATCTTCGTCCGCGCGAGCGGACTCGCGTTCGCCCACTCGACGTGCGTCGGCTTGGGCAGTGACTTGCGATGATAGCGCACCAGCGTTGCCATCAACTCGATCTCCTCGGGACGCCAACCGGGCGTTAGGGCATTGCGCACGATATACGCGCCGTGTTTGTGATGGGCGCTGGCGGCGATCGCCCGGCCGACGTCGTGCACGAGCGCCGCCGCGAACAGCAGGTCCCGATCGGCGGGTTCGAAGCGATGCAGTTCGACCAGACCGTCGAACAGCTGCAACGCCAGCGTTCCGACATGGCTTTCGTGAACGCCGTTTCCGTCGAAGCGCCGCGCCAGCGCATGCGCCGCATCGAAACGACGCGTGCGCTCGTCACCGAGCGTCCGTGCGAGTGCGATGTTCCGCTCCAGATAGTCGACCACGAGTCCTTCGCGCAGTGCACGCTCGCTGACGACGATTTCGTCGCGTCCGAGCGCCTCGGCCAGCGCGATCGCGATCGCCGTTCCCGCCACGATGATGTCGCTGCGACGCGGGTTCATCCCGGGGAGGCGCCGGCGCTCCGCGGGCATGAGGCGTAGCATGGTGCGCTGGAGCGTGCGTAAGCGGTCGACGCGCAGCACGTACCCATGGACGCGCTGCAGCGCGAGACCAGCGTCGGCGGCATCGAGCGCGGCTAACCCCATGAGCGTTCCCGACGTACCGATCAGCACGTCGAAGCCGTATTCGCCCAGCGCCGCTGCCACCGGCGCAAGTTCCGTGCGCACGTGTGCTTCCAGCGCGCCGTATCCGCCGGCCGCACCTTCCGCGAGGTAGCGCTCGAAGAGGCGCAGGCTGCCCAGCCGCACGCTGTGCAGGTAATAGGAGCGCGCCGCATCGCCGATGATGAACTCGGTTGAGCCGCCGCCGATATCGAAGATGCACGCGAGGCGGCCGCCGAGCGGGAAGCCGCGACTCACGCCCAGATGGATGAGCCGTGCTTCTTCAACGTCGTTTAAGATCTCGAGCGTAACGCCGCTCGCAGCGCGTACGGCGGCGACGAATTCGTCACGATTGGACGCTTCGCGCACGGCCGACGTCGCGACGGCACGCACGTCGCCGGCACCGGCCGCGCGCGCCGCTTCCGCGAAGCGCGCGATTGCCGCCACGCCGCGAGCGACGGCCTTCTTCCCGAGGTGGCCGCGCGCGAGCGCGTCGCCTGCGCCCAGGCGGACCATTTCGCGCGTCTTGAGCACGGTGCGCGCGGTTCCGTAGTGCGGATCCAGCTCGACGACGATCAAGTGGATGGAATTCGTACCCACGTCGATCGCGCCGAGCAACATCGCGCTGCCGCGCTACGGTGGGCGGCGTCGCGTTCCCTCGTCACGAAAGCGACGGCGATGCCGCTGACGGCTTTCCTGCGCCTCTCACGTCTACGATTCTTGGTGGGCGGTCTACTCGGCGGCGCGTTCGGCACCGCCATGGCTTGGTACCAAAGCGGACGGGTCGACATCGGTGCGTATGCGCTCGCGCAAGCGACGATCACGAGCTATCAATTTATGACGCACTATGCCAACGATTACTTCGACCGTCGCTCCGACGTCACGGCCGTGCGCACGCCCTATTCCGGCGGCAGCGGAACGCTCATCGACGGTTCACTGCAGCCCGTCGTCGCGCTGCGGGCGGCGCTGGTGTGCATGGGCTTGGGCCTACTCGGTACCGCCGCACTGGCGCTGGCGGCACGCAGGCCCGACGCAGCTGTTGCGGCGCTGGCCATATGCGCCGGAGCGTGGGTGTATTCGGCGCCGCCGCTGCGGCTGTCGGCACGCGGGCTCGGGGAACTGGACACGGCGCTGGTCGTCGCGGTGCTCGTCCCGCTGTGCGCCTTCCTCGCTCAGAATGCCGTGCCGGGTGGGCGATTCGTGGCGAGCGTGCTGCCCGGAGCCGGGGCGATGCTCGGAATGATGCTGGCCGTCGAGTATCCCGACCGCGGGGCCGATGCGGCCGCGGGCAAACGAACCCTCGTCGTACGGCTGGGAACCCGGCGAACGACGCCCCTGGGAATCGCCTGCGCGCTCGGCGCCAATGCAGGCTTCGCGGCTGCGCTGACGCTCGGGGCTCCGCGGCTTTTCGGCCTAGCGGGACTTGCCTCGTTGCCGTTCGGCATCGGCCTAACGCGCGCGTACGTCGCGTGCCGCGATGCCGAACCGCGGCACGCCGGCCGCTTGGCCGGGCGAGGGGTCGCCTTTTTCGCCGTCGTCGTCTTCTTTGGCGCGCTGGCCTACGCCGCAGCTGCTCGCTTGCCGTAGCGCGAAACGAACTGCGGCCGCCCAACGGTTATGGACACGTGAACGTCGCAGCACCGCTCGAGGCCCGCATCGAACGGGCGCTCGACGAGATTCGGCCCGCGATCCACCGCGACGGCGGCGACGTTTGGCTCGTGCGGGTTGCCGACGCGGTCGCCTACGTTCAAATGATCGGCGCCTGCGGTGGCTGTCCGATGTCTAATACGACCCTCAAAGAGAGCATCGAGCGCGTCGTGCGCGAGCGCTGCCCCGAGATTTTCGCTGTCGAACAGGTCTGAACTAAACGTGTCACGGGCGAGCGCTTCAACGCGCGCACCCGTGTTCGAACGCTACATGAACTTCAGGTCCATCAGATCGAGACGGCGACGTACTTGATGCGCGAGTTCGATCGAGTCGCCGGTCTTGAAATTATGCGAGAAATAGATAGTGCCGCAATCGTACCGGGATCGGGTTCCGCCGAATCTCGGTTGCGCGGCGGGCACGGCGACCGCGCAACGCCGCGACGACATGGGTGGCGAATCGAGAGTGACAGACATGTGGCACACCGGCATGGTGCAATCGGTGCGGAGGTACCCACATCATGCATCTCTTCCGGTGCCCGGACTGCGGCCGCGACCACGCTGAACCCGCCGAAGCGACGTTCGTGCTCGCCGTTCAGTGTGTCGATTGCGCGTTCATCTTGGAAAAAAGCTCCCAGGGGGGCCCTTGCGGTCGATGAACGATTGGTCGAGGCGGCCTAACCCTGGGAGCGCGCCTCGCCGGCGCGAGTTCACAGCGACACGGGACCGGCGTACCCGGTCAGCTCTACATACCCCACGCCGCGTTCGGCGCCGTGCGCCGCGTCGTGGACGGTAACGGCCCCTTCCCAGTACGAGATGCCGCCCGTCGTGCCGGCCAGTTCCTGATCGAGCACCGTCGGTTCGAGCACGAGGTCGAGCCGCGCACTCGGGACGCGCACTCGCCACCCGCTCGGATACACGGCGTTCGTATGCGGACTTCTCCAGCTTCCCTGCGCCTCCATCGTAAACGCCCGCAGCGGCAAGTAACGCACCGTTCCGGCTGCACTGACCAAGCTGCCGCTGGAGGCGGGCGTTACGCTTCCATCCTTCTGCCGTAGTCGATACAACATGAGATCCCGGCCGTCGTCGAGCTGCACCGACACCCAATCCCACCCGGCTTGATCGGGCCCGAGCTGGCCGGAGCCGAACTCGTGATCCATCCACGATATGCCGCTGACCGGAAAGCGAACCCCGCCGAATTCGAGCGTTCCGGTCGTACGTAGTCGCGTGTACGAGTAATAGTGGGACGTGCAGCCCTCACACGCCGCCTTGCGTGAAACGCCCCCGTGGCCGTGAATCGCCGGCGGCTTTTCGGGGACTTGCACCAGATCGACGCCATCGGTTCCGTTGGCCGTCACAGCCGCGGCGCGTAACCGCATCCGCTCGCGATCGCGGCCGCGCAGCGGCGTCCCGACAAGCGTCCAGCGATTTGCCTTGACGTCCAAGTTTGTCGCCGAGGCGTGCCCCATGCCGAGCGCCTCGCGCGCGAAACGATCGACGTAGAAGAACGTGAGCCCCCGCTCGTCGGTGATCGCAAAATGCGCGGGATAGAGCTCATTACCGCGCCAGCGGCTCTGACCCGCGAGCGGTCGTGGATCGCCGGGATGCATCCCGATGCGAAAGAACGTCAACTCGTAACCGAAGCGGCGCCCCGCGTTCGTTCGCACGTGTCCCGTGTAATACCACCATTCACTGCGATAGTTCGGGTGCGCCGCATGATCGCGCGGAAATTCGAAGGAGTACGGCGCGCGCGCCATGTCGAACGTGGAGTGCGACGCCGTCGTGCGCGCCGCTACGTCCCGTGCCGTACCGCTCGCCCCTTCGATGGCGACAGCGCAACCGAGTGCGGCGATTGCGCACACGAGCGCAGCCCGGCGGTTCCGAATCGTCAACGTCCCTCGCGCCGTTTGCGGTCCTCGCGGCGATTGGCCTTCTCGATGGCCTCTCCCAGTTGCGCCTTGGTCATGCCGGACGACACGTCGGCGCCCACTGCTCGCGCTTGGGCGCGTAGCTCCTCTTTCGTTTTGCCTTCGACGTCGACGCCTCCGTATGTCTGCGCCGATGCACCGGGACCATGCTGCTCGGCACGAGGATCCGACGGCCCGCGTTCGGCTTTAGGTTCCCAATGATCGCCCGTCTTTTCAAATGAGTGCTTTACCGATGCCCAAGCCGCGCGATGCGCCGCTTGTTCGTTACCGTCGTACGTCTTTTCGGCGCTCTCGAGCGTCTTCTCATAGGTATCTTGTGCCTTCTTCGGCGACCGTTGCAAGGTCGACGGCAGCGGCGCAGATTCGGGGTCTCGGTCGTTCTTTGGCATGTGTTCTCCCCTGAGGTTCAATGATCAGATATTTCCCACGCGCGCTCATTCCGTGCGCACCGCCTCGGCCGCCCGAACGCGCGCCGCCAGCCGCGCGGGATAAAGGCCGGCCAGCAGCGCCGCAACAATGACGAGCGCAACGGCCTCCACCAAAAAACCGTACGGCATGTGGAGGGTGATGAGCCAACCGAAGGCCTGACGGTTGATCACGTAGATCAGCAAGAGCGCGAGCAGCACGCCGACTGTTACGCCCGCGACGCCGCCGAGCGCGCCGATGTACGCCGCCTCGTAGAGCACCATGCCGCGCACGTCGCTCGCCGCCAAGCCCAGATAGCGCAATAGGCCGATCTGGGGACGGCGCTCGAGCACGAGTGCAAACAGCGTACTGACGACGCCGAGCACGGCGATCGTGATGCTGATGACGTACAGCGCGTACGTGATGGCGAAGGTGCGATTGAAAATCGTGATGACGAGCGCACGCAGTTCGCGCGTCGTTTGCACGTCGACGCGCAGCGGTAGAACGCTGCGGATCACGCGTGTCCGCAAATCGCCCAGGTCAATGCCCTTCTTTGCAAAGATGGCCAGCGAGTTCACGCTGGGGTCGTGAAAAAGATGAGCGTACGTGCGCTTGTCGACGAGCAGTACGCCGGCATCGGTTGAATAATCGTTGTAGATCGCCGCGACATGGAAGCGGACGCGGCCGGCCGGCGTGTCGACCGGCACGTCGTCGCCGACGTGCGTTCCGAAACGCGTCGCGAACGGTTCGCTGATCAGCGCCTGCAGTGTCCCCGGCAGCGAGCGGGCAAGGCTGTGCGCGTCGACCGAACCGAGAAAGCGCAGCCGGTTGCGGTCGGTGATCGACGCAACGTCAACGGAGGCGAGGTTCGTGATGGTGCCTCGATACGGAATCGAGATGGCGCGAAACGTATCGACGGCTGCAACGCCGGAGACCCGGCGAATCGTCGCGGCGACGTCGGGCGAGAAGCGCGCATCATAACTGGCATCCTGCAAGCCGAGCGGCCGAACGAACAGGTCGGCTCTGATCGTATCGTCGGCCCAGGCAAGAACCGTCGTCCGAAAACTGCCGATCAAGATGGCCACGCTGACCATCATCGCGATCGCGACCATCAGCGAGGCGACCGCGACGCTGTTGCGCCGCAGCGCCGAACCAAGGTTCGCCGCACCGAGCATGGCCGCGGGTGAGCGCCGCAACGTGATTCGGCGCGCCGCTGCCGTCGCGGCAACGAGCGCGAGCGGCACGCACAGCGAACCCCCGAAGATGATAGCGAGCCCTGCCGCGTAGCCGGCAACCGGGATTCCATCAACGGCGGGCGCGAAGCCGAGCAGATACGCGAACGCGAGCAGCGCACTCCCGACCACGGCGAGCCCCAGGCCAGGACGAGCGCGACGACGTTCGAAGCCCGCAGCCCGCATCGTCAGTGCGGGGGCGGTTGCTGCCGCTTCGAGCGCAGGAACGAGCGCCGATATCGTTGCGAGAACCGTGCCCGCGACGAAGGCCTGCAACAGCACGACCGGATCGTAATGGACGCGATCGGCGCTCGACGCGACGTACAGCGTGTCCACCGTCCGCGAAACCGCTCCGACCGAAAATTGGGCCAGCACGCTGCCCAGGACGAGTCCGAGCAGCGATCCGGCCACGCCGAAGAGCGCGCCTTCTGCCAGAAAGGTTGCGAAGATTTGGCGCCGCGAGGCACCGAGGGCACGCAAGCTGCCGACGTCGGGCCGGCGCTGCACGACCGAGATCGCCACGGCGTTGTAGATCAAGTACATGCCGACCAGCAGCGCGATGTACGAGAGTGCCGCCAGATTGAGTTGGAAGCTGCGCAGCATCCGTTCAATTTCACCGGTGCGTACCTTGGGCTCGATGGCGCGCGTGCCAGGCGGAATCGCGGCCGCAACGGCACGCTGCACCGCCGGCAGGCGTTTCGGGTCCACGATAAGATCGATCCGGTCGACCAGGCCGATCTTTCCGAACGCTTCTTGCGCGGTCGCGATATCGACGAACACGACGCTCGAATCCAGACCCGGCGTGCCGGCCGGTACGATGCCGGCAAGGCGAAAGTTCACGGGCTTGTCGCCTGCCAGCGCGCGAAGCACGCCGCCGACGCGCAGGTGATACCGCGTCGCGACCCGTTCGGAGATGAACGCGCCGCGTCCGTCAACGAGCATATACGGGTCTGGGCCGCTCGCCGCGTTCGCATCGTACTCGCCGGGTATCGCGACGCTTGCGGCCGCGTTACGCGGTAGAGGCCGCAACAAGTCCAAGCCGAGCACGCGCAGGATCTCACCCGAAAACGGATCGCCCGGACGTGCACCGACGACGATCGAATCTTCGATCGTCGGGCTCGCATACGACACGCCCGGGACGTCTTGCACGCGCAAGAAGGTCCGTTCGTCGAAGCCGCGGCCCACGCCGAGCACCTGCAAATCGACATGGTTTGCTACGACGTTGACGCTCGATGCGAACGATGCAACCGCGGTCGCATTGGCGAGATCGATGGCTAGCGCGATGGCGACGCCGAGCGCCACGGCTCCGAGCGTGACGAGCGCCCGCAGCCAATTGGCGCGAGCGTGCCCGAGAACGAGCCCGCGAAAGAGCGCCATCGTCGTCACCGCTGTGCCATGCTCGGGGTCAAGCGACCGATATCCTGGGAACAACAGGAAGCATGTTTGCCGATCGCCGGGCGGCCGGCGCCGTGCTCGGCCGCAAGCTGCGTTCCTACGCCAAGCGTCCCGGCGTACTGGTGCTCGCGTTGCCGCGCGGCGGCGTTCCGGTCGCCTTCGAGATTGCGCGCGCTTTGCACACGCCACTCGAGGTTTTGCCCGTTCGTAAGCTCGGCGTGCCAGGCCACGAGGAACTCGCCATGGGCGCGATCGCAGCGGGCGTGACCATGCTGAACACTGAGGCGATCGAGCGGCTCGGCATTCCGCAGGAGGCCGTTGCCGCGGTCGCCGCTCGCGAGGAGCGTGAACTAGAGCGGCGAGAACGAAGCTATCGCGACGACCGCCCCATGCCGCAGCTCGGCGGCCGAACGCTCATTTTGGTCGACGACGGTCTCGCGACCGGAGCGTCGATGCGCGTCGCCATCCGCGCCGTCCGGCACCATGCACCCGCGAGGGTCATCGTCGCGGTCCCCGTTGCGCCGCCCGATACCGTGCACAGTTTGAAAACCGAAGCCGACGAGGTGGTCTGCGCGTTAACCCCCGCGCAGTTGCTGAGCATCGGCCGCTGGTACAAATCCTTCGACCAAGTCGACGACACCGAAGTCCGCGAGCTGCTCGCTATGGCGGAAAGGCATAGTACCTAGTGCTTGGTTGCGGAGGTTCGCGCAAGAATCCCACTCGTCTTTTTGCCCGGCTCATCGTCGCTCGTCGCTCAAATGACTCGTCATTCCGCGCTCCTCGCTCCTCGATCCGGACAAAAATCCTTCGTGGTCTTCTTACGCGAATCTCCGCAACCAAGCACTAGCCGCGCCACCGCTCAAACGGTAATCGGCGGCGACCGCAAAAGGTCCACATCCTTAGCCGTTAATGTCGGATGTTTTTGACTTGAAATTCGGTGGGGTTCGGGGAGCGGTCTCCGCGGAAACCCAAGCGCTTTGATTGTGATGCTTTCCCTGAATCGACGAACGCCGGTCTCGTTTGGAACGTCGCGCTCGTCGAATGTCCGTGCGCGGCCATGCCGTTTATCGTCTTTGATGGCATTGGCTCAGTCAGGAGCGTAAGCGTGCCGCGGATCGGCAGACATCAGCCCGGGAAATGGTGGCTCGGTGGGAACCGGCACATCGGGGTCGCGCCGCTTGCCGAGGTACGTCTTTTTCGCCGTGTTCAAATCGATCTCGAGACCTGCGGCACAGTCCACGATCACGGACGTATCAAGCCCGGGAAGATCCAGCCGCCACAACGGCCCAAGGTGCGCGACGTGGAGAGGCTCATCGAGCCACTGCGAGCGCCAGACGCTGCGCGCGATATCGCTCCGCCCCCTGCCACGTCCTGCGCCATCGTATGCGATTCCGCGGCCGACGGAATCGGAGGGGCCAGCACCTCAGGACCGGGCGTCACCGTTTCCGCGGGAATCGACCCCGGCGCAAAAGCAATATGCGACGGCGCGTGGCGCTCGTCGATGGGAAGCGAGCGCGCAAACCGCCGCTCTCCATCAAAACGGCGATGGCTTTACCGGTGTCCTCCCGCGCGGCCGGATCGTACCTCCCGCCATAGAGAACGTACATCGTATCATCGCTATCAAACGTCACCGCGTAGAGGTTTTGGAACGCTGCCCACGGCGCTCTTTGCAATGTTGGAAATACTGCGCACCGCTCGAAGTGTGGCTGCATCGTACTCGGTGACGGAACCGGCTAGCCAACTCGACTACAAAGACGTGGCCGAAACCGTCGGCGATGAAACGACCCGCGCGTGGGAACGATGGCGGCGAACGCCACGATCACGGCTCCTCCGCGAAAGGTCCTTCGCATGCTCTCAAAGTTATACCACGCTTCGCACGTGGCGCTGCGCAACACACGGCGCGCCCTACCCGACGATGCGGCCGTCCTGCATACGAATGATGCGATCGCAGACGGCGGTGGCTTCGATGGCGTGCGTGGCCATGAGGATCGCTTGGCCGCGTGATGCGAACGTGCGCAAGAGACGCAGTACCGCGGCGCCGTTGTGCGAATCGAGGTTGCCGGTCGGTTCGTCGGCGAGGACGATTGAAGGCGCATGGATCGTCGCGCGCGCGATGGCGGCGCGCTGCAGCTGACCGCCGGAGACTTGGCTGGGGTAAGCATCGGCTTTGTCGGCGATGTCGACTGAGTCGAGCGCGGCTTGTAATCGCTTGGCGATTTCGGCGCGTGGACGGCGTTGCAGGATCAGCGGCAATGCGACGTTTTCGCCGATCGTCATCGCCGGTAAGAGGTTAAAGAATTGAAAGACCGTGCCGACGGCCTCGCGGCGCAACCGCGTGAGGTCATTGTCGCGCAGCGACGAGGTGGCGGCGCCGGCGACTTCGATCGCGCCCGACGTCGGAAGGTCGACGCACCCGATCAAGTTCAGCAGCGTACTTTTGCCGCAACCGCTCGGCCCCACGAGCGCCACCATCTCGCCGGCGGCGACTTCGAGCGACACGGCGTCGAGCGCACGCACGGGCTCCGCTCCGCTGGCGACGTAAACTTTCGTCGCGTCGCGCGCTCGCACGGGAGGAGTGTCAGCGGCGACGCGCGGCAATGCGCTCACGACTCGACTTCGCGCAGCACGAGCGACGCATTGATACCACCGAAACCGCTATTGTTAGAGAGGACCACGCGCGGCGCGAGCGCTCGTTCTTCCCGCACATAGTCCAGATCGCACGCCGGGTCGACGTTGTCCAGATTGACGGTGCGCGGCACGCGGCGTTCGTGGATCGCCAGGAGCGACAGCGCCGCCTCCCACGCCCCGGTGGCCCCCAGCGCGTGGCCGTGCTGCCCTTTCGTGCCCACGACAGGCACCCGCTCGGCGGCGGTGCCCAGCGCACGTTTGAGCGCCAACGTTTCGGTCGTATCGTTGAGGCGGCTGGCGGAGCCGTGCGCGTCGACGAGTTCGATCTCATCGGGCAGGACGTGTGCCTCGCCGAGCGCCCGGCGCATTGCGACCGCCGCATCGCGCCCTTCGGGTTGCGGAGCCGTCATATGATAGGCATCCGCCGTCAGCCCGAAACCGCTCACTTCGCCGTACATACGCGCGCCGCGCGAGCGAGCATCGTCGTAGCGCTCGAGCATCACGATGCCCGCCCCTTCTGCCATCACAAAGCCGTCACGATCGCGATCGAACGGACGGCTCGCCCGCGCCGGTTCCTCATTGCGCTCCGACATCGCGCCGATCGTCGCGAATGCGCCGAAGATGAGCGGTGACAGTGGCGCCTCCACGCCGCCGGCAAGCGCGGCGCGCACGTCGCCGCGCGCGACGGCGCGAAATGCATCGCCGATGGCGACGGTGCCTGCGGCGCACGAATTCGCGTTGCTGACGTTGGGGCCGCGCAAATCGAAGGCGAGCGCAATGTTCGTGGTCGAGGCAGCGCCAAAGATGGAGATTGCGAGTAGCGGACGTACGGCGCTGGCGCCGCGCGCTTGATACGCCTCGTGTTGTGCTTCGGCAAACGCGAGACCGCCGAGCGCCGAACCGATCCACACGCCGACTTCGTCGCGGTGTCCGTCGGGCTGGAAGGCGGCATCGTCGAGCGCCAGGCCTGCCGTGGCCACCGCAAACTGACCGAAGCGTTCGGTTCGCGCAATGCGGCGCGCGGACAAGAAGTCGCTTGCATCAAAAGCGTCGGCTTGCGCGGCGACGTGCGAACCGAAGGCGCTGGGATCGAAGCGGGTAATCGTTCGCACGCCGATGTCGCCGCGCAGAACGTTGTTCCAGAACGATTGCACGCCGATACCGATCGGCGATATGATGCCGATACCGGTCACGACGACGCGATGGATCGCTGCGCCGCTGCTCATGCGGCTTCCGATAGCGCCTTCATGCACGCAAGCGTTCGGCGCGCAACGTAGTCGATGAAAAATCCCGCGACGACGTGCTCGCCCAGCCAGTCGCTCGCGAGCGGAAATGAAAACTGAAGACGGTGCTCGATCGTCACGCGCGTTCCTCCGCTCTCCGGAAGAAAGCGCCAGACGACGTCCATGCCGCGCGCGGGACCGGCAAGGTGCACGAAGCGGATCGACGGCGTTTGCGGATCGTCGGTTTGTTGCGCAACCCAGGAAATCGGAATGATGCCCCGCCGCGCCGCCATGGCCAGGGTCCGGCTGGGGCCATCGTGGGCGAGAATCCGTACGGAGCGGTAGTGCGGGAGCAGTTCGGGCCAGCGCTCCGTCGCGGAGGCGAAGCGGTAAATCGTTGCCGGCGCCGCGGCAATGTTGATCTCGCTTGTCGTTTCGGTCACGTACCGTGCGCCCCGCTCAGGCGAAACGCGGCGCTCACAGAAGCAGTCGTGCCATGAAGCCCGGCGCGAGCGCACGCTCCGGGGCGATGATGCCGCCGAGCGCATCCAAGAGAGTCGCGGCGAGTTCCGGACGGTGCCGGAATCGAACGCTGCTGCGGCGCGCCAAAAAAGGGACGTCGACGAGCAGGTCGACGAGCCGGCCGACGCGCCGACGGACGCGAAAATCCCGTTCGCGGCTTGCGCCGTAGCGCGCCATGGCGGCTCGTTCTTCCGCCGGCCGTGCCAACGCATGGCCGATGGCCTCGGCCGCCGCCCGCGCGCCGCGCAAGGCGAGAAGCACGCCTTGACCGGTGAAGGGATCGAGAAAGCCGGCCGCATCGCCGACGAGCAGCGCGCCGCCATGCGTCGCGCCGTTGACGGAAAAAGCCAGCGGTCCAATCGAGACGCGCGGTCCGATCCGGTGCGCGTCGGCGAGCGTGCGCTCGTTTCGGGTGAGTCGCGAGCAGAGAGTCGACATGCCCGCGTCGATCGCACCGGACCAACTGCGCAGTTCGCGCTCGCGGATGACGACCATTACGTTGGCGCGCTCGTCGTCGAGCGGATTGAGCGCAACGTACGCGCCCGAACCGACGTGCATCTCAACGTGGTGGTCCAGCGTTCCCAAACCGCGATAGTGGCCGCCCACGGCAAAACGCCGCACACCACGTTCGGCGTGCATCAAGCCGAGTTTGCGGGCCACGAGCGAGCCTGACCCATCGGCGCCGACGACGAAGCGCGCGGGGATTGTCCGACGCTCACCGTGTTCGTCGCGCACGATGACGCCGCTGGTACGATCACTCTCGAACGCGAGGTCCTCTGCCTGTGCCCGGAGGAGAACGGCGCCGGCATCGCGTGCAGCGGTCAGGAGGTGCGCGTCGAGCACGGCGCGTTCGCAAGCCAACGAGCGCGCAGCAAACGCGAGTTCGAGCGGCCCTGCGCCGGACGGTACGAGCCGGACACCGCGCAAAACACGCGCGTCGCGCCTTACGACGTGGCCGACGTCGAGCGCGTCGAGTTCCGCAATGGCGCCGGCGCACAAATACTCGCCGCATACTTTGCGCCGCGGAAAACGCTGGCGCTCGACGACCGTCACCGCCACGCCGGCGCGTGCCAGCCACAGCGCGCAGGCCGAGCCGGCCGGACCGGCGCCGACGATGACGACCTCAGCCACGATCGTTTAGGACCAGACGAAAATACGCGCTGCGTCGAACCTGCGGGCTTCCCCAGCCTGCGGCGCCTGCTAACGACAGCAGTTCGCGTGCCGAATAGGCTCGCCGTACCGACAAAGGGCCGTCGTGCTTGGTGAGCGGGTTCTTCGCGATGAAGGTTGCGAAGAGCGACGCGCCCACGTACGCGAGCGGCGATCGCTCGAGATCGCACACGATCGGCGTCAGGCGAGCGACGCGACGCAGTTCGCGCAGCACGTCGACGGCGGCGTCGTCGTCGAAGTGGTGTAGCCCGAGCGTACAGGTAGCGATGTCGAACGCGGCGTCGGGAAAAGGCAGCATGCGTGCGTCGCCGCGCACGAAGCGCAGCAGCGGGTCATCGCCGGCACGCTCGCGCGCGACGGCCAGCACGGCGTCGCTTGCATCCAGCGCGACGATCTCGAGGCGGCGCCCCCGCGCACGCGCCTCGCGCAGCAGTTCGCGCGGGACGTCCGCGCTACCGCAGCAGACGTCGAGCAGCCAGGCGGCATCGTGCTCGAAGACCGATCGAACAACGGGCCGGTAGCCGCCAAAGCGGCGATTGGCGAACTCGATGTCGGCCAGGTTCCCCGCTAGAAGAGCCGGGTCGGTATCGGGAGCGTCCATGAGTTCGGAAGCGATGACGCGACGCACGGGCGCTTTCTCGGATTACGCTACGGCATTCCGGCGAAATACATGCGTTTAGTTCTTCTTGAAATAGTCCGCGTTGATCGCGATGTAGTTCGTCCACTTCTCGGGCACGTCGGAATCGGCGAAGATCGCTTCGACGGGACACGCGGACACGCACGCACCGCAATCGATGCACACCTCGGGATCGATGAACAACTGGCCCTCGTCATCTTTCCCGTGAATGCAGTCGACGGGACAGACGTCGACGCACGACTTGTCCTTTGTGCCAATGCACGGTTCGGTGATGATGTACGCCATGGCAATCGTATTGCGGACGCCGCCGTAACGGTCCTGGGTCCCGTAGGCAGCGCCTTATGTCGCACCGGATGTCGCACGCTGCGGCATGCACCAAGCAGGCGTACCGCGAAACCGTGGTCATTGTGGCGGGTATGGGAAACACGATGGCAGCGCTTTGCGAGACGTGCGGATTGCGTCCGGCAACCGTTCGGGATTTCACCTTGCGCAGCGGCGCCTGGGTGGAGGCGGAGGTTTGCGACACCTGCGCCCGCCGCGGCAAGTCGGCCGTCTTGCCGCTCGTCGGCTCGGCGATTGCCGCCGTTGCGCTGGCCGTCGGAACGACATTCGCCGTCGACCGCTTGCAACGTGGCCAGCGCGACTTGCCGTCCGCTGATCCGCGCGATTGGGCCAAACGCCTGCGCACCGGCACCCCGACGCTGGCTGCATATTCGCGCGATTTGACCGCGGCGGCGCGCGCGGATGAACTCGATCCCGTCGTCGGCCGCGAGGTCGAAATCGCGCGCGTCGTCGCCATCCTCGCACGGCGTTCCAAGAACAATCCCGTCCTCGTCGGGGATCCGGGCGTCGGAAAGACCGCCGTGGTTGAAGGGTTGGCGCAACGGATCGCGAGCGGCGACGTTCCTCCGGTGCTGCGCGACAAGCGGATCCTCGCCCTATCCCTGGGACCCCTGGTCGCCGGAACGAAGTACCGCGGCGAGTTTGAAAGCCGCGTCAAGCGCATCGTCGACGAGATCAAAAAGTCGGCGCGTGAAGTCATCCTGTTCATCGACGAACTGCACACGCTGGTCGGTGCCGGTTCGGCCGAAGGTTCACTGGATCTCTCTTCGATGATCAAGCCGGAACTCGCGCGCGGAGAGTTGCAATGCATCGGCGCGACGACATTCGATGAATACCGCAAGCACATCGAAAACGATGCCGCGCTCGAACGCCGCTTTCAGCCCGTCACGATCGTCGAACCGACGGTCGAAGAAACCGAGAAAATCCTGCGCGGGCTGCGCAGTGTCTACGCGCAACACCACGGTGTGACCATTTCCGATGACGCCATCGCAGCGGCGGCCCGCCTGTCCGCCCGCTACATCGTCGACCGCTTCTTGCCCGACAAAGCAATCGACCTGATGGACGAAGCGTCATCTTCGGTCGCGCTCGCCGGCAGCTTCACGGTCGATGCCGTCGACGTCGCGGCCGTCGTCTCTCGTTGGACCGGAATCCCGATCGGGTCGCTGACGGCCGAACAGACGCGCGGCCTTCTCGCGCTCGAAAGCGCGCTCGAAAAACGCGTCATCGGTCAAGGCCCCGCGATCGCGCTCGTCACCGAAGCCATCCGGCGCGGACGGGCCGGGCTCAAGGATCCACGCAAGCCGGTGGGCGGCTTTTTGTTCGTCGGATCGAGCGGCGTCGGCAAGACCGAATTGGCCCGGGCGCTCGCCGCCGAGTTGTTCGGCACGGAGGATGCACTCGTACGGATCGATCTTTCGGAATACACCGAGTCGCACACCGTCTCGCGCCTCTTGGGCGCACCTCCGGGATATGCCGGACACGATGAGCCGGGACAATTGACCGAACCCGTGCGGCGCCGTCCGTACTGCGTCGTCCTCTTCGACGAGTTCGAGAAAGCGCACGCCGACGTCGCCGCCATCTTGCTGCAGATTCTCGACGACGGCCGGGTGACGGACGCCAAGGGCCGCACGATCGATTTCCGCCACGCCGTGGTCATTCTGACGAGCAACGCGGATCCTGCGGAACTAGAACTGTACGTACGTCCCGAACTCCTCAATCGCATCGACGACGTCGTGCGCTTCAACGACCTGGGGGAAGCCGAGATCGAACGCATCGTCGACCTGCAGATGGACGCGGTCGCCGAGCGCTTAGGCGCTTTACGGGTGTCGATCGACCTCAGCGACGACGCTCGCCGCTTTCTCGCCGAGGAAAGCATCGCCGCCGGCAGCGGCGCGCGTTACGTCGCGCGAACGATCGCCAAACTCGTCACCAACCCGCTCTCGACCGCCATCCTGCGCGGCGAAATCGCCGCCGGCGGCAACGCCAAGGTCGAGCTACGCGACAAGGAACGCATCGAAGTCATCGCCGCCTAGTACTCACTTGCAGCGTTCAGCGTAAGTATGAGTTGGCTTGCTGGCATGGACCTTGGTCGCCTTCCATTCAAACGGCGCAGCAATCTCGTTATACCCGGCGACAAACCGGTCGATGGCGCCGCGCACTTGCTGAGGCGAGGTAAAGCTGGCTCCGCGAAGCGCTTGACGCGCCAGTATGCTAAACCAGCATTCAACCTGGTTAAGCCAAGACGAGTACGTCGGCGTGAAGTGGAAATGCACGTTGCGATGGCGCTGAAGCCAGCGGTCGCACTTCGGTTTGTGAGTATTGAGATTGTCGAGAACGACGTGGACCTCCCGATCGGGGTACTCGGCGATAACGTCATTCATGAAATGCAAGAACTCCCGACGACGGCGGCGGGTATAATGCCCAGTCTTGATCTTCCCGGTGACGACGTCCAGAGCCGCGAAGAGCGTCGTCGTGCCGTGCCTCTTGTAACCGTGCGAGACGCCGGTGAGCCCCGTGCCGTCTGGCAGGCGAAGCCATCCTTGCGCTCGCTCCAAAGCCTGGATTGACGGCTTTTCGTCGATCGAGAGCACAAGTGCATTTGTGGGCGGGTCCAAGTACAGCCCAACAATATCAGCAGCTTTGGCGGCGAAGTCTAGATCATTCGAGATACACCAGCTGCGTCGGCGCTCCAACGAGATGTTCCGATCGCGCAGCACGCGCCAGACTTGGTCGTCGCTCACGTCGCCCAAAGCCTGCGCAACCAAACTTCCCGTCCATGTCGCATGGCCGGCCGGCGGCGGCTTATCCAGTGTTTCAAGAATGCGTCGCTGGGTCGATTCGCCGTATCTTGGCCGCATGCCGCGGGCGCCATCCCGCAGCCCAAGCATCCGATTGCGGGCGAAGCGCCGACGCCACTTGCAGACGCGCGCCTCGCGCGTCTGCAACGCCTCTGCGATCTGCTGATTGGAACGACGCTCGTCGGCCAACAACACAATGTTTGCACGCTCTACCAAGCGGTGTTCGGCCGAAGGCGACCGGGCGAGCTTACACAATGCGGCGCGCTCGTCGCCGGTTAACTCGATTTCCGGAGCAACGCGACTCATGCCTCATGGTAGCATAATTACGCTAATTCTTGCAAGTAAGCACTAGCAGCGGCACTGCTGTATTCGGACGCTGAATTAGCCCGTATTCCATTGTCTGACAGATGGCATCAAGTGGAATATTTACACCGACCCAATGCCGGTGCAAGGCGATTGCGGCGATGGCATCCGCATAAATTCGAACACATAGCGATGATTAGCAACGATTTTCCACGGTTTCGCAACCGCTGAAAATGGCAAGTTAGACCAACCGCTAGCGGACGGCTCGAGAGGGTGTCCAATATCTGGTGTAAATTCGAGCCGTTCTCTATCGCTCTATTCTA